>NZ_JAKEVD010000049.1 GCF_022398325.1 Shewanella sp. Isolate13
CACGCAAGGTTTTGCCGTCAATAGCGATCAATGGCTTGGTTGAGGCTTCTCTTAAGCGATTTGCCCAACTAAAGAGTGTCATAACCAGTATTTCGGTATCGATCACTTTAATGATCCGAGCAATGGAATGTCGAGTAGGGATTCCGTTATCAAAATCTCGATGTTTACGCAGCCAAGATAGGTTCTCTTGGCCGAATTCTTCGATAGCTTGCCAGCCATCACAACCTGAAGCGATAGCGGCTAAAACGAGAAAAATAATATCAACTAAATCATGGTTTAGGTTGATGTGAGAGCGAGGGTCTTCGATGAGTTTCAAGTGTTCAAATAAGGACATGGATTAGGCTCAGTAGAATAACATGCCCGATCAGATCATGCAGATACGAAGAAGTTCCCTACTATTAACAAAGTATGATCCCGCCCTGGGAGAGGGAGAACGCTGAGATTATTGAGAGCTACATTGAGAGCAAGCACTGAACTTTTTTAGTGCAGTGCTTAAGTCAACTATTTCGTACGGAACCAACCGGTTATGGATAAACGCTTAGACGGACAGAACGGTGCTAAATAGGTCACTGAGTGAACATGTTGAACATCAAATATGGTCATTGAATTAAACTGAGGCGTCCAAGCATCGCGAGGCGTGCCATTATCTTCATAGAATTGAAGTAACCCTCCCCAATCAGGGTGCCAATTCGGAGTGAATCCTAGTACAAATGCGAGAACTCGGCCTTCACGCTCTACCACATCTTTATGCCTAGTTAAAAAATTTCCCGGTGTAAACTGAGTGCCTTGGGCACTGGCAAGTTTAATATCTGCTCTATCAGACATGAATCTAATTTTTTCTAATAGATCCTCTGAATTTAAATAACTTTTAACGCTATTAAGGAGAGCTGGGCTCGTTGGTGAAATAAGGTGGCGACCATACCAAAAGCCTACGCCTTGGGATGCATCTTTATATAAGTTTTGAAAAAGGGTCTTTTGGTCTGGGCCAGTCATGGATCGAAGAGATTGATCTGACTGTACCGTTGCTTTTCCTGTTTGGGTATAGGCATGGGAGAAGTCAGTCTCTTGATCTAAACAGCGACTAATTTCTTGAGCATCTTCAGGAAGCCAAATGTTGCTTATTCGAACTCTGTTATCTTCTTTAAATTGGTGTTTTATCGCGTCCCAATCGAGATTTGTTGAGAATGATTTGTTCAATATAAGCCTCCGACGTATAAGAAAAGCATTATCGATATAAAATGCTAGATGTATAGAGCCTGCTTGAGTAGAGTCTGAACAGGTTTAGTGGGATCAATATATCAGATGTTGTGTATTTGTTGTGGTGTTTTTGTTTGATTGTGAATCCGACCCTAGCTGTTTTATGGAATTTTTAAAATGAGGCTGGCTACAGTGTTAGCTCTTGTTTTTATGAGAAGTGATTTATACAAACCTTTCTAACTATTTCAGCGAATTTAGATTGTCAACGGAGCCCAAATGGCGCTATGTCTCAATGTGTTCTCATTACCGAATGAACACATTCAATTTTTAAAACACAATCCGCAAACCATGCAGGATTATCTGTTGGGGCAAGCACCGAGTGAGCAAACGTTTGCCTCTGCAAAGTCGCAACCTCTCCTCGTCCAATTTGTTCGGCTTTTGACAGGGTCTAAAAAGCCTGTCTTGCCTCTAGATTGGCCAAGCGTTGAGGTTGAGATGATTGGCCCTGATGTGAACCATAGAAACGTCGATCTTTACCATTACATTCTCAACAATACTGAGGCACGGGTCAGAGGCGCGGGTAGCTTGTTTCAAACCTGGTTAGATATTAATCAGCATGACGCCATCAAAATGGACGCTGAAGGTGAGTCTTTTGCCTTTAAGAGTCGGTCACTGCCTGAACTATCGACCTTGCTATCTCAACTGGATGAACAGACGATACGGGATAGGTTTAATGCTTGGCTGCTTGAACATAATCCCGATTACATTCCGCAAGAGTCGGAATACCTTGATATAATTACGGGCTGGAAGCGTTTCAATGTGGGGGTTGCCAAGGCGATTGAGCAACATTGGGGTTTAATCTGGGTGACCCAATGATGGAGCCTGATAACGCGATTAGATATAGGGTCATATCATGAGTTTATTTAAGTTTGGTCTCAGCCCTGACAAGTCGGCGGCGATTCGCCGTGAGTTAGGTTGTGATGCCGATGGGTATTTTGAGGCAATGCAGGCTGCTGAGAAGGCCTTCTTTAGCTCGATTACTACCGCTGAGAACCGGCTTAAGCTTGACTGGCTGCAACGGCGAACAAGCTTAATCACTCGTATCGACGATAGAGAGTTATCTCGATTAGCGGATTTTGATGTCGAGCGAATTCAAAAGGTATCGGCAAAGTTAAACGGTCAAACTCGGCAAGTTATAGTGGTCACAGCCGATTCTCTTCAAGCTGCCATTACCGATATAGAGGCACAAACCTGTATCGGTTTTGATTCTGAGACCGCGGCGACTTTTGACAAGGGGCGACGTAACCCTAATCCAATTTCGCTTATCCAAGTTTCAACACAGACAACTTGCTACCTGTTTCGAATGCAGGGCGAGAATATCAACCGCTTTAAGGCGGCGTTAGCGCCAATCCTGAGTAGCGAAGCGTGGCTTAAAGTCGGAATAGGTCTAAGAAGCGATCTTAGTGCCATGCAGCGCGATTTCGATATTGGGTTGGTCTCAATACTGGATCTTAACTGGGTGATGAATCAGCTTGGCGCGCCTAAACAGCTGGGAACGCAGCAGATGGCGGCAACGGTGTTAGGCTTGAAATTGCCTAAGAGTAAGAAGGTGACCCTATCTAATTGGGCTAGACCTTTAACTGAGCCATTGAGTGAGCTGCAAGTACAATATGCGGCGGCCGATGCCTTCGTCGCACTGGATATCTTGCATGGATTGCTCGAGCAGTTAATACCTTATCAGTCGTTATTACCATTATCGCTGCAGCAACGCTTAGGTTTAAGTTGCCAAGGATAATCAACTCCTATTAAGGATTAAGACGATGTCGAAGAAAAAGCACCTAGAGCAAAACAGTGAGGTCAATCTGGTTAAAGGCGTCTTGTATCGTCTGGCGATTATGTTGGTGGTATTAGCCATCGCCAGTTTTACCTACAATCAGTTTTAGCTCTTTAGTATGGATAGGTAAGCTGTTGATTTGAAATTAATTCAAGCTATAGATAGTTGCTGGAAATAGCTGTTGGAGAGAGTTGCTGGGCGAGCTGCGGTGTTGATATGAGTGATAACTTATGTGAATAACTTAGGCGAACGCTAGATAGTCAAAAGGGGCATAGCCCTTCAGCTTCTGCCCCTTCTGTTGTTTACGGTTGTATGACCCTTTGCCTTTCTTGGGTTTCTCTGTGCGTGTTCTAAATAAGCGACTGGTAACGATAGCCTTTAAGGCATTATCTTTAATTACTCCGCGGCCACTTTCGTGCTCAAGCACCTGTGCTCGTTTTTGATGTTTAGCCATTATAGTCTCCATAGTGACAGTCGATTTAAAGCTCACTCAGTTTAGAGAAAACTAAATTGAGTGAGCGGGGGCATTATACGCTATTTCATATAGGCGTATAGTTTCTGTTGGTTGTTTTTTCAACAGCACATGTTGGAGCGAGTGTTAGAACATCAGCGTATATAAGTAACCTGCACTAATTGCCATACCTAAGATGACAGCTAAAAATGCGGCAATCATCTGATTCTTAAAGATAGACTTAAGCAAAATCACCTCGGTTAAACTTGCCCCAGCACTACCAATAATTAGCGCCATGACCGAACCGAGTGCCATCCCTTTTGCGACTAATGCCGAGCTTAATGGGATAACCGCTTCTGCACGAATGTACAGAGGAATACCAATCACTGCAGCAATAGGAATCGCATACCAAGTGCCTTCACCTGCGTACTTAGCGATTAAGTCTGTTGGAATAAAACCATAGATAAATGACCCAAGTAAAATACCAATCATCAAGTAAGGCAGGACTTGCTTAAAGTCTTTCCACGTTGCGCGCCATACACGCATCCAGCGGTTGTCCTGCTTGACGCTTTGGTTTGACCCGCAACTGCTGACAGCCGCTTCAGTACCGCTTGAACAGCTGGCCATAGCAAGCGCAGGCTCAGAGCAGCAACTTGTTGCAGCAACGGCTTGTTTTGGCTCGGCGCAGCAGCCAGTCGTGGCCACAGGCGCAGTGACTGTTTTAGGGGCTGTGCAGCAACTTGTTTCAGTTTTTGCCTCAACTTTTGCAACCTCTTTGGGCGCATCGCCACAACTTGTACCACAACTTGATGCACCTGCCGCTTCATAGGCTTCCGGCTTTACGTAACGCTCAAATCCCAGCTTTTCTAGGAGGTAACCAGCAGTTACCGATACGGTCATGGCTACGATGAAGTAAAACAGTGCCACTTTGACGCCGAAGGTTACGATAAACAGACCGATAATAATCGGGTTCAATAATGGGCTAGAGAACAGGAACACCATCATAGGACCGAAGCCTGCTTTTGCTCTTAGCAAGCCTTTTAAGAACGGGATGGTAGAGCATGAGCAAAAAGGCGTTATCGAGCCAAGCAGCGCAGCAATAATGTAACCCTTACCTTTCTTCGAACTTAAAATCGATTGGATCTTTTCTGGTGGAATGTATTCCTGTAGCAGACCCACGATATAGCTAATCGCGATAAACAGCAGGGTTAGTTCGGCCGCTAGAAACAGAAACATTCCAGCGGTTTCTTTAGCCATAGCGATGATTTCAGGACTCATAATATTTACCTCTAAAATACTTTATTTGTTATTTCTGGATATTTCGAAATAACTAAGTTGGGCAGATAATAGTCCGATTAAAAAATTAGTCAATAATTATTTCGGTAAAAATGGAATTATCGCTCGGTAAGCTAGAGCTTGCCAAAGAGGTTGCAAGGCTAACTTGGGGAAGCTTAGTCGTGAAAAGCGGATTAAATATAGTGAGCAAGTACAGGCTATTGTTTATATTTAACAATAGCCTATGATGGGAATGTCTATGGTTAAAAATGTGCTTAGAAACGGGGGAAACTAGGATGCTTGATGCAATATGTTTATTTGATGAATCGAACCCTGTTACTTATTCCGTTTTTAAGTTTCAGAAACTCAGCGATACCGACATTGAGAAATATCGCCAAACATTGGTATGTCCTGCCTGCGCGGGTAAAGCCTATTATCGAAAAGCCTCTAAAGATGGCAAGGCGGCCTGTTTTGGTTCTCGTTATCACCAAGCTGATTGCCGTGAGTTTAAGCCATCACTTGCAAAGGAGCGTGAGGAGCTACACGCCATTGAGGTGAATCAGCTGTTGGTTGATAGCGATGCGATGATAATCGACTTTAGCCGCCAACCTAGACTCAGCAGGGGGATCGTTAACAAGGGAAAGCAGGAGCGAGCTAAGCTAGACAAAAATGCACAAATTCAGAAACCTGAGCCAGCTTCAATGTCAGAGTCAGAGGCTAAAGCTGCCGATAAGCCAAGCAGGAGCCCAGATACTATAGTCCCAGACTCAGACGCTAGTGAGGCGGAGCTGAGAGGCGGACAAACAGCGAGCGGTGAGAAACGTATCGCTAAAGAGGGGTTGGAGAAACTGCTTCATAGTTTGATGCGTGGCAGTGAACTGGCCGAGTCAGATCTTTGGGTCTATACCGATGAGAAGTACCGTTGGCGAGCTAAGAATTTGTTCGTTAACTTTGCCGATGCGGAGCCGACCGAAACGGGGGCGCCGCGCATGTATTGGGGCACGATTTCTCATGTCGATAAAGAGTTACTTTGGTTAAACCCCGCCGATAGTAAAGATGTCGGTATACCGATCGATAAGATAGCCACGCCGTTAATGCACAAGTTTGGTCTGGATGAGCGCCGAGACTTTGAGGGGGCGGCGATTATTTTATTTGGTAAGTGTTTTTGGAATAAAGCGAAAAACCGCAAGATTATTCAGTTATGGAGTAATGATCTCAATCGGATCTTTATTTCTAAACTGGAAGAGAATGAGTAACATAATTCGCCCAAAGTGTATCAGAGCATGCCAAGATTGCCGCTGATCTTACTGTTTTTTAGCCGCTTATTCGATGGGTTTGTTATTGAATTTCATGCAGCTTAACCTATCTTATACGGACGTTTGAACTCGCCACCTCCTCCAGTGCTATAAAAATTCAGTAAAATAGGATATTTATTGTTGACTCCAAGGCCAATGGGGATTATTTTCTGCGCGATGTTTTTACTAGGGCCCCAAAAATTGCCCGTAAAATTCAAGGTATCGGCAGGTATCTAAACAGTAGAGCAGCAATTAGACTCGACAAATAGTTGTTTGAGTCTGGTGATTAATTGCCATTTTGGCACTTTATTATAAGGACCTTAGCGCATGTCTGAACCGACAGCCTTAAGTCTTATCCCACCAGTGGTGGTTTTGGTGTTAGCGATTGTGCTGCGCCGTCCAATTCTCTCTTTGATTATCGGTGCATTAGTCGGTCTGGCCATGTATGAGCCAGCGAATATATTGACTAATTTTTCTGATACCTCTTTGTCCGTGATGGCCGATGAAACTATCGGTTGGTTAATTTTAGTTTGTGGTGGCTTCGGTGCCTTGATTGCTCTGCTGGTTCGCACCGGTGGCTCAATGGCTTTCGGTCGTCTTGCACTGAAATTTGCAAAGGGTCAAAAATCCTCGCTGTTTATGAGCTTTATTTTGGGCGTTGTTATCTTTATCGATGACTACCTAAATGCTTTGACTGTCGGCTCAACGATGAAACGTGTCACGGATAAGTTTAAGGTATCCCGTGAGATGCTAGCTTATGTGGTGGACTCGACTGCTGCACCTATTTGTGTATTGGTTCCTCTATCAACTTGGGCAGTCTTTTTTGGTGGCTTGTTAGTCGATAACGGCATCGCAGGCGAGGGACAAGGTATTGCCGTTTATATGCAGGCGATCCCCTACATGCTTTACGCTTGGCTAGCTGTGGCTATGGTGCTGTTAGTGATCTTAGGCGTAGTGCCAGCTTTTGGTCCGATGAAAAAAGCGCAAATGGCCGCTGCTCAAGGCGAGCCAGCGATTAAGCAGATGGATTTAGATGAGGTGCAAACCTCTGATGAATATGCACTAAAAGCCATTGAAAATGAATTTAAGCATGCCGATGATAGCGGCAAATTGCATAATTTTTTCGTACCAATCTTTCTATTGGTCGGCTTTACCGTCTATTTCGATATCGACGTACTTAAGGGCTTACTTGCGACTCTCGCGGTTACATTGCCCTATTATGGTGTGCAGAAGTTGATGCCGCTATCGGAGATGATGGAGCAGATGATCGATGGCTTTAAGAGCATGCTACCGGCTATTGGTACGGTTATCGCGGCATTTATCTTTAAAGATGTATGCGACAAGTTGATGCTGCCACAGTATGTTATCGACAGCCTAAGTCCATTTATGACGCCGCAATTACTGCCAGCTGTGGTGTTTTTAAGCATGTCTATCTTGGCGTTTGCAACGGGCTCGAGCTGGGGGATTTTTGCGGTTTCGATCCCGATTGTCATGCCACTGGCGCAAGCGGTTGATGCTAATATTCCACTGGTAATTGGGGCGCTGTTATCGGCATCGTCATTCGGTAGTCAGGCTTGTTTCTACTCTGACTCCACAGTACTCGCCGCAGAGGGCTCAGGCTGTAACTTAGTGAGCCACGCGGTAACTCAGCTACCTTATGCACTGATAGCAGCAGGCATGACTTTTGTTGGGTTCTTATTGTTGGCATAATGATGTAAGCTAAAACAGCTATTGCTTTAAAGGGCTGCACTTATATCTATGGGTATAAGTTGCAGCCCTTTTTGTTGTAATACAGACACCCCTGCTTTAGCTTGTTTTACTCAATTAGATTTTAGGAACCAAAATTGATTAGACTGGCGACAGTGGAGGACACACAGGCTATATGGAAGGTTAGGACTCAGGCTATCTTAAGCTCATGTGTACCAGACTACCCGGCTGAAATCGTCGATAAATGGGCCAACTCACCGATGCCGCAAAGGTTAGACAGGGTGTTGCTAATACCAATCAGTATAAGAAGTTGATCTACTCAGAGCGTTTTTAGCAAACTAATTCAAGGCGAATAACTGAAAGAATGGTTGTTCCCTTGTGAAGTTATTCAACGCAGAAGTAGGCAGCCAAAAACGCTCCAGAATGGCGAGTTTTAGCGGCTCTGATACTGCAACTCTTAATAAACAAAGAGGGAGCTTAAACCTAGTTTAACTATGTTCTTCACTCGTTGCCTTGTCTCAGTGCCGCTAAACTCTCGCTGAGCGAACAAATCTTTATATTGATTGGTATAACTTAAAGCCTTGGTATTCGAGCAAGATGGCAAACTATTAGGCTTTGGTTTTATCGATGTGGAGACAGCCTGTCTCGAATCTCTATTTGTTACACCGCAAAGTGCAGGTCAAGGCGTTGGTAAAGCACTGGCTATTGAGCTTGAGCGACAAGCCCTTCCTTCGGGGCTTAACAGGTTATCACTCTCTTCCTCCTTGAATGCCCAAGGTTTCTATCAAAGTTTAGGTTATGTGGTCAGTGAACCAACGGCTTGAATACACCCTCTGGGCTTCGAGCTCGCTTGCGTACCTATGTCTAAAATACTTATTTGAACAGTGCCTAGTCGCAAAGCGTTTGCGGCTTAAGTTTCTTGCTGTTTAAGTGAGTTTAAAAGTATCTCTTAGCAGCTCGATTAGCGCTCGGGTTTTTTCCGGTAAAAACTGTCTCGAAGGGTAGATAAGCGTCAGTTTTATCTCCGGTAATTTTTCATTGACCAATATTGGTACTAACTCTTTGGACTTAAGGGCGTCTCTTAGCAAAACTGTCGGCAATAGTGCAATGCCTTTGCCAGTCGTTGCCATATGTTGGAGCAAGCGTAGATCATCGGAGCAAAGCTTTAGGGTAAGATTATCTGGCATAGAGGTTTGGTTGTAGCGGCTAACCATTAATGGGTGGCTACGCAGATCGTTAAGGGCGTTAATCGGCGCGTGGCTTTGTATGTAAGCATTTGATGCGACAAGGCTACTTGGAAAGCGCAGCAGGGTTTGTTGCACATAATCTTCATTTATCACCTTTACCCCGTCGGGGAGTATTTGAATATCCACATTCTCCCTTTTTAGATCGACACTCTCCTGACAATGCAGTACTTCTAATAATACTCCCGGAAACTGATCCAGATATTTATCGATTAATAGGGTAAACATATTGGAGGTGATCAGTGCTGCTGGTACCGCGACTCGTAATACGCCTTGCAAAGATTTTTGCTGATTACTGAGCAGCTTGGCGGCTTGGGCTACCTCGGTTAAAGGTTGGCTTACCTGTTGATAAAGCAGTCGACCATTCTCTGTTAACTCAATTTGACGAGTAGTACGAATAAGTAGCTGACAACCTAAGGATTTCTCGAGCTCTTGCAATCGTCGACTCACTTTTGAGCGTTGCAACGAGTGCTGCTTCGCGGCGGCGCTTATGCCGCCGTGTTGAACCGTTAATACAAACAGGTGTAGATCGTCTAAGCTCAGATTCATTGTTCTACCTATAGGTCATAAGTGCACTATTTGTCATTCTATTTAATCTAATTAGCAATATCTATAATAGTCGCCCCTCAGATTAACCTTGGACCTATAGATGCAAACCGCAGAGCATGCTTTTCGTCGTTGGATGCAAAGCTTGATAATTATTTTCATTCTTTTAGTCGGCTATATTGTCATTGCCGACCGCTATGCACCACTCACAACAGAGAGTCGGGTGCAGGGTTACGTGATTCAAATTGCCCCCGAAGTGACCGGAACCGTCACCGATGTGCAGGTGAGTAATAATCAAAAACTGAAGAAGGGCGATAAGCTATTTAACATAGATAAACGTAAGTACGTATTGGCTGTAGAAAAAGCTCAGCTGGCATTGGAGCAGGCCCATGAGCAGGAAGATGCCATGTACGCTAAGGTGGAGGCTGCAGAGGCAAAAGTGGCCACTAATAAAGCGGCTTTTGAAAATGCCAATAGTGAATATAGGCGCATTAGTAAGCTGGCTACAAAGAAATTAGTGTCACTCTCTATGCTGGATAACGCTTTAGCGAATAATAGTGCCACCAGTGCTAACTTGCGGGCAGCTCAGCAAGAACTGCGAGCATTAACGGTGCAGTTGGGGGATGCGCCGGGGCAGAGCAGTGCTGTGCGTTCGGCACAGAATAATCTTCAGCAAGCGCAGCTAGATCTATCTCATACCCAAGTTGTTGCACCAAGTGATGGTGTCGTCACAAACCTGCAGCTAGAGGTGGGAAGTACCGCCAATAGCAATATGCCACTGCTGACCTTCATTCCAACAGACTCTCTCTGGGTAGCAGCGGATTTTCGTGAAAAAGCGGTTGCTCAGATAAATAGCCAATCCAAGGCCTTGGTGGCATTCGATGCTTTTCCTGGAAAGGTATTTAACCTAGATCTACAGAGTCGCGACTTT
Source organism: Shewanella sp. Isolate13 (assembly GCF_022398325.1). Lineage (GTDB taxonomy): Bacteria > Pseudomonadota > Gammaproteobacteria > Enterobacterales > Shewanellaceae > Shewanella. Next base: position 10,481 of record NZ_JAKEVD010000049.1, read on the forward strand.
GGTGTGGCCGCTGCGCAGCAGAGCCCTAATGGACAATTGACTCATGTTGAAACAAGTAATCGTTGGGTACGAGATGCACAGCGAGTAAGAGTTAACTTAACCAGTTCGAGTACTCTACCTCTGCCGTTATTTGTTGGCTCTCGTGCCACGGTAGTGCTCTACCCTGTAGATGATAGTCTGTGGGCTTGGCTCGCTAAGTTGCAGATTAATCTGGTCAGCTGGCTTCACTATATTTATTAAACCGTCCATATCCCAAGGAGCGCTACAGTGCAAATAGAGACTTTGAGAAAAACCCAGCGGATCTGGTTTGGCTGCGTGTTTGGACTGGCGGTTACCTTAGTGTTTGGTTGGTCAAACGGCATGTTTGCAGCACTATTGCCAATGTTTGTGCTAACCCAGCTCGAACGCTGGAATAGTGGCATCATAGTGCAGCTGATAGTGGCTGTAGCTTGGGTCTGTCTACAGGTCACTTTTATTGTGGGCTTCTTTCAGCCCTACCCACTGCTAATGACCTTAGCCGTGGCGATTATGTTGTTGTTTAAATGCATCGCCATGACCCATAAAACCAGTTATTTATTTGGTTACATTGGATTGTTGATGGGTTCAATTTTACTGAATTTTGGCAGCTTTTCGGGCTTTGATTTAGAAGATTTTATCATGGGGTTAATCGCTTCGGCCTTACTTACTGGCCCCGTGGTGGCGCTCGCTTTTTATCTGTTTCCTGAGCCCAGTGCTAAACTCCCTAAGGCGAGTTTAGCACCGCCCAGAGAAGCACAAACCCATATCGATAATCAACGCAAAGATCATATCGGCATGATGAGACAAGCGGCACTCGGTTGGATTATCGCTATGGCGGCATTTATCTTGTTTCAGGTGGCCGATCTCAATGATTCTCTTTCGGCGCAAGCTTCTATTTTTATTGTGCTGGCGCCGATGACTTTTGTTGGATCAATGGCGGTAGCTAAGATCCGTATTTTGGGTACCTTTCTAGGGTGTCTAGCGGGAATGATCTTACAACTTACCTTATATAGCCTAGCCAATAACATGATTCTATTCTTACTGGGTTTTGCCATTGCTGCGGGAGTTTTTTGTCGTTGGCTAGCGATTGGTGGCATAAAAGCGGGGCTAGGTTTCTCGGCCATGTCGGCGTTAACTGTACCGCTGACAAGCGCGTTTGTCCCCGAGCAGCAAGATGCTTTCTTTTCCATCTGCTATCGCTTTAGCTCAATTGTAGTGGCAGTGATAGGGACCTCTTTGGCTATTTGGGTAGTGCACCACTTCTTAGTACGGGTGATTCGAAATAGGCCTTTGCTACAGACGACAACATAGAAATATTGAATGCTTTGCTCGCTAGGAGTCAGGGGCTTGCAGCCCCGTTTCGGCTAAATATTAGGAGAGGTTTCGTTCTAATCTGGTGTGGTAGCTTTGAGTCATGGGTTTAATTAACTCATCTTTTGCCGCTAGCAGAGAAAACATGCTCCACAAGATGGCGCTGACTGAACAGAGAGCCAGTGGGAGCTGCCAGCTGCTTGTTTGTTCGTGTAGCTCGCCAATAATCATCGGGCCTGTAGCCGCCAGTAAGTAACCTAAAAACTGCGCCATACCTGATAGTGTCGCAGCCTGCTGTGCACTCGTGGTACGAAGGCTAATTAAGGCCAGCGCCACGATAAAACCACCGCCGGCACCGAAACCAAAAAGCATTCCCCAAACCATGGCGAGTTCAGGTTTGAACAACAGTCCTAAAATACCAATTAACGCCATCAAGGTGAGGCCAAAGCTAAGCAGACGTTTATCTTCAAACTTATTCATAAATGGGATCAGTACTAAGGCGGGAACGGCAGTAAATAGCTGCAGCACACCGTGAATGACGCCAGCCTCATGATGGCTAAAGCCGTTATCAACCAAGATAGTGGGTAACCAACTGATAAAGATGTACATCAAGAAGGAGTTCAGTGCTAGAAATAGGGTGATCTGCCATGCGCAGCCATTGCGCCAAAGGTAACTGTGGTTATCGAGTGCTTGGGTGTCTTTACTCGGTGCAGTGTGGTTTCGCAATTGTGGTAGCCATACCACAATTGCAATCAGCGGGAATATGACAAGGCTGCCTAAGGAGAATGCCCAATTTGGGATTACATTTATCGACAACTGGTTAGCTATCTCCGTCAGTGGGATAGCTAAGCTGGCACTCATCGCCGATCCTGCGCCCATCATCAATACATACATCGAGGTCATGGTGGCAATTTTAGTGGGGAAATCTCGCTTCATTAAACTGGGTAGCAACACGTTAGCAAAGGCTATGCCTGCGCCGATGATCACCGTGCCGATAAAGAGTGTACTGGCAGTGCCAAGGGAGCGCATAACAAGTCCGCTAACGATTAACAGTAATGACAACATCAAAGCTTGTTCAAGCCCTCGTTTACGACCGAGTTTAGCTGCAATAGGTGAGAAGAAAGCAAAGGCGAGCAAAGGTAGAGTGGTTAGCATACCCGCTTGTGCAGCGCTTAGGTGTAGCTCGGCCCTAATGGCATCGAGCAACGGCCCAACACCTGTAATTGGGCTGCGAAGGCTGATTGAGATCAATAGTACACCAAGCAGTAAAAAAGCACCGCTAGCGAAGCGAGAAGGATGCGAACACGTCATAAAAGGCACCTTGGATAAATACGAAAGTGCGCTAGCTTACGCTTCTAATTGATTGCTGTATTGAGCTATAGTGACTTTATATTGCTAAACGCGGTCATGATATGAAGTTTAATGCCCCATCCCTTCCGGAGTTTGACTCTGACACTTATCCTCAGGCCGTGGTTGCACTGCGATTAATTGGTGAGAAAGAGGATGCCGAAACCCCTTTTCATCAACACCATAAGTGTCAATTAGTTCTAGCGTTAAGCGGTTTTGTTAAGTGTCACATCGATGACGCTATCTGGATCGTGCCGCCGGATTGCGCGGTTTGGATCCCGAGCCAAGTGCCCCATAGCAACCAGATTTCAAAGAGTGCCGATGTGTGCATGTTATTTGTTAATCCTGATATAGAGGGGATGCCAGATAAGAGCTGTACCTTGTCGATGACGCCGCTATTGAGGGAGTTGATCATTCATTTAACCACACAAGAACAAGATTATGGAAAAGGGGGCTCGACCGATAGGCTTGTTATGGTACTAATCGAGCAGTTGCGTAGCATGCCAACTGAGCATTATGACTTTCCAATTCCAAGTGAGCCTAGGCTTATGGTCATAGCCAAAGCATTGATGGCTGCGCCTGATGATAGGCAAACCGTGGCTCAGTGGGCGAGTCAGCATGCCATGAGTGAGCGCACATTATCTAGGTTAGTTAAGAGTGAGATAGGACTCACTTTTGGCCGCTGGCGTGGCCAACTACATATCGTGTTAGCGCTACAGAAGCTGGCGGTTGGGGAGTCGGTGCAGCGCATTGCCGAAGAGTTAGGCTATGAATCTGTCAGCGCCTTTATCACTTTCTTTAAGAAGACCCTAGGTCAACCGCCTAAGCAATATATAAAATCGAAAGCGCTCTGAGTTATGTCACTCATATATAGTTCGATTTAAATGGGTGGCTGAAGATTAATAAAGATTAAAAGTCGGTATTTATTTAACTATGTATACTAGCGCCAATGGCTGTTTAGCCTTTGATTTATTGGAGTAGATAAATGCAGTTAAAGACGGTAATGGTGCCCGCTGTTTTGGCTATTAGCCTAAGTGGTTGTGGGTATTTTGGTGGCGATGAAAAGCAGCAGTTAGAGCAAGCTTGGCTGGCCAAAAATGAGCAGTTACAGCAGGTGATTGAGCAGATCCGCAGCCAAGGTATCGAAGCCGTTGCAAACGGCGCCGAAGCGGGGAGCGTTGCCGCTTGTGTTGCCAGTAAGTTAGAGATGGATCCTGTTGGCGAACTGGTTAACGTAGAGGGGGCATTGGTCGAGTCGGCAAAGATCACAGAGCTTCTTAGTGAGCTAGAAGCCTTGATGGAACAGGATTTTAGTCTAGAGAATATGTCGAGTCTCCTGCAAAAAGGTGCAGATGCAGCAGCTTACGCAAAACAAATTATTGCCGACCAAGGTGTTGAGCAGGGCCTGCAACACATACAAGAGATGGCGACTGCTAGCCAAGAGTTTGCTAGCCAAGACTTAGGTGCACACTTCCAACAGTTATTACTCGAGTGCCAACAGCAAGCGAATTAATCTGCTGTTTACAGCTATGATAGCCTGATAAAAAAATGACCACATTTATGTGGTCATTTTTGTTTTGAGAGCGATTACTTTTTGCGGCCTAATACTTTAACGCCAGCTTTTGAACCGTCAGAGTTACCGTAGACTTCAAGCTTCTTTACACAGCGTGGGTAAGCGAATTTACGCCAGTCAGTGTATTTGTTTTTCTTTAGATCACGATAGAAGTGAATTGTCTTTGTTTGACCATTGTTGAAGGTCACTTTGATTTTTTCCAAATGTAGATCACGCTCAGCTTTTACGCGGATAGCGTCAGTTTTGCGGCAAACGAGTAGCGGTATTTTAGCGCCATGATCGCCGCCGCCCAATAAGATGGTACGACCTAAGGTAATTTGCTCATCAGCCATAGCAACATTGCTGACAGCTAGCATGCTTGCAGCCATCATTAGGCCAGCAACAAAGGATTTCATATTCATATTTTAGGTAAGTGGTTTTAAAGGGCGGCTAAATTAGTTGTTTGTTTGCTTTCGCGCTAGCTTATCTTGAATGAATTTTGATCTCGCTAGCAAATATTAGAGGTAAGTTATGTCGTTTTCTCTGCCTCTCTTGTCATGAGTCATATTTCAAGCCTGCTACAGCAGAAATCTGCTACAGCAGAAATCTGCTTGTTATTATATTTTATATTTAATGCGCAAAAAGTGTGGTTTCTCCTTGGTTATACTGTTGCTTATTTTGTATTTGTTAGTTAAATCAACTGATTTTTGTCAAAAAATCGAATTTATTCAACGTGACTTAGGTCATGTTTTGCGTCAACATATGGTCTTTAAAGAAGTGAACGTTAAATTAGTCTTTGGCGCTATTAAAGCCGTTAGTGGACCAATAGTCGCCCCATGTGAGGAATCAAATAATGAGATCGGCAAACCCAAAAATTGTGATTGTTGGTGGCGGCGCTGGTGGTTTGGAGTTAGCGACTCAGTTGGGTCATAAGCTGGGTAAGAAAAACCTAGCACAAATTATCTTGGTCGATAAAAACCGAACTCATATTTGGAAGCCATTACTCCACGAGGTGGCTACGGGCTCTTTGGATTGCGCACTCGATGGTGTGGTGTATTCTGCTCACGCGGCCAAGCACGGCTATCAATTTCAACTCGGCACTTTCTGTGGTGTAGACGAAGCTAAGCAGTCGATCTCGGTGGCACCGATTATCGATGAAGCGGGTAAGGTGATGTTGCCCGAGCGTCAAATTCAATACGACAAACTGGTTATCGCCATTGGCAGCATCAGCAATGACTTTAATACCCCAGGTGTCAAAGAAAACTGTTTCTTCTTAGATTCACACCAGCAAGCTAACCGTTTCCATAACGCGCTGTTAGATAGCTTTACCCGAGTACACCAATCGGAAACTATCAATGAGCTTAATATTGCCATTGTCGGTGGTGGCGCAACGGGTGTTGAATTGTCTGCTGAGCTTTATCATGTGACCGACTTGCTTAAGGTCTATGGCTTGAGCAAGATGACCGCGGATAAGCTTAATATTAACTTGATTGAAGCTGGTGAACGTATATTGCCAGCCTTGCCAGAACGTATTGCCACTTCAGCTAGACGCGAGTTGAGTCAACTCGGTGTTAACGTGATGGAAAACACTCGTATTAGTGAGGCGACTTCTGCAGGCTTTGTGACTTCAGAAGGTGAGTTAATTGAAGCTAACATTATGCTGTGGGCTGCAGGCGTTAAGGCTCCTGACTTTATTAAAGATATCGGTCTATTTGAGCTTAACCGTGCTAACCAAATAATGGTAAAACCTAACCTGCTGAGTACCGTAAGTGATGATATTTACGTGATAGGCGATTGCTGTGCTTGCCAACAAGCCGATGGCAGCTTTGTGCCGCCAAGAGCGCAGTCTGCTCACCAGATGGCTGAGTGTGTTGAGAAGAATATTCTTAACGAGCTGAAGGGGTTGCCACTTGTTGATTATGTTTATGTGGATCATGGATCCTTGGTTAACCTATCACGCTACAGCACTGTGGGCAGCTTGATGGGGAACCTGACCAAGAACAGCATGTTTATTGAAGGTAAGATCGCCCGTCTGGTTTATATCTCGCTCTACCGTATGCACCAACAAGCGATTCACGGCACCTTTAAAACAGTCGCGTTATGGTGCGCTGAAAAGCTAATGCGTGTCGTCAGACCAAGAATGAAGCTGCACTAATATTGAGTTTGTTTAAATGATAGAAAGGGGAAGCCATTCCCTTTTCTATCATGCCAAGGCTGCAAGTGGGGCATTGTGATAAATCACTTGATTTCGGCCATTGTGTTTCGCCCGATATAGGCGCTGATCGGCTTGGCGTAATAGATTTGGCAAAGCCATACCAGGACGATAATTGCCTAGCCCAATGCTGACCGTAATGTTGATATTTTCTTGCTCTGTGAGTTTAAAAGTATGCTGAGCAAGCTTAGTTCTGATTAATTGAGCAAGCGCTATCGCTTCATCTTGGTTTTTGTTTTCAATCAGCACACAAAACTCTTCACCACCTATCCTAAATGTCTGTTTATCACCGGCAATGCGACTGATAATTTTGGCGCTCTCTTGTAGCACAATATCGCCAGCCTCATGACCATACTCATCGTTTACCTGTTTGAAGAAATCGATATCTAAAATCAGTAGGTGTACCTCATCAGCAAACTCTTTTAGAGATTGCTTTGAAACGATATCCTCAAAATACTTTGTCAGTGCTAGTCGATTGAAGCTTAATGTGAGTGGATCTTGTAGTGCCAGCTCCTGTAGCTTAGCTTCGGAATCGGCCCGGTTTTTCTCGTAAATATGAGAAACAGCCCAAATAAGTAGATAACTAAAAACGAAGTTAACCAGCAGCGGATTAACGGTAAAGCCATATTTACCAATGATATCGGTAACAATGGCAGAGAAAAGCATAATTACCGGTAAATTCGCAAACCTCTTACCTAGAAGCAGATAGTAAACCGTGGGTAAAACCAGTACCCAGCAGATCATTGAATTTATGGTTTGAGACAGAGAGACGGCATAAATAACGATAGCCGTTAAGGTAAAAATATACAGAATAACTTGCCAAAATTGGTGTCTTTTTTTGACTGCGAGCAGTGCCAGTACAAACGAGCACAGTGCGTAGAAAAGTTCTATAAAACCAAGCGTTATCCACTTTGCTGCAATAGATAGGTTAATAATACCGAGTAGAAAACTCAGGCAGCCTAAAAGCGTGCACATGCCAATTAACACAGCTCTTCTTAAGTTATAGGTACTATTTAACTCTATGCTATCCATATCCGTATCGGGTCCAGCTCCATTATGTTGCCTATATGTTATTGTACTTTTGGTTGATTTCAAACAACCATATTTAAAATAAGGGATATTAAAGGAACTGATATGTGCTTAAGAGTATTAAATAACCTTAACTCGGACTATCCGGTAACGGGAAGGAACATGAACTGGTTCAGACCTATCGAAGCCAATTTATTTCAATTTCCTAAAGGGCTTAATAGGCAAGGATTATCAACGAAGAAGGCGGAGAAGAAGGATCTTGATCCTAGTGTGATATTTCACTGGAAGTCAAAATACGCCAGTGTCGTAGCCATGATGGGAGATGAAGCTCAAGGCTATGCGACAGTTGATGGAATGAATGCTGAAGGTTTAGTGGTTAATGTGTTATATGACACGCCAGCGACTTATGGGAAACCTAAGCATTACCAGAAAAACTGCAACATCAGTATATTACGCTGGCCACAATATATTTTGGATAGTTTTGCTAATGTTAACCAAGTCGTTAACTATGCTAAGAGCAACACCTTGCAGTTGATCAAAGAAAAGATCCCCGAAGGTGGCAAGGCGAAAGACTTGATGCAGGATAAGATCCACCTAGCAGTGTCAGACCTTCATGGTCACTCCGCAGTGATTGAGATTAAAGCGGGTGAGCTGCATGTTTATGAGGGGGAAGAGAATCAAATTGTCACCAATGAGCCTGACTACCCCACTCAACTGAATATTCTAAAGTACTGGCAATATCTTTGGGGGCAAACCAAGCCTGCGATAGCGACTCCAGTGTTTACCGTTCCGGGCGGGATATCGGCAACTCAAAGTTTTGAGCGAGCCGCATTTAACTTGACCCTTTCTGATCCTGTACAAAATCCTGCTGATGTTTTAGCGCAAACCCGCGCGCTGATGCAAAATGGCGCGATTCCATTTGCGTTTAATCCAAGTAAAAAAGAGCAAGCAACTTGTACGCGTTGGACTAACCTTGGCGACCATCAAGCAGGGCTTTATTATTTCTTAAATCCATTGAATATGATGCCTGTTTGGCTAGAAGTGAATGCTGATGCTAGTCAATGTGCGCGGGTAAAGCTGATTTCAGTGAATAATGTTAGCGGAGAGCTTGATAATCATCCTCAGCTTCAAGGAGCAATGAGTGGGCACTTACAGAGCTGTGAAGATCCGTTTAAATCCTAGATAAACTGGACTAGCTAAACAGGACTAAATGAAAAGGCTGAGTGATGACTCAGCCTTTGTTTTAGGATTGGCTCTCGTTTACGGGTTGTGTTTTAGCTTAATGCCGCTTCAACCCTGTCACGAATTTTTCGTGATTTCTCTTTGGCGAACAATGTCATAAAGTCGCTGCCATCAGCTTGTTTAGCAAGAATATCCACCAAGGCTGCCTTAGTGTCGATATACAAAAATGACATCAGAGGCTTGATTTCATCACGTTGTGCCATGGCGGCAATGTACTCTCCCATGCATGGGCGATAATTTTTGATCATATATAGCAGCAGGTATTCAGGTTTAACGTTTTGGCTAAATAACCAATCGAGCAGTGCTTGATACGCTGCTTCTTCATAGTCATCTTCATCGCACGCTAAACGGCTGGCTAAATCCATTTTGCCTTGTAGGGCGAGCTGATCCATATAGCCATATATGAGCCCGTCGGTGAACACTTTGTAGGCTTGGTAGCTGTGGTTTGCCAGTAACTCAACTAAACGACCACAACGCTCATCATCTAGCAGCCATACATATTGGCTTAACGCATGGCTGCGGTATTCTTTAAGGTTAGCCGTGGTTTCATAGCTGATATATTGGTTAAATTGCGGCGCAAACTCATCATAACTTAGCTCACCCTGCAGATAGGCCCATAGGTTTTGGTTAACTTGGGTTCGGCGCTGCTCTGGACTCGGTAGGTTTTTAACTGCATCAATCACGCTTTGGGCGTCTATTTTGTCGTTGAGGATCACGACTTGGCCGCCAACGTAGATATTGCCATCTCTAGCTGCATCTTTATCGGCCACTAAAACCAGTAGTTCATCGCCAACCTGCTGCAAGATCTCGCTATAGATCCAATCCATTCTATCGTTCTTACGGCTTTGGCTCAGTTCGGCATTAGGGTGTAACTTGGCCGGCAGGCGCAACTTTTTAGGTAGCTCAGCCCCGTCAGTGACAAAGTCAGAAAAGATCACATAGTCTCTAAACTTGCTTTCAATCACCTCTTCCCACGAGTTGTTATTAAGCTGAATAAACTCACTCAGGCATTGCTGTAGCTCATTATCGAGAGCAAAAGGCATGTTTGGGAAACGCATTGCCACATGCTTATGGAATTCGAGCTTTGTTGGTTGATAGCTGTAATCTAATCCGCGCAGTAATGCCTTGGCATCATTGCGTCTTGCCGCGGCCATCATGCCTTGCTGCTCATTATCTAACTCACCCATTAACTCGACCAAGTTCAGGTAATCTTCAGTGCGGGATGTGCTAGCGCTAAACTGCTCAACTTGGTAGGCCAAAGTAAAGGCTTTGTCTATGCCATGGTTGTTTAGCATGTCGAAGAAATTGCTTTCATCGATAGCTGACTCAAACCTCAACTTGCGGCTATGTTCGCTATAGGCCTTTGCAACAAGATGCACGACTCTGATGGGGGCCATGGTGATCAGCAGTTGCCAAATACGTTCTGCATTAATGGCTTCAGGGGTGTCGAGCTGCTTTAGCCATAAGCAACTTAGGATCACCCGTTGGTAGTCATCATCACGGTCATCTAAGAAGCTATAGCTTTTTTGCTGTGGGCTAATTTTAGGGAAGTATAAATATGCCTGACGACAGATATCTTGGCTATACAGGTGTTGATTTAATAGCGCTAGCATCTGCTGCTGATTTAGCTCTGGTGTTGCCTCGGTAAAATAAGCTTTTAGTTGTTGTAGCTCGGTATCATTGAGGCCTTTTTCGGTAAAAGGCCCATCATCTAAGATATCGGCATTTTCGAGCATCAAGTTTACAGCGCGCTCAAATACGCCATTGAGCTTTGCTTGTAAGGCTTGGGTGTAGCCGTCATTACAATTTTGCTGTTTATCTTTAAGTAGTAGGTAAGCGCATAGCGCATCGATACCTAGCTCATCTTCAGGCCAATCTTGGCAGTTTAAGCAGGCGCGATTAGCAAATAGCTCGTCAGCTTGTTCGAGCATTTCAGCAGAGATCTGGTTGTAACCTATATCGATAAACTCATCGAGTAAGCTTTCTAGCGTTCTTTGTTCTGCTCTACTAATTCCATTAGCAGGCTTTTGTTCGGCGCCGCTTGGCATAAAGCGTGTGTAGTAATCATCAACACCGATAATCGCTTGATACTCTGTCTCACCCGTTAGCAGGTCGCACATTTCGTCATTAAAGGCTTGTTGGCCAAAGAAACGATAGAAAATGTCGACAAAGCGCAGCATGGTTTGCGCACTGCGTACTTGGCTTTCAGGCTGAGTATTAGCCGATGCCAATGACACATTTTCGGGCTTTGGATTAACGCGGCTAATAAAGCCGTTGCTAGCATCCTCGTCCATATCTTCATCATTATCTTGTAGCAAATCTTTTGCTAGGTGCTCCATCACTTCATGGAAGTTATCGCGCACATGGTCAAAGTCGTCCATATCCCAGCAAGACTCTTGGATGGCTTCAAAAAAGGTTAATGCGTGCTTTTCACTATGAGGAATAATATTGAACGGTTCAACTTCATTCAGGAGCTCAGCTTGTTCACCTGTAGAGATATAGGATAGCAAGGCGTGGCTATTTTCAAGGCTCAACAAAAACTCGCTGACCATTTTAAGCCCGCCTAAATACTCATCGCGTACTTCTTTACGTTCTGCGCGCTCAATACGTTGCTTTTGTTGCTGGGCAATACTGCCAGCGTAACAACAGAGTTTGCCACTGAGCTCTTGCTTTAGTTGATTTTGTAAATTAATCGCTTCATTTTCAAGGCTGTCATTAATGAAATGTTCAGCCAGTTCGCAGTTCATCTCTTCACTGTCTTTACCACAACATTCGGCAATTAAGGTGAGATATAAATTGAGGATCGGCTTTTGTTCTTCAAGTGAGTCATGCTCGCTATAAACCAGTGCGGGCTGAGCATGAAAACGCTGCTTTACTAACTCAATAAAGCGCGGGTATTTATCAGGATTAGCTTTTAAATAATCCCCAAGCGGTTGGTATCTTGGGGCGGGTTGCTCCCAATCACTGCCGTAAAAAGCGAATCGAAAGCTGTGATTATCACACCAGACAAAGGCGTTAATCATCGCCTCACACCAACCATGTCGCTCGAGTAGGCTTAACATCATATCGCCATAGCCAACAGCATGCTCATCATCCCAATAGGGGATAAAAAACTGCGCTAAATAAGTGGCGTCATTAGCGTCTTTGGCCGCCATCATATACAAGGGTTCTGCGCCAAATACTCGGGTGTCATCGAGCCACATCTCACTGGTGTCGTTTTCAAAGCGGGCGTAGTCGACCATAGCTTGTGCAGTCTTACGCAGTTGTGGGTAAAGCGACTCATGCTCAAGGGCTAGGGCAAATAACAAGGTCTCAGATAGATACAGCAGACGTTCATCACTCACCACATAACTACTTAAGTGGCCGCCATCTGGATTGAGTGTGAGTGCTGCCATTGCTAGCTGCTGATCTTGTAGCATGTCCAACTGCAGGTGCTCACGCGTGCCACTGCTGTTATCCATAAACATCAAGTTGAATCGACCGCCTCTAACAAAGGCTTGATGCGCTTCTAATTGAGCTTGATAGCTTTGCAAGGCTTGCTCGATACTGGCAGGGCTGTGGCGATTAAATTCAATAACTTGTAGTTGGCTAAATGTATCCATACTGCTGTCCTAATGACGTTGGTTCTATCCCCAAAATGCAGGGATGACGACGAGATTTTAACGGGAGGATAACTGATCATTTCAATAAGATCAGTTGTTTAGCTAATGAAATTTATGACAGGCTGGAAATTTGTGATAACGCAGGCATAAATGCCGCTACTGCGTGGAAACTTGGTCAGTTAATTAATCGAAGAAATGCAGAGTTTGACACAAGTATCAATAGCTTGGCCCTAAATGCACTAGGGAAAATTTAGTCTCCCAAAATTGAGTTTCTGCGTATATAATCCTGCGCCAAATTAAAAGGCTATTGCTTATCGCTGATAGCCTAAAACACCATTTTTTATTCATTCAAACCTTAGATGAAACTTGTCTGTGACAGAGCTTTCTCTGTCATGACAGGCTCTCTATGTAGTTCTTTAGATATGAGTCATGATGAAAAAAGCAATATTATTTCCTTTAGCTGTTAGTGTGTTGTCGGCCTGTGGCGGCGGTAGTAGTGATGGTAATCAAGCGCAAGAGATCCAAGTTTTAGGGACTGTAGTCGCTGATGCGTACCTTTTTGATGATGAAGCGCTTAATCGTGTTAACTCAAGACGGGGTACTAGCTATAGCGCTGAAAACGGTGAGCAGGGCGAAGCTGATTTAGCGACCTGGCATGTGTGTGGGGCCGCTTATAACTCCTTGGTTGAACCAAACTTATATAATCAAGATGTTGATAAAGACGGTGTCGCCGACACCAACCTCACCGATGATGAGGGTAACCTTTATTACAATATCGACCTTAATGGCGACAAAGTCGCTGAGTTAAACCTCTTGACCCAAAGAGAGGGGATTTATCTTAACGTCGATATGAGCTGTGACGCCAAAGCGGATATCAATATCGATAACAATTTCGATGGTATTAGCGACCTTAATATTGATGTTGATGGTGACATGAAAGCCGACCGTTTGATTGATATTGACGGTGATGGTAAGCCAGATTTCTCCTATACCGACAGTGATGGTGTATCCCTTGCTGGCGTGACGGTGCAGATCGAAGGTAAGTATGGCAGCTTTGAAACCGTAACCGATGACAATGGTCAGTTCTCTTTCGAGCGCATCCCTACTGGTAGTTACACCTTAAAAGCAGATGATGTTGCTCTCGATGGTTCAAATATCTGGACTCGCACTCAAGTTGAGATTGAGGAGTTTGATGACTCAATTGGCGCGTTCAGAATGCATCAAGATCCGGTGATCACTAAGGTTAATGTCAATAATGAGCAGACCTTGAAAGGTTTCTGGCAAGACTTCTCTTGGTACTCAAGTGATATTGAAACTGAATACGCTATCGGTGATACCGTTTCGGTTGAGATAACGGTTGAAGATCCTAATCAGCGTCCTGTTACCGCTAAATTTACTGCTGACTTAGAACTTGGTACCGAAGAAATTATTGAAGCGGATGGAGTATTTAAATACCAGCATCAAATTACTGAAAAAGACGCCGAAGAATACATGGTATCTATCATGGCTGAATTGAGTAACGATGATGGCTTTTTCGGCTTAAACGGCATGACTGACGTTCAGCTTGGTGCTCAGTTTATGATGGCGGATTATGTTGAAAGCGAAGAGCTAGAAGTGGAAACGGTGACCGTGGGTGATGAAGTTTTCAATAATCCACCGGACTCAACTTATATGCTGGTTGAGGTGCAGCAACCGATTGCCATCGATGGCAGCGTACAGATAGATGTTGAAGTGACTGGCCCTGCTGAGCGAATTGCAGAGTTTTATGTGGTTGGTAGAAAGGATCTCATTGTAGATGTTCTAAAGGGCGATAGTTACTTGTTCGATGCAAGTATTGCGCACCCTCAATATGTTTATGAGATTCAATATATCACTTACCTTGATTATTTAGATGAGCGTGAAGAGGTGGTGATTAAGATCCCATTAGACACAGAGCGTAAACCTGCAATAGTTGATGGTTTGATGATTGATGGCGTCGTGGCAACGGATGTGATGGCTCGGGTTGGCGAAACTTATCAACTAAAGGCGCTTTATACCGATCCTCAAGATGATGTAGTGCAGTGCCGTTTTGAAAAGGCGGGTAACCATAGTGCATCAGACTATTTAATTAGTGATTGGGGCGTGTGTGAGGTTGACTATACCTTTAAAGCGGAAGATGCCGTTGACCAATTTAACATCCGAGTTAATATCCGTAACAGTGATGGTATTGTGGTTTGGCAAGATTACGATGACCTTAAAACTTATGATGTTAGCGTGACTAAATAAGTCGATTTAGACAATATAAAAGGCTGCCAATTGGCAGCCTTTTGTTCTTAGTTCTTATCTCGCAGTGAGAGAGTTAACGTCCGCCCGGCTCGGCAAAGCGGGTCATCCAATCCTCTACTTGGTTGTACCAATAGATTGAGTTGTTGGGCTTCATGATCCAGTGATTCTCGTCTGGGAAGTAGATCATACGAGATTCGATGCCACGACTCTGCAGGGTGCGGAATAGCTCAAAACCTTGACCGACAGGTACGCGGTAATCGAGCTGACCGTGGATCACCAATGTTGGCGTGTTAAAGTTCTCAGCAAAGTAGTGCGGCGAGATAGCCTTGTAGATCTCAGGCTTTTCCCAGTAATGACCGAAACGGGTACTATGCACGGCAAAGTCTGCCGACATCTGTGAGTACATGTTGTACACGGCCGCGTGAATGAGTAGCGCGTTGAACGGATGCTCTTGCCCAAGAATAATCGAGGTTAAATAGCCGCCGTAACTCGCGCCGCCAGCCACCATACGCTCGCTGTCGATCCACTCTTTTTGTTCAAACCACTCAGTCGCTTTAAGCACATCTTCTAGTGACTTGTTCTTCCAATCTGGGTTGATACTGTCAGCAAACTCTTGACCAAAACCGCTCGAACCATGGAAGTTTGGCCATGCCGTTACATAACCCCAAGAGGCAAATGTTTGTGCGTTCCAGCGATAGTGGAAACCATCGGAGATAGCGTTATGTGGACCGCCGTGAATAAGCATCATTAGTGGATACTTCTTGCTGCGATCAAATCCTGGCGGGTAGTGTACCCACATCTGAATATCTTGGTCGTTATAACCCTTGTAAGTCACCGACTCATAGGTACCCATGTCAACGTCGGCTAAGATGTCGTCGTTAAACTTGTCTAGGCGAGTGGTTTTGCCATTTTTAGGGTTAATGGTCACAAGACGCGCTGGGTATAAGAAGCTGTCATTGGTAGCGACAATCGTGCCGTCTTTGGCCATCACAGGCTTACCAAAGTTAGTATCTTTGGTAATGGCTTTGACTTTGCCGTTTTTCGCATTGATGTGATAGATGCGGCTAGTGGCGGCATCATCAATCGCAGCGTAGAAGCCTTTGCTGTCGGCTGTCCAGCCAAAACGTGATACAGAGCGATCCCAAGTGTCGTTAATCACTTTAGGCTGACGCTTTTTCATATCCATCAGCACTAGGCGTGATGTATCGGCATAGAAGCCGTGAATAAGCTGCTGAGTATAGGCTAAGGTTTTGCCGTCAGGGCTAAACTGCGGATTGCTATTTGGCGCTTCGTTATCAGGTGTTAAGTTTTCTGCTTTACCGCTGCCAATTTTCGCTAAGAAAATATCAATCTTAGGATCAACTTCGCGGGTTTTCATCGCCGCGTCCCAACCATTGGCGGTGAAGGCAATCCACTGCTCGTTGGGCGCAATATCATAGCTTGAAGCGCTTTGTGATGAGCGAGGTAGCTGATGCTTTAACGGTTGGGTGATGGCTTCGATTTCACCGCCAGAGGCAGGGATACGGAACACGTGGGCTTCACGGTCCTCATCAATCCAGTGGTCAAAGCTCGAATATGGCAGTTCATTCCATTGGTGAGCAGATACCTTGTTGTCTTTATCTGCTTTTAGTTGAGTTGTCATCTCATCCCAGTTTTTACCTGGGAAGATGCGGCTAATAAAGTAGATGTGTTCACCTACCCACTTCATGCCGTATACACCGCCTGGCACATCGGTTAGCTTTTGTGCTTCGCCAGGACCGTTCATCGGCAATAGGTAAACTTGGCCAGCTTCATCTTCGTCACGCTTGCTGATAAAGGCCAGTGTGTTGCCATCGGGTGAGAAGGTGGCTTCGCTAGCGCGCATGCCCTTGGCTGTAAGCGCTTGCTGGCTATCGCCATCTTTATCAAATAGCCAAAGCTGTGTTGAGCCTTTATCTTCTGGCACATCATACTGGGTGACTGGCGCAACGACTTTGTCACCGTCAGGTGAAATAATTGGACTGCCTATACGGTTAAGTTGCCACAGCACATCAACCGAAAGGGGTTTAGTTGATTCTGCAAATGCACTTGCCATTGGCATTAGCAGACACAGTAACAGGATCCCGGCTTTCTTCACGAGTGGTTCTCCTTAGGAGCAATTTGTTGAGTTTCTTATTAGTGTTTTAGCCAGCTTGTTACTGGCAAAGCTAGTATAGCCGCGAATATTACAAAAAGGATATCAATATCAAAAGGCTGTTGCAGATGGTTACATTATTGGTTTAAGCCAAGATTAATTGCGGGGAATAGAAGCAGAATTGAGAAGGAAAATAAGACAGAAATAAAAATGGCGGCCGAATCTAGGAT
>NZ_JAKEVD010000005.1 GCF_022398325.1 Shewanella sp. Isolate13
ATGTAATAGGTAAGAAGTCATTGTAAAAAGGAAAACCTATGAAAATAAATCTTTCTGGTCACCACGTTGATGTTACAGACGTAGTAAGACAGCATGTCCAAGAGAAGTTTTCGAAGATAGAGAGTCATTTTCCAACCCTGATCGCCCTAGATATTATTATTTCTAAAGAGCATGGCGAATTCCAGGTTGAAATCAGAACCAATTATGAAGGAAGTCGAATTTCCGCGTCAGGTAACGATCCCGTTATGTATCCAGCGATTACCAACGCAGCTAAAAAACTCGATGCGGCACTAAAGCATCGTAAAGGTCAACTTAAGGCTGACTTACACGCCAAGCCTGTTGTGACGACACCAGAGATTGCACATGAGAAAGTTCAAGAGATGAACTTAGTCTAATCTCTAAAGATAAGATTTTTGTTACTCGACAATAGATAAAAGCCCTCGTTACTAAGCGGTAACGAGGGCTTTTTTATCTATGGCTAATCGCTTTCTGCCTTGGAAAACTCGGTATGATTTTCCTTAGGAGGAGGGGTCCAACTCCGCTCCGCCTTCGAGTAGCTACGATATCGCTCATCCTTCATCGCTGCACTCAGGGTTTCTTCAAGCTGAATAAACATATCACGGTAATGTACTAGGTACTTATCGTCTTCGGTAAACTGCTTCCATGCTTCATATAGGGTATCTTTATGGGTCGTTTCCGTTTCATAAAAGGTTGCCCGCTGCTGCTCGGCCTTGAACGGATGCACACCTAACCTTATCAGCGCATGCTTTCCTAGATTGAGCGCCGAATGGAAGGTCTCACTCACCATAAAATCAGCCCCTGCATTACGTAGGCGATAAAGGTGTCTTCGGTCAAATGCCCGTGCCATCACAATCACATGGGGGTAGGTATGCTTGATATATTCGACTAAGGCTACGGCGCGCTCTGGGTTATCGATCGCCACGACTAACATCTTAGCCTGCTCAATACCTGCAGTATGGAGCAGGTCGGGCTGGGTGGCATCGCCGTAATAGCTCTTGGTGTTAATTTTCCTAAGGTTTTCGACCTGCTGAACTTCGTGGTCGAGTACTACAGTTTTCACACCATTGGTTACTAACAGACGATTGACTATCTGGCCAAAACGGCCGACACCGGCAATAATTACCGTACCTTTTTCATCGATATCATCGGGTTCGCGAGTATTTTCTGTTTTTTCATATCGAGGCAGAATGACCTTATCAAACAGGATAAATAATCCAGGAGTGAGGAACATAGAGATGGCGACAACCAGTGACAGCAATTGCGCGAGTTCATTGGTGATAACATGGTTTTGCACTGTATAGCTAAGTAGCACGAAGCCGAATTCACCGGCTTGCGCTAGGCTCAAGGCAAATAGCCAGCGGTCGCTCCCCCTGATCTTAAATATAAAGGCCAGTGCCAGTAAAACTAAGGCTTTGATCAGAATAACCCCAAAGGTCATTGCCATTACAGGACCGATGTTGCTGATGAGCACATCAAAGTTTATGCCAGCGCCTACAGTGATAAAAAATAGCCCGAGTAATAACCCCTTGAATGGTTCGATATTGGACTCAAGTTCATGCCTAAACTCACTGTTAGCCAGTACAACACCGGCTAGGAAGGTGCCTAGTGCGGGAGACAGACCGACAAGACTCATAAGTGCTGCAATGCCGATAACCAGCATGAGTGCCGTTGCGGTAAAGATCTCTCTCAGCCCCGAGCTGGCAACATAGCGAAATAGTGGACGACTCAAGTAGTGGCCGCCAACCACAACGCTGGCAATCGCCATCAAGACCACAATACCGTAAGCCCAGCCCGGTAGCCCCGCCACTAACGACAGCTCTTCATGGTGCTCGGCTGCACTGCTCGCAACAGATTGTGCTTTTTCAACTAATTCAGGCAGAGCCAGCAAAGGGATAAATGCCAGCATAGGGATGACGGCGATATCTTGAAACAGCAGCACAGAGAAGGCGTTTTTTCCTCCCTCTGTCTTGGTTAAGTTTTTCTCATTAAAGGTCTGCAGTACGATAGCGGTCGATGATAGCGAAAAAATCATCCCTACAGTTAAGGCAATGGTCCAGCCGTAGTCGAAACTTAGGGCGATGCCCATCACGACTAAGGTAGATAGCCCCACCTGCAGGCCGCCTAAACCGATAAGCTTATTACGCATATCCCACAGCATTCTAGGTTCTAACTCGAGGCCTACTAGGAATAGCATCATAACCACACCAAACTCGGCAAAGTGCTGCAAGGTGTTGGTTTCAGCGCCCACCAGCCCAATAATAGGCCCTATCACAACCCCTGCCATTAAGTAGCCCAGTACTGAGCCCAGACCGAGTCTTTTGGCGATGGGCACAGCGATAACGGCAGCGCATAAATAGATAAAAGCTTGAATAAAGTAAGCTGTCATGATTAGTGCTCCCGGATCAACAGGTCGAGGTGACCATTGAGTTTTTCGAGCGATTGCGCCTGTTCGATATCAAACCTGTCCTCACTGAGTGCTCGGAGTGTTCTCACCCACTTTTGAACATGAGTATCCACACGGTTTTCCTCGGAGGCGCTTCGGGCGCAGAACAGAGCGAACGGTGCTAAGAAGGTCATGCCTGTTAAGTTGGCCATCTGCTCAAGGGGGCGAAGTAACTCCCTCAAGGTGAAATGGTTATAGCCTTCCTCGCAGTATGCTGACTCACTGCCTCCGGCACTAAGAGCGCACAGAAAGGTCTTGCCGCACAGGGTTTTACCCTTAGCTCCATAGGCGAAGTTGTACTCTAATACCAGATCTTGCCACTCTTTTAAAATAGCTGGAGTGGAGTACCAATACAGTGGAAACATAAAGACCACGATGTCGTGGTCTCTGAGTCTTTGTTGCTCTTTGTCTATGTTGATCCTAAATGTGGGATATTCCCCATAGAGATCAACTGCGGTCACATTTGGCTGTAATTGGGTCGCTTTAAAGAGTGGAGTATTAATTTCGGATCGTTCTTGGGAGGGATGTGCATAGAGCACGAGGATTTTCTTTGCAGCGAGTGTCATTTTTTATCCAGCCAGTTGACATTACAGATTACTATTTAATCTAGCATAGACAGCAAGATACGCTAACTGTTTTTAGGCATTTAGATGGCTTAGTTTTCCGTTGGCGATAGCCTTATATAAACGACTCGAGTTTGGGTTTATCAGGTGGCAATGTCATGGGGGAACTCGCTCGGTCTAATGTCAAACTGGCGTGATTGTCTGTACCTAGTGCCACTAGAAGTATGTTGCTTGGTGAGCCGTCTACTCCAAAAGATATAGTTTTAAAACAGCCAGATAGCTACATGGGTCACAGAAGCTATAATCTAAAGCGATAGTGATTGTTATCACGAATAGGCGCGGATACACTGACGATTAAATTAAAGTGGTATTTGAAATGCTTGTTTGTAAGGTGGACTATGCTGAATATTGATGATCCAAAAGCGACGGAAAAAATTCCGGCTATCTTGCGCTTGGGGTTTAGACCTTTTTTCTTAGGCGGCGCAAGTGTTGCAATGCTATTCGTGCCGCTATGGTTACTGACCTGGTTCTATCCCCAATACAGTTTATTCCAGACGGACTTTTGGGTAAAAGTCGTTCCCCTGTGGTGGCATCCCCATGAGATGTTGTTTGGCTTTGCATTGGCAATCGTATGTGGCTTTTTGCTGACAGCGGTTCAAAACTGGACGAATCAACCAGGTATGAAAGGCTGGGCTTTGGCGCTGACGTTCGCTTGCTGGTTATTGGCAAGGTTGACTCTATTGCTGCCAGTGTCGATTCCATTGTGGCTACCGGCGCTGCTGGATTCGCTGTTTTTAGGTTTGACCGCGATTAAACTTTGGCGAAGTATCTATAAGGTTAAACAGTGGCACAATATCGGCTTTCCTATCATGCTGCTGGTGGCGATGATGATTAACCTTTTAAGCTACTACGCTTTGAGTGAGAGAGATTTTTCACTGAGCCAGCAAATTTGGCAATCGATGCTGTGGTGGTTAGGGCTACTGATCACTATCGTCGGTGGGCGCGTAATTCCCTTCTTTACAGCAATTCGCATCAAAGAGACGAAACCTGAGCCTATCGCTCTGCTTGATAACAGCTTAATCATTATTATGGTGGCTTTAGTTGTGCAGGCGATTAGTCAGGTGATGCCCAAAGAGGTGGAGCAAGCGTTACTATACGCCGCAGGTGGATTACACTTGTTACGCTGGTCACGATGGAATCCCCATAAGACACTGAAAGAGCCGATGCTTTGGTCGCTGCAAGTCTCATATTTGCTGTTACCAATAACATTATTAGCCATGGCTTGGCGTATTGATGACACTATGGCCTATCGTCACCTATTGCATCTGTTTGCCATTGGCTCGTTAGCTGGGATATGTCTGTCCATGATCTCCAGAGTCTCCTTAGGCCACACCAGTCGCAATATCTACGAAGGTCCTAATATGGTGTTAGCCTTCGCTTGCTTGCCAATCGCGGCAATATTACGTGCTGTTATGCCGATAGTCGCACCTGCCGAGTACCAGTTATGGTTATGGCTTGCGGGAGGTTTTTGGTCATTAGCCTTTGCGATGTTTGTATTTAATTACGCCTCGATACTCTCTAAACCGCGTATCGACGGCCGACCAGGATAGGTTTCATTCTTAAAAGAAAACTGATTGAAAATAGAGAAGAGTTCAGTAAAAACATAAGGTTGATAGAAAAACAAATGACAGTAAAAAATCTGATAAAAATTGCCGGGTCGATATCTTTAGCCTTGCTAATGCCGATAACGAGTGTGCTGGCAGAGGAAAATGCCAATGCACAGACTGCAGGCGCAAAAGAGCAGCAGCAACGCGACAAGGCACTAAGGGCTAAGTTTCCAGTGCAGTATGAGAGCTGGCAGGAGACCTCAGAGCAAACTGAGCGTGAAGATATGCTTGCGAGCTACCCCGCAGCCATTATTTTATGGGCAGGCTCGTCATTTGCTAAAGAATATAACAGCCCACGAGGCCATCATTTTGCCGTTGCGGATGTGACTCATACGCTGCGTACAGGCGTGCCGCCAGCTGCCGGAGAGAAGGGCTTGTCGGCCAGTTGCTGGACCTGTAAGACACCCGATGCCCCAAGGCTGATGAAAGAGCTAGGTGTGGAGGGCTTCTCGGCCAAGAACTTTACCGACCTAGGGACAGAGATAAACAGTGTCGTGTACTGCACCGACTGTCATGTGGATGGTAAGGCTGAGCTGGCGTTACCCCGTCCTCACGCCCAAGATGCGATGGCCAAAGTGCACCTGCCTTTCGATAAGCAAGATGCGAATATGCAAGGCGCGCAGGTTTGTGGTCAGTGCCATGTGACTTACTACTTCCAGCCGGAACGCAGTGACAAGGTCAATATCCCCTGGATCTTTGGTAACAATGTTGACGATATTGAGAAGTACTATGATACTCGTCGCTTCTATGAGTGGATCCATCCCATCTCTAAAACCCCCATCCTCAAGGCCCGTCATCCAGAGTTTGAGCACTGGGTGAGAAGTGAACATGCTGAGGCCGGGGTGACCTGTATTACCTGCCATATGCCTGAAGAGACAGACGCAAGTGGCAATACCTTTACCAGCCACAAGGTGAGTAAGGCGCTGGATCATTTCGACTCGGTTTGCCAAAACTGCCATAAGAGTGAAAAAACCATTATCAAGTCTCTTGAAAACAGTAAGGCGACAATTGACGCTAAGGCGCGAGAAGTAGAAGAGCTATTAGTTAAAGCCCATTACGAGGCTGCAGCGGCGTGGGAGGCGGGAGCAACTTGGCCGTTGATGAACGATGCTATAATGGCGATTCGTCACTCGCAATGGCGCTGGGATTTTGCCATGGCGTCCCATGGTTTATATGCCCATAACCCAAAAGAGGGGAACGCGCTGCTCGATATGTCGATCAAGCAGGTCAACTATGCCCGTGAATCGCTAGCCGAAATTTTGAAGATGTTCGCTGTGACTAAGGTAGATTACCCTGACATTAGCAGCAAAGAGTCGGCTCAAACCGCTGTGGGAATTAAGCTTGATAAGTTAACCGAGCAGAAGCAGCAGTTTATTAAGCAAGAGGTCGATAAAAACTGGTCAGAAGTGACTCGTTACGGTTACTAACCGCTTGTATTGTGATTGAATAAAAGGCTCTCTTTTGAGCCTTTTTTATTGGCGCTTGTGTTTAGGTGACAGCGTTCATGCAAGCTGATAACCTTTTTTCAATGGATAGTATTTGCTCAATATCTTTTGATGCTAAGGTAGCTGATACAAGTTTGAAATCGCATTTACCATTATCTAAAAACAGGGATTGATTATGTGTAATAGGGTGGCGTGGCTATTATCGCTATTTGTAGCAACAATGGTGTTTTCAAACTTTAGTTTTGCATTAGCAGGCTTAAGTGAAGTTCAGCTTAAACAGAAGGGATTGGATTTTGTCGAGGCGAAGAACGCTAGGCAGAGGCTCGATAGCGGGGTTGAGGATATCGACCGTTACCTTAGCTTGTTATCAGAGAGCTTTATCGATGAGTATGTCCATTATAAGGTGACTTTCTCTGCCGATAAAGCCAAGTTACGCGCCCGCCTAATTGAGAAAATGAAACAGCAAACCTTAGAGAATCAAGTGCAGATCCAACAGATGATGGTCGGCCCAAACGTTGTAGTTCTCAAGCTGGTAGAAAAAGGCAAAATTAAACCCACAGGCCAGAGCCAGACACTGGATATTGAACGCCTCAGTGTGATTAGCCTAGAGTTTGATAAGCATGGGCTTATCACTCATATCCGTCGTCATGGTGAGTCGCTGTGATCTTAGTTTTTTTACCCGTTAATTATTTCATCGTTGGACGTTAGTTTGGACTCGGATACCTTGAACTCAGCTAGCTACACCACGATTGCGGCTTGGTCTCTGGCAATTGCTAGAGCATTAAGTGTTAGCAATATCGAGCCTAAGGCATTATTTGAGCGAGTTGGGTTAGATCTTGGTGCATTGGAAGCGCTGCCGAGTGGTCGTGTTGAAATCCATAAGATGACTCGACTTTGGCAAGCAGCCGAGCAGGCGTCTGCATCGGATGCGTTTGGGTTAACCGTTGGCCAGTATGCTTTCCCTATGCACTTTCACTCATTAGGCAGGCTCATGATGAGCTGTGATTCATTAGCGCAAGCCTTCGAAGCACTCCCCGAATATTCAGCCCTCGTGAGTAATAGCGGTCAGATCCGCCTACAACGTACACCTCAGTGGCTTGGATTTACCATTAGCCCCCTAAACGGGGTTGAGATCAGCGAGCTCGCTATCGATGCGTTCTTTAGTAGCTTGATGCAGCAGGGGAAGCAGATGGTAGGTCATGGACACTTTGTGCGTAAGGTAGAGTTAATGCGTAGCGAGCCTAAATCGCTTCAGCCATGGCAAGACTGCTTCGGTTGTCCTGTGGTAATTAATGCCGTGGATAACTGTATGTGGATGGATAGAAGTGTTCTGGAGCAGACGTCACTGACCAAAGATCCGCAATTGGCCGAGTCTAATGAATTGGCTGTTCGTCAATACCTGCATAATATGCAGGCATTGAGTTGGCGCCAGAAAACCAGTCAAGGGATCCACGCAAGCTTACTTAATCAAGAGCCTACAGCAGCTAAAATAGCCCAGATGTACAATATTAGCGAACGTAGCTTAGGCCGCTATTTGCAGCTGGAAGGAACGGGCTTTAGAGAGTTGCTTAAACTCAAACGCCAAGAGTTAGCGCATCATTACCTCATTAACACCGATATGCCCATTAGCTTACTGTCCGACACTTTAGGCTATAGCAGTGTGAGTAACTTTACCCGATCATTCAAATCTTGGCGGGGGATGAGTCCCTCGCAATATCGACAGGTAGCAGATTAATCGGCTTAGTTACACTCGGTTCAGTTTTGCCTCTAACAATTGATTTGGCGAAAAATGATAACCATGATGTTGTCGGTATGTAATAGGTTGGTTTGTAGTTTTTAACAACCGAGCCTTTACCTATGCGAATAACAAAAACAGAGACGCTCAAGCCCTATTTACTTGCGGGATTAACTGCTTTTTTTATTGTCGGCTGCCAGCCAGAGAGCTACACCTCAGAAGGTTCGCTCACAGAGGTTGATGGCGCAGGCTTTACAGCCGCAAGTCCCCATACCATTGAGGCAAATCAGCGCCTCTTATCTCAGCTTCCTTTCGATGATATTCAGGATTTTGACGATGCCAATCGCGGCTTTATCGCCAAAATGCCAGAGCTGAGAGTGCTCGATACCAGTGGTAACATTGTCTGGGATAGAACCGCTTATGACTTTATTGAGGGAGAAGCGCCTGAGAGTGTTAACCCCAGCCTTTGGCGCCAAGCTCGCCTGAATAATATCGATGGACTGTTTGAGGTTACGACCGATGTCTATCAGTTACGGGGTTTTGATTTGGCCAACATGACGGTGATTAAGGGGGATAGCGGATGGATTATTGTTGATCCACTTACCACTGCCGAAACCGCAAAAGTTGCCTTTGATTTTCTGAATAAGACATTAGGAAAGCGGCCTGTTTCAGCCATCATTTTTACTCACAGTCATATGGATCACTTTGGCGGTGCACTCGGTTTATTGGCTGAGGGAGAGGTCTTTGCTGAGGAAGTCGATATCATCGCCCCAGCAGGCTTTATGCATGAGGCGACCAGCGAGAATGTCATGGCTGGCACAGCTATGAGTCGCCGCGCCATGTATATGTATGGTAAACAGTTGCCGCGTTCGGATCGGGGGCATATCGATTCAGGTTTAGGCAAAGAGCCAGCCTTTGGTGAATTTGGCATTCTTAGTCCAAATGTGGTGGTCGAGCATGACTCTGCTATGGAGATAGATGGCGTTCCCTTTGAATTTCAAATCGTATCAGGCTCAGAAGCGCCCGCCGAATTTACTTTTTACCTGCCAGAGCAACAGGCTTATTGCGGCGCCGAATTAGTGTCTAAAAATATGCATAATTTGTATACGTTACGTGGTGCAAAGGTGCGTGACGCATTGGTATGGAGCCGAGCAATTGATGATGCTCTCAATGCTCAGCGAGATACCAAAGTCTATTTTGGCAGTCACCATTGGCCTATCTGGGGCCAAGCCGAGGTGAATGAGTTTTTACAAAAGCAGCGTGATACTTATAAGTATATTCATGATCAGTCGGTGCGTATGCTTAACGCTGGGCTGACGCCTGCTGAAATTGCCGAACAAATTCAAATGCCGCCATCACTTTCTAATACTTTTGCTAGTCGCGGTTACTACGGCACAGTTAAGCACAATGCCAAGGCGGTGTATCAAGCTTATTTAGGCTGGTACGACGCCAACCCTGTTAACTTAGATCCGCTGCCAGCCACCGCAACCGCCATTAAGTATGTTGAACTGATGGGGGGCGCAGATAAGGTCATGGCGGCAACACAGCTGGCAGTGGACTCAGGGGAGTATCGCTGGGCAGCCGAGCTGATCAACCATCTGGTGGTTAGCGATGCTGATAACCATAAGGCAAAAGCGTTACTTGCACATATCTATGATCAGTTAGGTTATCAAGCGGAATCAGCGCCGTGGCGTGATGTGTACCTAAGTGCTGCCTATGAGCTGCGCCACGGTAGTCCTGAAAAGGGTATCGATCTCGCCTCTATGAAGCAGATCTTACTGCACTCTCCACTCGATAACTTTATGCAGTCAATGGCAACGCGGGTGATCGGCCCTGAAGTCTTCGGTGAGGAGTTTGTGCTCAATATTAACTTTACCGATCTCGATAGAAACTACGTATTAAGCCTTAACAATGCGGTACTGCATCATAAGCTCGCGCCAAAATCTGCCAAGGCTAACGCGACATTAAACATTAGCCATGAGCTATTTGTCGACCTCATCATAGGCAATGCTGGAGTGAAAGAGGTACTGTTTTCTGACGAGCTTGAAATCGAAGGCAGCAAGCTTGATTTAGTGAGCTTCTTTTCATCGTTAGATAAACCCAAAGGTGTGTTTAATATTGTGACGCCTTAGTGAGAATGGCGTTAGCTACGAACTAATATCAGTCTTACCTAGGTACTGCCAGCGACTCATGTCGCTGGCTATAGGATATTTACGATAGAAAAGGCTCGTTGTGTGTTGAGTTCACATGTCGCTACTGCTGTGGGACGCTGTAAAGCCATCCATGGCCGCTCTGCGGTTTCATCCCTGAAACCGAAGCCCACAGCCGCAGCGAACTCACCAGTTAATTATCTCCTACCTCTTTATGTTTATTCACAGCATGTCACGATACTTAAATCCTTATCGGTTAAGTATTACTTTTGGCTTGCATGCTGAAACGTCAGTAGAGTATGTATTGCTCTGTGTTCCAATACGCCCATCTGACCATGTAACAGTGAACTTAAGACGATTCATATCAGGAGTATATCTGACTGCAACAGCGGCTTCCTCACCTAAATTAGTTAATTTATGGTTGGGCAGATCTTCTACTCCATTACGTATGATTTCTGCTGGATGCTCTATGAAGAAAAACCCCATATCCATAGCATCATGACTACCAGTGTTCTTCAATATGACTTGAAATTGAGTGTCATCTGTAACACTAATATCAACTTCAAACTTAGCTTTTAGACTTTCCTCCTCTGCAAGCGTTTTTAAACACCTTGCATTCTCAAGTTCAGCTTTCTTTTCTTTTAGGAGTAGGACATTCAACTTATCTTGGTGTTCAGCGTACTCTGCGTTTATTAAACCTTGCTTAGTATTGACACGCCTAGACCATACGAACATAACGATATTTGCGCAGATACCTACAAAGGCTAACACAAATGCCCCCAAAGCTATAAGGTCGCTCTTACTCCATTCTTGTGCTGCCTCTACCATTCCTTTTAATCCTATTAAGCCCAACTTATAGTTCTAACGAAATCTACATGAATTAATTTTTAAACACAAAGAAAGCAAGGAAACCGCTAAGCGACCGCAAGGTGACCGTTTACAAAAATTAGAATCTGAGGTTTGCATGGCAGTTTTTGTGAATGCTGAACTGGGGAGGGATTGTGCATGGCCCCTCACAGAAGTATCTGCACATACCTCGCTGGAGGCGATTGATAGCTATGAAGTTACGATTCAGAATTCGCTTCCCCGTAACACGTAGCACGTAGCACGTAGCACAAGAAAACTTCATTAGAAGCTAAAAAAACCACCTTGCGGTGGCTTTTTTGTGGCTGTCTATAACTGCTTACTGAGCAGCTATTCCACAGCTATCGAGCTCTTATCTAATAGAGAGCAATTAGTTAGCGATTTTTAAATCTGGCTTGTCGCTGATCAGGTTCATATCAAAGTCAAACTCATCGACGCGAATCGCTCGCTCACGCTTAAGATTATAGTCTTGTAGCAACTTGTGCTCGGCATCGCTAATGACTTTTGCATCAAGCGCCGCATTTAAGGTCAATGCAAATCTTACTCCTGGCTTAAATGTCTTAGCTCGAATCGCCTTTTTAACTTTAGCCAGTAGTGGTAAGCACGCAATTTTAGCAAGGTAAGCCTGCTCATTAATGTCGTTACCGTCGCCAGCAATTGGCTTAACGAGGTGAGTTAGGTTGTGCTTAAACTCGGTATTTAACTGAGCTTGCTCGGCTAACTTACGCACTAAGTCATCGTTGATTTTTGGCATCTTCGCTGAGTAAGTCATGGTGATTAAACGCATAAACTTACGTGTGGCTGAAGATGGGAAGTTATCTAAGAAGTCTAATAATGCTTTTTCTGCCTGACATAGTGACCAGCGAGTCGCGTAATGGAAGTACGGCGCTGCTTCTATTCGCTGTTCTGCGGTTAGCTTCTTTTCATAGTAACGGATAGAGGCCATCGCCGCATATAGGTAACTCATTACATCACCTAAACGGGCAGACAGCATCTCAGCTTGCTTTAACTTGCCACCAAGTACCAGTAACGAAAAGTCGGCATAGACCGCAAGTTTAGAAGCTAGCTTATGTACTGATTGCTCGTATGGTTTTACTTCCGCAAGGGTTGACGCTGCTGATGCAGTGAATGGTAATAGACCTAGTTTAAAGGCACGTAAGCTGTTGCCAACACTGTAGCTAACGGTTTTACGCAAAATGCCGTTAAAGACTTTGTCTGCATTTTTCTCATTTGAGTGGATAGACTCCACCATAGATTGTAAGTATGGGTGACAACGCATTACACCTTGACCGAAAATCATCAAGTTACGGGTAAGAATGTTGGCGCCCTCAACGGTAATCGCAATTGGCTGTGCCACATAACCTGAGGCTAAGGTATTTTGTGGACCACATTGAATCGCTTTACCGGCTTGAATGTCCATCGCAGAATCGAGTACATCGCGGCCAAGCTCTGTCATATGGTATTTAGCAATGGCGGTTACAACTGACGGTTTTAAGCCAAGACCGAGACCTTCCGTTGTGAGTACTCTCATCGCTTCTTGTAGGTAAGTTTTACCGGCAATATCGGCGAGCTTCTCTTGAATACCTTCAAATTTGCCAATTGATAAACCAAACTGCTCACGCACTGCTGCGTATTCAGCAGAAGACTTAAATGATGCCTGACTCACTGATACGCCTAGAGCGGGCAGTGAAATACCGCGCCCTGCACCAAGACAAGCCACTAGCATTGCCCAGCCGCGGCCAATATTCTTTTGGCCACCAATGATGAAGTCCATCGGGATAAATACGTTTTCACCGCGGGTAGTACCGTTGTAAAAACGGATCCCCATAGGATCATGACGATTGCCAAGCTGCACACCTGGGTGAGATTTAGGAATAAGCGCACAGGTAATACCAAGCTGCTCTTTGCCGCCCAGTAAACCATTGGGATCTTCAACTTTAAAGGCCAAACCTAATACGCTGGCAATAGGGGCGAGGGTGATATAGCGCTTGTCCCAAGTGACACTCAATCCTAATACTTGTTCACCTTGGTATTCCCCCATGGTGACAGTACCAATATCGGGAATGCCGCCGGCATCAGAGCCGGCTTCAGGGCTAGTTAGTGCGAAGCATGGGATCTCTTGACCATTGGCTAAGCGCGGTAACCAGTAATCTTGCTGCTCTGATGTACCGTAATGCATTAGTAGCTCACCGGGGCCAAGTGAGTTGGGCACCATTACGGTAACTGCTACGGCTGAACTCTTAGCTGCAATTGTGGCAACGATGGTTGAGTTGGCATAAGGACTAAACTCAAGACCACCAAAAGATTTTGGAATTATTAATGAGAAAAACTTGTTCTCTTTTAAAAAGGTAAGAATGTTTTCAGGCAGATGGGTGCTGCGTTGAATTTCAAAGTCGTCAACCATTTCCAGTAAGGTGTTGACTGGACCATCAAGGAAAGCTTGTTCATCGGCAGAAAGACTTGCCACAGGGATATCACGTAGGGCTGCAAAATCCGGTACACCTTGATAAATCGAACCTTCTAACCACACATCACCGGCATCAAGCGCCTCTTGTTCTGTGGTAGAAATGCTTGGCAATATTTTTTTTAGTTGTGTTCTTATGCTCATAATAAATGCTCGTCCGACCAGAAGTTATGCTTCACATTACGTCACAAAATGAGTCGTAGATCAAATTTTCAAACAACAAATTTAAACGCTTGTTTGGATTTTTAGGTCGCCGGTGTTTAATTTTGTTTTTTAAAGTAAATGTTTCATAAGCTTACGCGTGTACGCTTAAATGAAATTATTTTAAAAATAATGTTGGTGGAGCTCGCAGCTTTGCTGCAAAAGTGTGTAGTAGTTGCAGGGAGAACAGGTTAAGCGGGAAAAGGGAAAAGGGCATAGTCAACGACAAGGGCATTACCCTTGTCGTTAACAGCTAAGTTAATTGATAAGTTAATTGATAAGTTAATTGATAAGTTAATTGATAAGTTAACCTCGTTTATTCACCCGAGCGTTACTTTGAACCCGCTTATACATCTTACTTAAGCTCTTATCTTTAGCACGTTTTTCAGCAATGCTCGCGCCATTCATGGCTTGCTCACGCATCAGTTTTTGGTAACTGTGCAGGCGTCGCTCAGTTAACTGATTATTTGTGATTGCAGCTTGTACCGCACAGCCCGGCTCGTGCTGGTGTTGGCAGTCAGCAAAGCGGCATTGTTTTGCATACTCAACCACATCGGCAAAGGTTTCGTTTAGGCCGTCTTCACAGTCAGCAAGTTGTAATTCGCGCATACCCGGTGTATCAAGTAGTAAACCACCTGAGTGAGTCAAGTGTAACGAGCGGCTCGTTGTGGTGTGCCTGCCCTTGCTGTCATCTTCGCGAATGGCCGATGTGACCTGACTCGACTCACCTAACAGCGCGTTAACTAAGGTCGATTTACCTACACCCGATGAGCCAATAAAGGCGACAGTTTTACCTTCACTGCAATAGTGACTCAGCGCCTGAGTGCTTTGCTTATCTAAACCATTGACCGTTTCAATGAGTAGGTTGGCATCAAGCTCTCGCAGCGCGGCAATAAAAGGGCTAAGTTCATCGCATAAATCGACTTTTGTTAGCACTATCACTGGGGTGACTTTTGCCTCATTGACTAGGGCTAAGTAACGCTCGATACGGTTAACATTAAAGTCATCATTAAGCGACGAAACAATAAAGACCCAATCAAGGTTAGCGGCAATAAGCTGTTGCTCCACCTTGGATCCCGCCGCTTTGCGACTAAACAGTGAGTTACGTTCAAGTAAGGATACAAACTGTTGCTGCTTATCGAGTAGTAGCCAGTCGCCTACCGTCATTTCCGGCATATTTTGATGGATAGTTAGACTTAACTCGCCGCTTTCTGTTAATAGCTGATATTGGCTGCGATGATGAGCGCTCACTCGTGCGATACAGGCATAATCTGCTGATTCAGTTATAAGCTGCTGTTGAAAAAATCCATTCCAGCCTAATTGCTTTAAGCTTGTTAATGTCGCTACAGATTGAGTTTGTTCAGGTGTATTGATAACAGCTGATTTTTGCGTAAACGAGTTTGATTTTAAATGATTAAAACGATTTAATTTGGTCATATAAACCCCAGCGCAAAGCGCCTGAATATTGATTCTTGGGGACTTAAAATAGGTAAGTTCCCGGTCTTGTTATCTACTACCGGGCAAAGTGCTTTTAAAAGTCAGCAGAGTAGGTCGGCATGATAAAAATCATACTCGCTCGTGTGACTCACATGTGTAATACAGACTCTTGCTTTGACAAGAGAGGGTACTTAACGTGCTGCAGCTGCCCAGTTAGGGTTTACTACAATCATCAAATTCTCCATTTCTAAAGTTATCGTTAATAAGGACGTTGGCAGAGTGTGCTAGGCACAACAAAACAAACTTTGCAGGTAATTTAGCAACTCCTTAGTTGCCTTGCTAGGTTTGCTGACTACATGTTGGTGAACTTGTGCTCAACCTCACAATAGCTAATGTAGCAACTCAATCTAACAATAGCAGTGTAGCAGCTAAGGGCTTATAGGCATCGCTGCAGAATCTTAGCCTACTTATAGAGACTAGGCGCGGTAGTTTTTTAAGTGTTTATGTCTGTAGCTGAGAGCGCAAATAGTCGATAAGTGTTAGGTAGCACTGGCATACGATATCGGCTTGGTAGGCGTAATCAGGGATCACACTTGGTGTATAAAGGATGCTTTTTGTACCTGCGTTGTTGGCCGTTTGCAGATCAAACAGGTAATCACCAATAAATAAAATATTGGCAGGTTTGATTTGCCACTGAGCACAAATACGTTCAACGCCCTCTGGATGAGGTTTAGCTTTGGCATCAAACCGTGTCAACAGTGGGTCGAAATCGACGCCGATAGTTAAGTCGAGATTGGCTAGTGTGATATGGGCTGCTTCTGGCATATTGCGGGTCAGAATCGCCTGCGGTATGTGTAAGCTAGTTAAAAACGCCATCAGTTGTGGCGCGCCAGCGATCCATGTGGCGCCGTGTGAGCTTTCAAGCTCATAGTGCTGGATTATGGCTTGTGTTTGCTCTGCCAGTGTTGGTTCTGTGATTGAATTAACGTAACTTAATATATCGGTCGCAGGCGCAATACCTAGTTCTGCTCTTAAGCCAGCAAAATTTGGATTTGAGTTGGCGAGGGTGCCGTCTAAATCAAAAATCACCCCTTTAATTTGGCTAAAGTCAAAAGCCTTGTTAATGGTAATACTCAATCAAAACTATCCTTAATCTGCGGTGATGAAATGGAGCTCTTTAAACGATAGCTCGAAGTTACCAGCTTGCTTGTCGGCCACTAAAAATCCCAGTTGTTTTATGTTGTCGAAGCTCAGTGCAGGCGCTTCAACGGGGCGGCCTCGATACACGGCAGTAAAGTCACTAGGGCTGAACTGTATGGTTATCCAAGTATCCTTTTGCGTACGGAAATGGCTCGAGTAAGCAAAAGAGTCCCATTGATTATCGGTTCTAAGTCTTAGTTGATAATCTCTGCCATCGCCTTTGACTTGCAAGCGGATCATTTTTACAGCGCTGGCAATAGGTGTTGATAGTGATGTTCGCGTAGACGCAAAACCGCCATTTTGCTCTAACGATAAAGTACCAGAAAACCTCGCTATGCCACTGTCGATATCCAGTTTGCTCGCGGATATGCCACCCATTACTGTGTCGTTAATTAGGCGCCAATCAGATGCTTGACTAAGCGTTAGAGTATACTCTTGAGCTTGAGCTTGTGCTTTGCTTGGATGATTGATTGTCATAATCAAAAGTACCGCCATGACCGAAAGTGAGTAAACAGATTTTTTATTGTGATGTTGTTTTTGCTGAAAATCACTGAACATCTTTGGGAACTGTTTCATTATCTGTTGCATGTTTTGACCTTGCTAAAAGCTTGGTTTGACATTGATTACGAAACAAATGCACAAAAGGTTTATTAATAGCTTAATGCTAAGCCAAAATAAAAAAACCGCACAGAGGTGCGGCTATTTTTGACAATCAATTTAGCTTACATAGCTCACCCACTCAGCGACTTCAGCTGGGTTGCCGTAGGCCTTGAGCCAACGGATAAAGCTCTGTGGGCAGCGTGTATGTAAGTTGAGTTGGCACCAAGCATCTAATGAAGCTTGGGTATTATATCCATCCATGTATGCGCTATAGGCTTTGTTTGCATGACGCCAAAAACTATGGTCGATGCGTCCACGTTCTGCAAGAAACGGGTGATCACCTTTGGGCTGGATCTGCTTACAAACATCGGTGCTTAAGTCGGTTAAAATTCGCTGCAGAACATCGGCGCCGATTTCATTGATCTCCAGCTCGTCGATGCGGGCAATATCATCCCCTACGAGCAAGCTCACTCGTTCAATTAAATAATCGGTATTGAGATTTATTGCCATTTCATAGGCAAAAACATCCAGCCTTGCAAAAATACGGTCTCTAAACTCCTCTTTAGTAAAAACCTTGTTTTTTAGTGCCTTATTGTAGCTACGGCTATTGGGGTGTTTGCTTGTTAGCTCTTTTTGCAACAATGGATATTCGCTTAAGTTCTCTTTAGGCAGCAGGGAAAGAAGGTGGATTAGGTCCGGAGTGTTGACCATTAAAGTGCCAAGTTCTGCTTGTGCCTTTTGTGAAAGTTTTACTTCCATGTGGGATCCATTTTGGGCTAATCGGTGGCTCCATCTTACCTATTTCAGACTAATTTCCAAGGACTACTAAGCAATACTAAGAGCTGAGTAGTTTTCTAGTGAACGATAGCTTGGCACATTGCGGTTATCAAACTAATAGGAGACTTGGAATGAAACATCAATTAGCGCTAATCGTGCTTGCTGTAGCCGTTAGTGGCTGCTCAATGGGACATGCATATAGAGCGGCTAAAGCCATGGCAAATTATGAAGTTGTGGGCACCACTGCGCCAGAATTCACCTATGACGATATGCGCATGACTTTTCCTAAGCCGCGTTCGCCAGAAAGCACAAAACTGCTGAGTTGTTTCACGACAACGGGTCTATTTACCGATATCAGTGAAAACTCGGCAAGAAAAGTGGCGAATGCCTACCTAAAAACCAAGCTACCCCAT
This sequence comes from Shewanella sp. Isolate13, assembly GCF_022398325.1. GTDB lineage: Bacteria > Pseudomonadota > Gammaproteobacteria > Enterobacterales > Shewanellaceae > Shewanella. The sequence continues at coordinate 17,981 of NZ_JAKEVD010000005.1, forward strand.
AGGGTCACCACCTTTTCAGCGTTTTTCGAGCATAACAACCATGTGTGTTTTGAGTTCGATACTGTGATTAGCCATTAGCCATTAGCCATTAGCCTCAGCAGGAGCTGTTATGAAAAAACGACTTATTAATACATTAATCGGAATAGTGATTTCGACTCAAATAGCTTCAGTTAACGCGGTAGAGTTTAAACCCGTCGATACTGAATTTGTCTCACAGGCGGCAGCCTTTGCAGTGACTCAAGATAATTGGGATCAAGCCGCAAACGCCGCGGTGACTTTTCCCCACGCATACCGCTTTACTCGTCATATGGCAATTGCTCCTGCAAATTCAAATCCTGTTGAACCCTGGCGGGAGGCTCCGATTGAATTACTGTCGTTAAAAGCAAACGACCTTGATGGGCCACATAGTCTCGAAGTACTGCTTAGAGACAGGTTAAAAAACCATTCTATGGTAGTACTTAATAATGGAAAATTAGCGCATCAGCACTTTTTTAATGACTATGGTCCAGAACAAACACACCTACAGATGTCGGTGACAAAATCTTTTACTTCGATACTGGCTGCAATATCAGTAGCAGAGGGAAAGCTAGATATGAGCCGGCCGATAGTGAGTTACTTGCCAGAGCTTATCGATAGTGGCTTTGAAGATACGACAGTGCAAGAGGTTGCCGATATGCGCTCAGGGATCGGTGTTAAGTTTACTCAAGGTAAGCTTTGGGATGATCGTATGACTGAAGCGCAGGACTGGAATGGCAATAGTAAATACCCAAATATGCGCAGCATAATGGATTATGCCAAGACCTTAGATAATCATCGCCCAATCGGCAAAGTTTATGATTATTTAGATATCAACACAGAACTGCTGGGGAAGGTCGTTGAAAAGGTGCAGGGTAAGCCACTAGCCGAAGTTTTTGCTGCGAAATTATGGCATAAAATCGATGTTGAAACCCCAGCACGCTGGATGGCCAATCGAAATGGCGAAGTGGTGGCATCGGGTGGCTTAAACATCACGACCCGAGATCTCGCTAGAGTCGGACAAGTGATTATCAACGGCGGTAAGAACATGGCGGGTGAGCAGGTGATCCCTACAGCATTCATCGAATCACTGATGCAAGGCAACGATAAGGTCCGTCACGCATGGCGCCATGGCAAGGAGTCAAAGCTTGCTAAAGGCTGGTATCAAGATCAGTTTAGAGTACTTTACCTTCCTAACAGTCAAGGAAAAACCTATAAAGTCTTGGCAATGGTCGGCATTCATGGGCAAATTCTTGTCATGGACTTAGAGAGTCAAACCGTGATTGCGATGAACTCGGGGTTTGGTGATATGGAGCCACCAAGAATGGCCTTGATGATATTTAAGCAGATAATTCCCGCTATTTTGGATGCAATGCCCAGCCACAGTGATTAAAAATTTATTTGACCACTAAAAAAATAGGCGACAGTTTCATGGACTCTCTAGCCACGGATGGCCCCCTATTTTTACTTCAACTTAGGCTCCCATTGTTGAGATAAATAAAATCGCTATCGATTTCTATCAATAAAGGCCGTTATTCAATTAACGGCCTTTTCTGTATCTAAGATTTGACCATTGCCTTAAATGTTGCTTTTGGACTCTGCCAATAGGTCAATGACTCAGCTTACCTTCCTATCTCTATTGTTTACCAATTTTCTTAATGATGTTTGGTAAAACGGCCTTCTTTACCATGTACTCATCTTAACGGCGACAGTGATGGCTAACGAGGTTATCGCAGGTTTGTTAAGTGGCTTTTAGGTCAGCTAAGTGGGGCTAATCCTCATGTTGACTGATATTAATCACCACTGATAACGGATGAAGTGGTAACTCAGGCAAGAGGCCTCAGTTTATTTACATAGAGAGAATGAATCATGAAAAAAGTTTTACTAACTAGCGTGTTATCTTCGGTTTTAGCTGTTTCTGCAATGGCGGTTTCACACACTGCAAGCGCTAGTGATTTTACTATCAACCCAATGGTTGGTGCGTCAAAAAATAAGGCGATGGGCACCAATGTGGCTGCGGGCCTTGAGGCTGGTTATAAAGACTTTATCTTAGGTTATACCTACACAGGTGAAACAGATAAGCGTAATTGGTCAACAAATTCTGGCAATGTTGGCCCAGTCCCCTTTGCCGATGATAACGCGGAATATATTGAGCTAAGTACTTACACTAAAGAGAAGTATAAAGCGCACACTCTCTATGTGGGCTATCAGTTTGCCGTAGGTGCGGGTCATCTTGCCGTTAAAGCGGGTGCAGATTTTTCTAAGTACAGCGCATCGGCTGGATTTGCTGCACAAGAAGTCGCACCTGGCGGAGCCGTTAATTCAGCTGGTATGGACCTAAATGCCAAAAGTAATACAGAAATCCGCCCTATGGTGGGTGTGGGCTATTACTTAGATAACGGCCTTAACTTTAACCTGCATTACACCTTCCAAAATGGTTCAAGAGATATGAAGTATTCCGCCAGCGGTTACAACAATAGTAAGCCCGAGTCTGTCTCCTTAGGACGAGCAAAGAATGACTTAGAAAATAAAGACTTCGGTACTTGGATGTTTACTGTTGGTTACCGCTTTTAATTCGGTTTTTAAACAATACTCTGTAAGGGCGCCTTAGGGCGCTCTTTTGCTAAATAGGAGCTAACAGATGAACAAGCATCTCGGTGTTTCGGCTGTTTTAGTCGTGTTATTAGTTTTGATTTTTGGCTGCAATCAGCAAAGCTCTAATTCAAGGGCGAGTATGTCCAACCCCGCATCTGACTATTGTGTGTCACTTGATGGTGAGTTAGCGATAAAGGAAGGTAAAGCAGGGCAGATAGGAGTCTGTAAATTACCTGATGGGGAGATTATCGAAGAGTGGCTACTGTACCGGCGTGATCATAAGACTCAATAAGAATGAAAATGATGGAGCAATCTAGTCCGAGTTTTATGCTTATGGATTAGGTTGGTTAGAAGGCGCAGCGATGGCGGAAAAGGCTCATCGCTGCATACACGATTTTAGGTGACTCAGTTAGAGACGGGCTTTAATTGTCACTAGTTCATTGTGAGTACTTGCGAGTCCGCATCTTGTCTATATTGCCACTGTGAGTACTGGGGAGCTTGCCCCTCATAAAACCAAATTACTGCAATAAGTTGGCTTTCATGATTAGCCACTTTAACCTCCCTGCTGAGCTTCCCTTCATTAAGCGGCCCCCTAAAAAGACAGGAATCAAAGTTAACCGAGTAGCCATCAGCTTGCGTTTGGTAATCATCACACAGTGAAAAGTAACCCCTTTGAGTGCTATCTTTATCGATCTTAATCGTTAACAGATAGGCTGATTCTAGTTTATTGTCGGCATCCACCACCAAGTCGTCCAGTGACGTCGGGTCCGGAATAGGATCTGGAGTTGGATCAGGAGTCGGATCTTCAGTTGTAGTCTCTGTGGTTGTCGCTACGGTTTCAACTGGAGCTGGAGTCTCTGGCGCATCATCGCCACCTCCGCCACAAGCCGTGATAAGTAGCGCGCCACATACCATCAAGCCATATGGGATATTGATGAAATTTTCGATTTGGATTTTCATGGCATGCTCCATTAGTCGTTAAAGGTTAATGATTCGGTGGCATTTTCGTACCAAGTCGGCTTGGTGTTACCGCTACTATCTGCTGCAAAATCGACAAAGTCGCTATAAGCATCATCTAGGCGTACTTTCTCCTTCGGGTGCTTCCAAGTGACTGGGATCTCTATGGCCCAAGCCATGCCGTTCTCATCTTGGAAATACTGTGATGCACTTGGATCCGATGCATCATCTCGGGCACCAAAGTAGTTAGTCGAGAACTTGTCAGTAGGAACCTGATTCTTTAGGTGGATCTCAAGTTGACGCCCCGGATTTTCACCGACGACATTTTTCGCGGCTAAGCCGTGATCGGTATTGGGCGTGGCAAAGATAAATGGATCATAGGGAAATGCAGGTACTAGGTTCTCGTCCACTGGGCTCTCGAAGGGGATCTCGAAGGACCAAGTGGTTCTATAGGCAGTTTCACAACCCGTTTCGGTTCTCAGGTACTGACAGCCTTGTTCTAGTGTGACGTATTGCTTTAGATCTTGGGTGAACACAAATACAGCATTAGATTGTCCTGTCTCGAGGGGGGAGTCCGTTTGTTCAACACCATCTATCGACCAGCTGATAACAGACTCTTTTATCTTGCTGCGTTCGACACCCGGTAAGTGAACGGCAAAGCCATTATGGTAGGCGGCGCCCATTGCGGCCAGTTGGGCCTCAAAGCCGATGCGTCTTACTTGGTTGTTTTTGACATATTCAATCAGACGCAGCTGAATCACCACGTCATTCATATCAAAGTCACCCTGATCTGGGTAAAGATCTTCGTAGGCGAGGGTGGTATAGGTTGAAGAGGAGGGGTAGTAATTAATGGTGACGCCGGTTTCAGTCAGGGTCACGGCATAATCTTCTACTTCGCCGTCACCGACGCCCCCTGTCGGGTTAATCACTTGCTGAGTGCTTAGGCGAAAGCGAGCCCAAGTCGAGCCCGTCTTGGCCCAGCTAGGTACATCGATACTGAGGGTATTTTGGCCATCAGCGAGACTTTCACCGGTAATGACCTGCTCTTCTGCGCTAAAACTGCCATCACGATCCCAGTCGAACCAGGCATTAAGGTAGCCGTCACTGCCTGTGGCAGTAATGAGTAAAATGGCGCTTTCTCCTAATTCAAAGCCTGTCGGCATAGATACGCCATCTTCATCATCGGAGTTATCGCTACTGTCATCACTCAGTGGTGATGGATAGCCGTTGGACTCATTATCGACACTGGCACCTAAATAAAGGTTCTCGCTAATGGTGTGTCTCGCTCCGTTAGAGTCTAGCAGTGTGCTATAGCTGTCTGGTGCATCACCGAAATCAACGTCATCACCGAGTATGACTTCGGCTAGGGCGCAGCGAGCACCATCATTACTCGAGGAGGCTGGGCCATAGGCGAATAATACTGGAGTGGGTGAGGCGGCGTTCACATTGAGTTTATAGATATAGCCATTACTGTTGTTACTGACATAGAGGTTGCCATCGGGATCGAAGAACTGAGCACCAAAGGTAAAGTTGCCAGAAGTCGATGTAATGACGGTACCTAGGTTTACTGCTTCTCCCGTGGCTGGGTCGATGCGTAATAGATTACCTGAAGCGCCGTTGCTAATACTGTACATATAGCCATCGGTGGGATGAAAGGCAAAGTCGGTGATATTGTAGGTGGAGTAGTCGATACTGCCGGGCACCAGCGTCATGCTGTAGCTTGAGGGATTATCCAGTGGAATTTTAAATAAGCCTTTACCTTTTCTATAGCCATACCAAACGTTCTCATCTATAGCGATATCACCCACAAAGAAGTTACCAGCAGTTGCAGAGGCAGAATCTTTACTGACAGTGAGTGCCGTTATCTGGTAGTCATTACCTGTGCGGCCTAGTGAGCCGCTAGCGTAATCCCAACCGTAGAGATAATTATCATGATAGTTAAAACCTACGCCGTTATAACCGTTACCTGTGCCCATATCGTCAGACAAGATGATGTAACTCCCTGTCGCTAGGTTTACACCATAGCTTTTAGGGATATTAGACTGTTTTTGGATGATGAAAGCTTCTGTCGGACAGGCATCAAAGGGGGCTGATGCATTGACACTTGCTGAAATCAGCAGAGGTAGAAGCAAGGCGGAGCGGTAGCTCAATTGAGTCGGCTTGGATATTCTCATAATGCATCTCTCACAGTCATGTTATCTATTGTGATTAAATAATGCATAAGGTGTGCCGTTAGTTTTTGTTTGTGTTTTTCAGGTGCTTATATGTTCGCTCATACATTTTGTTTGAGTCGATGAAATCATTTTTTGCATTTTGCTAATAGTGATAGAGACCGAATTTAAGCGACGAGGAATGAATTATAGGGAGACATTTTGGGGTAGATTTTGGCTTATATAAGGCTATTTCCAACGGCTATTTATAACGAGGGAATGCCGTTGTTCTCATCTTCGCTTTTTGTTTAATCGGTAAATATTTTTTGGGCAAGTAGGTCAGTTACGTGGGATAGACCATACTTGTTTTACTGCATTGGTCGGAATGACTTGGAGCAAGTGCTTAACAGTGCTAAGTTTATTTTTGATAACATTTTGTTAACTATCTGAGGGAGGGGATTTATGCCGAAGATTCGCATAGGGATTGTGTGTCACCCCAGTATAGGGGGCTCAGGGTTAGTGGCAACAGAATTGGGATTAGGGCTTGCTGAGCTTGGGCATGAGGTGCACTTTATATCCAGTGTTCGCCCTTTTAAATTAATAGAAGACTCAGATCGACTATTCTTTCACTCCGTAGAGGCAATTAATTACCCGTTATTTTCAGACCCTCTCTATACATTTGCATTAACAGCAAAAATTGTAGAGGTTGTGGAGCAATTTAAGCTCGATATTGTGCATGCTCATTACTCTATTCCTCACTCTCTGTGCGCATATCTAGCTGGGGAGATCACCACCCATAAGTTTCCAACGGTTACCACTATTCATGGTACCGATGTCACCATTGTTGGCCAAGATAAGCCGCTTTACCCCCTCAATCGCTTCAGTATTCATAAAAGCACTAAAGTCACTACTGTGTCTAATTATCAGCGCAGCTATATCTACAGTCATTTTGATAAGACGAAGTCGATAGATGTTATCCATAACTTCATTGATTTAGCCGTTTTCTCACCAGATTTAGCCGATATTCATGTTCGCCGTAAGATGGCTAAAGATGATGAAAAAATAGTGATGCATGTTTCGAACTTCAGGCCGTTAAAAAATAGCGATACGGTTGTCCGAGCGTTTTATATGCTGCAGCGAAAGGTGAAAGCGCGTTTGGTGCTCCTCGGCAGCGGGCCGGATATCGATAGCATTAAGTTACAGTGTAAAAAGCTAGGAATTTTGAAGCATGTCACCTTTATGGGGGATGTAACCCATGTGGAGCATTACCTCCCTAATGCCGATTGTATGATCCAACCTAGTTATCGAGAGTCGTTTAGCATGGTGCTGCTAGAGGCGATGGCCTGCGCTGTACCTACAGTAAGCAGCAATGTCGATGGCATTCCTGAGGTGGTAGACAATGGTCAAACAGGATTTATGTTTGATCCCGATGATGCCGTGGGAATGGCGAAGGCGATGACGCAAATTCTAACTGAACCGCAAAAGCAAGCTCAAATGGGACTGGCAGGCAGAAGCAGGGCAGCTAAGCTGTTTAATCCTAAGGATAAGATTACTCAATACTTAGCTTGCTACGAAGAGGCAATCAATGATTGCCAATCTTCGCTACAGACGAGAGAGCATGGGGAGCAACATGAGCAGTGAAACCAATACGCTAGCGCCAGAAACTACGCAGGAAAAGCCCAAACAAAAGATGAGTATGTCAACGCTGGTACTGCTGTCTTTTGCTGCTGGGATCTTAGCAGGGCTGTTTTTTGGGGAGATGCTAGCCTGGATGTCTATTATCGGTGACGCATTCATTAAGCTGTTACAGATGACCATTATTCCCTACATCATAGTCTCACTGGTTTCTAGCCTAGGCAGCTTAACTATGGAGCAAGCCAAGTCTTTAGGAGTAAAAGTCGGGAAGTTGATGCTGGTGATTTGGTCGTTTGGCCTGTTGAGTATGTATTTTATCAAATACACCTTTCCCGACTGGCAAGCTGGAGAGTTTTTTAGTCTAACGGCACTGGAAGATCCTAACTCAGTAAACTTGCTTGATATCTATATTCCCTCTAACCCGTTTTTTTCTTTGTCGAACAGTTATATCCCAGCCATTGTGCTGTTTTGTGTCGCTACTGGCATTGCACTTATCTCTATCGAGAATAAAGACTCGTTGATGAAACCTATGCAGTTGTTAGGGGAGTCGTTTAATAAGGTGACCCAGAGCATCGTTAAGCTGATGCCGATAGGTATTTTTGCTATGACGGCAGCTACAGCTGGCACCATGGATTTTGACGAGTTTCAAAAGCTACAGGTCTACTTTGTGGCTCATGTGGTGATGACGATAATTCTAACTTACTGGGTGTTGCCTGCAATTTTAGCCGTATTTACTCCCTTTTCTTATCGCGATATTACCGGAATAGCAAAAGATGCGATGATCACAGCATTTGCCGCGGGTAATATCTTTATCGTTATTCCTATTCTAATTGAGCGCACCAAGGAGCTATTCCATAAATATAATATCGGCAGTCAGCAAAGTGATGACTACGCCAATATCATTATTCCTGTGGTGTTCAGTTTTCCTAATTTAGGCAAGTTACTCACCATTGTCTTTGTGCTCTTTGCGGCTTGGTTTTCGGGTAAGGAGCTCGATTTCTTAACTTACTTGCCAATGTCATTAAATGGTTTAGTCAGCCTGTTTGGTAGTGTTTACCTTACTATCCCCATGTTGCTGGACTCATTAGAGCTTTCTTCCGATCTTTTTCAGCTGTATATGGTTTCAAGTTTGTTCACTAGCCGCTTTACCTCTTTGCTTGCCGCGATGAATATTTTTATCTTAGCTATTGGTGGCACGGCGATGTTGGTAGGGATTGCTAAGGTGAGCATGAAGCGTTTAGTCACTATTAGCCTATTAACGCCAGTAGTATTTGGTTTAACTCTCTTAGCAACAAGTTGGTTATTAAGCTCTATCGTCGATACCGAGTATGAGATGGATGAAGTTGTTGCACAAATGAGCGCAGCAGAGAAGATCCCAGACCAAGTGACTGCCTATAACTGGGCCGATTTCCCCCAAGCCGATGGCCCTAGAAGCGTGCAGCAGATAAGAGAAAGCGGCGTGCTTAGAGTCGGTTACAACCCGATTCAGGTGCCGTTCTCTTTCTATAATGCTCAGCAAGAGTTGGTGGGCTTTGATGTTGAGCTAATGAAAAAGTTAGCCCTAGAGATGGAACTAAAAGTTGCATTTGTGCCTTATACTTTTGCTAATGTGCTGGAGGGGATCAATCAAGGTCAATTTGATATTGCGATATCGGGTTTACAGATGACAACTAAGCGAATCGAGCTGGTGGGCTTTACGACCCCTGTGCTGGATCTGCATTACGCATTTGTGGTGAAAGATCATCGAGTAGATGAATTCAAAACCGATAAATTAATCCGTGAGGCCGAACAGATCCGCATAGCCACCGTGGGGCGTTATTCGATTATCCCGCGCTTAGAGGAGAAGTTTCCTAATATCGAGTTTGAGACCATTCAGTCTGACCGATTGTTTTTCGAAGATGATGGCAAGACCTGGGATGGACTGATGATAAGTCTTGAGGCTGGTAAGACTTGGACAATCCTATATCCAGAGTACGCCACACTTTATAACCGTGAAGAGATTAAATCGTTCCCAGCATCTTACGCGGTAGCTCGAGACAACGCCTCGCTACAAACCTTTTTAAACAGCTGGTTGGAGCTACAAAAGTCATCTGGCTATGTCGACAAGCTCTATGGCTATTGGATCTTAGGTGAGAATGCTAAACCGAAGGAGCCTCGCTGGTCTGTCATTAAAGATGTGTTACATTGGGTTGATTAAAAGTAAGAATAACAAATGAATAGTCGTATGCGGCAAGGATCACTTTTGGTGAAAAAGCTTACTTTGGTACTGCTCATCTTACTCTTTCATTCTGCGGCCTTTGCCAGTGAGGAGTATGAGGTTGGGCCTGACTCTTATGACGAGAGCAAAGATGAGTGGAATTATTTAATCGCCTTCCCTATGGTTTGGGCTCCTGATATTTCAGGTTCAATTTCAGCCGATAGTGAACGAGTCGATATCGATGTGCCGTTTAAGAATATCATCGATAACCTTAATTTTGGTGTTATAGGCGAGCTTTACGCGCAGAAAGGCGATTGGCTCTATAGCTTAAGAGTCAATTATCTAAGGATTAAAACCGACACTCAAACTGAGGGGATAACAGGGCCTATCACTGGCGGCATTATTTCACCGGGGCACAATATAGAAACCGATATGCATCTAGCGGTTAATGACTTTCTTGCGGGCTACGAAGTGACGCCGGGTTTCCGTATATTTACTGGTGTACGTCATGTTTTTAGCAAAATCGATCTTAATGTTAAGCCACTGAGCGATGAAGGCCTTATTAACATTAATGCTCAAGTTCCTATTGCCGATGAGCATTTGTTTGATTGGTTAGTTGGTGTCACCTACCGATATTGGGTTACTGAGTCTTGGGGGATTTCAGTGGGCGCCGACACTAAAATCTATGGCGATAACGATAGGGATTATGGCTTTAATGCGTCGGCGTTATACCGTTTTGGCGATCTGCATAACGTATGGATAGGCTATCGTTATCTACAAATCGGTAACGACAGTGAGCTCGATGGGGTTAAGTATGAGATGGACTTTATCGAGAAAGGCCCACAAATTGGCTGGGCCTTTAGCTTTTAATCTGTTGTGAGGTTATCGATTTATCCTGACAGCCATTGGTTATAGCAAGAAGCTGTAGCTAAGTATGCCATAGCCATGCCACTGGTTTGGATCGGGTTGATACTCTGGCGTGTAAACCTCAAAGCTCCAGCTTACAGACCAAGTGGGAAATGCCCAAATGACGCCTGTGCTAGCCTTCACTTGTTGATGCTCCATCTGGACGTAGGAATCATAGGGCAGATCTCCATCTATGCTAAGATCGTTAAAGCGATAACCTGCTTGCGCCCGAGCATATACCGTCCAACTCCCACCTTTTCGTGCCGTAGCGCTGAATTGACCGAAATGCCCTGCATGGCTGCTGAGTTGACCAAATGAGTCTGCTAAATCATCTCCCCAGCGAAGGGTAAAACCTAGGTTTGCTTCAGAGCGGAAGTTCCCCAGCATGGTATGACTATAGCCACTTAGCTCCCATTGACTATCACTGGTCGCATCTCGACGAAATACCAATGCATCGACCTCGTATGCCAGTTGCAGAGTGAATTGATTTTCGACTTGATACTGCCAACCTTTAGGAGGTGTCGATGGGGTAATTTTGTGCACTAGTTCCTGCATGGTTTGAGCGCCTGATGCTGGGCCCATTACACCTATACTGAACCAATTCTTTTGCGCCAAGGAGTCACTATAACTACCAGTAAAGCTCTCTAGTTCGAGTAGGCCTGCGTAGGGGCGATCATAGGGTTGGGCGTAATCATGTTCAATCTCACTCGGGGTCCACATCCTTTGGTAAACCTTGGCTCCCCATTGTGATGTTTTATCTTGGCTTGAAAAGCGTAAGGCCTTTTGCCAACTAAATGGCCAAGGGGCTTGTGTAAAGTCTGCTTTAGGGAGCACCTGCCAACCAAAGACGAAACCATTGGAGTAGTCGCCATCTTGGCCAATTACCACATCGTTATCAAAGCTAAAGTGCCACTGATCGGCGGTGGCTGGAAAGGAGGCACAGATAAGCAGGCTCGCTAAGCTTGATCTGCTGAGCGCTTGGGGATTCGATAAGAAGGTCAATGGACGACTCCTCAAAGGTCAGGAATGTATGATTTCAGGCTAAGATCTACATAACGCTAACTCTGCCAGCATAGCCTTAAACAACCTTGAGGTGCAAATCTATTGGTGCTGATTTGGATTAGGCTTTCTTCGCTAGCCTATAGTGCCGAACACTTTTTAGAGGTAATGACATTCCTATGGACTCACTAGGTTTGTTTCCCTCTTTATTTTAAGGAATCTTTTTGTTGATGATATTGCCCTGTTTGATTACGAGTAAGGCAGGGCCATAAGCCCTGCAGCTCCCATAGACACTAGAAAATTTGTTATTCATTAGTTTTTCTATTGAAAAATTTTGTGGAGCTGTTTGGTTTATATACAAAAAAGTTGTTGAAATCCTGCTTGATTAGGCGTAAATTCGCGCTCCCTTTGAGCTAGTTGCTCTATATTTTTATATAAAATCAGAACCTTTTTAGATGAATTGTTTTTTTAAGCACAGTTGTATGCAGCAAAATGAAATGTTAAAGCAGAGCTGCTCTTTGAATAGAAAAAGTGATGCAGGTAAAACATGTTTATACCATTTCGGTGTTAGTCATATCGTTGAGCGTAAGGGAACACTTTGTGGTGTAGAGATTAAGTCAAGTTGGCTAGAGGGCCAGTTAGCGTCTCGTCCATTACCACAGCATTATCTCGCTCATATCAATGAATATAAGAGAATGCTAGCGACTCTTAGCATTCGATTAGAGCAGGACAGCAACAATAGCCTGCATAATACACAGCTGTTCTTAGCTGTAGAGCGAATTTTCTTATTAGACTCAGAGATCATTAAAGCTTTGCTTGCGTTAGCGACTGCACTGCGCCGCCTCGAAATGACGCTGGTGATAATACTCAAAAATCATAGTGACGAGTTGAGTCAATACACTTCCCATATCAAATACCTACTAAGAGACGCGGGGATTAAGTTTTGCTTAGCTTGTAAATTTGATAGCAATATAAAGACCGCTTATCCGTTTGATTTTTTAATGTTTGATAGTAAAAATTTACAGATTGCAATAGAGAAGCAACAAGATAATGAAATCGTCGACTCTCTGTTTACCATGAGGGAGAGAGGGTTCTCTCTTATATTATCGGGAATTGCTGATGCTGCAGACTACAGCGTGGGACTCGCATTACCCTTTACTTGCTTTCAGTCGGTTAAGGCATAGGGGAATGGTCACTTATGGAACCGATAAAAGAGTGTTGCCTTGGCTGGTTATTGCGGCATTAATGTTGTGTGCCGTCATCTCTTACATTCTGACCGAGTATCAGTTGTACACTAAGCTAGAGGTAAGAGTTAATGATTTTGATAGCATCTATAGTCAGCGCCTAGCGAGTGCTAATCGTAGCCTACAAACTGTCGAGAATGAGCTGAGAGCGATAAAAGCCAATACCTGCTCACAAGAGGTAATAGATACTCTTAAAGACTATACCTTAACTTTAGATACCTTAGTTGTTGTTTGGGTTAAGTTTTTAGGTGAACCGTTTGCTTGCTCAGCGCTTGGTGTCTCTCCATTACCACAGGCACCCTATTATGATGTGGGGAGCGCAATGACAAATGGACTCTATGTATATCAGCAGATGAATAGTCGTAATCTTGATGCAACGAAACCCATCTATGTAGGGCGACATACGGAGCAATATCGCGGGTTAATCGGTATAGATGTTTTTCCTTATATACAAGAAATGTTGAAAGACTGTGATTACTGTGGGGCGTTAAGAATCCTGTCTAATAATCAGTATGAATTATTTAGGATAAACAAAAGTGTTCCGTATTGGAGCACTTTGCAATTTAACTCAGAAGTCACGGGGTTGACTTATAGCTTCTCTCTTAACCTATATAACAAGGCTTTATTGTGGTTACATCACTTTGTCGGTGTAGTTCTGAGCTTTGGTATGTTATTTGTTGGCTGGTTCTTACTAAGAGGAGTGTTAAGGCAATATTATTGGCATAGGCGTTTTTTAAAAGCACTGAAGAAGGAGTTCGACTTAGTTTATCAACCTATTGTCGATAACCAAAACCAAGAGGTTGTGGGGGTTGAGGTGCTATTAAGGTGGTTTAAATCAGACGGAAGCGTACGAAATACTGGAGAGTTTATAGAGGTACTTGAACAAGATCCTATAATGCCTGAGGTCACTCGCTGGGTTGTTAAAACGGCTTTGACAGATCTAAGAGAGTTATTGGATGCAAATATTATTCGTTGGTGCAGCATTAATGTCAGCGCATTGGAGATCGAGCAAGGGCAGATGCTTTCATTTTTGCGGGAGTTAGTCGAGGAAGGCTACCCTGTAGAGTATTTGAGCTTCGAATTAACCGAGCGGGTACCAATTAAGAATTGGCCGCAACTTGAGCAGTTCATTCAATTGTGTCAAGAGTTAGGCTGTAAGGTAAAGCTCGATGATGTAGGTACGGGCTATGGCGGTAATTTATGTTTACAAAACTTGGATTTCGATTACCTTAAAATCGATCAACAGTTTATTAGGCACCTAGGGACGGCGGTGAGTAAGTTATCACTCATTGCCTCTTATATAGCGATTGCGAAAGAGTTAAATATTAAGGTCATCGCTGAGGGAGTAGAAACCCAAGAGCAGGCAGAGATCTTGAAAACACTTGGGATTAACCTACACCAAGGCTGGCTCTATTCAAAGGCATTGCCTATTAAGGAACTCAGTGCTTACCTGTACTGATTTCGCTCATAAACACAAAAGCCTTAGTGTTAGCGTACTAAGGCTTTTTGGTTTTTATTTCGGGTATCGTTAGAGCGGCTATAGATAAGGCGCTGTCAGTGTTGCAGTTGAAGCGGACTTACTTAGTCGCTTTGAAAATCTGCATAAATGATGGTGGTTGCTGGATATCAATGGGGACATTGAGCTTTCTTGCTACATCGTTGGCCGAAATGAGTCCACGGATATGGTGCAACTCATGGTCGATAACCAGTATATGGTGTAAGCCGTTTTCTTTTAATGAACGTACAATATCACTCACTTTAGCAGTCGTAACTTGATGGTAATCTAGCGCCATCAAGTCTTCGCGGGGCACCATCACATCGGTGACTTGTAAGTCTTTGATATTGGTTGAACGTTGGCTCGCTATCTTCATCATCTTGCTATCGGATAACTCGTATTTGGTTACGACCCCAAGAAATCGATTATCTTTATCGACAACAAGACGCATAAAGGCATGGGTTTTCTCCATGATATCGGCAGTATCTATTGCACTAGTTGATGAGTCCACCGCCATTGGCTGGGAGTGATCAAAATCAGTAAAGATGGATAGGGCTGGCGAGTCTAACCTGGCGGCATATCCGTTGGTTGACCACATAAGGTGATCGATAGAAGCAGTACTAAATAATTCAAGATTTCTCATTAGAATACTCCATGAATGTAATGGCCGAACGAGATGACAGAATGTGATCTTGATACCATGTTTATAAGCTAGTCCTGAAGTGTAGGCAGGTCAATAAGTATGAATTACATTTAATTTTAGTTAAGCTTTTGAGGGATTTATTATAATTTAGATGCTAGTTCCGATTATTTTTGCCTCAAACCTCATACTCGCGTGTCGGCTTTCTCTATTTGTTTTTGAATTCTAACTAGTTTTAGGTTGTCTGATGTTTGTAGGAGGTTTGAGCATCAAGTTAAATTTATAGGCAAGGGAAGCGAATAGAGCATGAATTCAACTATTGAGGCTATTTTACAGCACCGTTCGATTAGGCATTTTACCGAGCAAAAAATTGAAGATGAAAAGCTAGAGTTAATTCTGCGCTGCGCTAATGCCGCTTCGAG
Source organism: Shewanella sp. Isolate13 (assembly GCF_022398325.1). GTDB lineage: Bacteria > Pseudomonadota > Gammaproteobacteria > Enterobacterales > Shewanellaceae > Shewanella. The sequence continues at coordinate 33,236 of NZ_JAKEVD010000005.1, forward strand.
TTCTAGCTTTATACAGTGTTCAAGTATTATTAGAGTCACTTTGCCAGATGTAAGAGCTAAGCTCGCGGAATTTGCTGGCGGGCAAGTTTATGTGGAGTCAGCCGCCGAGTTTTTGGTGTTTTGTGTCGATTTTAATCGCCATCAACAGATCCACCCAGATGCCCAACTTGGATTTACCGAACAGACCCTTATTGGAGCGGTTGATACCGGCATCATGGGGCAGAATGCGCTACTTGCAGCTGAATCTCTTGGTTTAGGTGGTGTCTATATTGGCGGGATCCGTAATAACCCTCAGCAAGTCACCGAGCTACTTGGCTTACCAAAGCATGTGTTACCGCTATTTGGTATGTGCTTAGGTTATAGTGCCAAAGTTCCTGAAATGAAACCCCGTCTGCCGCTGAGTATAGTGGTCCATCAAGAACGTTATCAAAGCCTCGATAAGCAAGAGCTTGAGAAGTACGATCAACATATAAGAAACTACTATGCCAACAGAAGCCGCAACAACAAGCAGAAATCTTGGTCGGAACAAATTACGGCTACCTTAAGTAAGGAGTCCAGACCCTTTATGCAAGATTATATTGAGAGCCAAGGTTTCAACCTTAAGTAAGTCACTTACTAGTATCAAAGCTAAAAGTCGAGGAGGCACTTTTATAGTAGGTTCATCATTTTGACAGAGTAGGGCGATCTTTTATACAGAAAGTGTCAAATTAGCGCTAACCTTGATGGCAAATGATAGTTTGTGTTGTTTCTTAGTGCGGTATTCTGGCTAAACTAGATCCATACTCACTATGTAATCTAGGATCATAAAATGAAACGTCTTGCTTTATCTATCGCCTTAATCGCTTTCTCTGCTCACAGCTACGCCTTAGAGCTAACGAGCAGTGATATCAATGAAGGCCAGTTGATGTCATCAAAATTTGAGTACAACGGGATGGGCTGCAGCGGTGGCAACCTATCACCTCAGCTAAGTTGGAGTGATGCTCCAAAAGGGACTAAAAGTTTTGCGATTACGGCATTTGATCCTGATGCGCCAACGGGGAGTGGTTGGTGGCACTGGACGGTACTCAATATCCCAGCAACAACCACCTCATTAGCCCAAGGTGCATCTGGTAAACTTAAAGCGGGCCATGAGACCAGAACCGACTACGGTAAACCAGGTTATGGTGGTGTGTGTCCACCAGAGGGGGACGGAATGCATCGATACCAATTTACTATTTGGGCGCTACCTGAGGCTAAAATTGATCTGCCGACAGATATTTCCCCTGCGGTAGTTGGGTTCACCCTTAATAAAATGGCGTTAGATAAGGCAGTGTTGACTGCAACTTATGTTCGTTAGTCATTAACCTATTTAACTGATATGAGTGCTAGAGGAGAGAGCAAGATTGGCATCATTGGTTCAGATTGAGCGTTTCTATGGGCAAAAACCTCAGCCTTTACGAAACGTCCCCGTTTATACGCCGAGCATTATTGCGGTAACAACAGGTGTTAAGACTCTGCTTTGGCAGGGAGAAACTCTGACATTCGATCGTAACCACTGGCTACTTGCCTCTTCTAATCGAGAGCTTACCTTTATTAATGAGCCCTATCAGAACAAGTTTCGATCGATACAAGTCTCTTTTCTATCCTTGCCATCACAGAGAGTCTTAAAACAGATAGCTAACAGAGAGGAGGGGGTTACTAGCTTGGCCTCGGCGCCCATTTTAGCCGTTAACACTAGCCTAAACTTTGCTTTTTCACAGCTTATAGCCATGGCTGAGCAAAATTTAAGCCGGGAGGTGCAGCAATGTTATTTGGATGCCTTTTATCTGCAGCTCAATGAACTTGGCATGTTATCTAGGTTGTTTGAAAGTGATGTCTTGACCCTAAGGGAGCAAGTTAGTCACTTTTTGTCGATGGAGCCTGCAGCAAATCATACGATTGACAGCACCTGTCACCACTTTGCGATGAGTCAGGCGACTTTTATACGCCATTTAAGCAAAGAGGGAACTTCATTTAGAGTGATATTGGCCGAAGTTAGAATGTTATATGCCATAGGTATTATGCAATCGTTTAGCGCTCAAAACGGCGCTCCGCTGTCTCAGCTTGAATTAGCGATACGCTGTGGTTATCAGTCTGAGGCTCGCTTTAGCCAACGTTTTAAGTCGCAGTTTGGGATCTCGTTAAAGCAATATATGAAGACAATCATAGGTTAAGTCATGATGTCGATATTGGTTATATTGAAGCTGTATGAAAGGACATTTAGATCTATCAATATTGGCTCTAGAGACTAGTGGCGTTGGAGATTTCGACTATACTTAGCATTGAAAAGCGTATTTTAGAAAGTGATTTCCATTGCAAGTAGTAGGTAGAAGAAGTCGGCTAGTGGATGTGTAAGTGTTAGTAGGTATAAGCTAGCGGCTATGTAGGCAATAGATCATGGATCTAAGAGCAGCAACCGCGTAAGTTTCTGGGCTTACAGCGCGGTCAACGAGGGATATGGCATAACCCTGTGTGACAGTATAGCTACCCCGACGCGCTTTTCACTCATCTCTAAGGCTCGCTTTTAGCGGGTCTTTTTATTTCCCCGTCTAGATAGCGATGCAAGATAGAAAATCAATATCCTAACCGCGCCGATAACAAACTCTTGGTGTTAATTAAGATCGTGACTTAGTCTCGATAAGCCTTTTCTTTCGCTTTATTACTTTTCTATGGTTCGGCAGAACTGGATGTGGTTCTTAAGGCTGAGGGAGGGAATAACCCACTGCTATCGTGCTGTACATTTGTTAAATGCGCAAACTAAGGGTAGCTGAACTTAAACGAAGCGTATCATTTGTAAGTGATTTGTGTACTTGAACTAATCCTAGATAGGGAAAACTGATACCTAGATCATGTCGAGAAAAAAGCAAATTTAGGCCGGCTCACAGGATGGGGGTTTGAATCTAGCTGATATTCAAAATATTGATTATAATATGTCTTTGAAATGCGAGTCGTATTGATGGTCATTTTTACAAGTGGCAGATCAAGTATGGCTCAGTAGATTACTTATTAAAGAGAATATACCATGAGCGCAATGCCACCATGCCCAAAATGTGAGTCTGAATATGTATACGAAGACGGCTCAAACCTAGTTTGCCCTGAATGTGCTCATGAATGGAACCCGAACGAAGTTATCGTTGATCCAGACGCTATCATCTTAAAAGATGCTGTTGGCAACCTATTGGCTGAAGAAGACAAGGTTACGCTAATCAAAGATCTTAAAGTAAAAGGCACATCTCTAGTACTGAAAGTGGGTACTAAAGCGGTTATTAAGCGTTTCGTTGATGCTGACCACGACATCGATTGTAAAGTTGATGGCCACGGCCAAATGATGCTTAAGTCTAAGTTTGTACGAAAGCAAAACTAATCAATTCACTTTGAAATATAAGCTACTTTGAAACATAAGCTGATATGAAGAAACCTGCCAAGTGCAGGTTTTTTTGTGCCTGAAATAAAGCTGAAAAATTTATGTTTGTTAATCGACTAACGGGATGTGCGAAAAGCAGATACAAAAAAGCCGCTAAATCCACCTGGTTAGGATTTAGCGGCCTTTGAAGGTTATTACTAACCTCAGTGTTGGTGGAGGCGGCGGGGCTCGGCTAATTAGTTTAACCCATTGTTATTATGTCAATAAACTGGTCTGTGTTTTCGGCGGTGTTCCATTCGGTGTTACAATGAAAACTAGTCACTTTGAATTATTATGAAAAAATTTTCAAACATCGACGGCCTTCCTAGTATCATTCTAGCAAGTAAACCCACTCTGGTAATAGCCATTAATTCCACCAGCCTAGATTAGACGCGCTATTTTTGTATTCGTTAATTGAGGTTTTCATGATTGCTCTCCTTAGTAAAAAGGTGACCTCATTATCTAGTGACTGGTGTACTATCTATCCATATCGCCGCTCGTTGATAATACGTCTCAAAGGAAGCGTATTAATCTATTTGCCATCCAGTATTAGGAGCTTCCTATATTCCTTTTCTAAGTATTCATCCACTGCTTCGGAATCTATATGACCGGAGTTATACCAGGCATTTAGCTCTTTAATGGCAAGGGTCCCGAATCTTGCCCATCCCAGAATATTTGTGCGCAGTAAAAACTGAACCATATCGCCACCTGAGCGCAGTGCCGCATCACCCGCGTCAATGAGACAAAGAGAGCCATGACTGACTAAAAGCATTCGTCTTAGCTCTGGATTATTGGCTGTAGGTATGCATTCTGTCCAAGGTTTCTTGTGATATGCATGCTGCTTAATTACCCAAGTTATTCGAGTCATTAGCTCTGTAACTAAGACTGGAATCGCCATGGCAAGTCCATGACGGAAATCATAACCTTTTTCAAAGACTTTTACGGCGATAGTTGCGAAAGTCTGTCTATGTTGTCCGAATTCTCCGACATTAATAAATTGCAGCAACGAATAGAAAGGTATAGGGATGCCAGAGCCTCGTCCTGTAGCTCCTGAAGATCCTGCTACATCAGAAAACAGGTGACCTAGCCAGTTTACAAACCCGCTGAATATCTTGGCGATAAAATTACCTCCCTGTAGTTCAGCAGTTTCTGTATCGACTGAAATGATTTTACCGTCGCTGACAAAGTGGGCTGTATTAGTAAATTGACCAAGGATGGAGAAAAACAGGCCCACTAGATCGGGTGAGTGAGCAAGGCTCTTGATGTGATGGTTTTTGGTACTCATCTTAAACAAACCATCGACATCACCACCGTGGCGATGGTCATAGTTCACTTTAAAATTACGCTCTAAGAAACCGATTGCACTCTGAGTCGAGTCGGATCCTTCTCTAGCCCCCTCCCAACCACAGGCGCCTGCAAATTTTTCGACAGTGCCATCGACAGCTGAATCGGTCAGATTTGTCAGTTTGCCTTCGCCAGGTAAGCCGACAAAAAATACATCAATCAAGCCACCGATAACGCCACAAGTACCAGCAATCATGTAATCATACTTGTCACAGTTAGCCGTCTTGAGGGTAAACTCCTCTTTAATCCGCTTTTCAAGCTCGATGCGTTGTAACGGTGACATCAAGGTCTTAAAGGGGTCAGCGCTGAGATCAATATGATGCTGTGTTGCATAATCTTGAATCGAATCAGAATAGGCATCCCAGCTCATATCCTGGTTAAAGTTCAACGTTTCTATAGTCGTTAGCCGTGGCAAGTGGGTTTCAGTTGTATCGTTATTAATGTCGACATAGTTGGCAACCTCACGGGAAATCACATTGTCGTCAGCATCATTAAATGCGATACCACAGTTTTGCAGTATGGCCTCCATATTTGCCAACATCGAATCCAGCTCATCATTATTATTACTTTGATGGGATTGTAGCGCTGCTAAGGCAGCATCTAGCTGATTGATTTGATTTTCGCTTTCATCGAGTTGGTGCTTTTGCACCAGCATCGCAGCGATATGTTTGTCTGCTTTGGTCATTAAGATAATAATCCTGAAAGCTTACCTTTTAGCACTTTGGTAGCCTTAAAATAGCCAATAGCTTCAAAAATGTTCGCCAGTTTATCTAGCTCTTTGGTTGGAATGGTTGGCTTGATTTTATATCGAGTAACTTCAATGGTTTTGTCATCACGAGTTTGTGTAATAGTTTCCTCTTCATAAAAAGACATCACCAGAGGGTATAGAGGCTGCTTCGTCGGTTCTTGGGTTAACGATTTTAATTTAGCTTCATCGAGTACTACTGGACAATGGAGCTTAATTGAGTTGTTTTGTAGTTTATTAGATTTTTGGTTGAGTACATTGGCTGCGCCGGTTAACGCTGTCATCATCTGTTGTAATTTGATTATCTTGTTATTTTGATGGTCTTGAGTATCTAATGCAGTATTGAACTTGACGGTAATATAGTTCAAATCATCTATAAGCGATGACAGCGTAGATTGTGTTTGCTTGATAACTTCATTTAGCATTAATTCTCGACGCTTGGTTTTATCGAGCTCATTGGAACCAGTAAAGTGCCTAATACCTTTGTAAGCACCTACTCCTATTAGTACGGCTACACCAATACCGGTTGCCATGCTAGAGAAGCCTAATGCTCCGCCCAAGCCCAAAGTGGCTAAGCCTGAGGTCATCCCCGCTGCTGACATACCTACTACTGAGCCTGATAAGTACACTGCCGCAATGGGAACTCCGACTGCACCGGCCTTTGCACCTAACTCTTTCATACCTTCGGCGATATCATCATCGGTGAAATCTTCTCTGAGCATTTTAAAATCGAGCTTGATTGCTTGCTTGGCAATGTCTATCTCGTCATCGGTGACACCGAATAACTCACGATTGTCATTTAAGAAATGAAAATGCTCATCACTGCCATCATTGACACTCATGAAAGTGCTGATGAGATCTTTAACCAGAGATATTTTTACTGCCTTGTTGTGGCTCGGCACACAGGCGTTATCAATGTCGTCAATCAGTGAGCTCAGGGCGACTTGGGCGCTTTCTTCGTTGATATAACTTCTTAAGATAAAACGTGAGTCGGTTGTTAGCTCCAGTCTAGTCATCAATAATAAAATTTCTGCAAATTCTTTCTTGTCGACTTCACCATCATCGGCAAAAGCCATATTGATGATGACTTTGACGTAGGCAGTTTTGAGTGATTCAGACATTTCAGCCAATGTTACGAGTTGGTTCTCCTCCTCAAACTCTTCAAAATCGGAAAATGCTTGTTCCAGCAGGTTTGCTAGTTCTTTATAGTTACAGTCTAACAAGCCTTTAAGACGAGTCGTTGTGCCATTTTTTAAGTTAATATCAACATATTCTTTTTTCGACTCTTTGCCTTTATCGTTAACGCTAATATCCTCAATATACTTGACTGATTCAAAGTCAGTAAAAATAAGCTCCACTGGCTCTTCAAAAATCTCTTTAAAGATGATTTTTTCACCAGTAAATACAATCCCTTCTTTGGCACTACCGAATAGCGTATTGTCGTAAATAGCAATAATGGCGTTAACACCATTTTTGAGGTTGTAAGACTTTACTGCATTGTTTAGTTTTTTTTCAGGGATACTCGGAGCAATAAAGACATTGCTGCTACTGACTGCTTTTATGTTGTCTTTAAGAAAAGTATTGATATTTTGCATTGTAATTCCTTTACGTGAGCCTTCTATTGGAGGAATAGTAATATATTGAAAGCTCAATCCTATTCGATAGTAACAAAGTCTATTTTTGTTAATGTGACTAAAATCAATTATTTATTATAAAGGATATTGGGAGGGAGCTAGAGATGGAAGTCAGCAAGCTCACACGGTTTTGCTCTTTTAATTTCAAATAGCAACCCATGCAAGCCGTAAATTCTGATGTGGGCATTACAAATCTCAGCTGCTTTGCTGTGTCCTATATGAGGGACTGCACAAGGGGAATATTTAGGTGAAAAGGCTTTCTGAGCTGAAAGAAAAGAGTCTTAAATGATATAACGATGGGCATTACTTAAACAGTTTTAGTTTACGTATGTTATTTGCACGGTATAAACTGTAAAGGCATTAAAATTCAGCAATATGGATCACGTTCATGGAAGAGAATATGAATTTATTTGGCAAGATTGACCTATTTTTCACCAGAGTAGTTTGTTGGACTATTCATAAAGTCGTTTTCGTTCTTTTTGCCCTACTTGGGCTACTCGCGTTAGTTTCTATCCCACTCACTTTCCTTGAGTATGGTGAAGGTTTTGCAGACCTTGATATCACCGAAATTGCTTTAATTGCTCTTTCTCTATTAATGCTATGGCGCTTTGTGAGTAGAGCTATTAGTTGTGGGTATGATAAGTGGGCTACAACAAAACTAATGTTCATGGTTTTGACTGCAGGAATATTGTTTTCATTTTTTGTTGAGTCGTTTCTACTTTACTACTTGTTGGAGGCTCAGGGCCATATTACTAGTGCGTTCTATGAAAAGCAGGCTGAATGGATTGCATTTTTTGATGCTTCAACTTTGATTATTTTGCTTTACGGGCTTGCGCCGACTAAACCAATAAAAGAGGCTTCCATTACCAAGAAAGTTGATTGTGACGAAACAGCTAGCTCTGAGGCGGTAATAAAAGATGATCCTTGGGGGGCTAAAGAAGCATGAAAATAAAATCGTATATGTGGGGGAGCTTTTTAATCTGTTTGTGCGTGGCGGCTCCAGTTACAGCGAAACAGTCTCTCTTTGGAGATGATGGCGAGTTTTTAGTCCAAGCATGCCAAGAAGCTATCGATATCTATAATAGTCGAGATGAAGAGCAATTATTAGCATCAGTTAGAACGTCTATGTCGGAAGCTATGAGGGCCGGATATTGCATCGGGGTTTTACAGCAATACATAAAGCACAACTCATCATGTTCATTTAGCCGTTATCGAAAAAGCAATTGGCACACAATGGCTGAATCTATAGCAAGTATTTCTTTTGGAGCGAATGCTGTAAATCGAGGCATTACAGCTAGTGCGTTACTTGAACAGGTATATTGCGATGGATTATGAAATTACAGTACCTGATGCGATTTATAAGTTGTTTTCCATTCGAGTAGCTAAGGATAGTCAGTTTCTTAAAAATAAAGCTAACTCATTGGTGCGTAATGGGCTGATTAAAACGGTTCAAGATAAGCATGTACAGCGTGCAACTGTTTATCTAGCTGATAGCTCACAATTAACGGTTCTGCATAACGCCTTAATCCTTAATGCTGTCTACCTTGACCCCAAGGATGTTAAGCGTATTTTCGAAGATAAAGTTTACAGGGCTGAGTGTGCTCAGACAATTAATGCACTTCTTTTTAACTTGAACAGCTTAATGGGAATCGCTCTGCAGAGTAATCAAGTATCAGCCCTAGTTGATATCTTACTTTCTGATAAAAGCCTCTACGACATTATGTTGCCCAATCCTTTTTCGATGCTACCTCAGGTGGCAATGGGAAGTAATACAGGCCTTTTACAAGCTTTGTTGCTTCAGTCTTCAGCCTTAGCGAGTACAGATACAGTCTTAAAAGCTTACTTACAATCTGATTGGAAATTGGCTCAGCAGCTAAGTTGCCATCTAGATGACTCTATTCAGGGAGTAAAACAGCTTAGGCAAGCTATTGAAGCTCAATTGCGAGAGGCTCGTGATTTTGACGATTTACTCGATCAAATGAAAAACTTTTAAAAAGTTAAAATAATTACTTGTTAGTGCATTGCACTGAATGACTCTGGACTTGTTTTCAAGAAACGGAGATTCACAATGCAAACAAATAAAGTTCAAGAGCTGGTTATTAATTTTCATATGACAGAAGCATGCAATTACCGGTGTGGTTATTGCTATGCTACCTGGGATAACCATGTTCTCTCCTCAGAGTTACATCACACCGAAACTCAAGTTAGCGAACTGCTTAGTAGATTGGCTGATTACTTTCTTTCTGATAATCAACTAAAAAACCAATTAGGTTACCAAAAGGTACGGATTAACTTTGCTGGTGGAGAGCCCATCATGCTTGGTAGTCGGTTTGTAGAAGCACTGCTTTATGCCAAGTCACTAGGGTTTAATACTTCAATAATTACCAATGGGCATTTTTTGAGTCCACAGATCTTAAGTCGTATCTCAACTTATATCGACATGTTGGGTATTAGTTTTGATACTGGTGATTACCTTATTGCCGATAGTATTGGAAGGCTTGACCGTAAGGGGAATTGGTTATCTCCTGACAAATTATTCGAGATCTGTAGTCGCTATCGGTTACTTAACCCTACTGGGAAGTTAAAACTTAATACTGTTGTAAATGCATTCAATTGGAGGGAGAACCTTACAAGTACTATGAAACGGGTTAAGCCTGACAAGTGGAAGTTGTTGAGAGTACTGCCTGTTCAACAACAAGATTGCACTATCACGAATGAACAGTACCGGGCTTATGTCGAACGCCACCACGATCTGACAGATTTCGTGGTTGAGGAAGACAACGATGCTATGTGGCAATCCTACCTAATGATAAATCCTGATGGTTGCTTTTATCAAAACAGTGGTGATGGCGAAGGGCACACTCATAGTAAATCGATTTTAGATATTGGTGTTGAAAAGGCTTTTCAGCAGATAAGTTTTAATGTTGAGGCGTTTGCCCGCCGCTACCAGTCTCCAGCTAGTACAGATTCATTTCAGAGTTATTAAAGCTCAGTTTCAGCAAGGCTTAAACATGCTTTCTAAATTGCCTTTTAAGCTTAGGGATGAATCATGAAAAAATATAGCAGTGATAAAAATATCAATCATTTCATATATAAGATTATTAAATATAGAGGGTGGGAAATCTGTCGTCACAATAAACATCTTATTTTGCTTTCTCCAAATGGCCGGCGTCTAACCGTCCCAGGATCCCCTAGCGATAAAAGGGCATTCTATAACTTTAGAAGTGATGTTCGACGATTGTTGAGGGATTAGAGGGTTAGTCCCTCGGTAATCAAACTAACTTTTAAATAAGGAGATAAAAATGAGTAGTAACAATCACAAATCAGAACAATCGAATGCTAACAAAGGGACTCTAGGCACCAATAAAGCGTATCAAAAGGTGCTAGATAATCGTAGCCAGCAATTAAACCCTAATAATCCACGTTATCAAGGCAAAAAATAAGGAGGAAACCATGCCAGACACATCAGAAATGTCACAAGAAGAGTTAGATACATGGTCTGATATCAATAATCCAAACAATGATGCGGATATGGATGATTGGGCGGATATTCATAACCCCAATAATGATGGCTATATTGGTGATGATTAACTAACTATGCAGCTCTAAAGCGTAACCGTCTAATGGGCAGTGTATACACTGCCCATTTTATTTGGAAACGTATGTTTTTGCATTTTGCAATCTATTCTCTATAGCTCATTTATTGGTGAGAATCCTGTGCTTTCTCAGTAAGTTATGGCACAATCGAAACAGAGGGGACAGTTGTAACAGTTTGTTGAAGAAGCCGCTGTGTGGCAGAAGAGAAACAAGAATGTTAGGAACATCTAATAACTGGAATTCGATTTTTTATGACTCAATTTAAAATAGTCCGGCAACACTCGCATTCTTAACAGACAAGCATAATCAGTTTAAAAGGAAAAAGATTCAGGGCTAACTGTTGATGGTAATGCCTACTTAGATAAGCTCGAAACGCTAAGTAACCGTTATTTTATAGAAATAGTTGGAGATAATTGCCATGTGTATCCTAATGGCGTACTTCACCAAGGTACAAGCGTTCAAAACTTTGTTTTTAACCGCCTCGACTATTTACTATGGTGCAGACTTTTAGCTGGTGAAAGTTTTAGTGGGAAAGATAAGGGCTATCTTGGAGTGCACTTTGATAAATTCCAGTTTGCCTTTAGAACCTCAGTCGAGCATTACTTCCCTCAAACAGATCCCTCTGGTGCCAAAGGGATGGAGGGGGTTGACCGATTCGGTAATCTTTGCCTTATTTCGCCAAGTAGTAACTCAAGATTGAGTAACTACTCTCCAGCAGATAAAAAGAAGTTTTATCGTGAAAACAACCGTGCAGAGAGCTTAAAGCAAGCACTTATGATGAGTTACGAACACTGGGGGCCTGATGGGGGGGGATAGTTAATATTGAAGAACACGAAAGGCTAATGCTCTCAGTTTTGAAAGGGCAATAATGCGTAGCTGATCGGACTGATAAATTCTCAGTAGGTTAGGGTTGTTAATATCGCGATATCTTCACGTTGTTTTCGCAGTAAATATCAATGTAAATAAGTAAGGAAGCTAAATTGAGCCTATACAATATTTCTAATCAAAACTTAACAGCCCTTAAAAAGACCACTTTTGCTGAGGCAGGTTTGCATGAGCGCCGAGACCTGCAGGCTGCATTGAAGCAAAGTATTGAAGCGATAGCACCTGATTGCCTTGTTATCTCAGAAGAATTCTCTGATTGGGAAGATAGCCGTCGCCGTATTGACCTGTTAGCAATTGATAAAAATGCCAACCTAGTGGTAATTGAGCTTAAGCGTGATGAGGTAGGTGCGCACATGGAGCTGCAAGCCCTGCGATATGCAGCAATGATCTCGAACATGACCTTTGATAAGGCCTGCGAGTATTTTGACAGATATATTACGGCTGAAGGATTAGAATTGGATGCCCGAGAAGCTATTCTAGACTTTGTTGACTTAGATGAGAGTAGTATTGATGACTTTGGAAATGATGTCCGTATTGTTTTAGCATCTGCTGATTTTGGCAAGGAGCTGACAACCTCTGTGCTTTGGTTACGTGATAAGCAGCTTGATATAACTTGCGTCCGTTTAACACCTTATCAGTATAACGATGATATTTTGATTAATGCTGAGCAGATTATTCCGGTTCCTGAAGCCGAAGAGTATCAGATTAAGTTTCGTGAGAAGCGAGCAGAGCAACGAAGTGAGTCTGCTGGTGGGCGTGATTATTCGCGATTTAAGTATAAAGATCAGACTTACAATAAGAGAAATCTAGCATTGGCGCTTATCACTGATTGGATTGAAGCCCACCAGCCAAATTCTTTATCGGATTTACTGGAAGTATTTGATAAGGATATACGTCGACGAATAGCCCTGCCTATATCAGATGTCACTGATGGCAAAGTGAAGCGATATCATTCAAGCGATGAAGACCTTATTGAGCTTGATTCAGGTGAAGTTATTGCCATATCTAACCAATGGAGTATTGGTAGTGTAACTCGTTTAATTGAAGTGGTTAGCCAGTATGGCTTTGAAGTTACTAAAGTCGACTCATAGTGCAAAGGTTTAGTTTAATAAAGGACAATTATCCATGGTTGGATTAGGTGATGTAGAAGCATTCTTTGCGCTTAGAGCTAGGTATAAGAAATGGCGTAACCCTGAGCGTATCGTTACTAATACCGCACAGCGCTTTATTCGACTTTTTGAAGCGCATGGTATCGCTCGTGCACAAATCCCCCGTTTTTTTGGGCATAACCTCACCATTCACCAAGTTGAAGATGAGACTGAACTTCTAAAGAGCTTAGATACAGATATTTTGGACGCGGCGGCAACACTATTTGGTGTGAAGCTTGAGTGGTTGGAAGGCGGTTCGGAAGAGCTGTATGAGCTCAAACATTTTTACAAACAGCCAAAGTTGTTCGGTGACTGGCTGAATTCTATATTGAATGCTGCTGGTGGAAACAGCGTTGATGGTTGGTTGTTAACTACGAAGTTCATGGCTGATGAATATGATGCGTTAATTTTAATGAGAGAGCAGGTTGCTGAGATCGGAAACGAACCTATTTATCGTTATCATTTCTGTGAACTCTGGATTTATGGCTACTGGAAATGTCGAGCAGATATTGCTGCATGTATAGCACAAGCCTGGAGGCGTAATTGTTATGTTTCAGGCCGAATGATTTCTCCTGACCAGTTTCATAAGTTGACCTCGTTAAACCACATTCCTGATAGCGACAACGAACAAACCTCAATCAGAGGTCGAAGGTTTCAAGCTGAAGACTTAACCACAGACCCTAAGTTTTACTCACGAAATATAGGTGAAGGTCAGTTTGGTATCGATAATGCGGTTGCATTATGGCTTGATTACCACCAGCAAGGTTTAATGGATTCAGGCTTTGGGTGTCATGAAAGGGTATTTAGGGAGTTGCTCCAGAAGTAGGTCTATTTTCCCAAGACTGTTAAAACAATCTAGTTAAATCTAGTTTATAGCCCGATCCGAGGAGGATTGCGCAGGGATGGTTTTATTTGCAGAGTTCCAATTTAATATTGGTTTTAAAGTTGGTGTTTTTTCTTTTACAGAGAACGCTTCTTCCTCCCCCCTTGAAACTTTTTAATGCCTTTAGGTGTGTATTCTTTAGTCTCATTTTTGGCTAAATAACTAGCACGAAATATTGCGCTTAGAAAGCTATCTTTGTCTTGGTAGTGCACCCAATAGTTACAATTACTAGGGAAATAATAACTAACATTGACCAGCAAGTAACAGGCTCTATCTAAGTGTGGTTTTATACCAAATGAGTTTCGCACTTTCTGTGCATCAATAATGACTATGCAGTGGTAATGGCAGAACCCTTCAGCTGCTGTTTGTTCTCGTACCCATAAGTAGTCCATCCTACTGTTATAGTGCTTTTCTAGAGAGTTTGTCAGCTGCTTGAACAGCTTGCTAATGAGTTTGTTAGTACTGGTGGCTTCGTAAGTGTGGATTTCAAAACAGACCATTAGAACCTTCGGATGGAGCTCAAGCATTGAAAGTAATCTTTCAAAGATAGAATCCATGATGTCTTTATTTAAACCAGTATCGAACTTTTGCACTGGCCAGAAGTAATCTAGGTATTCATACTCAGTAGCGTTAAAAGGCATAATAATAAAACCTGTAATAAATGCTGCTTGTGCCAGACCTGTAGCTCAATGATGCCGCGCATTTCAGTTTTGAAAACAATCTACTTAAGGCGCTAAATGTTGCTCTGAACCTTCATTCATTGTTTATAAGGCTCATTTGGACGCATCTAAGTGCATTTGATGTCAGTAATATGGAAGAAAGGGCAGTTTTTACTGCCCTTTTATCATGGGGCCCAAAATAAATGGTTTCAGGCTAGGGTTATTGGTTTTCTATCCAAAAGTCATAATCGCTTTTGCGCCAGCCCTTATTCTTTCCATTGATTTTTATGGGCTGAATGAATTGATTGTCACGTACTCTTCGTTGAAGAGTCGATATGCTGATGCTTAGTAGTTCAGCCATCTCTTTAGAGCGAATGATGTAATCCAGATCTTTAGATTGGATGCACTTTTGTTCCATATGTTTTAATAACCTTGGGGTTTTCATCTGTTCAACTCCACTTAATCATCAAATAGGGCTTTTGTTTGCTTCTGCTTGATATAGTCAATCATTATCGGGCAAAGAAGTCGTGGCATAGCTAAGTAATCGAGCTATCTGGCTACCCGCATCGTTTAGTAAATTGTTCCTGAGTTAAATGTTTTCGTGATCCCTCGCTTCAATTTGTTGCGTAATCCAGTTGTTGATCTCTTCTTCGACCCAGCCAACAGCGCGGGCTCCTAGTGGTAGTTGCTTAGGAAATTGATTCTGAGCGATCAGCTCGTAAATGGTAGAGCGGCTTAGCCCTGTGATATTAATGACTTCTTTTAATCTTAAAACTTTCATGGATTGCCTCGTAATATCTCGGTGTTAATAGTACGAGGCAAGCGTAATACAGACTAAGGCTTAAATTCTGGCAGTAATTTATTACTGTCAGAAACTAAAATTACTGTCAGAAATCTTTTATAGATTTCCTTAATAGCTTTTCAACGGTTGCACGAGCTAGAGGAGGAACACCAGTTTCAGGCCATTTTAGTGGTGCTTTTTCATCGATCAACTCTGCCCACTGTGGAATCGTAGTACATTGATCCGGAAATTTTTTCAGCAGGTATAGAGCAAATTGGAGGACTTCCTCCCTTGCGCTAGCGTTTCTAGCTGTATTTCCGTGAATAGAGCCATCTTTATTGGTATTGAGAATGTTTGAGTCAGGATATAGAAGCTCTGCATCTTCTCGGTGGCCTATTTGGGTTAGATACTTTGCAATGCTGACTATAGACGCTTCAGCATCTGAAGCCCCCATGACAGGTGGTAAGACTATGTCGATCTTGCTCTTGTTTGGATCGTTGATTGCTATCTCGAACTCAGAAATTAATCCAGCATATAATTCGTTGGCTCTTTCAAAACTAGGATCGCCTCGTGGAATTGTAGAAATGTCATCAGCATTTAAAATTAGAGCGACAGCATCAGCTGGGTTCAGTGAGGTTTTGTATTTAAACCTAGATCTAGGCATGGATGTCTCCCATTAAATTGCGGTTTCTAAATTTTTCTTATGTTTAGCAAGCGTAAGTCTGAGTGGTGGTTGGCCTAAGCCTGTGTTGAAATATGTTCACTCCACCAGCACGTGAACTTTCTGCATCGTTTGATATAGCTGCTCGGTTATAGGCCGCACGAAGGGTATTCTTGTCTACATGAGCGAGTGATACCTCAATCAATTCGGCATCGAATCCTTGCTCGTTGAAGGTTGTACTAGCTAAAGTGCGTAAGCCGTGGGCAACTAAGCGGGCCTTTGTAGCCTATACGCCTGAGTGTCATATTGCCAATTTCTGTACTGGTGTGATTATTGGGATTTCTATCTGCAGGGATAACCCGTATCAGCTTATCGAAATCAACCTCAGGCGCACTTTGCCATTGCGGCTTCAGTTGGCCGCGTCATGGTATGAAGTTGGATCTCAATCAAGCAGCGAGTAATTTTCTTGATGCTGGCGTAGAAGAGGGACTCCATATACTTGGGTTGCTCATCAGGTTTAATCGTAGGCATCTTCTTTTTATCTGCCCTCCTAGATGTTGCAGCTATTCCAAAAAGTGATTTTGAATGACGTCGGTAATAATTAGAAATGTCATTACCAGATAGGAAGCAAAAATTCAGAGCGCATTACGAACAAAGCTAGCTGAATTATGTGATATAAAAATTGGGTATCAAAAAATATTCGTATATTGATACCAGCTTTCTCTATTTAATGTCGGTATCATAAAACCAGGGTCTATCTTTGATGGTACTTTAATTATATGATACCCCTATATTTGATACCTTCCATAAAGTGAGTAACCAATGCGTATCTTTTCCTATTGTCGTGTTTCTACAACAGAGCAAACCACAGAGAATCAAGTTATTGCTATTAGGCAGAAAGGCTATGAGGTTAGTGACGCACGTACTATCAGTGAAACGATCTCTGGTTCTGTTGAAGCCATGAAGCGTGAAAAGTTCAAGATGCTAATCAATCACCAGATGGAAAGTGGCGATATGCTGGTGGTCTTAAAGCTAGATCGTTTAGGTCGAGATAACATAGACGTACAAAACACAATTAACCTACTTACAGATAAAGGAGTCAAGGTTGTTTGCTTAGACTTGCCTGTAGCAGACCTTTCAAGTGCTGAGGGTAAGCTGATGCTGCAAATGTTTTCAGCCTTTGCGGAGTTCGAGCGGAACCGTATTAGAGAACGAACAAAAGAAGGGCTTGAACGAGCTAAAGCCCAAGGTAAAAAACTTGGTAGACCAGAAGCGCATAACACTACTGCTTTAGTACAGACAAAGAAAGCAGCAGGCTTATCTCAATCTAAAACAGCAGAAGCATTAGGGGTTGGAATCGCTACTGTGAAAAGGCATTGGAATAAGTAAGTTTCCATTACCTACATCATTTCTAAGCTGCCCTAGCTATTGTGGCTATGAGAGGGTTAACTTGTTTGTGCCCCAAACTATTTTAACGAATACTGTCAGTAAAGATGTGCCAGGTTCACTTTGGTCTAAATATTTCTAATACTAAAGTGGCGATGGTCTTCAGTTCTTATCAAATTGCGCCGAACGTGCAATTAAAGTCACTGGTTATTAGTAGAAAAAATTGATTATTCTCAAATAATCCTCGAGGTGCCGATGCCAGTGCCATGCTCTACAGTATCATCGAGACAGCAAGGCGAATGGTCTTATTCTTTATAACTATATGCTTGAATTCATAAAAGAGGCCGGATCGTGGCGCGCTTACGGATGTTCACTCGGAAGGGCATGGCCGTTCTGTATTCAACTATTTAAATTCTGAATCTATGCCTGTACTGTCGGTTGAATACTACAACGGGCATAAACAGTTAATGCTTATGCCCGATATGCGAAAAGCTGTGGCTGTTACAGCTTACGACGGTAGACATATGAAGGGTAATTGCTTCCATAAAGGACAAAGGGCATAACGTGATTGTTATGCCCTTTAACTTACTGTTCGTTTTCAGCAGCATTAAGCTGATCAATAATCGCTTGAATGTTAGCCAATGGGTTTGGTGACGTTGTTTTCCCAAATGCAAATCCATAAATCGGAACATCATCAGGGAGCATACCTAACTCTAGCAACACGGATGCTACTGCATTCATTTGCGCGCCAGATGTATATACATCATCTAGAAGCACTACTGCCGTAATATCATCAGGGAAATTAGCTTCATCTTCTAGATACACACCTAGTGTTTCGATGTGTGCTTCAGGGGTTCTAGCATCATTAGATTTGTGTGAAGGCTTTTTAGGCTGCCACCTTTCAATAACCTGATGCGCCTTTATTCTATAGGGTAGTCCCCTGTTCGCATTTGCCCACTCTTCCCACCACATCGATACCTGAATCATGGGTCTGGAATGGTTGCACTCTTCTGGAACAGAACTTGGTATCGGCACTAAAGCGACTCTACCCTCGAAACCAACATCTTTAGCCCACTTGTAAAACTTCTGAATATAGATACCTGACAAACGTTTTAGTGCAACGTTGCTACCATTATTGATTTCTCCTGCATTAGTACAAAAAGGAACGCCAAGGTTTCTATTCAATTGCTCATAAGTACGATTTTTAGCTGGCTTTAAACCGTAATAAACATCAAACCAAGTGTATCTGTATTGCGGTGTATTACAGTCACGATACCTTGGAATAAAATCTCTGGCGTAACCTATATTTGCATCAGGGATTGTGTAGACGTTTGTGTCTTCAAGCCTCACAGTACGGAAGTGTCTCTGGAAATCATAAGGCTCGTATTCTAAGTCGCCATTGATGAAATCAGTGATCACTTCATCTAGTTCCTCAATGTTACTCACAACTGCGGTAGGCATCGCGTTGTCTGTAATGTACTTGACATTGAACTCAGTACCCCAAGTGCAAAATACCGATGGTGATTCAATGTAATGACCAAAGTGTATGTCTTTAGCTGTGTCACCGACGACTAAAACCCGAACATCGCTAAAGTCTTGGTCATGGTAAGCTGCCAATTCCTCCAAAAACACCTCTATCTCACAACAAGGCTTTCCAGCGTTAGATAAAATGTGCTGGTTATCATACTCGAAACCATGTAAGTCCAGCACAGTTTCACAGTACCTACAGTCTGGAGAATTTGGTGAATCAGTAACGAAAACAACATGCGTATCATGATACATCTCTGATAGCTCATTGATGTAATCAACAATATTTGGGTCGTAAAGTCTGGTTTGGACTTCATTCTCACGAAGTTTATCGACGATTAAAGCTCGACCATGCGTTGTTCGCAAGTAAGGTTGGCAATCTATTGTATTGACAAGCGTATTATCCAGATCAAAAATAATAACTTCCATCGGTTGAGCTCCAATAAATTATTAGAATTACTGCCTGATCACTTTCATATTATCTTTGTATTTTTGAACCCACTGGTACTCAGGTTCATAGGTGTTGTTTTCTAGGGCGTATAGCTGTTTGCCCTGCTCGACACAGTGCCTAATAGCGTACTGTGTTCCACTTCTATCACCCGCTCGGGCGACTACAACACCTTCACTTGATAGACCTACTGTTGTTCTGTTTCTGTTAGCAAAAAAAGAACCAAAGCTACGTATACCTATCGGATACTCAGATACTAAAAGATGATTCTTGGCAATTTCATCTTGAAGCTCCCTGTTTTCCTTTGGAAAGTACTGGTCTAAAGGTGTCCCTAGAACCGCTATCGTCCTTCCTGAATGCTTTAATGCAGCTTGATGACCCAATGTATCAGAACCAGCAGCTAAACCGCTTACAATCGCTTGGTAGCCAGCATTCAGCAGTCTAGCTATTACTGCATCCCCATGCCTTACGTGCTCGGGGTTGTGTAATTCACGTGTTCCAACGAATGAAATGGTTTTATCGGCATTTAGCAGACTCAAATCACCACGGCAGTACAATACAGGTGTTGCACCCTCTACAGACCTTAATTTCTCTGGATATTCAGGCTCATTTATGGTGATTACTTTGAAGTCGAAGTCAATCTTGCTGTAAGCCATATCCAATTGGTGTTCAATCTTTTCTTCAATTGGAAACATACCAAAATGCTGATTATAGATGTCTTCAAAAGAACCTATGTTCAACAACATGTCTCGTAGCTTGCTATTAGCTGTGACACTACCTACTGAAACCTTTTTGGTCAGTATTAGGGCTGCATGACACCATGCAAGCTTTTGATTTTTACTCAAATTAATCACAATGATACTCCAGTCACTCTCGAATATATGCTAACAGGTGCAGTAATTGCAATTGAATATAACTACTTTATATCTGCCAATTGATTTAGTTCAAGTATTAGTCTCATAAGTGGTACTAATACTTTACAACAGTATTTATAATTGGTGAAAAGTCAATAGATTACACTAATTCTGGGGTTTACTAAATGATTGATGCTGTTTGCACATATGATGGGAAGCGTAAGATCTACAACATCTATAATTTTCAAAAGCTGTCTAATTCAGACATCGAAAAGTACAGGCAGTACCTAGAATGTCCTAATCCTAAATGTGCAGCAGAAGCTTACTACCGCAGAAAAAGTGTCGATGGCAAAGCAGCATGTTTTGGTTCACGATATCATGTCCAAGGATGCAACGAAGGACGTTCATCACCGCAACGTGAACGTGAAGTTAAGCATGCTCTCGAAGTAGATAAGATCATAGCTGACTCAAGTGAAGTTGCTTTTGACTTTTTTGCTGCTGACTCTAAACCATCAGGGGAAAGTAAAACTGATCGCCCATCGAAACCCAAGCCAACTGGGTCGGGCAGTACCAAATCACATACTGGTGCTGTAGCTACAGTTAGAAAAACTGCCTTAGGCATGGAAATAGCATTGAATAGTTTAATGCGTGGAAGCGATTTAGCTCAATCGGACATGATTATCGCAATAGATGAAAAGTATACCTACAAAGCTAAGAACTTGTTCGTGAATTTTGCAGATGCAGAACCAGCAGATAACCCAAAAGATGCCCGTCCTAAGATGTTTTGGGGGACAATCTCGCATTCTGACACAGATATGGAATGGTTAAATCCTGCTGACTGTGATGATGTGGGAATTCCGATCAAAAAGCATAAAGATAAGATTTTCAACCGCTTTAAAATCACCGAAAGACGTGATCTAGAAGGCGCGGGATTTATCTTATTTGGCAAGTGCTTCTGGAATGCTCAGAAAACTAGGAAAATCATTGAACTATGGAATGCTGATAGGATTTTTGTATCAGTAGATGAAGGCTAAAGCACATTGGTCTGAGCTTGTAGCTCCCCCCACCCCTAGTAACGCTAAACTGTAGTGGATGAGTGATTTTGGCCAATCAATAAGAGGATTTGCAATACCTTAGGTTATCTATTAAGTGCTAGTTTAGCAAAAGCTGTTTCTTATTTGTGTCTAGAAGTGGGTTAGGGCAGTCTAATAACACGTTTATGCCCCTTTATTTGTTAGCGAAAGAAACTGGTCCGTTGGATAACATCCAATAATGCCATATTTTTTCTTATGTCTTGGGCTGTCATAAATGACTTAGAAAGTAGTAACTAATAATTGCTGACCACTATAGTATTCAGCTGAATGTTATAAATTAATAGATGCTTTCTTTAGGCACTGAATCAGGAGCCCCACTCTTCTTACTCCGATGAAATTGTATTTTGACCAAGAGGACTACCCTCTTGGTAACGAAGCGTGATACAAGTTACGAATACATTGGGGATACTTTCTTCAATCTCTTGCAGCTTCTTATTAACGAGCGTGCACTCTTCGTCGCTACACAAAACACGGGCTCTCCAGATATCTTTTGCTTCGCCTAGAGTCATTTCTTTGAACTCAATATTTGCTACTGAAGTTTTCTTTTTAGTGGACTTGTCAATACTCAAAAAAAACTCGCGGTGCGCGTCAATTTTCTGATACGTGGTTAGTGCTTTAACTTCCTCGACTTCATCTTTGAAGCTAAAAACAGGCTCAAAGCGCGTAAAAATACCAGTTGTAGCCATGAACACTGCGGTTTTCAGTTCGTCGTCACTGGCATGTTCGTAGTGTGTGATTACAGGGTTAACAGCTCTATCAATTACAAGTGTGGTACAAAGTGACAATTGCAGACTTTGCCATTGTGGTACGTATTTCCTTAGATACTCAACAGATTGTTTAGCTGCCTGTTCTTGGAATTCTTTTGTTAAACCTTTCTGACCGCAATTTAGTTGCCCTGCTTTAAACATATTTTGGGTGTATTGGAATTGATCATACTCCCAAATACCTTGTAAGTAGAATGCAGCTGCACAATCGCGACGAGCATAACAGTAAGCCATAAACACTTCGGGGGTTGGATTAGGGTTTTCGTCAATAAAAATACCTAAATCATTGTAAGCATCAACAAAGGCGAACTCAGAGCTATGGGTGCGTTGAACTAACTTTGCTAAGTCTTTCTTAAAAAAAGAAAACATGTCCTGTACCATAAAATTAATGACAAGCGGATAATATGTCCTTTCTTAATGAACACAACTAAAAGATCACTCAGGTCTCTCCCGAAAGCAGAAAACCTAATACACATCACATTCAGACTAAAAATGTTGCCTGTTGGTTTCATCAACAGATATCGGTGGCCAGTGTAAACATTATTTGAAAAACATAAGCTTACTAATCTCACGACCAACTTTTAGAATCTTTACACTAACCGATTTCTGTCCAGCTTCGAGTCAGCGAGATCTGCGCTGACTCACTATTGCCCCATTATTATTTTCACGAATCTAAATGGTAAATGTCACAAGTAAGCTTTGACTATAGAAATGCTAATGTGAAAGGTTTGGCGTACACCATAAGTAATGCCTGTCCTTTTTCTTTATCTTTGCGTCTCTGGAGAAGTCCCCTCGCAACCGCACTTACACTTGAAGTGCATAGATAATTTGTCAGCTAGACATCTTTGACCAAAACAATTGTTGCGGTCACACCAAAAAGAAACACCTCCGAAAGCTTCAACATCTTCACCACACTTTGGACATTGAATGATCTGCCTCATTAGGTACTTACCATACATCCTTATCCTGTTATGGTTTGAGCATGATTACAGATCACTTAAACCAAGTAAAACCACAGCACCTTATACTGTGTAGGGTTCCAAGCTGTTGCTTATTATCAATATATTAATCGGAAGATATCGACACGTGAGATTGATGTATCGATAGGATCTGCATTAGATTACTCAATTAGTGACTATCCGCTGATTAAAGTTACGGCAGTAGCCTTACAATAATCTATAGTGCTTCATCCGTATCTTTCCCACCAAGCCAAATAGATACTCATGCGAAAACACTGATTTTTGACATCGACTATAACCCATTTTTCCCTATATCATTTAGAGTAAAAGCTCATTCACATACTTGACTGAGATTATTGGCCAATAAAAAGTTATTATTAGTGCTTGGTAATCTAAGAACTATCAGACCAAATACGACAAACGACTTTGCTGAGGCTCCCTTCCGGGTAGGATTATTAGATATTAGTATCGCCCATTTCAGGTAGCTCATCTTTGCCCATCCAATCTAGTGGCGAGGCTAGCTCTACAAAGTCTTTATATTTATCTATATCTATGGCGTTGAATTTATTTTTGATATAGAAAAACTTGACCCATAGAAGTGCTGGTTCGCCCAGCATTAGAGAACTAGAATCATATTGATGCTTTTTGTACTCTTCTATCAGAGTTTTGCTGAGCTTCTCTAAGGGAGTCTGTTCTCGATCCGGACTTCTGCGACTTCCCCCAATAGAGATAATTAAAGAGCGAGATTTTCCACTTGACCCAAAGTGATCCGAGAAAATCTGTTGTAAATATTCAAGTAAACTAAATTGATAACAGCCGGAACGATACGGATTAGCTACAGGGGGCTGATTTGAGTAGAACCTAAGACTTGGAACTAAATCCTGTGGATCGAAAATCATTTCAATTTGACGAACATGAGAGCTTTCCCGTATATAAGTTTTAAGGTACTCACTTAAATAAATTGTTTTCTGGCTATCCCCACTTTGCACCACTCTCTCAAACTGGCCTGCCACTATTTCATCGAAAAGATTATGATCTTTTTCTTTGATACAAAGTAAAGCAGTCAGCATCAATATATCAATCTTAGAGCCTCTAGGCATATTTGAGATTGTTGCAACGACTCTATCTGCGATTTGGATAGCTGTACGAGCTGAGACCCTAAAGGCATCAAGCATAATCGATATATTTCGTAGCGTTATTTTGGCATCTTCGTTAAAAGGCAGAACTTCTACTTTTAAGTCTCTTAAGTAATGGCCAGAAAGCTTACTAGTATCGCAGTGCACTTCTAGGAAGCTTTCTAAATTAGGAGCCTTAAGACTATATCTACTATTAAAGAAGCGGCTAAGGTAAATCTTAGCGTCAAACCCTTCACCATAAACTGCCTTTACCGCGTGCTGTAGTTGTTCGGTATCAGTAGCAATCACAAAAACAACCCCATCAATGTCAAATATATGCTTAATTGTTTCAAGCATCTCAACAGCATAACTTGGCCTACAACGGTCTAACTCATCAATAAAAATGAAAGCTGGTAGCTTTTTATTTTTAAGGCCAACAACAGCAGATACCCATTCGAACACACTTACTTTTAGGCTTTCTATAGCAGCACTTTTAGCATCATGTTCGTCTATCAAATATTTAACAGCTTCTGAAGCCGCAAAGCTCATATCGATAGGCTTGCCGTTTTTATCTAATAAGTCTTCGCCACCTTCCCCCTTGATAGTACCAATCTGTTCATTGGCATTATCGGAATTCATAACTTCTACGGGATCAATTCCAACATATCGCTTAAATAATCCTCGACCTATACCAGGAGCAGCTGCTTTCAGTAGGCCTATAAGCTTACGAGGAACTTTAAATTCAATGGAATCTTTATCTTTTCCTGCTTGCTCTCTTAATTGGCCGATAATGGAAGATACTACCGTCATTAAAGGATCATCAGAGTAGTCTTTTTTCCATGCATCGACATAAACAACAGGGTAATATTCTTTGATATCTTCAGCCCAACGTTTAAGAAAGTACGTTTTCCCTGCGCCCCATTCGGCATTTAGATTAAGCACGTAATTTCGCTTTTGATCAGCTTTACTTCTTGCTTTGTCAAAGCCTTGAACTTCTAGAAGCTTTGTCAGGAATGTAGCGTATTTCACTCTTCCTAGCTTATCTTCAGGGAAAAAACTATTTTCAATCTTGACCCCTTTAGACCAATCCAGCTCTACTTGCTTAACCATTTAATTTTCCGATAGTTAATACTAATAATTTTAAAGTCTACGACTATTATTCACTAACAAGCAAAAGGTTTTATATAGATATTTGAGGTACGGATAAAGGACGGGTGAGAATTAGGGGTGAATCAGAATTTTGAGTGAAGATATTTTCATCACTCGAGTATTCCGCGTTGGTGCAACTAATCTAACGTGTACTACCAAGATATGTTTTAAAGTGGGCAGTCTAAGACGTTGTTTCTCATTTATGACTCAGTTTGAACGATCTAAGCCATTTGTGCCCCAAAGCTAGCGAAAAATTATGTTCATATCCTGTTTGTCTGCTTTTGCCATATCTAAGCTAATGTGAGACGCAAAAATCAATATTTTCCCCTAATATTCAATACTTATTGCCCACTTCATACCTCAAGCCTTAAAGTGCAGAATAAATTTGTAGCAACACCATCAGTTTTTATAAGGGATTAATGAAATGCGTAAGTTAGTTATAGGGGGGCATAGCTTTAATCGTTGCAGTGGTATCCTTACAACTCCCCTGAAATCTATAATGCCATAGCCAAACTCTGTAAGTACTTCGATGAACCTAAAGACGTGGCAACTATTTTTACAGGCATCCTAGCGATTAGTGCTGTTATATACAGCCAGTGGCGTTTTGATAGGCGTTTAGAGAATCAGCATCAAAATTACTTAGCTATCAAAGCTGAGGAACCGGCATTAGAAAAGAAAGAAGAAATTATTGAATTAGCTACCATCGTTTCTGAATACCTAATTGAACATGAGAAAATATATGAAGCAGCAAAGGAAGAGCTTGCTCATGCTAGATATGCCCAGTTCAACGAATTAAGAGGGGAATTGCAAACCAAGATCATTAAGTGCTCATCTAAAGTTGATAAAATTGACCTCAAATTAAAATTTCCTTTCCATCTTTAATTGAACCATTACTTAAACTTCAAAAAGCTTCAACTGAGTATACGGATTCAATTTGGGATAGAGTTTTACCTATCAAAAGCTCTACTGACTATGACAACCTAGAATCCGATTCAGATATCAACTACTGTTCGGATGTCTTGTGTAACCAATTGATTGTATTGTACAATAATATTATTGAGCAGAATAGCTTTCTAACGAATCAACTAATAGGGTGTTAACAATGCTCGCCAAACTAAAAAATATGAAAAGTCGGTTTTGGGTACTAATTGCTATTGCAGTACTAATCCCATATCTACTTGAAATCAGAGCCATCAATGTATTCATATCAACATTCTTCACTCATATGGTGTTTCCTGCTGTAAGAGCTGTTATATCACCTGTTTTTAATCTGTATATCTGGCCACTCTATGACCATATGGTAGCGCCACTGTTTCAGTTTTTTAAGTCTAATCCGGAAATTGCACCTGTAGTATCCGTTTTAGTCGCTTTGCTAGCTGTAATAATTACTCAGTTTTGGTTTGATCACAGACAGAGAAAAGAACATGCTGAAACGTTAAAATTAAAGCATGAAGAAAAGAGATTAGAAAAGAAAGAAGAAGCGATAAATCACATAAATGAAACAAAACTATATGTAGACCAATATTATAATACTGTTAAACAACTATTTTTCCAGTTTGAAATAACAAGACGAAGTAGTGCTTCGATTGAGCCTTTATTTGAGATTAAATCTAAAGCTGAAAACCTCATATTAAAAATAAGAAGCAACTTTGATACAGCAGCTGAAATACTACACCTTCATTTCACTAATGAAGGGCTTGCTCTAACTGTTGTTGAGCTTAGTAAGAACTCGAAGAAAATTTCTGACGAAATGGCCACTTTTACAGAGGCTACTGAAGTGAACTACTTGGGTAGTACTGAGCTAAGACCTATATATACTATTACAGAAGAAAATAAAGAGTATATTTACAGAGAAATCACTCGAATACAAGATGAGCTGGAACCCTTACTAGAGAGTATTGGAGCGATAGAGAATATATTCTCCGACATCGATTAATGGAATTTAATCAGGATGTTTCACGTGGTAAGTCCCTAGACCAGTAGACACTTCATAGAGTTATATTCTATTTACAGCAAAAATTTAGTAATGATTTTTTTGAGTTTGAATAGTGCAGCCTAGAACGTTTTCGAGCTGCTATTGAATAAGCAGTTAGGCATACATCAATTAGCATTGGAGTTAAATTGGACTTTAATAAATCGCATCCCGTAAATGATAAAATTGGTCTTTGGCACCTTCAAACAGAGTTTATGGCCGAAGCTGAAAGGTTATTCGGATCGAGAGATCAAACAAAAATAATCTACCAACCGTCTTGGGATATAGACGGCCCTCATGTTAGGTATACACCCAATAAAGATGGGGCATTTGCAGAGTTAGGCTTTAATGCAAAAACCGATTGGGAAATGGTTGTTTATCAACTTGCTCATGAAACGGTTCACCTACTTGATCAGCATGGAGGAAAACAAACTCATCTTCTTGAAGAAGGTGCAGCTGTTAGGTTTTCCTTGGATATGATGGCCAAGTATGGATTTGATACTGCTGACTTACCCGAGATAGATTCGTATAAAACCGCATTGAAATTATTTGATTCACTGGGTAATGATCCATATTTAATTACGAAAGAACTCCGGTCAATATGTGGGGATTTTATTTCAATTGATGAAGCAACATTAGAAGTTAAATGCCCTGAGCTAGCTGAAAATATCATTGCAGAATTGCTTACAAACCCAGTAATGCGTTGATGTATGCCATACAAGTATTTAAGGCTTTAAGATACTTTTTCTAATTCTCAATAAGTACGTTAGTGCTGGTACTCTAACTTATTTTTGTCTAAAAGCGAGTTAATGCTAGCAACGACACGTTCCAAATCCAACCTGTATAATATTGCTTTGTCTAATCAATTTGGCAACCTAATGGTACGGTAATAATGGTTAGCAATTCAGGTGAATTACCCAATCAAATATACTGAGGGTATAA
This sequence comes from Shewanella sp. Isolate13, assembly GCF_022398325.1. Taxonomy (GTDB): domain Bacteria; phylum Pseudomonadota; class Gammaproteobacteria; order Enterobacterales; family Shewanellaceae; genus Shewanella. The sequence continues at coordinate 61,204 of NZ_JAKEVD010000005.1, forward strand.
TCAGGGGTATGTTAATTGCGGTCTTGCATTAAGTGCCATTAAATCAATGTCTTGAGGTTGATTGTGCAGCATGATGTAAGCAGTGGGCTCCCATGCCGTTATCTAAATATAAATTAAATGACACCTTATTAGGTGACTATGCAGTTATATTTTAGACGCTTGTCACTTATCCTGTCTGGCAGATATGCCCACTCCACCAGCACATAAGCTCTCTGCGCCGTTCAATGTAGTCGGCGCGGTTATATGCCGCTCTTACGGTATTCTTATCTACGTGAGCCAGTGATACTTCAATCAACTCAGCATCAAAGCCTTGTTCGTTTAATGTGGTACTCGCTAACGCACGCAGACCGTGAGCCACTAAGCGGTCTTTGTAGCCCATACGCTTAATTGCCATATTGGCTGTTTCGGTATTTGTATGTCTGCGCGGGTCCCTATCTGCAGGGAATATGTACTCCAAGTCACCGCTAATTTTGCGCATGCGATTAAGCAGCGATATGACTTGCGGTGTAAGAGGGATGATATGTTCACGCTTCATCTTCATCCGCTCAGCTGGAATCGTCCACAGCTGTTTATCAAAATCGATTTCAGTCCATTTAGCCATAGCAGCTTCTGCTGGTCGTGTCATGGTGTGTAACTGCAGCTCAATTAAGCAGCGAGTGGTTACCTTGATACTGGCGTAGGAGAGATCCTGCATAAATTCAGGTAGCTCACTAGGTTTGATTGTAGGCATCTGTCTTTTCTTAGGAACTCCAAACGCAGCCGCAATGCCAACAAGCGGGTTGGAGTGAATGACACCAGTATTAACGGCAAAAGTCATCACTTCATTAAGCCAGCTGATCACACGTCTACAGGTTTCTACGTGTCCTTTTGCCTCCAGTGGCTTTAACACTTGAATGACTTGTGGGGCGGTTAAGGCGCTGATTGGCATTTCACCTAGGGCAGGGAATAGATATAGCTCTAGTCTGCGATACAGTTTTCTTGAGTGATTTGTTGATACTTTTTGTTTTTTTATTTCAAACCAGCAATCAGTTGTGGCTTTGAGGGTGTTAGCAGCATCTGTTCTCACAGTTTCTTCTTGCTGCTGAAGGTGATATTGAGGGTCAATATCTTTGGCTAACAATTCACGTGCAGCATCTCTGCGCTTTCTTGCTTCAGCTAACGGCACATCTGGATAAGTGCCGAGGCCAAGGTTAGTACGCTTTTTCGTAACTGGGCGGGTATAGTTGAGCAGCCAAAACTTGGAACCACTGGGTTTTACTCTAAGCATTAAACCACGGCCATCTGCGAGGTTGTACTCTTTGTCTTTAGGCTTAGCGTTCGCTACTTGCGTTGCAGTGAGTTGCTTAGTGGTATTGGCCATGATTGTAACACGATTATGGAAGTTGGCTTTGATGTTACATTGAGTGTTACTTAAAACTCAAGCTGCTATAGGATGCTAAAAAACTCCAGTGGACGCTAAGTTGTTGATTTTATTGTTTTGCAGGCAGAAAAAAAGACGTCCTGAGACGTCTTTGTTCCTATATTTGGTGGAGGCGGCGGGGCTCGAACCCGCGTCCAAAAAGCCTACATCCTCGGCACTACATGCTTAGTCTCTCTTTTGGTTAACCAAGTACACTCCGAAAGACAGGATTGCAATTGGCGAGTCCAGTACTGTTTCGCGGTTCACCCCTGAACAAGGTTCCCTCGCTATCAAATGTAAAGGTGACCATCTATATACTCTGCCCATTTGAGAAACGTGAGCAAGATGGCTAGCTAGCCTAAGCTGCTAGAGCGTAGTTATCGTCGTTTGCAACTATAACTGTGCGGCTTTTTACGAGGCCAACCGCCCCTCGGCATGCTCCTAGGGTTTCGTGAATCTTGTCGAATCCAGAATCGCCCCCAAGTACAAACTGATTGTAACCCGTGTATTCCCTTATAAACAAGGATAAATAGTACAAGTTAAATCGATTGTTCGTTATCCGTACGCTTTTTCCGTTGTAACTTATTGTTGAACGGCTTTTTTCATCGTACGTGATTTTTCAATCTTCCACTCGCGCTCTTTGGTGTCATCACGCTTGTCGTGTTCTTTCTTACCTTTACCTAGGCCAATTTCAATCTTGACCCATGCACCTTTTCGCCAGTACATAGAGATAGGTACGATAGAATAGCCTTGACGATCCACTAAGCCTTGTAACTTGTCCAGCTCGCGACGGTTAAGCAGTAGCTTACGATCACGCATAGGATCACATACCACATGTGTCGATGCAGTATTGAGTGGAGTGATAGTGCAACCAAATAGGTAAGCTTCACCATTTCTCAGGAACACATAGCTCTCAGATAGGTTTACTTTACCCACACGAATTGCTTTTACTTCCCAGCCCATTAAGGACAAGCCAGCTTCAAATTTTTCTTCAAATTTGTAGTCGAAAGTGGCGCGTTTATTACGTGCTATCGTCGCTGGTGGGTTCTTTGATTTCTTTGCATTATTCTTAGCCATAGGCAGCCATTATACTCGCGCTAAGCAAATATGGAATTGGCCAAATCAATTTATTACAAGTTTTATCTCTTTGCCGAGAGAGTTTGTCTGCTTTTTAGGCGCTCAATAGGCTAGCACAGTATCAAAGATGCGTTTTTTTGTGTTCATGTTAAAATCGGCGTTTCGTGTTTAATTACTGAGTACCATTCGACAGATGCCGCAAATTTCTCGCAGTGTATTAGTGCGCTTCAGCGCGATGCAGATGTATGACCTAGTCAATGATGTTGAGTCTTATAAAGAGTTCTTGCCCGGTTGTGTCGGGGGCAAGGTCCTAGAATTTGATGGCAAAACCATGGTCGCCTCGGTGGATGTTGCAAAGGCGGGGATCAGTAAAACCTTTACCACACGCAATCAGGTTATTCCTGGTAAAAGTATTCAACTGCAGTTAGAGAGCGGTCCGTTTAAAGAACTTGTTGGTGAGTGGAAGTTTACCGAACTGACCGAAGATGCCTGCAAGGTCGAGTTTGAGTTGAGTTTTGAGTTCTCAAGCTCTATTGCCGACTTGGCTTTTGGTAAAATATTTAAAGAGTTGATGGCGTCAATGGTGACGGCATTTACCAGCCGCGCAAAGGTGATTTATCAATGAGTAACGAACCAACCCCATTTATAGTTGAAGTGATCTATGCGCTGCCCAAGCAGCAAAAGCTGATTAAGGTTAATGTCACGCCGGGAGCCACTTGTATTGAGGCGGTCAAATTAAGTGACATGCAGCTTTATTTCCCAGAGATTGACCTAGATACCGTCAAGCTTGGCATTTTTAGCCGCTTAGTTAAACACGACGAGGTGTTACAGCCAGGGCAGAGGGTTGAGATCTATCGCCCATTGATCGCCGACCCTAAAGATGTGCGCCGTAAGCGAGCTGAGAAGGCCAAAGACGAAGGCCGAGTCAATAAGAAGACTGGTAGTAAGCTTTAATAAACCTCAGTGGTTTTAATAAAAAATGGCGATGCCCAAAAGGGAATCGCCATTTTTGTATTCATCTCAGTGGTTAGTTATTTAAAGTTATTCAAACTTTTCAGAGAGTGTCTCAGGTTGAGTTTCTTTCTCTTCAACTAACGGTTCTGCCTGAGGGCGTTGTTCTGGGATCAGTGGCTCACCTTCAGGTGTATTGATCTCAGGTAACTTACTTTCTTCGAGCGGTGTACTGAACTCAGGACTTAGCTCATAATCGCCTTTCACTTCGACAAGTTTATCACCATCAAAGTTAATAATAAGTTCTTTATGGATGATGCTCGCATCACGACCACTCTTGTAGTGGTAGACGTAATACCAAGTGTCGTCAGAAAAACTGTCGCGTAAAACCGGACGACCAAGCACGTATTCAACCTGCTCTTTAGTCATATCAATACGCAACTTTTCGACTTGCTGTTTCTCCATATAGTTACCCTGAGGAATATCAGGCTTATAGATCAACCAGTCAAAAACACCACAGCCACTAAGTGATAACGAGAGCGCAGCAGCGCCCAAAAGGGTAAGACTTTTCTTTTTAATTGTCATTGAATGCGCTACTTCATAAAAATCTGTCGGTCATAATACCCAAGCACTCCCCCTTATGACAAGGGCTATTGCGTCAAGCCGTGCTTGGAGCGTAATTCTTTAGTTCAATACAGGATTTAACATTAAACCCTAATTAATGATTATATGGAGTCGGAAATACCTAAGAAGTTCATTATCTATAGATATCCAGCTGATTAGTCGCTTCGTTTTGTCATTTAATCTTAGATAAGACCACCTTGTTATCTACCTCAAACAATTCACTTTATCTTACTGATAAGAAAGCTTTAACTGAAAGTCACACATGCCACTTTAAGAAAGAAGACCCACTAGTCTAATTCTGGTTTAAGTTGCAGAAATGTTGTGTTAAGTTAACATTGTTTCTTCATGAAATTTAAGCCTTTAAACCTAACCTTAGAAATCCAAGTATGAAGCCAAAGCCTTGAAAGTTAAGCTTTGGTCAGCGGCTGTATAGAATGAGCTAGAACAAGAATAAAGTTTACATCGATAGGCAGAGAGTAGATGACAACAGAAAAAGGATCTTTGGTTTGTGTCGGCACCGGGCTTAATTTAGCCGGGCAGATTAGCGTATTGAGCAAAAGCTATATTGAGCACGCTGATGTGGTGTTCTCTCTGGTGCCGGATGGGTTTGCCCAGCACTGGCTTGAGTCGCTCAATCAAGATGTGCGCAGCCTTCAGCCCTATTATGCCCAAGAGGGAGAAGTTAAAAACCGCCGCGATACCTACGAGCAGATGGTGGCCGCTATTCTGGAACAAGTGCGTCTAGGCAAAAAAGTCGTCTGCGCTTTATACGGTCACCCAGGCGTGTTTGCTTGTGTCTCGCATTTTGCGATTGCTCAGGCAAGAGAAGAGGGCTATCAGGCACAAATGGAGCCGGGTATTTCCGCAGAAGCCTGTTTATGGGCGGATGTCGGTATCGATCCGGGGGCTTCTGGTCATCAAAGCTTCGAAGCCAGTCAATTTATGTTCTATAAGCACATACCTGATCCAACAACCCACCTCTTGTTATGGCAGATAGGCATTGCCGGTGAGCACACCTTAACCGAATTTCATACTTCATCAGACAGGTTACAGGTGTTAGTGGAGCAACTTAATGAGTGGTACCCGCTAGAGCATGAAGTCGTACTCTATGAGGCGCCTAATTTACCAACTCAATCTCCGAGAATCGAGAGGGTAGCTTTGAAGCAACTGCCATTTGCGCAGCTTTCATCTATTACCACCTTGCTCATTCCGCCTTCGCGGGAACTTGAGTTTAACCATGAGGTATTGGCCAAGCTTGGGATCACCGCTGATGATTTGGGTTAATTGTCTTGCCGGTAATGGCATGATAATTAGGTGTTTTAATGCGTGCTGAACCTGCGTTTAATGGCAGGTTCAAGTGAATTGAAGTAATAGCAGTTAGAGTGTTAACGGCTAAATAAAGTAGATAAGTAAAATAAGAAAATTACAGTAAGAAACCAAAAACAACCAAAGATGTTCATTTAAATTAAGGGAATAAAAATGTCAAAGTTTAATGAGTTTTTCGAGAAGTTAGGTTCAGATGCCAAGTTGTTAGAAGAGTATAAGCAAGATCCTCAAGGTGTGATGCAGGCTAACGGCTTAAGTGATGATGAAATCCAAGCGGTAATGTCGGGTGATGACAACCAGATTAAATCACTATCAGGTGGTCAGAATTATCGTTCGCTTATTTTGATCCATTCATTTGATAAAAAATAAAGTATGAAATTAATTGTAGTTTTATGCCTTACTTTTATTCTTTTCTGTCCAGTTTATGGGGCGGAAAGTAAGGTTAGCTACGATTTAGCCTTGTCTCAAATTGACAAGGCAATTAGCTCTTCTCCTGAAGAAGTCGAGGAGTTAATAGATAATTTGCTTACTTCTTGGGATGGGCTAACCCAACAGCAGCAATTTAGATTGATTGTTTATCAAGCTATTCAAAAGAGCTATGCAGGAGAGTATCAATCTTCTAAGGAGTTATTGCTAAGCGTTGAAAGTTATGAAGTAAGTGATGAACTATTGACGGATATTTATCAATATCAATCCGCAAATTTACTTGGTTTACGACAGTATAGCGAAGCATTTCAGTTGATGGATAGCTACCTAAAAAAAATTAAGGTAGACGATGATCTTGATACTAAGGCTGGCGCCTATGTTAGGTTGGCTAATTTAGCGTTAAACCTAGATGCTAATGAAGAGCTTAGAGAATATAGTGAGCGGGCGCTTTTATATACTAAAGAAGGTAATAGCCGGCTTCGTTGCTTTTCACTAATTTTGAGTTCATATGCAGACTTGAATGAATTTAAATACTTACAAGCCGAGAAAGGGTTTGCTCGGAGTAAGGAATATTGTGAAAACAAAGGATTTCCGTTATTTGGCTTTGTATCTGAAAAAGGCTTGGCAGAAATTGCTATAAAAGGAAATAAATATAAAGACGCTGAAATAATGCTTAACAAAGTTCTCGATGGATACAATAAGTATAATTATAACTTTGAAATCGTAAGTGTTCATGCCTTACTCGCTGAAACGAAGCTATTGCTAAAAAAGTTTTCTGAAGCGGAGGAGTTTGCGAATCGAGTGATGATTTTAAGTGATGAGCCTAGTCACATAAAATATAAAGCGATTGCCGCGAAAGTACTGTCACAGAGCTATGTTGAGTCAAAGCAGTATCAGCTTGCCTATGATTACCTTGAGTCTCACCAGAACTATACAAGTTTGATCCATGATGATACCAAAGCTAAGGCCAATGCGTACCAGATGGCCAAGTTTAAACACCAAGAGCAGGCACGGGAAATCGCATTACTTAACCAGGAACGGCAGTTAGTAGAAGCTCAGAAAGAATTAGACCAAGCCGATCGTACTAATGATGTCATGATTATGACAATGCTGACTGGCAGCGTAGTGTTCTTATCGTTATTTTTGCTATATAGCCACAGGCAAAAGCTACGTTACCGTAAGTTGGCGTTAACAGACAGGCTAACGGGGGTTTATAACCGTGGTGCAGGTCAGGACTTTGCCGAGAACGAGTTTGTACAGGTAAGCCTGCGGAAAGCACACTTTTCTGTGGTTGTGCTTGACTTAGATCTGTTTAAAAACATCAATGACAGCTTCGGTCATGCAACCGGAGACTGGGTGCTAAAACATGTGGTGTCGGTGATCAAACCACTTATTCGCGATAGCGACATTTTTACTCGTATGGGAGGTGAAGAGTTTGCCCTGTTTCTGCCCTATTCCTGCGAGCAAACAGCACTGAAGATTGCCGAGCGTTGTAAGGACGCGATAGAAGCGATTGATACCAAGTACTCAGGGCATGTGTTTAACATTAGTGCGAGCTTTGGTGTATCGAGTAATGACCGAGAGGATCTCAGTTTAGATCCAGTTTTAAAGCGTGCCGATATTGCACTTTATGCATCGAAACACTCGGGTCGTAATAGGGTGACGTTATATAGTCCAGAGCTTGAGCAGCAGTGCAAAAGCGGCGAGACTCAGCGCTCACTGGTATTTAATTAACATTCGATCACTATCTAATGAGTTTCTAGCTAGGCCTGAGTTTTGAGCGAGCCAGGTTTAGTTAGAATAAAGACAGAGTTGAGCGACTCCAGCAGATAACAATAATCGATATTGTTCATTCCCGGCTATTAAGCTTAACCGTTATTCTCTAAGGCCTTAAGCGCCATTTCTGTTATGTTTATTAGTTGCTAATCCGACTAAGCCGCTTCTTAGCTTATCAACCCCTCACCCTTCACCTTACCCTTTGTCTGGTTCACTTAGCCTGTTCATTTAAACTTGTTCAATTAATCTAGCTCAATGATATTAGCCGATATCCGTCTGTTGTAGCGCCTGTTTAGGGGGGAATTTAAACTTTTTTCGGCTTGAACCAATGTTTTTTGAGATGTTGGTCACTATTTATCGTCAAGGAATCAATAATAGTCCAGTCTCGCTTATATCTCGTTAACGTAAACGTAAGATTAAAACGGGTGTTTGAAAATGGTCTCGTCTGATCCTTATTTAAGTTTTTGTTTTAATGAGCTTTTATAGATTAACCTAGAGGTGAGGAGTAAACGCAGTGCTGAATCGATATGATGTTAGCTTAAGCTTTTTACTGGCAAGTTAGGTTAACGCTGTGAAATATAATAACGAACTTAGTTTTACTCCTCGCTCTATGGTCAATTTGTCTTACAAGTCTTAGTTCTTAAGCTCCATAATTTGTCTTTATTGGGTTTTATCTAGCTTAATCAATTAGTTGTCTTATTGGTTTTTACGGTGTGTTTGTGAGTTAACGCAGCTGAAACTGCGCTTTACTGGCATCGGCGGAGACGCTGCAGACTTGCAACTAAAACTTTTAGTCAGTAGGTTTTGTTGTAAATCAACAGATGCCGACTTAGGGCGCTTAGCACCAACGCACAAGTTATATGGCTTAGCCCATATGGGGATAAGCCATAAGAAATAAGTCATAGGTTTGAAGGCTCGAAGCAAGCATTACTATGAGAGGGTGGGTGTTTTGAGCTTTTAAGCTTGCACACTGACGACCGAATGCTGTCAATGTTTGGTGTCATCGAGGATATGGGAAAGTTTTAGGAGATATAAAAGATGACTGAGCAACTAACTGCATTAGAAAGCGCTGACACATTGGTGTCGAGCCAAGAGTTACAGATTATCGGGCCTACAGTTGCAGAGCAGGAACAGGTGCTGACCGAAGGCACACTGTGTTTACTTAAAGCCTTGTGTAAGCAGTTTGCTCCTGAGGTGCCGAATTTATTAGCCAACAGACAGGCTAAGCAAGCGCGCTTCGATTCAGGTGAGTTGCCCGATTTTTTAGAGGAAACTAAATCGCTACGCCAGCGAGACTGGCAGATCCGCGGCATTCCCAAAGACTTGCAAGACAGGCGTGTAGAGATCACAGGTCCTGTGGATCGCAAGATGGTGATTAATGCGCTTAATGCTAATGCCAAAGTGTTTATGGCCGACTTTGAAGATTCATTGGCTCCTAGTTGGCATAAAGTAGTACAAGGACAAATTAACCTGCGTGATGCAGTAAATGGTGATATTAGCTACACAGCTGAAACAGGTAAGCATTACTCTCTGAGTGACAATCCTGCTGTACTCGTCTGCCGAGTGCGTGGCCTACATATGCAAGAGCGGCACGTACAGTTTGGTGGCGTTGCCATTCCCGCTGGCTTGTTTGATTTTTGTGTCTACTTCTACAATAACTATCGCAAGTTGCTCAGCAAAGGTAGTGGACCTTACTTTTATATCCCTAAGCTAGAGAGTCATTTAGAGGCAAGGTGGTGGGCAAAAGTGTTTGCCTTTGTTGAAGAGCGTTTCTGCCTGCAGCCAGGCACGATTAAGTGCACCTGCCTAATTGAAACGCTTCCGGCAGTGTTTGAGATGGATGAGATCTTGTATGAGCTGCGCTCTAACATAGTTGCCCTGAACTGTGGCCGTTGGGACTATATCTTTAGCTATATTAAAACCCTAAATAACCATAGTGATAGAGTGCTGCCCGATAGGCAGTCGGTCACCATGGATAAGCCATTCTTAAGTGCCTACTCTCGCTTGCTGATCAAAACCTGTCATAAGCGTGGCGCCTTAGCCATGGGCGGCATGGCGGCCTTTATTCCCTCCAAGGATGCGCAGATTAACCAGCAAGTGTTGGCTAAGGTTAAGCAAGATAAGCAGTTAGAAGCGCGTAATGGTCATGATGGGACTTGGGTTGCTCATCCAGGGCTGGCCGACACTGCAATGGCCATTTTTAACGAGTACATAGGTGAAGATCATATCAATCAACTACACATTACCCGCGATGTTGATGCGCCTATTCACGCCAGAGAGTTACTCGAACCCGCAAAGGGCGAGTGCACGGAGGCGGGTATGCGTCTCAATATTCGAATCGCACTGCAATATATCGAGTCTTGGATTAATGGCAACGGCTGTGTCCCTATTTACGGATTGATGGAAGATGCGGCCACCGCCGAAATATCTCGTACCTCTATCTGGCAGTGGATTAAGCATCGTCAGCAATTATCCTCAGGAGAGGTGGTGACTCCATCGCTATTTAAACAGATGTTGGTGGAAGAGCTTGCCAATGTGAAAGATGAAGTGGGAGCAGATCGTTTCACCCATGGTCGATTTACTCAGGCGGCAGTGCTGCTAGAGCAGATCACTACTTCAGATGTTCTGGTCGATTTCTTAACAGAGCCGGGATATCAAATGCTGGTGGAGTAAGCCCCATCTTATAAAAGTTTGGCTGCATTTTGTAGCTTGTGTCCCCCGCACAGTATTCCTACGTGCTGTGCGGGTTTTTATTCGTTACCCTTTTTGTATCATTTTTGCTTGTGATTATCGGCTCTTCGGAGCCTTTTTTTTTGCAAAAAATGATTGAAATTGGCACGGCTTCTCTCGTGTTTACTCAGGCAAAGGTATAAGGTTAATGGCATGTAATTATTCGGTGTTATCTATTAACCGATAAACAGTTTAACCACTACACTGTGAATATAGGTTTTTGCAGCTATTAGGTGATTTACCAAAATGAAGCTGTGTTTCTGGCAACGGGAATAGAGTGAAATTATAACCCCACTTTAGTTTGAGACTAGATGGTGTCGCGGTAAAAGATGGGAGACACGTGAAAACGACTAATTTTGAAAACAATAAGTTCAAAGGGGTTGAGTATTGGACCAATCGCATCAGCGACCAAGAGATGCCAGCACTTTGCTCAACGGTTAAAACATTAGAAAAACTTGCGAAGGATGATGTGTCTTCGCTGTCGATTCTGGGTAAGAGTGTGATGCACGATAATGCGCTAACCTCCAGAATTCTACGAGTGGCAAATAGTGTCACCTATAGCAAAGGTATAAGCCAAGTCACCACGGTGAGTCGAGCGGCTGTGGTTTTAGGTTTTGATACTATTAAGAATATTTGCATCACCGCTAAGTTACTCAGCAGTTTACTAGAGGCTGAGGGACTGTCTGAGAACGTCTACAATCGAATGATTAAGCTGATGGCACAAGCATTTTTGGCGGCAATGCTGACTAAAACATTGCTTAAGGATTATGACGAGGAACTTCAAGAGGAGGTGTTTATTGCCTCTTTACTTTATCACTTAGGTGAAAGTGCATTTTGGAGTACAGGTTGTGGAGAAACCTTAGTCTTAGATAGTAAGTTAAGCCGTTGCGACACGGTGGCGGAAGCGAATAAGGCGATTCGAGATGTGCTAGGGGCAAGCTTTGAGCAGTTATCTGTGGGGCTTGCGCGTAACTGGGGCTTAGGCAGTTTACTGATAAAATCACTCAGCTTGCCAGATGAACGCACCCCTGAGGTGCGCAGTATCTTCCTCGCTAATAAGCTCAGTGAGCTATTATGCCAAGATAGTCCAAATATGGCTGAGCTGTCGAAGCGATTAAAGCAAACGGCGGATATGCTAGGTATTGAGGTCGATGAGCTAAAGGGGCGTATGCTGCGTTGCCATAAAGCAACGAAAACCATGGCCGATGCCTACGGTGCTAGAATTTTACTGGAGTACTTGCCTAGCCCTAAGCACTTGAACGAAAAGTTTGAGAAACAAGAGCCTGAACCCCTTATTTATGTCCCCAATGTTAACCATCAGCTGGAGTGTTTACGCGAACTAACGCAATGTGCGTTAAATAGGGAGGACTTTAATCAGGTACTTTCTATTGCGCTTAAAGGCATTTTGACTGGTGTTGGAGTCGATCGCTGCTGTGTGTTGTTACTGAGTCCTAACCGTAAGTCGTTGCAGCCAAGAATTGTACTGGGCGATGATGCAGGAAAGGTAAAGGCTTCATTTAATATAAGGCTAGAGAGTGGCCAGAATGTTTTTCAAGACTGTATCTCCTTGAAAGAGGCTTTGTTTGTTGATAATCCCCACTCTGCCAAGTGGCGCTTGTATATGGATGATAATGTTAAAACCATTACTGGCGCTACCGGGTTCATGCTAGCACCACTTATTATGGATCATACCGTGATTGGGGTGATCTATGCCGATAGAGACGGCTCTGGTCGACGTTTAATGGCGGAGGATTTTGCAAACTTTACCCATGTCGCCAATATGGCGAATGTTTGCTTCTCTGCTGTGGTAAAGTAGCGCCATTTATAATGGTATAAAGCGCTACTTATCTAATCTGACAAAGCTTGCGTGAATTGCTTATGTGAAGAATTAATTGAACTTCCCTTAGTGCTTGCCCGCTGCTTTGATCTGCTCTGTGATGGACTTCGCGATGGCATTGGGGATTGGAAAGCTTAAATGATATTGGGCAATCTTCCAGCCATTAGCTGTCTTGATTAAGGTGCCGGTGCCACGGCTCACGCCATAAGAGGGGCTTGATAAAATCTCGTCAAACCATATGACATCTCCGTGCTGGGTCATCTCTCGACGAGTTAAGTCATAGCGCCAGCCTTTTGTTGGTCTGGCATAGCGTTCAAACTCCGCTTTTCCCCAGTGCTCGTTGACATCTGTACCAATAAAGATCCCTTTTTCATCATACAGGGCAAAATAGTTATCCCAGTCTGCAGCCGAAGAGTACTGGTTTAAGGCGTCCAAAACTGCAGCTGCTTGCTGCTTATCGCTGTTTGGCGTCTCGTTAGCCGATAGGTTCATTGAAAAGGGGATGAATAGCAGTAGGGCTAAGCCCCATGCTTTTGGAGAGGACAGAGTTAACATACGCATCCTTGTTCTGAATTCTTGTATTATTTGTCGTCTATCGATTTTATCGTGGTTAAGATTTTAGTGCCAATTAACCGGATCGAGCTGATAAAAACCGCTGAGTTCTCGGTATAGATCGGGGTGCAAGGCGATAAACTCATGGGGACGTTCGAAAAATACTTCGCATATCACCGCAAAAAACTCTGCTGGATTGGTGGCACCATAGTAGTTAAATAGTGACTGCTCCCCGGTTTGACTCGCTCTGACCAAAGTTTGATATTCCCTCATCAAGACTTCAGACCAAGAAGCGTAGTCTTGGCGATGTTTGAGAGGAGGGGCACCATTGGCTCTGCCATCTTCTTGATCGAGTTGATGCGCAAACTCATGGATCACAACATTACTTCCATCATCGGGAACCGCGGCATCGAACTTGGTGGTTTGCCACGATAAGATCACCCTGCCGTGTTGCCATGACTCCCCAGAGAGCACTCTGCGGTGGTTTGATACTAGACCATCACCGTTTTGTTGTTCTCCTTCAACAATGAAAGGGGATGGGTAGATAAGGATCTCTTTTAGTGTGGGATAGAAATCAGTTTGTCGATTAAGCAGTAAAAGGCAGGCTTGAGCGGCAACTGTCACTCGAATATCATCATCAATTTGTAAGCCATCACAGCCGACAAAACGTTTCTCTGCGATAAAGACCTGAATATGTTTCTTGAGCTGTAACTGGAGATCTGTGGGTAAGACGCGAAAAAATGGAATGCGCCTTTTTAATATGTCGCGCCATTCTCGCGGGAAGGGTTGCTTGGTGATGACTTTACGTCGACGCCTGTCACGCCATGAGGTGCTAGCAATCCAGCCGATGGCGGCAATACTAAGCAGAATAATAACAGAAATTGCCAACATTGATTTCCTAGCCATTGAGTAAGGTTGCGTTACTCATGATATATGGCGCTTATGATTAAAATTCAAGCGTGGGTAGTTTTTCAGACGGATACTGGGAGTTATATCTGTTGCTATTAATATTTAGCGATTAGAAAAAAATGCTGGCAGTGCAGTACTTCAAAACTGTTCGTCAACTGCCAGCTAAGGGAAGGGAGAGTTACTCTTATATCCTTGGTTTTATTCAACGACTATTATTCAACAATAATGCTTTTCTCTTTTGCTCTTCTTTGTTCTGGGCTCAAATTAAAGTGGTGTTCGATTAGAAAGCGAATGAGTTTAGATTTAGCGACATCACAGTCATCGGCTAACTCGGCTAAGTGGGCAATGGCAGATTCAGTTAGGGTGAACGTGGCCTTCCTTACTGGGAAATTGCCTTTTTTAACCGTTAATACCTTTTCCGCCAAGCGCTCAACCTTATAACTATCAGCACTTCTCAAGTTAGCTAGACTCTCTCGCTGAGAATAGCGTTCTAAGTCCACCAATTCACTCTGCTTGGGAGCTTGCTCTTCTTGCCCAAGAGCATATCGGCTAGCATCATTGATGAAATCATCGATGAGATCTTCGAGCGCTAATTGGCTCGTTTGGATCTGCCTATGGGTTGTGCTAGACGGCGTAGAGTTTTTCTTGAGATCTGCCAGACCCATAATTACCTCTCATCTTATTCATTTGCTTTTCAGCAAGCTGATTACGAACTTCGGTGGCGTTTGCAACCTCAAGCATCTCACAGGCAATGCCTCGTATTTCTGTGGCAGCCTTACCCTTAGGCTCAATCTCGAGTACCGATAGGCCAGACTCTTCACTGTCATCGTAGATATTTCGGCTGTAGGTAATGGCATCTAAAACATTGATGTCGTAGGTCTTACAGACATCTTTTGCTTCGAAGATGCGGTTGGCTTGATTCGGTAAGCTTGGACATTGAGTAATAACAAAGGTGGCGCGCATCTTGGGATTTATCATCATACAGGTGGCGACGATATCATCCATGTGGCTGACAGTTTTTAGGTCGCGACGCTTCGGTCGAAGAGGCATCAGTACATGTGAGGCTACAGACATGGTTGCACGTAATGCTAAGTTATCTTGACCGCCACAATCGACAATTACATAGTCGTAATGCTGCTCTAGACTGAGAAGATCGTTGCGAATTTTACCATAGAGCTGCACGCAATTGATGCTGGGGAGATCAGGGTTATTATTGCGGGCGTGGATCCAGTCTGATGTTGTGCGTTGAGGATCGCAATCGACCATAATAACAGAGGCTCGGCATTCAGCTGCTAGAAATACAGCGATATTTTGGGCTAGGCAACTCTTACCACTGCCACCTTTTTCGCCACCAACGAGTATGATCATATTTATATCCTCTTTGTACGCGATGAATTTTATTTACTGATCTTCATAAAATGAAATGGGGTGATAGTTTGCGTACGGTTAAATGTGTTGAGCTTGTTAACCTAGGTATTTAACTCACCTTATCTCTCACCTGTCAGATTAATCTAGGTTGCATAGCCAGCTTCGTCAACTGTATGATTTTTGACGTATTTATTTTATTTGACCCGTGATTGTTTTTTGACGCTCAGCTTGTTTTCGATGGTTTTTTGGCGCTGCATGTTAGGTGTTGAAATCTGTGGTTATTTGTTAAATTAATTAACTGCTTAGCTGTATAGGTCGGAAATTAGCAACCCATACTTGTAGGCTTTGCTGTGCTAACAAGCTTATATCGAGTCAGTTAATCTTATATAAGTTATAGATATCCAGTTTTATATTCATAAATAATATAGTTGTTTGAGGACTAAAGTCGGGGATAAATAGTCTACTTTTTGTTGGTACCGATAAAACTGTAATTTTATCTAGCTTTGATAGAATGAGATTTGAAAATAGAATCGTTCCTATGATTGAACACAGAGACTCATTTACGATGGATGAAAAGCTGTTACTCGAAGCCATTACCCAGAAAATGCCTTTTGGAAAATATGCGGGAAGGCGTCTACTCGAACTACCGGAACCTTATCTGGTTTGGTTCCATTCAAAAGGTTTTCCTGAGGGGAAATTAGGTCAGCAGTTAGCCTTAATGTATGAGGTTAAGCTCAACGGCTTAGAAGGGATGCTGCAACCTATATTAGATGAGGCCAAACGCTCTTAAAGAGTTTGCCACTAATCGACTATAGGTTGGCAGCAACAAAGAAAGTTCCGTGGTAGAAACTAAAATATCTGGTTATGAGAGTTGGATCTAATAGTTGAGTTTTTAGGCCAATTTAGTTGTGATTAATTAGAGATTTATAATCTATTGCATGCTTTAATATTGATGAATTGATAACTTATTTAAAGGAAATTTCCGATGATAGCTAAATTAGTGAAATTGGCTGCAGCAGCAACTCTAGCACTGGGTATCTCAAGCGCATGGGCACAAGGCGTTATGCATGAAGGTACTGTCATGGACACTATGAATGGCGGCGGTTATACCTACGTTCAGATCAAAGAAGCCGACAAGACTTTTTGGGCTGCGGGTCCACAGGTTGAAGTAAAGAAAGGCGATACTGTTGTTGTTCAAGAGCAGATGTGGATGAGCGACTTTAGCAGCAAAACCCTAAACCGTACTTTCGATAAGTTACTGTTTGTTGGTCGCATCGATAAGAAGTAATTGTTACTTTGACACCTTAAGCTAAGTAAGCTTGGCTTTAGAGAGTCAACTTGAAATGGCGTAGACTGAGTCTACGCCATTTTCTTTTTTGCTAAACTGCCGCACAATAGCCTTTTCACTCTGTTTTCGCCCATGTTAAAAATCATTCCGTATCAAAAATGTTATGCACCTGATGTATCTGTATTGGCACATATGGCCATCAGCCAGATAAGTGATGACATTTATACGCAGCAGGAAAAGTCGGCTTGGTCCTATGCGCCGCGATCGAGTTATCACTGGCATAAGCGTTTGTTACGCTCAAAAAGCTGGTTGGTCGTAGACGAGCAACGCATAGAGTCGGGGCGCGCTTTTTGCTGTGGTTTTATCAACTTGGAAACGCACTTTAAAAGTCGCGGCTATATTGATAGCTTGTATGTTCATCCTCAGTACCAGCAACAAGGAGTGGCTGGGCGGCTATATGAGGTATTAGCTCAATGGGCAGTTAACAATGCACTGCCGGAGCTCTTTGTCGATGCATCTAAATTATCTAAGCCACTGTTTGAGTCTCAGGGCTTTAGGCTTCGCCATCGGAGCTATCAAGAGAAACGCGGCATAGTGATTATGGGATATTACATGAGCAAGGCGTTAGCCGCTGTTCCTCAGTCGTAAGTGGCTAGCCTGTATAAAAGGATTTTAACTATGGAAAAAAAGCGTTTTATTGTACGTCCCTTTACCCGCAGTGATGTTGGGCAACTCGCCCAAGTGTTCCACCTTAGTATCAATCAAGGCGCTAGCTCCCACTACAGTGAAGCAGAAAGAGCCGTATGGTCACCCAACCTTCGAAGCAATGATTACTGGTTAACCCGCTTGTCAGGGACTAAGACTTGGGTTGCCGAGTGCGATTTGTGCATTGTGGGCTTTATCAATTTGAAAGCAGATGGCTCGATAACAGATGATTTGAGAGCTGCAGACTTGAAAACAGCGGAAGTAGATTGTTTGTTTACCCACCCAGATTACACTGGAATTGGGGTTGCAAGTGAGCTGTATCGAGCAGTTGAGGAGCACGCTAAGCTGTTAAGACTCAATAGCCTCACCGTTGAAGCTTCATACTTAGCCAAGCCCTTTTTTGAGCAGTTTGCGTTTCAAGTTAAGTGTAAAAATAGTCATCCTCGTGATGGTCAACAATTAGTTAACTTCAGTATGTTTAAAGAGTTAATATAAGGGTAAGCGTTAAAACTCATAGTGAACGATTACCCTTTAAATTGATTTAGCTATCACAATTGATGATGGCTAGTGTAGTGAACCTGGGGCTCAAGCACTTCATCTAATATTTGCGTCTTGCTGATAAAGCGAGTAAAAGCACCTGGGAGGGTTAAGCCTTCAACATCTCGCTGCCAAATAGCTTGTAAGATGGGAAAGTAACCTTCTTTGCCTGAGGTCGTATAGGACGAAGATACCCCTGTGTAGTAGGCGGCTGCATCAACGCGTTGCCACAATGGTTTACCTGCTACTACACGTAATAGCTCAAGTTTAATGATACGTTGCCCAAGCGCTTGCCTACCGTCATAGAAGTATTTTAAGCCATATGTATAAGGAAAACTGCCGGCGCCAGTGCCTATGACACTATTATTGGTTGCGGCGTTAATCGCTGATTCAAGCATCTGAAATAGATACTGGCCCTGGATCTCATAGGTCACCAGAGGAATATCAAAGGGCAGAATCCGACCTATCACCTCAGCTAAGCTAAGTTCGCCTTTATCTAACGATTGGCGGACTCCGCCAGCGTTATGCAGTGCAAAGTCAACATTTATACCTAATTCTCGGGTTTCTTGATACATGCTACGGCTCACCCAAGGTGCAATTTCACTGCCGTGAGGCAGGGCTTTGCTTGGGAGTCTGGTATGTACTAGGCTCTTGGGTACGAAGCCCAATATCTTGTTGTTTAGTGCATCTAAACTCGGACGATATTTCTGTAAAATTTGGTTCTGAACGCGGCTGTCCTCACCATCCCATAGAATAAGTGGATGAGACTCGAGCGTTAAGCGCACATCTTGGTAATCTTGTGGGCTGACATCGTCAGATGCCTGCAGAATAAACTGCTGATCTAACATGAAGTAGTTACCCCCTGTCAGCTCCAATACCTTACCTTTCCCATCGAAGAGGATGTCGGCAATGCCTAAGGTCTCGGCATATTTGCCAGCGTGCACAATGGCGGTATCGTTAACCCGTTCACCATAGGGCATATTCGATAACCCAAGTGCGCTAAAGTCGCCTTGCAGCGTATGTGAGTGGCCACCAACTATGAGGCTGATCCCATCGACTTCTGCGGCCAGCACTTTATCTTGATCCAGTCCAAGATGGCTCAACACGATAATATGGTCGATCCCCTGAGCTTTTAGCTGAGTGACCGTGCGTCGAGTGGTTTGGATTGCGCTGACAAAATGAGTATCTTCATCGGGACGGGCGATCTCTTTCATCTGATCTAAGGTGATGCCGATAATTGCAACTTGTCTGTCTTGTAGCGGCTTTAACAGTACTTTGGCCGTTTGAGAAACTGGGTCGAAGTCCAGCAGATTCCTATGACCACCAAGACGTACTTTCTTCTGTTGGCATTCTTGGCTCAAATCCATGTTGCCCGCCATCAGCGGAAAACGGATATCATTCAGAAAGTCTACAACTGGCTCGCTACCGGCATCAATCTCGTGATTGCCAAGTACCATCGCATCTGGCTGGAGCATATTTAACAGGTCTGAATTGGCCTTACCTTTAAACTCATTGAAATAGAGAGTGCCTTGGAAACTGTCTCCGCCATGCAGAAATAGAAAGCTCTGTTGATTGTCCTTGGCGGCAGCTCTTGCCTGCTTGAGCTGATAGGCGATACGGGCATATCCACCGGTGTGGCTATAAAGAGTCAGCTCTTTTGGCTGGGTATCAATCGTAAATTGAATACGGCTAGCATCGAAGTGAGAGTGAGTGTCATTGATGTGGGCAAGTTTTAACTTGTACTGCTCTAATTTAGTTTGCTGCGTTGTCATCTTATTCCTCTGGACCAAACAAGGAGTATAACACGGCAAGTACAAAAATTAACATGCCGATGTTGCATGCTAGCGGCAGGATGAACAAGTTTTAATTTAACTCTTTGGGAGTTAACTACTTTTTGAATTGACTCTTTTTCAAGTTGAATTGCGCGCGCAGAACTCTGAGGAGCTGAATCCGTTAGGGTTATATTGATTATATTAGGCATTAAAAAAGGGAGCTAAGCTCCCTTTTTCGTTCTGATCTGGTTTAATTTTTCTCTTTTTCGAAATCACCATCATCAGACAACACGATACCTTTGTGTTTCATGCGGCGGCTCCATAACTTACGTGCAAATTGCTGCATGTCGGTTACAGGGTCGTTCGAGTCAACAATCTCAAGGCCAAGTAGTGATTCAACAATATCTTCTAAGGTAACAATACCTTCGTGAGATCCGTATTCATCGACAACCATCGCGATTTTGGTATTTCGCTTAATCATTAGCTCGAACAGAGGCAGAATTTTAGCTGTCTCGGGGATAACTAATAGATTCTTAGTCAGTACGGCGATCGACTCTTTTGGTGTCGTACGCTCGGCCAACAAAATATCGTTTCTATTAACGTAGCCAATAATATTATCTGGGTCTTCGTCATAGACAGGAATTCGAGTAAAAGGCTTCGCCATAAATTGGCGGGTAAAMTCATCTTGAGTCAAGTCGTTAGGCAATCTAAAGAGTACAGTTCTTGGTGTCATGATAGCCGTTACAGGCATCTCTTTAACCGACAGCATCTGAGTTAGAATCTTAGACTCTTGCTCATCAAGCTCCCCCGATGCACGACCAATCTCTGCCATCGCGCTCATCTCTTGGCGAATGTACTGACCTTCGTCACCTTTACCCATTAATTGAGTAACCTGTTTCGACATCCAAATAAGCGGTAACGTACTACGCTCCATCCAAACCAATGCGATAGAAACTGCAGGAGCAAGAGAGCGCCAGTAGTTTGCACCTAGAGTTTTAGGGATGATCTCTGAGAAGAAGAGAATTAAGAAGGTAAGAACACCAGAAAATACGCCTAGCATCTCGTCGCCGAATACCTTTGCCGCTTGCGCACCAGCAACAGCAGCACCAACGGTGTGTGCGATAGTGTTTAGCGTAAGGATAGAAACGAGTGGAGATTCAACATTCTCTTTCTGCTTAGTTAACCTGTTAGCTGCACCTGGGTTGGTTTTAGATAATGAGGCTATGTAGCTCGGCGTGACTGAAAGCAAAACGGCTTCAAACACACTACAAAGAAAAGAGACTGTAATCGCGACAAATATTATAATGATAAGGGTTATCATAAAGGTGAAATTACACCTCCAAATGGCAGACCAAAAGTAGTCTGCGCGGATTCTAGCACAGGTTTTGATCTTTGGTGATAGCCTGCTGGCTAATATTTGTTAAGATCTGTATAATTCGCCGCCCGCAAGCAGGTTTTAGGTTTTTTTGAGGTTAGACTAAATGAGTGAAAAGAAGATCAATTTATTGGATCTTGATCGTAAGGCATTAAGAGCGCTATTTACCGAGATGGGTGAAAAGCCATTCCGTGCCGATCAATTGATGAAATGGATTTATCATTTTGGCGTTAGTGACTTCGAAGAAATGACGAACATTAACAAAGCATTGCGTGCAAAACTTGCCGCAAGATGCGAAATCGTAGCGCCTGCTATCTCAAGTTACCAAAAGTCATCAGATGGCACCATTAAGTTTGCTATCAACGTCGGCGATGGCCAAGAAGTTGAAACGGTTTATATTCCTGAAGATGACCGTGCGACCTTATGTGTCTCTTCTCAAGTAGGTTGTGCCCTTGAATGTACTTTCTGCTCAACAGCGCAGCAAGGTTTTAACCGTAACCTTACCGTTGCCGAAATTGTCGGCCAAATTTGGCGTGTTGCCGATTTTATCGGTTTCGTAAAAGACACGGGTGAGCGCCCAATCACGAACGTCGTGATGATGGGGATGGGTGAGCCGTTACTAAACCTTAAGAACGTCATTCCTGCGATGGACATCATGCTCGATGATTTCGGTTTCAGCCTTTCTAAGCGCCGTGTCACGGTATCGACTTCTGGCGTGGTGCCAGCGCTAGATAAGTTAGGCGATGCACTGGATGTTGCCCTAGCGGTGAGTATTCACGCACCAAACGATGAGCTACGTGACGTATTAGTACCGATCAACAAGAAGTACCCATTAGAAGAGTTCTTAGCCGGAATTCGTCGCTATATTGCAAAGTCGAATGCTAACCGCGGCCGTGTTACGCTTGAGTACGTGATGCTGGATCATATTAATGACAGCACAGATCAGGCTCATGAGCTTGCTAAGTTGATGAAAGACACGCCATGTAAGGTTAACCTTATTCCGTTTAACCCATACCCGGGCTCACCTTATGGGCGTTCATCTAATTCTCGTATCGATAGATTCTCGAAAGTATTGATGGAGTATGGCCTTACCGTTATCGTGCGTAAGACTCGTGGCGATGATATTGACGCGGCTTGTGGTCAGCTAGCAGGCGATATTCGCGATAGAACTAAACGTTTAGCGAAAAAACAAATGCAACAGAGCCAGATTTCAGTCACAATGAACTAACTCTTTGTATCTACTGGTAGATGGGCGTAACAATGAATCAGAGTAAGGTGGTGTTTCCACTGGTATTAATTCTGTCATCTATGATGACAACTGGGTGCGTCACCCAAGATACCTATGCCGGGACTGATATTCCTGTCTCTGAACGAAAAGTTGATAAAGTTTCTGCTGCGCGCCAACGTGTGCAGTTAGGGCTAACCTATCTACAAAAGGGCAATAGTGAGCAAGCAAAAGCCAATCTTGATCGCGCCTTGGCTTTTGCGCCTAATTTGGAAGAAGTTCATATTGCTTTTGCCTATTACTACCAGTCTGTGGGTGAATTAGACAAAACAGAGCAAGCGTACAGAGAAGCTATCAACTCCAGTGACGCAACGGGTGATTCTTATAACAACTTCGGGGCATTTTTGTGTCAGCAGGGCAAATATGCTGAATCAGAAAAGATGTTCCTAAAAGCAGTTGAACAACCCCTATACACCCGCTCGGCATCGACCTATGAAAACTTAGGGATTTGTAGCCGAAAAGCTGGGCAGGTCAGTAAAGCGCAAAAGTATTTTGCGATGGCGCTAAAGTACGATCCTAGGAGACGCACCTCATTAATTGAGCTAACAGAGATCGATTATGAGCAGGGGCGATTCGCCGAAGCGAGAGAGCAGCTTTCTCGTTACCATAGAGTTGCGGCAGAGTCTGCAGGCAGTTTGGCACTAGGGATTAAAATTGAGCAAGGTTTGAAAGACGAAGAAGCGGTAAAACGGTTCGGTATCTTACTGCTGGCAAAGTTTCCGCAGTCTGTTCAAGCCAAAGAATATCGGGCTAGCATGCATTAATGAAAAAAGAACATACTCAAGAGCCCAATTTAGACAACGAAAGCCTAGTGGATGAGCCTACGCTCACACTGGGCGTTTTGCTAAAAGCAGCCCGCGAAAGCAAGGGGCTGTCGGTAGAGGCTATCGCATCACAATTGCATTTACGCCCTACCATAGTGCAAGAGATTGAGGCCGATAATTTAACTGAAGTAGGCGCAGCAACATACGTACGTGGCTATGTCAAAAACTATGCCCGTGCTGTCCAAGCTGATCCATTTACCGTACAAGAGTGCTTAGATAAGCAGTTGGCAAATGACGATAAACCGTCGATGCAGAGTTTTTCTCGTAAAACGACTCGACAAGCTCGCGATGGTCGATTGATGGCATTGACCTATCTGATCGTATTCGTGTTGCTAGGGCTCATGGTCTGGTGGTGGTTCCAAAAGTCATCGATGGAGACTGCGGTTGATTACTCTCAACCGACTGCAGAGGAGGTTGCAGCCTCGGCTGAAGCTCCCGATTCGGACGTTCTAGGAGCGCTGTTGATTGAAGGCGCTGACTTAGCGGTTGAGCCGAGTTCAGAGACAACGGATAAAACAGCCCCAGAGATAAACAGTCAACAAGGTTCTGAGTCTTCAGAAGTGCAAATGAGTCAGCCTTCAGAAACGGTTGCGGCAGCGCAAACCGAACAGGCTGAATCAACAACAGATGCAATCACAGCTTCAACGCTTAAGCTAAGCCTCAGTGGTGACTGCTGGATTAAAGTCACCGACGCGACGGGCAAGACTTTAGTTAGCGACCTTAAAAAAGCGGGTAACGAAATTAACTTGAGCGGAGCAGAACCGTTTGCGGTGACCTTAGGCGCTCCACAAGTTGTTACCATAGAGCTAAACGGTATGCCCGTTAGCCTAGAGCAATATCCTCACGGTAAGGTGGCAAAATTGACATTGCCACGCGCAGCACAATAACGGATCACAGAGCACAAAGACGATGTATAACGAATCTCCTATTATCAGACGCAAATCAAGCCGAATCTATGTCGGTGATGTTCCTATTGGTGATGGTGCCCCAATTGCGGTGCAGTCGATGACCAATACTCGCACAACAGATGTTGAGGCGACCGTTGCGCAAATTAAGGCGTTAGAGAATGTGGGTGCCGACATAGTACGTGTTTCTGTACCGACTATGGACGCTGCAGAGGCGTTTAAACTGATTAAACAGCAGACTCGCGTGCCTTTGGTCGCCGATATTCATTTTGACTACCGTATCGCGCTAAAAGTGGCTGAATACGGCGTGGATTGTTTGCGTATTAATCCAGGTAATATCGGTAACGAGCAGCGTATTCGTAGCGTAGTCGAATGCGCTCGTGATAAGAATATCCCAATTCGTATCGGTGTTAATGGTGGTTCATTAGAGAAAGATCTAATGGATAAGTATAAAGAGCCGACACCAGAAGCTCTGCTAGAGTCGGCGATGCGTCACGTGGATATTTTAGACCGTTTAAACTTCGATCAGTTTAAGGTCAGCGTGAAAGCATCAGACGTGTTCTTGGCAGTCGAGTCATACCGTTTACTGGCTAAGCAGATTGTGCAGCCACTTCATCTTGGCATTACTGAGGCGGGCGGTGCGCGTGCAGGTTCAGTGAAATCAGCAGTGGGCTTAGGCATGTTGCTTGCGGATGGTATAGGTGACACCTTACGTATTTCACTGGCGGCTGATCCAGTTGAAGAGATTAAGGTCGGTTTTGATATTCTTAAATCGTTGCGCATTCGTTCTCGCGGCATTAACTTTATCGCTTGCCCATCATGCTCGCGCCAAGAATTTGATGTGATTGCAACCGTAAACGAGCTAGAGCAGCGTCTCGAAGATATCGTTACCCCTATGGATGTATCGATTATTGGTTGTGTGGTCAATGGCCCAGGTGAAGCACTGGTATCCGATATCGGCCTGACGGGCGGTAACCGTATGAGTGGTTATTATGATGATGGTGTACGCCAAAAAGAGCGTTTCGATAACACCAACATCGTCGATTCGCTAGAAGCGAAGATCCGCGCTAAAGCGTCAATCGTTGCTGGTCGAATCCAAGCGAAAGATCTTAGTAAGTAATAACTGAGTCACCGTTAAACCAAGAGGGTTAGGCGGTGATTTTTTAGGTGGCGACACCCTAGTGTACGTTTAGTGTTGAAACGCCTATAATGCGAGGCGTTTTTTAATTTTTATATAGCAAATTTAACGAGTCGAATAGTGGCAAAACAGATCCAAGCGATTCGCGGAATGAACGACATTCTGCCAACACAAAGTCCTTTATGGCAAAAACTAGAAACCGTATTAAGAGAAACTGTGAGTGCATACGGTTATAGCGAAATTCGTACTCCTATCGTTGAAAGTACCGATCTTTTCAAGCGTTCTATCGGTGAAGTGACTGATATCGTAGAAAAAGAGATGTACACCTTCGACGACAGAAATGGTGATAGCTTAACCCTTCGTCCAGAAGGTACAGCCTCAACTGTGCGTGCGGGTAACGAGCATGGTTTGCTATATAACCAAGAACAACGTCTTTGGTATATGGGCCCAATGTTCCGCCACGAACGCCCACAAAAAGGCCGATACCGCCAATTCCACCAGTTTGGTGTTGAAGTCTACGGCATTCCAACTGCCGATATTGATGCAGAAGTATTAATGCTGTCTGCCAAGCTATGGGAAAAGCTGGGTATTACCGAGCATGTGACCCTAGAGCTAAATACCTTAGGTGACGTGGAAGAGCGCGCAGCATACCGAGACGCCTTGATTGCGTTCTTAGAGCAGCATAAAGAGGTGTTGGACGAAGACAGTCAGCGCCGCATGTACACTAATCCATTGCGCGTCCTGGACTCTAAGAATGCCGATGTACAGGCGCTTTTAGCCGATGCGCCAGTGTTAATGGACTACTTTGGTGAAGACACTCGTTCACATTTTTCACATTTATGTGAACTCTTAGAGGCTGTCGGCATCCAATACACAATCAATCCTCGCCTCGTGCGCGGTTTAGATTATTATAATCGCACGGTTTTTGAGTGGGTGACATCGAGCCTTGGTTCGCAAGGTACGGTATTGGCAGGTGGTCGTTACGACGGCCTTGTGGGTCAATTAGGCGGTAAGCCAACACCAGCAGTGGGTTTTGCTATGGGCCTTGAGCGCATCGTATTACTACTGCAAACTCTAGAGCTGGACAAAGATATCGGTCCTGCTGTTGACGTATACGTGACAGCGATGGGAGATAGCAGCCGAGTCGAAGCAATTAAGATTGCACAAGAGCTAAGAGCAAGCTTGCCAACTGCTAAAGTGATGAGCCATTGTGGTGGCGGTAACTTTAAGAAGCAGATGAAGCGAGCTGATAAGAGCGGTGCCACTGTTGCATTGGTGATTGGTGAAGATGAACTTGCCAATAACCAAGTTGCAGTGAAACACCTTCGCGAAGATAAAGCACAAGAATTGGTTGCCCGTGATGCATTGGCGACATATATTGCAGAGCTGATTTAAAAGGGGAAGAGTAAGTGGAAATCTATAGCACAGAAGAGCAACAAGTAGATGCTATCAAACAGTTCTGGAAAGATTACGGCACTTCAGTCGTTGTGGGCGCCGTTGTCGGTTTAGGTGGATTATTTGGTTGGAATTATTATTCTGACCACCAAGTCGCGCAAGCTGAAGCCGCTTCAGAGTCATTTCAAGCCTTAAGCAGTCAAAACACTGCAGACGCAGCTATGTTAGCTGCGGCCGATAACTTTGCTAAAGAGCACGGTCAAAAGGGCTACCAGTCTCTGCTTGAATTGCTAGTCGCTAAGTCAGCGGTTGAAACTGGCGATTTAGATAAAGCACAAGCCACATTAAAGAATGTGATTGCCACCAATGTTGATGACAGCATTGTGCTTATTGCCACCATGCGTCTAGCACGTGTACAGGCTGAGCAAGGCCAATACGCAACAGCGATTGCGACGCTTGAACAAATTACAGATCCAGCCTCCGCGGCGCAAAGAGATGAGCTAAAAGGTGATTTCTTAGTACGCCAAGGTGAAACTCAGAAGGCAAAGATTGCCTATCAAACTGCGGTAGAAAATGGTGGCACTATGACTAGTCCAACATTACAAATGAAGCTTGATAATCTGAATAAGGCATAAGGAATCTGCCCATGAAGTCTTGGTGCAAAACACTACTCGCATGTGGATTAAGTATAGGCATGTTGTCTGCTTGCTCTTCAAATGATGTAGAGGAAGATCCGGTTACACCACTTACCGAGATCCAAGCTAGCGTTTTTCCAGAGGTGACTTGGAGCGCTAACATCGGTGATGGTGTAGGTGATTACTACTCTCGCTTACGTCCAGCGGCTCGCTACGACAAACTCTTTGTTGCTGACCGCTATGGTAAGGTTGAAGCGTTTAACGAAGCGACCGGTGAGCGTGTTTGGCAAAATGATTTTAGCTCGGCATTTAGAGATAATGCGCTTGCTAAGAACAAGGGCGCACGTTTAGCAGGCGGTGTAACGGCTGCACGTAACAAGGTATTTGTGGGTGGAGAAAGTGGCCTATTAGCCGCTTTCGATGAAGCGACAGGTGAAGCTGTTTGGCATGTTATTGCCGGCGGTGAACTGTTATCGGCACCGACCGTTGGGGAAGATGTGGTTGTTGTTAACACTGGTGCGGGTACGTTAGAAGCGTTTGACGTGGAAGACGGAACTCAACAGTGGGTATATGAAAACCAACTACCGACCCTAACTCTACGTGGTACAGGTTCTGCTTCATACGAAGCTGGCGGCTTCTTTGTTGGTACTGCCGATGGTAAAATTGCTGTCGTGATTAAAAACAATGGTCAGGCGGCATGGGAGCAAGCTATCTACACGCCTAAGGGAGGCAATGAGTTCTCTCGCATGGCCGATGTGGATATGAAGCCATTACTAGTGGGCGAAAACCTATACGCCGTGAGCTACAACGGTAACTTAGTGTCTATGGAGATGCGCACTGGTCGTATCGTATGGTCACGCAGTTACTCTAGCTTCAATGAGTTAGCGTATTCGGGGATTAGTCTGTTTGTGGTCGATGATCACAGCCGTATTTACTCTGTTGATAGACGAAATGGTCTAGAGTTATGGAGTAATGCAGAGTTAGTTAACCGTAGTTTAACCGCCCCAGTATCATTTAAAGATTACGTGGTTGTCGGTGATTTTGAGGGTTATTTACACTTCTTAAGCAAGTCTGATGGTCAAATCGTTGGACGTGTACAGGTAGATAGCTCAGGTTTATACAGTCAGCCATTGGTGGTTAATGACAACCTATATGTGCAGACTCGTAATGGAAAAGTGGTTCGAGTCACACTTCCGTAAGCCTAGTCGTTAGAGATGATAAGGCCCCTGGATGTGTATGCCGGGGGCTTTTTAGTTATTAGAAATTGAGTAATAGAGGCAATTAAATGATTCCTGTTGTGGCCCTAGTTGGGCGACCAAACGTTGGTAAGTCGACCCTTTTTAACCGGCTTACCCGTACCAGAGACGCGCTTGTCGCTGACTTTCCTGGGCTAACTCGGGATCGTAAATACGGCCGAGCACATCTTGCAGGTTATGAGTTCATCGTAGTCGATACTGGCGGTATTGATGGCACTGAAGAGGGCATTGAAACTCGCATGGCTGAGCAATCTCTCGCGGCGATTGAAGAAGCAGACGTTGTGCTATTCATGACCGATGCTCGTGCAGG
This sequence comes from Shewanella sp. Isolate13, assembly GCF_022398325.1. GTDB lineage: Bacteria > Pseudomonadota > Gammaproteobacteria > Enterobacterales > Shewanellaceae > Shewanella. Next base: position 89,604 of record NZ_JAKEVD010000005.1, read on the forward strand.
CTTAACCGCTGCCGATCTGGCGATTGCTCAACACCTACGTAGCCGTGAAAAGACGACTTTTGTTGTTGCGAATAAGGTTGACGGTATCGATGCCGACTCGGCTTGTGCAGAGTTCTGGTCGCTAGGGCTGGGCGAAGTTTACCAGATGGCTGCAGCCCAAGGCCGTGGCGTGACCAACATGATCGAATACTCTTTAGCCCCATACGCAGAAGCGATGGGGATCACCAAAAATGAAGACGGTGATGATGACGAAGAGGAGCGCGAGTACACAGAAGAGGAAGCGGAAGCAGAGCAAAAACGTCTGCAAGACCTGCCAATCAAACTTGCTATTATCGGTAAGCCTAATGTCGGTAAGTCGACGCTAACTAACCGCATTTTAGGTGAAGAGCGCGTTGTGGTTTATGACGAGCCAGGTACTACTCGTGACAGTATTTATATCCCAATGGAGCGTCAAGGCCGTGAATACGTATTGATTGACACTGCGGGTGTACGTCGTCGTAGCAAGGTGCACGAAACTGTTGAGAAGTTCTCTGTTATTAAGACTCTTAAAGCGGTTGAAGACAGTAATGTGGTATTGCTGGTGATCGATGCCCGTGAAGGTATTGCTGAACAAGACTTAGGTCTATTAGGTTTCGTGTTAAACGCGGGCCGAGCATTGGTTATCGCCGTCAACAAGTGGGACGGTATCGACCAAGACGTTAAAGACCGAGTGAAGAGCGAGCTTGATCGTCGTTTAGGCTTTATCGATTTCGCCCGTATTCACTTTATCTCAGCTTTGCACGGTACAGGTGTGGGTCATCTGTTTGAGTCAATCGAAGAAGCTTATGACAGTGCAACGCGCCGCGTGAGCACTTCTATGCTGACTCGTATCATGCAGATGTCACAAGACGATCACCAACCACCATTGGTTAACGGTCGCCGCGTTAAGCTTAAGTATGCTCACGCTGGTGGTTACAATCCACCCATCGTGGTTGTACACGGTAACCAGGTTAAGAAGCTTCCAGATTCTTACAAGCGTTATATGATGAACTACTTCCGTCGTTCATTGAAGGTGATTGGTACCCCAATCCAGCTACGCTTCCAAGAGGGGGGCAACCCGTTCGAGGGCATGAACACCAAGAAACTGACTGTGAGCCAAGAGCGTCGCCGTAAGCGTATGGTTGGTCATATTCGCGATAAGAATAAGTAACAGTTTACTGTTCGCGATGGGCTTAATGCCCGTGAGTAAAATAGTAAAGCAACATTAAAAAAGGAACCTCAGGGTTCCTTTTTTGTTTTCAGCTTGTGGTGTTTTTAGATTGAGATAAGGTCATTAAACTAAAAGCATATAACCTCTACCAAAGTTGAGGTTATACCCTGTTGTAGGTTAGTCGTAAAATATCACTTCTTACTTTGTTCAATCACATCTATCAGTCGTTGCCTCAATGGCTCGCTGATTGGAAACGTAAAGCTGGCACCTTGCATTATTTCTACAGGCTCAATAACCTGATCTTCTTTGTAGGCTACAACATAGTCATTGTCGCTAACCATTTTTTGATAATGTTTTATTGCGTTAATGGCACCTTTTTGATCTTGGTGTTTGTAGACGAATTCAGAGGTGTGAGTTAACACATATTCAGTGTCTCTTTGTTGTTGAAAATGTCTATCTGTACGACTGACAAAGCCTCGCATGCCACCGGTTTCAATATAAGAGTTGCTGGTACCTTGAATTCGGTTGACGCCAATACCGTCGGGGGTGGTTATTTGATGGCCGCTCCAGAAGTTAATTTGTCTATTTTTCAAATCGATTCGAATGTCGTCTAACTCTATATGCTTATACATATCGTTATTGGTAGTGCGAGTATTGTAGCGATACTGCACAATTAAGCTTTCAAAAGGGCTATCTCCACCTGAATGGTGACAAGTAATACTGACAATATCAGGTAGAGGCTGGCATAAACGATTTACCAGCTCAGGTTTAAAACCATGCTTTGTTGCTGCTGCGGTAAATGTGTCAGAGATGACGACTTTGCTCTCTGGTGTTGCATAGGCGTTGAGGTTTAATGCTGCCAAAACTAGGCCAAGTGACAATTTTATGGTTTTGCTCATATTTATTTGCACGTAATTTATCTTATCTTTTGCTTGATGGCTTTTGTGATTTTGCTGTTTATTTTCCCATAGGAGAGATAAAAATTCAGTGAATCATGTCACTGCAAAAAAACTATAAGCCTATGTAAATGTTAGATTTGCATGGTGGTGTTGTGGCATTTTGCTTCGTTTACGTAATTGGCATTAATATTTCTGTCATTTCGATGGGAGTAGGTGCTTTCTGCGGAGTGAAGTATGTTTTTACTCTAAACAGACTAGCTTTTCGAAAAGTGACTCATTACGTCTATCAGTCGTGACTTCTGTTTAGGGGAAACCCACGGCAAATTGAACAGATAACAAGTGGACTCCGCCAGTGTTATTTGATGTAGATTTCTCTGCGAGTTAATTAGCAGTTCAAAGCAGGCGGACTCTAAAGTTTGTTTAGATACGTCATTAGCACCAGAACTGCTTATTTTAGGTTTATCTGAATCATCTTCAAACTTCCAATAGCACTGTTCATCTAGATTTATTAGCAGTTGCTGGAAAGTCGCTACAGGCATTTGGTCTTCTACTCGTATAATAGATGCTAAAGCAATGAGGTTATGGCCCCAAAATCCAGGCTGTTGCAGCGCGTTCTTTAGTACTAATCGAGCGTTAATACTGACAGGCTTGTGGTAGTCATGTGCGACTGGATATGATTGGTGGTTATTGCCATAAAATGTGGCTGTGACGAACTCACAGAAGCGTTCAATAAATCGCAGTTTTTGCTTTTCTGTTTTTATTAATGACCAAGCCTGCTTAAAAGCTATCAGTACTGAAATATTATGGCTTAGATACTCATTTTTCTCAGTGCATTGTTCGAAGTAATAGGCAAAAATTTCACTCGTATCGCTTTGGTTAAACCAGTCTTGCATGGTGAAGTAGGCGTAGGGATAGATAGCATGGGCTAAAATCCAATGCCTTCTTCGCTCTACAGGCTTAAAAGGCATGGAGCCGGCTTGGAGAATGGCTAGATTAAAAGTGGGTTCTTCTAGCTCTACTAACCTTTCTACCTTTAACCAGTCGTTAGCAGGCCAATCATATTGAGTCTTCAATGATTTTATAGCAAGGTAGCATTTTAGCGCGTGCTGTTGGTGTATAGCAGCAATTCTTGTCAGTACTTCATCCATGTTTGTCTATTCCTTTTAAGCTACTTTTTCACCATTGGCGCTAGGTTAGCCTAAATCTTGCAGTCGTTTAGCGCAATGTCTTTAGTGACTAATTCACATGCCACAAAAAGAAGTAATTAACTTTAACCCAATAATTGTTATCTACTTTTATCTTTGGGCCATACTTTAGGCAATGCCAAATTAGGCTTCAAATCACGATGTTCTAAATGAAAGCTCCAACTATCCAGTGTAGATACGGGCGTGACTGTCCATGTTCAGGTTCGTAGCACAAAGCTTCGCTCTACTCACCGTGTCAAGGAAGTGTTTACACTTAAGGTCGTTCCTTCACATCCATGTGATCACGACATTCGGACATCCTGTCCTGCACCCGTGGCAAGCGAAGCTTGAACCCATAGTGAAACTATTGTCATTAACAATAGAAGTGAACTACCCCAGCTCAACCACAGTAGAGGTCACGCTGCCGTCGCGTAGGCGCGTGGTTAGTGTATCGCCAACACAGGTATCTGATGGAGACTGCACCACTTTACCATCCCCCGTTAAGGTAATGCTGTAACCACGGCTTAAGGTAGCTAGCGGGCTAACGGTTTCTAATTGTTGTGCACGGTGAGCAAGGCGCTGCTCACTCATCTTTAATTTATCATCCATTGCATCGTTAAGTTTGGCACTTAAGTAGTTCAAACGTTGAGCCTCAAGCGTTAGCCTATGTTGTGGCGATTGATTCGCCAAGCGGTTACTTAAGTTTTGCTGTTTTAAGGTATAAGCATGTAACTTGGTTTGCATCGCTTGCTGCAGGCGAAGTTGCATCTCATCGAAGCTTTGCTCATACATCTGCAGGCGGCGTTGTGGATCTTGCTTTTGTAGGCGGTGCTCCACGGTTTGCACTTGGTTTTGCTTCTTTAATTGATAATGCTGCCAAGCCTGCTTTAAGCGTGATAATTGAGATAATAGCTTTTGCGCCTTATTATCGGCATCTTTCGATAATAGCTCGGCACCTGCCGAAGGGGTTGGGGCGCGAAGATCTGCCACATAATCACTGATGGTCATATCCACCTCATGGCCAACCGCAGACACCACAGGAATACCACTGTTATAGATGGTGTGGGCGAGCCCTTCATCGTTAAAGCTCCACAGATCCTCTAACGAACCACCGCCACGAGTCACCAGTAGCACATCGACTTCGCTGCGAGTGTTGGCAAGGTTGATGGCATCGCAAATGCTTTTTGCTGCATCAGTGCCTTGCACCGGAGTTGGGTAGATGATGACTTCTATTGAGGAGTCACGGCGAGCGAGTACATGTAAAATATCGCGAATGGCTGCACCGGTTGGCGAGGTGACCACACCGATTTTTTGGATATTAGCGGGAAGCGGGCGCTTGGTGTCGGTGGCAAATAGCCCCTCGGCGGCGAGCTTCATCTTTAGTGCTTCATATTGCTGGGCGAGTAGACCGTCACCTGCGGGCAACATCGACTCGATGATTAATTGATAATCACCGCGAGGCTCATAAACACTGATGTTACCTTTAACTAAAACCTGTTGGCCGTTCGCGGGTCGAAAGGTCACCGCCTGATTGCGGCCTTTAAACATGGCGCAGCGAATTTGTGAGAAATTATCTTTGAGGGTTAAGTACCAATGGCCAGAACCTGGCGCTGCAAAGTTTGAAATTTCAGCGTTTAGCCAAATTCGGCCAAGCTGACCCTCTAAAAGTTGTCTAACTTCGCCATTGAGGCGTGAGACGGTATAAACATCGTTTTTTGGGGTTTTCATAATTTTTTTACACACAAATGCGAATTAGTGTCTATTTTCCATTTACCAACCCAGATATGCAAGGTATAATCTCGCCGCAATATTTCACCTCTAATTCCTAATCTCTTGGGGAGATGTTGCATGTTAAGATTGAAAAAAGAAGCGTTAACTTTTGATGATGTGTTGCTGGTTCCAGCGCACTCCACCGTCCTCCCAAATACAGCTGTTTTAAAAACACGCCTGACGAATAAGATTGAGTTGAATACTCCGATCGTTTCTGCTGCTATGGATACCGTTACCGAAGCTCGCTTGGCAATTGCTATTGCTCAAGAAGGCGGCCTTGGTTTTATCCATAAAAACATGACGATTGAGCAACAAGCTGAAGAAGTTCGTAAAGTAAAAATTTACGAAGCGGGCATCGTTCAGCAGCCAGTCACTGTGACTCCAACAACTACACTAGCCGACGTTAAAGTATTAACCGAGAAAAATGGTTTCGCAGGTTATCCTGTAGTTAACGAAGCTAACGAACTTGTGGGTATCATTACTGGCCGCGACGTACGTTTTATCACCGATTGGTCACGTACGGTTGATCAAGTGATGACGCCAAAAGAGCGCCTAGTGACAGTACTTGAAGGTACTAAACTGGATGAAGTTCAAAAGCTAATGCACTCTCACCGTGTTGAGAAAGTGCTGGTTGTTGACGACAACTTCAAGCTTAAAGGCCTGATCACAGTAAAAGATTTCCAAAAAGCAGAGCGTAAGCCAAATGCATGTAAAGACGAATTAGGTCGTCTACGTGTAGGTGCAGCGGTTGGTGCGGGTCCTGGTAACGAAGAGCGTGTTGACGCACTGGTTCTTGCTGGTGTTGACGTACTGCTAATCGACTCATCACACGGTCACTCAGAAGGCGTTTTACAACGTATTCGTGATACTCGTGCTAAGTACCCAGACTTACAAATTGTTGGTGGTAACGTTGCAACGGCTGAAGGCGCAATTGCGCTAGTTGAAGCGGGCGTTAACGCAGTTAAAGTGGGTATTGGCCCTGGTTCAATCTGTACGACTCGTATCGTAACGGGTGTTGGTGTACCGCAAATTACAGCAGTATCTGACGCCGCGGCAGCAGTTAAACATCTAGATATTCCAGTTATCGCTGACGGTGGTATCCGTTTCTCTGGTGATCTTGCTAAGGCATTGGCTGCGGGTGCATCGTGCATCATGGCTGGTTCTATGTTTGCGGGTACCGATGAAGCGCCAGGTGAAACTGAGCTTTATAACGGCCGTGCTTATAAGTCATACCGTGGTATGGGCTCACTAGGTGCGATGACACAGACTCAAGGTTCTTCTGACCGTTACTTCCAAAGCGATAACGCAGCAGACAAGCTAGTACCTGAAGGTATCGAAGGTCGCGTGGCTTACAAGGGTAAGCTAAAAGAGATCATTCACCAGCATATGGGCGGTCTACGTTCATGCATGGGGCTAACAGGTTGTGCAACGATTAAAGAGCTAAACGAGAAAGCGGAATTTGTGAAGATCACTGCTGCGGGCATGGGCGAATCTCATGTTCACGATGTGACTATCAGCAAAGAAGCGCCGAACTATAGCACTCGTTCTTAATTCGTATTTTAGATATTAAAGGCGACAGATAAAGTCGCCTTTAAATTAAGCCAAGCAGAAGGTTCGCAGAGTACTCACTGTTTGGTTAGTTCACAATGAAGAAAAAATAGAGATAAGGTACCCCATGAGCAACATTCATGAGCATAAGATCCTCATTTTAGATTTTGGATCGCAATACACTCAACTGATCGCCCGTCGTATTCGTGAAATCGGTGTGTATTGTGAACTTTGGGCTTGGGATGTTTCTGAAGAGCAAATTCGTGAATTTGCTCCAAACGGCATTATCTTAGCCGGTGGCCCTGAGAGTGTTACCGCTGAGAACTCACCACGCGCTCCAGAATATGTGTTTAACGCTGGCGTACCTGTACTGGGTATTTGCTACGGCATGCAGACCATGTCTGAGCAGCTTGGTGGTAAAGTTATTCAAGGTGTAGGCGAAGGTGAATTTGGTTATGCGCAAGTTGAGCTACAAGCTGAATCAGCCCTATTCAAAGCGATTGAAGACGCAGTAAGTGAAACTGGCAAGCCACTGCTTGACGTATGGATGAGCCACGGTGACAAGGTTTCTGAAATCCCAGAAGGTTTCGTAGCAGTCGCTAAAACTGAAACCTGTCCATTCGCTGCTATGGCTAATGAAGACAAGCAGTTCTACGGTGTTCAGTTCCACCCTGAAGTAACGCATACCCGCCAAGGTAAGCGTATGCTTGAGCACTTCGCATTAGAAATTTGTGCTTGTGAAGCTAACTGGAAGCCTGCATCAATTATCGAAGATGCGGTTGAGCGTATTAAAGAGCAGGTCGGTGATGACGAAGTTATCTTAGGTCTATCAGGTGGCGTTGACTCATCAGTAGTGGCCATGCTGTTACACCGTGCGATTGGCGATAAGCTAACCTGTGTATTCGTTGATAACGGTCTACTTCGTCTAAATGAAGCTAAGCAAGTGATGGAGATGTTTGGTGATCACTTCGGTTTGAACATCGTTCATGTTGATGCTGAAAACCGTTTCCTAGATGCAATGGCTGGCGAAGCAGAGCCTGAAGCTAAGCGTAAGATCATCGGCCGCGTATTTGTTGAGATCTTCGATGAAGAATCTAAGAAGTGCGTTAACGCTAAATGGCTTGCTCAAGGCACAATCTACCCAGACGTTATCGAGTCTGCAGGTAGCGCAACAGGTAAGGCACACTGCATTAAGTCACACCATAACGTTGGCGGTTTGCCAGATGATATGGAGATGGGTCTAGTTGAACCATTACGCGAACTGTTTAAAGATGAAGTACGTAAGATTGGCCTAGAGTTAGGCTTACCATACGACATGCTTTACCGTCACCCGTTCCCAGGACCTGGTCTTGGTGTACGTGTTCTTGGCGAAGTGAAGAAAGAATACTGTGATTTGCTACGTTTAGCCGATGCGATTTTCATCGAAGAGCTACGTAAAGCAGACCTTTACAACAAGGTTAGCCAAGCATTTACCGTGTTCCTACCAGTGCGCTCTGTTGGTGTAATGGGCGATGGTCGTAAGTACGACTGGGTTGTATCTCTACGTGCAGTTGAAACTATCGACTTTATGACAGCGCATTGGGCACACCTACCTTATGACTTCCTAGGCCGTGTATCTAACCGTATCATTAACGAAGTAGACGGTATCTCACGCGTGGTTTACGACATTTCAGGTAAGCCACCAGCAACGATTGAATGGGAATAATGGCTTACGCCTAATCCATCAACGTTAAGCTGATACTGAAAATAAAGACGCGTTCATAGCAATATGGGCGCGTTTTTTTATGGATGTAAGTTAGTAGACCAGCGTTCAATCAACTATAAATAATTAAAGGGATTATATCGATTGGTATTAGCATTAAAGGGAGTTTGCCTATGCGCTATAGAGCTGAAGTGGATGGACTAAGAGCCTTAGCCGTTATTCCGGTGATTCTGTTTCATGCCGGATTTAGCCAATTTAGCGGCGGTTTTGTCGGGGTCGATGTGTTTTTTGTCATCAGTGGTTACCTGATCACTAGCATCATCTTGACCGAGCTTGAGCGAGATAAGTTCTGCATTATTAACTTCTACGAGCGCCGAGCAAGACGGATCTTACCGGTTCTCTTCTTCGTGATGCTCGCTTGTATTCCCTTCGCTTGGCTATGGCTAATGCCGCTGGATCTGCAAGACTTCTTTCAAAGTATCGTTGCGGTTTCTACCTTTTCATCAAATATCCTGTTTTGGCTTGAGAGCGACTACTTCGATACCGCAGCCGAGCTTAAGCCGCTCTTGCACACCTGGAGTCTGGCGGTTGAGGAGCAGTACTACATTTTTTTCCCCCTGCTGTTAATGGCGCTTTGGGGAAGAGGCAAGCGGTTGATTCTTGGCGCACTGGCGCTTATTTTTCTGCTGAGTTTATCCTTAGCCCAGTGGGCTGCGTTTAACGCGCCAACGGCGAATTTCTACCTGTTACCCACTCGAGGTTGGGAGTTGTTAATCGGCGTGTTTGCCGCATTCTTGCTAAATCAGCAACAGCCTAAGTGGATGTCGCCATCATTAAACAACGGGCTTAGTACCTTAGGGCTGTTATTGATTGTATTTTCCATTTTCATCTTCGATGCCAGCGTACCGTTTCCAAGTGTTTACGCCCTAGTTCCTACGGTCGGCACGGTACTGATTATTGTATTTGCCCAAGAGGGGAGTTGGGTCCAGCGTTGCCTGAGTTTCAAGCCCTTAGTCGGTGTGGGGCTGATAAGTTACAGCGCCTATTTATGGCATCAGCCAGTCTTTGCATTTGTTAAGTACCGCAGCTTTACCGAGCCTTCAGTCTGGCTGATGCTGTCATTGTGCGCCGTCGTCGTGGGTTTATCTTACCTAAGTTGGCGGTATGTCGAGATCCCCTTTAGAAATAAGCAGGCCTACAGTCGTCGATTTATCTTTAGTAGTGGTGCAGCACTGACAGCTGTATTTGTCGCTGGCGGCATATGGGTTGATAGCAATCAGCTGTATAAATCTAATGATGCCTACCTAGAGTTAATGGTTAAATCTTATCAGCCCGATAATCGCGAGTTAGGCGCCGATAGTTGGCAATATTTACGTACTCTCAGCGGTGATCAAGATTACGGTGTCGATAAGAACCATTTCGATCGGATACAATGGTTCGACATTGAGGACAATAGGCAGAGGTTATTGATTGTTGGCAACTCTCACTCAAAAGATCTATTTAATGTGCTTTCTAGCAGTGAGGCAACTCAATCACAGTTCCAGTTAGCCCGTTTTGGCACTGAGATTGGTCATATTGATGAGTCATTATTTAGTGCGCCAAACTATCGTTTAGCCGATGCAATTATGTTGGCCTCGCAATATAAACAGCAAGATCTTATCCAGCTCGAAGCATTAGTAACCCGCTTATTAGCAGACAATAAAAAGCTTATATTAGTGAAGAATATCTATGAGTTTGAGGAGTTCGGTCAGCGCACCTATGCCGATTTCCTGTTTCACCTGTTGGCACAGGAGCGTGGTGCTAACAATATTTCCAGTTTAGATATCTCAAAGATCAATGAAAAGCACTTCGAGCAGTTTTCCCATCGCGGTTTTAAGCCATTTACTCAAAAGGCGAATCGCACTTTAGCCGCCCTCGCGAGTCGATATCCCGACGTGATGCTACTCGATAGAATGGATTATGTGTGTAATCAGCAGGATAGAGTCTGTTATGCCATAGGTAACGACTATCAAAAATATTTTTATGATTATGGGCATCATACGGTAGCGGGCGCGATGTTCTTTGGTGGACGAGTCGATGAGGTTAAATGGCTAGAGAGTATTTAATGCAACTGGGATTAATGAAAATATCCGATAGATGACTCGTTAGGCTTAAAGCTTGATATAATCGACTGTCGTGCCAACAACCTAGGCGTTTTATCCTGTTGTTAGCAGTATTATGGGTTTTAGATTAAAGAGTAGAGGCATAGATTGTCACAAGAGCAACAAGATCGTCATTTCATGAAGATGGCGATGGATATGGCGACCAAGGCGGAAGAAAAGGGCGAAGTGCCAGTAGGGGCTGTACTGGTTAAAGACGGTGAGGTGATTAGTGCTGGCTTTAATTTTAGTATCGGTTTACATGACCCTAGCGCCCATGCCGAGATGCAGTGTTTGCGTCAGGCAGGACAAATAATGCAGAACTATCGCTTACTCGATACCACGCTTTATGTGACGCTTGAGCCCTGTGCCATGTGTGCTGGTGCCATAGTGCACTCTCGGATTGGCCGTTTGGTTTTTGGTGCTAAAGATGAAAAAACCGGCGCCGCAGGCACGGTGATCGATATTGTGCGACACAGTGCGTTTAATCATCAGGTTGATGTCAGTTCCGGTGTGCTTGAAACTGAGTGTAGCGAGCAGCTTAGCGCTTTTTTCAAACGTAGAAGAAAAGAGATCAAAGCTGCTAAAGCTTTGGCAAAGCAGCAAGCCCTAAATGCTGGCGTTAAAGATTAAAGAGGCTGTCTTCCGATGGCTTAACAAAAACAAAAAATTGTTTCTGTCTATTAAGGACCTTTAGATGACGGGTTTTTAACTGGCAACGACGGCGCGCCGCGACATTATTAATTGTTCTTTTTCTCATATCGACCTCACGTAGACTTATATAAAACCTTTAGCAACTCCCGCAGTGAAAGTCTACGCGCGGGAGATTAATCTTTGATGAATTCCTTAAAAATTATCCCTTAACACATTGTTTGGATGTAAGGCGTTCATTTGTCTAAGGTTGTTCTGGCTGCGAAACCTCGGTCTTTGCTTCTATCGTTTCGGCTGTCTGAAGTGGCTTTTTCTTCAGTTCAAGTAGCATATTCTGGTTATCGATCCACACTAACGTGTCGTAGTAACGGCGAATATTATCTACATAATGTACAGCCTCATTGCCCCGGGCATAGCCATAGCGGGTTTTCTTGTAATACTTGCGCTTTTGCAGTAGCGGCAATACCGACTTTACATCTCGCCAAGCACTGGGATTGAGTCCTTGAGATTGTGCCAGTTTGCGCGCATCTTCAACATGACCTAAGCCAATGTTATAGGAGGCGAGGGCAAACCACATTCGCTGACTCTCTGGGATGGAGGCCGGAAGTCGCTCAAGCATACTGTTAAGGTATTTAGCACCGCCCTTGATGCTTTGGTAAGGATCTAGACGGTTTTTAATACCGACCTGTTTCGCCGTTGGTAGGGTCAGCATCATTAAACCACGCACACCCGTTGGCGAGCGAGCATTCGGGTTCCAATGAGACTCTTGGTATGCGGTTGCTGCGAGTTTACGCCAGTCGATATCACCCGCATATTTCTCGAAGGTGGCCTGATATTTTGGCAGTTTATTATCGATGGCGCGGATAAAGGCGCGGGTATCGACATAATCGAATCGCTCTACGTGGGCAAAGTACTTCTCATTAAGGTGGGCAAGTGTGCCACTACGTTTCTCTATGTGCCAAAATGCCAATAACTCACTCATTAGCTTATCGCTGTTATTGGGTGGTAATAACCAGACAACAGGCTGTTTTTGCTTTAACACTATGCCTTCTCGCAGTTCTGGCATAAAGCGTCTGTTGATATCGAAGCTAGTCGAATCGGCAATGGTGTAGGGAATATCACCGGCAGCAATCATGGTTAATAGCTCTTCGGCGTCTTTATCTTTTTCTTGGTTCCACACCAGATCGGGGTTGGACTTTTGCAGCTCAGTTAAGGTGTCGACAAATGAAGAGTCGGTGGTAACGGTAATTTCGCCTTTAAGGTGATTAATATCTTTAGGTACAGGTGTACCTTGGCGATAGACCAAAATCTGGTTAACACGGTAAAGTGGTGGACCAAGTCTAAACTGCTCTCGTCTAGCGGGGGTATCGGCTAATCCTGCTGCGATAATATCAATTTCTCCCTGACGTAATGCCGTATAGAGATCGCTGATATTGGCGAAAGGCTTCATATTGAGATCAAGCTCTAAGTACTCGGCGAAGCGCTGAGCCATCTCAAAGTCGTAACCTGAGTCCCCTTGGCCTGAGGTAAAGTAAATCTGAGGGCCATATAGTGTGCCGACTCTCAGTTCGGTCGGTTCAGGCGCAGGAGTGGTTTTTTCTTGCTCCACGACAACCTTCTGGCAGCCAGCCAGTAAGGTGATACAACATAGGGCAAGTAAGAGTCTTTTCATCGATTATTTTTTGTTAGCGCTTAACTTAAATTATTAAGAATATAAAGAAATAGCTGTCGATTATACCACAATCTCGATTGCCGCAAAAAAACTGCCTTTTGGATGGAGGGTCTTAGTTTGAGTATGTACCTAAACAGGATTTTTGCTTGGAATTTATTTAGTGTCGTGGCAAAGCGTTTAGGGCGCTTTTTCCTATACAGGAAACACTGTTTTCTACAGCGACTGCTGATGATTTGTGGCAAACATTTCCCTATAATAGCGCCCAGATCTGACCCTGCAATTATAATATATAAGGTGAAAAGACGTGATGGAGATCATCCGCGGAGCCCCTGCACTTTCGGCGTTTAGAGTACAGAAGCTTATGCAAGCTTGTGAATCGGCCGCACTGCCAGTGCGCCAAATCTATGCCGAGTTTATCCATTTAGCCGATTTGAACGAGTCGCTAGATGAAAAAGAAAGTCAACAGCTTGAAAAAATCCTAACCTACGGCCCCGCTATCGAAGCGCACACGCCAGAAGGTCATCTCCACTTCGTTACACCCCGTCCCGGTACCATCTCTCCTTGGTCATCAAAAGCAACAGATATCGCCCACAACTGTGGTCTGAATAAGGTTAAGCGTTTAGAGCGTGGTATTGCCTACTATGTTGTGAGTGATGAGCTAAGCGGCGAACAAACTAAAGCACTGTCGGCACTATTACACGATCGCATGGTTGAAGTGATTTTACCGAGTTTCGATGACGCTGGGGTGCTATTTGCGCGTACAGAGCCTGCGAAATTTAACAGTGTTGATGTATTAGGTAAAGGTCGCGCTGCGCTTGAACAAGCTAACACTCAGTTAGGTTTGGCGTTGGCTGAAGATGAGATTGACTACCTAGTTGAAAACTTCACCCGCTTAGGTCGTAATCCACACGATGTGGAGCTGATGATGTTTGCCCAGGCGAACTCTGAACATTGTCGTCATAAGATTTTCAACGCCGATTGGACTATCGATGGCGAGGTTCAGCCAAAATCACTGTTCAAGATGATTAAGAATACCTTCGAGAAGACCCCTGACAACGTTTTATCTGCTTATAAAGATAATGCCGCGGTCATGACCGGCTCTACAGCCGGCCGCTTCTTCCCGAAACAAGATGGTGTATATGGCTACCACACAGAGCCAATGCATATCTTAATGAAAGTTGAAACCCATAACCATCCGACGGCCATTAGTCCATACCCAGGTGCGGCAACCGGCTCAGGTGGTGAAATTCGTGATGAAGGTGCGACAGGCCGCGGTTCTAAGCCAAAGGCGGGTCTAACAGGCTTTAGCGTATCTAACCTTAAGATCCCAGGCTTTGTTCAGCCATGGGAAGGTGATTACGGCAAACCCGATCGCATCGTAACTGCACTTGATATCATGACCGAAGGGCCATTAGGTGGCGCAGCATTCAACAATGAATTTGGTCGTCCAGCACTACTGGGTTACTTCCGTACCTATGAGCAGGAAGTTAATAGCCACAACGGCGTCGAAGTCCGCGGTTATCACAAGCCAATCATGTTGGCTGGTGGTCTGGGTAATATCCGCGAGGAGCACGTACAAAAAGGTGAAATCACCGTTGGCGCTAAGCTAGTCGTGCTTGGCGGCCCTGCGATGAACATCGGCTTGGGCGGCGGCGCAGCATCATCTATGGCCTCTGGGCAGTCGAGCGAAGACTTAGACTTTGCTTCTGTGCAGCGTGAAAACCCTGAAATGGAGCGCCGTTGCCAAGAGGTTATCGACCGCTGCTGGCAGATGGGTGAAGCTAACCCGATTCAGTTTATTCACGATGTGGGCGCGGGCGGATTATCTAACGCCTTCCCTGAGCTTGTTGACGATGGCAACCGTGGCGGTAAGTTTGAGCTACGTCGAGTGCCGTCTGATGAGCCAGGCATGAGTCCACTAGAGATCTGGTGTAACGAGTCGCAAGAGCGTTATGTGATGTCGATTGCGCCAGAAAACATGGAGCTATTCACCCAGATTTGTCAGCGTGAGCGCGCTCCATTTGCCGTTGTCGGTGTCGCAACAGAAGAGAAAGAACTGGTTTTAAGTGATGAGCACTTTGAAAATCACCCAATCGATCTACCACTAGAAGTATTACTGGGTAAAGCGCCTAAGATGAGCCGCGATGTGGTCAGTGCTAAGGCTAACTCTGCGGCACTGGAACAGTCTGGCATTGAAGTTAAAGAAGCGGCGCATCGTCTACTGCGTTTGCCTACGATTGCCGAGAAGACGTTCCTTATTACCATTGGTGACAGAACCGTAACAGGTCTAGTTAACCGAGACCAAATGGTTGGTCCTTGGCAGGTACCAGTGGCTGATTGTGCGGTAACGGCGTCGAGCTACGATTCTTACACGGGTGAAGCCATGTCTATGGGTGAGCGTACGCCGCTCGCATTACTGGATTTCGGCGCATCGGCACGTATGGCGGTTGCCGAGTCAATCATGAACATCGCCGGTACCGATATTGGTTCATTTAAGCGTATTAAGCTATCTGCAAACTGGATGTCTCCTGCGGGCCATCCTGGTGAAGATGCGGGTCTTTACGAAGCAGTAAAAGCTATCGGTGAAGAGCTATGTCCTGACTTGTCGCTAACCATTCCAGTGGGTAAAGACTCAATGTCAATGAAGACCGCTTGGGAAGAGAACGGCGTACAGAAAACCGTGACCTCGCCAATGTCGCTTGTGATCACCGCATTTGGTGTGGTGCAAGATGTGCGTAACACGGTAACGCCTGAGCTTCGCAGCGATAAAGGCGAAACTGACTTGTTATTGCTTGATCTTGGTCTGGGTAAGAACCGCCTAGGCGGCTCTTGTTTAGCGCAGGTTTACAGTGAGCTCGGCGATATTGCCCCGGATCTGGATAACTCGGCGACCTTGAAAGGTTTCTTTGAAACCATTCAGCCAATGATTGCCGACAAGTCGATTATTGCTTACCACGACAGAAGCGACGGTGGCCTATACACCACATTAGTTGAAATGGCGTTTGCAGGTCATACAGGTTTGAACATCGATCTGAGTGCACTAAGTGGCACTGACATTGAGCGTCTGTTTAACGAAGAGCTTGGTGCGGTGATTCAGGTTCGTCGTCAAGACGCTGCACTGATCAGCGAAAAGTTTGCTGCAGCAGGCGTACCTTGCCACAAGGTCGCAGAGTTGACTGACGCTGATACCATCGCCATCTTTGACGGCGCACGTGAAGTCTTAACCGAAACACGTACTTCACTACGTACGATTTGGGCTGAGACCACTTATCGCATGCAGGCACTACGTGATAACCCCGAGTGTGCAAAAGAAGAGTTCGAGCTTAAGCAGGACACTAACGATCTTGGCCTGACAGTTGACTTGAGTTTTGACCCAAGTGATGACGTGGCCGCGCCTTATATCCTAAAAGGCGCTGCGCCTAAGATGGCTATCTTGCGTGAGCAGGGCGTGAACTCACACATCGAGATGGCAGCGGCATTTGACCGTGCTGGTTTTGAGTCTACGGATGTGCACATGAGCGACATTCTCAGTGGCCGTATTAGCTTAGAAGAGTTCCAAGGCTTAGTGGCTTGTGGTGGTTTCTCATATGGTGACGTACTGGGCGCGGGTGAGGGCTGGGCGAAGTCGATTCTGTTTAATGATCGTGCTCGCGAGCAGTTTAGTCAGTTCTTCGAGCGTAAAGACAGCTTCTCGCTTGGCGTGTGTAACGGTTGTCAGATGCTGTCTAACTTAAAAGACATCATTCCAGGTACCGAGTTGTGGCCACATTTCGTGCGTAACCGCTCTGAGCGCTTCGAAGCACGTTTTAGCCTAGTAGAAGTGCAGAAGAGTCCATCATTGTTCTTCCAAGGCATGGAAGGCTCACGTATGCCTATCGCGGTATCACATGGTGAAGGTCGCGCTGAGTTTGCCACACCTCAGGCATTAGCTGCGGCTGAAGCCTCTGGTACGATTGCACTGCGTTATGTCGATGGTAATGGACAGATCGCGACTCAGTACCCGCAGAACCCTAACGGTTCGCCTAATGCGATTACGGCACTGAGTTCAACTGATGGTCGAGTTACGATTATGATGCCGCATCCTGAGCGTGTATTTAGAACGGTTGCTAACTCATGGCATCCTGAATCTTGGGGTGAGGATAGCCCTTGGATGAGAATGTTCCGTAACGTGAGAAAGTCGGTTGGCTAATTAGCTAAACGCTTAATTACTCACAAAAGCTTCACTAAAAAGCCCCTAAATTGTAGGGGCTTTTTTTTGCTTTAAATTTAGTATCGCTAAAACTATTAAGAAACAATAGATTAATCTTTATTTAGTGCTACATGTAATACTAAATAAAAAGCTTTTGACCGTGATGTTTAGAGTTTATTGAGAACACAGTGTTATTACTAATTTTAATGCAGGAGTGACGAATGTGGTTTTAAAAAGGTGTAGTTATAAAAAAGCCCTCCTTATTACTAAGGAGGGCCGCTTTGCGCTAACAAAACTTCAAGATAAATCTTGCATTAGAAACTATATTTACAGCTCTCTAGATGTATAAAGTTCAACGAAAACACGCTGATAGCTAACAACTAGACGCTCGAATAATTTTGTCATAATGGTATCTCCACAAAGATTGATGATTTAAGCGGAGTGAGTCTTTACCGGGCTACTTCACCGGGTTAGCCAGACCATCTCCTTAACTTGGTGCACATTTTAGGCGAATGTTAGTTTTTCATCAAACGAGAAAAATTGTATTTTGACATTATTAAATCTAATCCGATAAAACATTTTCAACCTTCGTTTCTGAAGATGATTTTTCATAAGTTGTTGTAAGCTATGTTTTTATGGTTTTTTTGTATTTTGAAGTAGATTAGTTTGCACTATGAATACTGTTGCTAAAGTTGTTAACAATTGGGCTTTTGCCAACTTTATACTGATATTTTTATTTAACAGCTTAAAAAAGTGCTTTTGTCTAAAAAAACAGCTCTCCTATCATAGGTGTATTGTGTTGTCAATCGCGCGATATATGGAACTGTGTGCTGCCCCCCAAAACCCATTGAAACCGAATGGATTGATTGATTTGAATCAATTTTGAATGTTATAAAATCCCGGTGGACAGCTCTGTTTCTTATTGCAAGTGACTGATATTAACTAATTTGTTTGTTTTTTATCTGCATATTTGAGACAGGTGTCGCAGAAGTCTATTGAAACGTGAGGGCAAGCGGTTTTTTGCTAGGGTTTTAGGCTTTAAATTACAAAATTTATGAATTAAACAATGAAACGCGGTTTAGTCGACTTTTTGTTAATAAAATTCGACTATATTTACTGCATTATTATTCCTATATAGGCAATCACTCTCGTTGATGGGGATCTAACGATAGTGATTTGACGCACCACCTAAGGAGTCACAAATGATTTTAGAAGAGGTTGTTGAGCTGTCGCGTTTTCAGTTTGCGATGACGGCCATGTATCACTTCCTATTTGTTCCCTTGACCTTGGGGTTAGCATTCTTGCTAGCCATTATGGAATCACTCTATGTGATGACCAATAAGCAGATCTATAAAGATATGACCAAGTTCTGGGGTAAGTTATTCGGTATCAACTTTGCACTTGGCGTTGCAACAGGTTTGGCGATGGAGTTCCAGTTCGGAACAAACTGGTCATACTATTCGCATTACGTAGGTGACATCTTTGGTGCTCCACTCGCTATTGAAGGCCTAATGGCATTCTTCTTAGAATCTACCTTAGTGGGTATGTTCTTCTTCGGTTGGGACCGTTTCAGCAAGCGCCAGCATTTAGCGGTGACTTGGTTAGTTGCGATTGGTTCTAACATGTCAGCATTGTGGATCCTAGTGGCGAACGGTTGGATGCAAAACCCAGTGGGTAGTGTATTTAACTACGAAACCATGCGTATGGAGATGACAAGCTTCGCAGACGTACTATTTAACCCAGTGGCTCAGGTGAAGTTCGTTCACACTGTGGCATCGGGTTATGTAGCCGGTGCGATGTTCGTTCTTGCTATCAGTTCTTACTATATCCTTAAGAAGCGTGACTTACCGTTCGCTCGTCGCTCATTCGCGATCGCGGCAAGCTTTGGTATGGCATCGATTCTGTCTGTAATCGTTCTTGGTGACGAATCAGGCTATAAGGTAGGTGAAGTACAGCGCGTTAAGCTAGCGGCAATTGAAGCTGAATGGCACACAGAGCCAGCTCCAGCGGCATTTACTGCAGTCGGTTTCCCTAATCAAGAAACACAAGAAACAGACTTTGCGGTGAAAATTCCTTATGCAATGGGGATTATTGCGACTCGTTCACTCGATGAGCAAGTTACCGGTATTAAAGATCTGATTGATGAGCACGAAGTGCGTATTCGTAACGGTATGGTGGCTTACGGTTTACTTGAAAAGCTGCGTGCGGGTGAAGAAACACCTGAAATTCGCGCGGCATTTGAAGAAGCGAAAGTTGACCTAGGTTACGGCCTACTGCTTAAGCGTTATACCGATAAAGTGGTTGATGCAACAGATGAGCAGATCAAAGCGGCAGCTAATGATTCTATTCCAAACGTAGCGCCGATGTTCTGGACCTTCCGTGTGATGGTTGGTACGGGCATGATCATGTTATTCGTGTTTGCAGCAGCTTTCTGGCAGAGCACGCGTCATCAAATCGACGAGAAACCATGGGTTCTTAAAGCGGCACTTTATAGCTTACCACTACCGTGGATTGCCATTGAATGTGGTTGGTTCGTTGCTGAGTATGGTCGCCAGCCTTGGACAATTTCAGAAGTGTTACCGACATTCATGTCAGCCTCTAGCCTATCGGTTGGCGACTTAATGTTCAGTATCGTTTCTATCACGCTGTTCTATACCATCTTGCTAGTGATTGAACTTTATCTAATGATTAAGTTTGCACGTATTGGCCCAAGCTGTCTAAAAACGGGTCGTTATCACTTTGAAAAGCTTGATGCCTAAACAGGAGATCTGATTATGTTTGATTACGAAATATTAAGATTTGTCTGGTGGGCACTAATTGGTGTGCTTTTCATCGGATTCGCTGTCACTGATGGCTTCGATATGGGGGTTGGTGCGTTATTACCGATTATCGGTAAAGACGATACTGAACGTCGTATTATGATTAACTCAATTGCACCACACTGGGACGGTAACCAAGTTTGGTTGATCACTGCTGGTGGTGCATTGTTCGCTGCTTGGCCTATGGTCTACGGTGTGTCGTTCTCAGGGTTCTACATCGCGATGATGCTAACGCTGTTTGCATTG
Source organism: Shewanella sp. Isolate13 (assembly GCF_022398325.1). Taxonomy (GTDB): domain Bacteria; phylum Pseudomonadota; class Gammaproteobacteria; order Enterobacterales; family Shewanellaceae; genus Shewanella. The sequence goes on from NZ_JAKEVD010000005.1 coordinate 109,611, forward strand.
TTCTTGCGTCCTGTAGGCTTTGACTACCGTTCAAAGATTGAAGATCCAAGATGGCGTAAGTCTTGGGACTGGGCACTGTTCGTTGGTGGCTTCGTTCCACCACTGATCATTGGTGTGGCATTCGGTAACTTGCTTCAAGGTGTACCATTTAACTTTGATGAGTACCTACGTGCGACATACCACGGCGGTTTCTTCGGCCTGTTGAATCCATTTGGTCTATTGGCTGGTCTAGTGTGCGTTAGCATGTTTATGCTACAAGGCGCGACATGGCTACAGATGAAGACAGAAGGCGAGTTACGTGTTCGTGCAACTAAGATCTCTCAGTTGCTAGCGGTAGCACTATTCGTACTGTTTGGCGCTGCGGGTGTATGGCTAGTTAATGGTATCGATGGTTACGTGATTACCTCAGCTATCGATACTCATGGTATCTCTGACCCAACCCTTAAGACGGTTGCGGTTGAGGCCGGTGCTTGGTTAGTTAACTATGACAAGTATCCAGTGACTATGCTATTCCCTGTACTTGGTCTGCTAATGCCAATCCTAGTATTGCTATCTAGCCGTATGAATCGCAGTGGTTTTGCGTTCTTCTTTAGCTCACTAGGTATTGCCGCTGTTATTTTAACTTGTGGTGCAGCTATGTTCCCATTCGTTATGCCATCTTCACTAGAGCCAAACGTGAGTTTGACTATGTGGGATTCGACTGCGAGCCAGATGTCACTAACAGTTATGACATGGGCTGCGATTATCTTCGTACCTATCGTACTTAGCTACACGGTTTGGACTTACTTGAAGATGTTTGGTCGTCTATCGCGCGACTTCATCGAAAAGAACAAGACCTCACTTTACTAATAAGGAGCCTAGATTATGTGGTATTTCTCGTGGATTTTAGGCGTATTGTTAGCCTGTTCTTTCGGTATCATCAACGCCCTATGGCTTGAAACAACTGAGAACATGGACCGTGAAGCTGAAAGCGAAGATTAGTCTTTAGCCAGTAGATAGGTTTAAATGAAAGCCCCGCAATAGCGGGGCTTTTTGTTTAAAGAAGGTAAAAGCAGGGACGAGGTCCTAGGAAAGCAGGTGCTAGGAAAGCAGGTGCTAGGAAGAGCAAAGACGGTACAGGCTAATACGTGAAAGCCGAGCGCCCCGCGGCCTTACGGAACGCTTTGCTTACGGAAAAGAAGATCGCTTCGCTTCTAGTAACGAGGGCGTGGCTTTGCCACTTCGAGAGCGCTTCGCTTCTAGGAAAAGCTAATAAAGAAGGTTCCAGACTCTAGGAAATGCCGTTGCTGTTTATTGTAGGTTGGGCTTTAGCCCATCAAGGTTTTAATGATAGTGCTAGACGGTAAGAGACGGTAAGAGACGGTAAGAGACGGTAAGAGACGGTAAGAGACGGTAAGAGACGGTAAGAGATGGTAAGAGACGGTAAGAGACGGTAAGAGTTAGCGGACAGGATCGCTTTGACTAGGCCTCTTTAGAAGCCTAGCGCAAGATTAGCATTGCAACAGGTTACAGTTCGGCGCGATAGATAAACAGTGCGGTATCGGTCACCATCTCAGAGACAGGCGTGTCATTAAAGCTTTCCGTGGCTTGGTCAACGATTAAGTGTTTTCGAACGCCGATCTTATCGAGTAGCTTGACGCTATAGCAGTTTTTAGAGGTGCGCAGATCGCAGCCTTTTGTGAAAGGGTCAGTGGTAAAGTAAGTTGCATAGAGTGCTATTTCATTGACCTTGTTATTTTTGCTGTGCAGCACTTTAATTTCGGCAACACCATCGATGGTGCCATCGGTCATTAAGCTGTTTACGGCGCGTTGATACTGCTGATTGAAGGTGTCCGAATCTTTACTGACAAACAGGTAAGACTCGAAACCAAACTCCTCAAGCTTTTTTCCAAGCTCTGTTGCAAAGGTGCTACCGACTTCAAATAGAAAGCCGTTAGCGGCAGGACTAGTTTCGTAGACAGTGTTGAGGCCTTCACCGGCGATAATAAGTAAGGTCTTACCCTCGACAGTGTTATTTTGTGGGCTAGCACAGCCCGCCATGACGATAAAAAGTGACGCGAATAATAGGTGACGTAACATATTTTCTCTTTATACCTGTGTTCTACCAATAACAGGAAAATGAAAAGTGGTGCGGTTTAGTAAAAAGCGGTGCGTATTATAAAATCAGGTTCAGCAGCATGGATAGCGGTTTAAATATTAATTCATTAAAATCAGCTGTATACCTTATTTTTGAATTAAAAAAGCAACAGCCATTGGCTGTTGCTTTTAGTCTAAGCATATTGAGTTGTGGCTAAGCCTTAAACACGCTTATCTTAGCGTTAATCTCATTAGCGATTGTGGCTAAGCTTTCCGCCGAGTCGACACTCTCACCAGCACGCTGCTCGCCATCTCTGGCAAGCTCGGTGATCTGATGCAGATTACGGGTGATCTCCTCTGCTACCGCGCTCTGTTGCTCGGTTGCGCTGGCAATGCTGCTGGAGGTTGTAGCTAGCTCTGCGATACTGCTGTTGATCTCGATTAGCTGAGAGATGGCCTCGTTGCCTTGGGCTGCAGACGCATCCCCCAGTTCATTACTCTGGTTCATCTGAGCTGCAGTCAGTTTTACTTGAGATTGCAATTGAGTGATGGTCTGCGAGATCTCGGCGATAGAGCTCTGGGTTCGCTGCGCCAGTGTACGTACCTCATCGGCGACCACCGCAAATCCGCGGCCTTGCTCACCCGCTCTTGCTGCTTCAATTGCTGCGTTAAGGGCGAGGAGGTTGGTCTGCTCGGCAATGCTGTTAATCACCTCGGTGACCTGACTAATCGCTTGACTCTCTTTATTGACGATTTCGACACTCTTGTGACTGTCGGTTAGCTGGCTACTCAGGCTTTGTAGACCGTTGACCAGATCGTTTAAGTTCGTCTGACCTCCTTTAGCGGCATCATCTACCCGTTGGCTCATGGTCGCGCCTTCACTGGCATGGTTAGCTACATCTCGAACAGAGGCAGACATCTCTTCGATCGCCGTTGCAATTTGGTCGGTCTGTGCCATCAAAGATTGTGCTTCTTCGCCATTAAGGCGAGCGGTTTCTTGAGTGTGGCTAGAATGAGTTTGCAGTGCCGTAACAGATTGCTGCAGCGCCAAGATGAGCTCCCTTAAGTTAGCGGCCATCTTTGAGGTACTATTAGTGATCAGATCCACCTCATTCTTACTGTGCGCATCGATTGAAGCGAAGCTTTGGGAAAGATCACCAGCTCCCAGTTTCTCTAACTGGCCTTGCAAACAGCCAAGTGGTCTAAGTGAGCGTATCAACACCTGCGACAGTAACAGGGTGATCACTATCATGCCGATCACAGATACTGCCATATTGATATTAAGCAGAGTGACACTCTCTTCATTTAGCTCTGCGGCATCGACTTGGCCGATAAGCGCCCAATTCCAACCAGGAATATTGATGCTGTAGGCATACGCTTTTTTACCTAGGTTATCACTGTATTCCCAAGAGCCTTGATGGGTGAGTGCTTGCTCAATACTTATTCCATTCAGCATTTCTGAGGTGAGCTTACCTCCCGCTTGGTGCTGTGGATGAGCGATAATGGTTAAATCTGATTTACGCACCAGCAGATAACTGCCTGACTCTTCAAGTTGCAGCTTATTAATCGCTTCACGTAATTGCTTGAGCGAGCTGCTAATATCGAAACCGATATACATGATCCCAATAGTCTCACCGCCGCTGTCTTTAATTGGGCGGTAGATGGTCATATAGTCTTTACCAAATAGCTGTGCATAGCCTTCGTAGCTATTGCCCTGAATTAGAGCGCGGTAAGCTGGATGATCTTTATCTAGATAGGTGCTCAGCGCCCGTTTGCCATCGGCTTTCTTTAGCGAGGTGGCGATCCGGATGAAATTATCACCATCGCGAACGAATACGGTAGCGTTGCCGCCAGTGAGGTTAGAGTAGCGGTCGACCTTACTTTTTGAGGCGTTGATCTGCTCTTTATTATGCCTTAGTGCAGGGGTATCAACCCCCATCACTCTGACGGTCTTATTGGGTTTATAGAAATCACCAGGGTACATGGCGCGAAATACATCGGCATTACGCTCTGCCAGTGATTGCAGACTTTCAAATTGCAGCTCAATTAAATCTGCTGTGCCTTCAGTTTGCGCCTGCATCGCGCTGATCCCTTTATCTCTCAGGACATCGGAGGCGGTTAAGTAGGATATGCAACCAAGAACACCAAAAACGAGCACGGTGAGGACTAAAGCGAGCAAGCCTATTTGTTTGGCTATTGGCCAATTCTTATAATTCATATTAATTTAAGTTTGCCTAAGGTTGCTACAATGTAATTGATATCAAAAATAAAAGGGTTGACCAATGTCAAATTGGCAACCTTTAGAACAGACTCAATGAAAATTGGTTTAGATTTGACGGGATGAGACTTTAAAATAACAGTGCGTTCGAAAATTGAGCGGTATTTGTAGCTAAGTATGAAATGAATAGCGATAATAGAAGAATCGTTGTCGGCCATAGTGTGAGTGCCTTTAAGCCTTAGTGCTAAAGCGGTGCAACTCTGGCAGGTTAGAATGATAAGGAGAGGTATTATGTTGGGTGAGAATCATCTATTAACCCAAGAGTTTCCTGAGTATTTAGCCGCAATTATTGAGCTTAAATCGACCAATAGTACATTTTGTAAAATGGCAAAACGCTATCATCAACTCGATCATCAAATTCGAGGCTTAGAAAGCAATGAAGTGCCCATCAGTGATGAACACTTCCTCGAATTAAAGGCCGAGCGGGCAGCGCTTAAAGATCAGCTGTATCAGTTGCTAGTTGCCCACTCAAAATTGCCGAGCTAGTTTTTTTCGCTCCCATCGTTAAGTGATACATGGTTGGCACCCAAACTAGCGATAGTAAGGTTGTGAGTAGAGTTCCGCCTGCAATCGCTATTGCAAAGGGAGGCCAGAATCCGCCTCCGGCAATAATTAAAGGCAGGAAGCCACCTATGGTGGTTATGGTGGTTGAGCCGATATGCCGGCCGCAGCTCGTGACTAGCTCTACAATCTTGTTAACATCACCGGTGCGCGTTTCTGGTGCCTCTTCAAGCTCCGCCAAAATGACAATGGCGGCGTTAATCGCTAATCCCATCAATCCAAGTAAACCGATAATCACGGTAAAGCCAAACGGATAACCAAAGCTATAGACTGCAAGCAAGCCAAGCCCTGCCGATTGCAACGCGCTAAACAAAATAATGCCAGTGAGCCTAAATGAGTTAAAAGACAATACAACTGTGGCCAGCAATAGGGTCACCACTAGCACCAGATTAGACATTAGATTACCTACAGCCTCGTTGCGTTTAGCACTTTCGCCGCCAAGTTCAATGCGATAACCGCTAGGGAGTTGGATGCCAGCCAGCGCCGCACTGGCACTGTCGACTACCGTTTGGGGTAGCACTCCCGAGGTGATATAGGCTTCAATTGTATTGACGCGCTGCCCATCTCGCCTCGGAATTGCGCCGCGGCTAACCTCTATTTCGCTGGTGGAGATAGCCGATAGTGGGATCCCCTTGCCTTGGCTTGAGATAAGGGTGATTGCAGACAGTTTCGTTTGCTCTTCGCGGGTGCTATCGCTAAGCCTTACTCGAACGGGGAGAGATTCTGTCTGCTCTAAAACACTACCACCATTAATGCCTGTGGTCGCCATTTCTACCTGCTTAGCGATATCGGTTAAACTCAGCCCGCTCATCAGACTGGCGTCTTCATTTATCTGCAGCCAAACCTTAGGCGCGCCCGCACTAAGGGTCGCGCGGGTATGGATTACATCTTGGGTGTCAGATAATACCTTACGTACCTGCTCGCCAAGTAGCTTGAGTTGATCTAGGTTGGGACCAAAGATCCGCACCTCAACCGGAGCGTTGAAGGGCGGGCCTTGCTCCAGCTTACGTACTATGATTTGCGCATCAGGGTAGGTTTTATCCAACTCAACCTGCAACTGGGGAATGAGTCTATTGGCTGTGGCAAAATCATCGACTTTCACCATCGCTTGAGCGTAATTGCTGGCACCTTGTTGACGTTGAAGTAGGTTGTAGTAAAAAGAGGGAGCATTGCCGCCAACGACCCAGTCGATACGATTTATACCTGCTACGGCTCGCAGGTGACTATCTATCAAGTCTACCTGTAACTTAGTCTTCTCAATGCTGGCATGAGGCGCGAGGTAGACCTCTATTTGGAACATGTCTCTGTCAGAAGGCGGGAAAAATTGCTCGGTCATCTTACCTGCGGCAATAAAGCCCATAACAGGTAACACACCAATGACAATGGCAGTAATGAGCGGGCGAGACAGGGCAAGGGCGAGTGTTTTTCTAAAGGCGTTACTCATTAGGGGCAAGTTGACGCCGTGATGGTACCAATGTGTGCCTTTACCATCGACACCAAAGCGCCCGGCGAGCCCGGCAATGAGGGTGTGCGAAATGATAAATGAGCCTAATAGCGCAAACATCACCGAGATAGCGATGCCGCCAACAAACTCTCCCGCAGCACCCGGCATCAATACAATTGGCGCAAAGGCGAGCATGGTGGTAATGGTTGAGCCAGCTAGGGGGAGCCAGAGGTGCTCAAGGGTCTGCTTCACCGCATCGAGTCTATTCATCCCTCTTTGACGACGCTGAGAGATGGCATCGACGATCACAATGGCGTTATCGACCATGATCCCTAAGGCAACTACTAGACCTGTGACCGACATCTGATGGATAGGCAGGCCGATATATTTCATGCAGGCTAAGGTGAATAGCGCGGTTAGCGGTAAAGACAGTGATACGATAACGGCATTTCTCAGGCCTAGGGTCAGCATCAATACGGCTAAGATGATCACAAACCCCAGTAATAAGCTGCCGATCAAATTACTAAGCCTTTGTGTGGTGTAACCCTCTTGGTCGAACAGCCACTGAATTTCGATGTTGGCAGGAACGCTTGCTTGTAGCTCATCGACAGCGTGTCTGACCTGCTTAAGCCAGAGATCCACTCGAGTATTACTGAGCATTCTCGCTGCAACCATCACACCCTGCTGCTGTTCGATAACAGCCATGCTGTTAGCCGGCTCTTTTGGCTGGCGGCTAATGGCAGCGATATCGGCTAGGCGAATAATCTGGCCGTTGGCGGTGACTTTTAGCGGAACTTGGCTTATTCGGCTAATAGAGTCGAGCTCTCCCGATACTTCTACGAGCGCACGAAAGTCATCATTGTTGATCTCGCCGGCGGAGACCTTGGCGTCTGCATTTTGCAGGATCTGTGCAATAGTTTGTGCCGATAGCCCAAGTTGATTGACTTTGTTGCCATCGAGCTGGACCAAGATCTCTTCTGCGGGTTGGCCGTAAAGGCTAACGAAGTCGGTACCACTGAGTAGCCGAAGCCGACTCTGTAGCTCTTTGGCATAGCGATTCAACATGTCGGTACGCACAACGCCACCGCCGCGCCAAGCAACGGCGAGAATGGCGGTGTTGGCATAACCGAGTTGGTCATCTAATGTCGAGTTTTGCGACGAAGGTGGTAATAGGCCTTTAGTATCGGCTATCAGATCTCTGGCTCTGGACCACACTGGGGCTGTGTCGGTGACATCATCTTTTAACTCTAGCTGGATAACGGAGATCCCTGGCCTAGAGGTTGATTGCACCAGCTTTAACTCTTCGAGACGCCTAAGCTCGCTCTCAAGCACCTCGGTGACCAAGGCTTCGACTCGCTCAGCCGAGGCGCCTGGGTAGTGAGTGATCACCGAGGCAAAGCGATTAGTGATCTCAGGATCTTCCATACGTGGAAGGCTGGATATCGCGCCAAAACCTGCAACGATCAGCAGGGCTATCACCAAGCTTATCAGACGGCCGTTTTCCACTAATGACTTAACCATCTCTCTTACCTCGTCGCGAGTTGAGTCTGTTTAGTCACTAGCTGACCTGCGACCAGTTTATGTAGGCCTTGTGAAACATACTGCTCATTTGGGGCGATAGCACCATTAATGAAGGCTTTGTCTTTAGCGGTGTAGATAATCTCGATGTCGCGGCGCTCGAGTGTATAAAGGGCATCATCCGATTGCTTTAGCACGTAGATGTTCCACAGTCCGCGTACGCCATCGGTTAAGGCGCTAAGGGGGACCCAATAACCTTGGCTGTTAATAGTCTTATTGTAATAGAGGTAGCTGAGCTCGCCGTTTATCACTTGAGCATTTTGAGGAAGAGTCACCCTTAGCTCAACGGTGCGAGTCACTGGATTAAGCTCGGCACCAATGCCGGCAATAGTGGCTTGATAATGCTGCTGTCGTACCCTTAAGTCGACCTGCTGACCGGATGTTAGGTTATTCGCTATCTGTACTGGAACGCCGATATAAGCCTGCACGTTATTATGCTCAATAATGGTGTAGACAGGGCTGCCAACATCAATCACCTCACCTAAGTTATGGCTACGCTTGCTTATGACGCCGTCAAACGGGGCGAGTAAATCAGACTTTTCAATTTTTAACTGATTGGCTAATAGCGAGGCATGTAAGCGCGTTTTCGCCGCTTGTAAGCTATTGAGTTGTCCTTTTAACTCATCAAGTTGCTGCTCAGAGACATAACCTTGCTTTTGCAGGCCTAGGCTTCTGTCTAAAGTGGCCTTAGCTAAATCTAAGTCGGCCTTGTTCTGTGTGAGGCTGGCGGTTAATTCATTTTTTTGTGCCATCAATAACCGCGTATCGAGCTTTGCAAGCAATTGACCTTGATTAACGTTATCACCACTATCGACTGCGAGAGCCTCTATTTTTCCGGCTAATTCAAAACCTATCCCTGTGGTATTACCTGCTCGAATCGTGCCGGAAAACACTTGGTTGAATTGATAGCTATCCTCAAACATCAACTGTTCATAACTAACAGATTGATAACTGATTGTGACAGGCTGCTCAACGGCTGAGTCTTGACATGCTGGCAATAAAGAGGCTGCCACTAGGCCTATAAACAGTTTGCGATGAGTGATGACGCGCATAATATCCATTATGTTTAGCCTGTATTGTTAATTCAAAAGTGTCTTTGTGGTAAATGGTTTGTTAACTAGACTTGTTAGTCTAGTGTTGTAAAACTAGACTGTCTAGTCTAATTTGGTCTGACTTAGCCTAAATAGACTGAGTAGTTTCATTTATGCTTAAATAGCATCTTGGTTATCGACATTGGCAAAAGGTAGGAGTGAGGCCCGTTATGGATTCACCAGTATTGAGTCGCAGTGAGCAGAAGCGTGAACAGATCCTACAGGCTGCAAAGCAGCTGTTTTGCGAGCAGGGCTTTCCTAATACCAGTATGGATGAAGTGGCTAAGCTAGCTGGGGTGTCAAAACAAACCGTGTATTCACATTTCGGCTGTAAAGATGACCTATTTGTGGCATCGATTGAGTCCAAGTGTTTAATTCATGGAGTTAATCAAGACGTTTTCTCCGATCCCTCGCTTCCTGAAGAGAGCATGATGCTATTTGCAAAACATTTTGGCGAGGTGATCACAAGCCCCGAAGCGGTAACTGTGTTTAAGGCTTGCGTCGCTCAGGCTGACTCGCATCCTGAGATCTCTGAGTTATTTTATAGTGCCGGCCCACAGCATATTTTAGGATTATTGAGAGATTATTTAGCTCGCGTGTCTGAGCTGGGTGTGTATCACTTCAGCAACCCACATCATTGCGCCGTGCGGCTTTGTTTGATGATTTTTGGAGAGATGCGTATGCGGCAAGATTTGGGTTTAGATGTGAGTGATCTACTTTTATCGCGAGAACAATATATTAAAGGTACGGTGGAGATGTTTTTACGAGCATATAAGGTTTAAGGCAATTGAGACGAGCTAAAGGCTCCTTTTTTATTTGTTATGTACTAGATTGATCCAGAGGAAATTTTTAAACGTAAGCTAAAGAAATACCAATCCACACCAGAGGTAGCATATCTTTATACTGATTGGGATAACTAAAAATAATTTATAGCTTTTGCTAATGGAGTTAGCTAGATGAAAAAGCCTTTGCTTATAAGCACAGTTGTTTTATCGAGTTTGATTATTGTGCCGAATGTTATTGCCAAGCCTGAGGCAAAACCTTCCAACAGGCCGAGTCCGTTCAGTATCAGTGCTTCTCGGGTTACAACTGGCAATGCATCTGTGGGAGATACCGGAAACGAGTTACAACGTGATCAATGGATGTTTGATGCTAAAGCAAGCATGCCCCTTAATAGGCAATGGTCACTTGGCGCGGCTGTGGGCTTTGATAATCTCGATTATGATTGGCGCTCGCCAATAGTAAGTAATACTACTCAAGCTTGGGACAAGATTGAGCGTTATCGGGCTAGCCTCTCTGTTTCTTATCGGCCTAATAAAAACTGGATGTTTATTCTCGCTCCTAAGCTGCAATATGCTTACGCAGATACGGCATCATCGAGTAATGCACAGAGTTACGGTGCAGTGTTTTCGGGCATGTATCGATTTGATTCTGGCAATATGTTGGGCTTTGGTGCGGCCTACCTTAATGATATTGATGAGGTGAGAACCGTGCCTTTTATTGCCGTCAATTGGCGTATTACCGAAAAACTATCTTTAGGTAACCCCTTCGCTGCAGGCTTTAGTGGTCCTGCCGGTTTAGAGCTGAGTTATCAGTTAAGCCCTGACTGGAATATGGGCATTGGTACTTCCAAACGCACAAATCGCTTTTTAATTGCCGATGATGAGTTGACGGCTGAGATCGAGGAGTGGGTAGCCTTTGTTAGAGTCGGTTGGGATATGTCGCAATCGGTGAGTTTGAGCGCCTACGGGGGGTATTTCTTCAATGGCGAGTTAGAGCTTAATCGACAACACAGCAAAGAGGCAATCGATAACCAGGGCGCTGCGGCCCTGGATGTGACGGTAAGGTTCTAATTAACGCCTAGTGCCTTACTTGCCAAGCATGGCATCTTTTAAGCTTTCTTGAGCAGGCGTTGCGCCTAACCAGATTTTAAGCAGCGCCTGACGGAACTCTTCACCAGCAATTGTCGCTTGTGCTTGGCCGTTCTTATAAGCGGTGACACCAGTTGCTTTATCTGCCAGCAAAGTAAATTGATCGCCTTCAACAATCTCTGCGCTAAATAGCCCCATGAATTGCTCAATTTTTGCAGCAATCGGTGCCGTATTACCGTCAGTTGCATCATCAAAGCCTTCTGTGATGGCATCTTTCATCTTCTCGGCGGTGATCATGCCTGAAGTGATGTTAAGACGCACTGCCGCACTCGGTGCATCAATAACAGCCTGTGCTGTATCTAGGTGTGTTGGTACGTATAAGCTACCAACATAGAGATCGATGAAAAACTTACTGCGCACACCTGCGCCATTAAGTTGCAGTGTTTGATTTTCAAGCTGTACAGAATCGGCAAGTTGTACGCCAGACACTTCTTTGGCCTGTAATGACGATGACAGCAGGACGCTTGACGCGAGTAATAGGGTAGAGAGGGACTTCATAAAAACCTCATAATAATAGAAAAAAGCTCACGCTTGGTTTTAGTTAACTGTGTCAGTTACCCGCGCGAACCTAGCTGAAATTGACCACTTTGATGGAAGATAGCGGCTTGTTTTTGTTTTGGTGAGATCAGCAACGGGCCATCATCGAAGAATAGGAAGCACTTCCAGTTCCGCACAAATACGTCCCAGCGAGTCTCAATGACTTGATATTTTTCGTAGCAGAAATAAACGCTTGCCTCATCGGCCCAATCGAAGTGCTCGCTAAAGCCTTCAGGTAGAGCGGGATCTTCGCTATCCCAAGCGCTTTGCCAATGTTCGGTTACCACCCAGGCACTGTCTTTGGCAGCCCAATCTCCTTTGGTGAACTGTTCAGTACGGCTACTCTTGTTGCTAATCCATTTATTCCAAACTTCCATCGATGACTTCTGATCTAGGGGATGGATCAGTGCTTTATCTTCATCGCTAACCGGAAGATCTTTATGATTAAAAATCCATTTACGTTTGTACTGTTCAAATGGAATATAAGTATGTGCCAAGCGATGATCTCCGAAACCAAATCATAGAAAATTAATGATGGCGATTATAAGACTTTGTATGGGATTTAGATACCGCTGCTAACACAATGTTGGCAGCGGCTTGAGGCGTTAAGCTATCTTAGCTAATTGATTGATTGCAATTTGATTGCTTGGGTCAAGGGCCAGAACTTGGTTAAAGACCTCTCTAGCCGTTTGTATTTGTTCGATTTCATATAGAAATGAGCCCAACTTCAACCATATTAAGATGTCATTAGGATATTTATTTAGATAATCCATATAGGTGTTCAACGCGAGTTGATCTTGCCCTCGAAGCTTGAGCAAATGTGCATATTGAGGCAGGTACTCATCGCTTAAACTTACCAATTGCTGTAATGCAAGGGCTGCTAGCTCTAGCTGACCGAGTTTCAGTGACAGTACACTCACCTGTTTAAACTCGACTTCAGTAAATAGCTCAGAACCTAACTCTAGCAATGTTGTGAGTGCCTGTTGAGGCTTGCCCTGTAGATCTAAACAGTAGGAATCAGCTAAGTGATACAAGCGTTTTGCTAGATCGCTTTCTACAGCCCGAGGCTTGAGTGTGCTAGCCATGAGCATGAGTCCTTGAAGGTTTTTCTTGATGACCAAAGTCATTATCTTATTAAACGCTTCCTCAAGGGAGTAGCCTGCTGCCAATTTTGACTGGTAACGCTGTTGATCGGTTAGCTGTAGTTGAAACTCATTCGCTAAAGGTTCTAATGCTAATACTTCTTTAGTAGATAGTTCACGAGTTAAATTGTGCGTCCAGACGAGTGCTCGACCGGGCTGATTATCTTGTAGCCATTGTCGAATTAGAGGCTCCACATCGCTTTGTGGGTTTAATTCGTCTAGGCGTGATAGGCAGCGTTGTTGTGCTTGCTTAAAGATCCCCTCAAGCTTTTTAGATACGCTGATAAACGCCTCATAGTAGTTAGCTGTCATCTGTTCTACGTGGTCTTGAGACCACTGACTACTCTCTGTTGTAGAGAGAAACCGGCTAAATTCCAAGTAGCCGTAGAATTTAATGACTTTAGCGAGCTTACCGTGGTGTTTATTGATCTTGTGTTCAATTTTATCTAATTGCTCAGCTTGGTTTCCCGCTCGATTGAGCTTTAGGGCAGAGTTGGCCAATTTTAATATCGCCTGGAGCGATAACACCGCCTCACTCATCTGATTTAGACAATATTGGTAGTGCTTTTTCAAATCATGGGTCTGGCTATCGACGAATGAAAATAGTGCTTGGTGGCTACAATTCGCTGCTTCAATAACGATTTTATCCAATGCTAGATGAGCCACATTGGCAATGACTGCGGCATTAGGTGATAGGTTGATGACTTTGCACTGTGGCAGGGTCGACACCTGATAGGCTAAGGCTTTTTTGGCTTCAGTTAATTGGAAGATTGTCTCGGCTTTATCGCCACAATAGGTTTCAACCCAGTCACCTATGTGCCCCATATTGGGACCTAGGTTAGCCTCTAGAGTTCCACTGGTGTGAGTATGCCCTGTTTTCGAATAGCAAAAATCTGCACCTGTTAGTAGGACTTGAGTAAAACCTAGTTCCGCTGCAATCGTGATAGCGGCATTAGTCACCGTTGGGCCAACAGATTCAATATTGTGTTTGTCGTTAGTCTCATCCCATAGCAGGCGATTGCCAGTGAATAGGTGGCGTCCACGCCATTGAGAAAGAATTCTTGAACAGATGTGATAGGAGTGAATGAGCAGAGAGCTGTTATACAATGCCATCATGTCGCTATTAACTTCTAAGCTTAGCTCTTGGGGATCGACAGAGACAATAATCTGCGGTGCTACTCCCTCTTTGGTTAATTTTGCTGCGACTCGCGAAACCGCAATAATAAAGAGCTTGTCTTTATTCTCCTTAATCCATGGCATATGCTCATCTAATGAGGGCCCGCCGGCGGTGACAATACAGGTTTTGCCCTGATATCGTCCCTTTAGGATCGATGCCGGCATATGGTTTTCAGTTAAATTAAGCAGTTGTTGCTCTACGAAGATCTCTTGGTTAAAAGAGGTTTTATGTTCACATGTTGCTTGATTAACCACAGCCATGACGTCACTGCTCAGTTGGGCATATTCGGCTAAATGCTGGGCTCTTACACCGAGAGACTGGTGAACGACAAGCTTATCTTTAATGATGTAAACGGGATTACTACGACTATTGAGTATTTCAGCAAGCTCGTCAATCGTACAAATAGAGACCTGTTGCTTTAATGGCTCAGGGATCTCTACATTGAGCAGCTCCAATACACTGTCTAGCTCAACAAATATAAATTGGCTGTTGGCAGGCAGGGATGACTCAAGAACGTAGTTAGCAAGTAGCCCAGAATCGATACCGATAATGACATGCAAGAGATTCTCTTTGGCAAACTCGATTTTAAATAACTTGTTGAAGTGAGTTTTCGAATCAATAGTTTCAAAGATTTGGCGATTGACACTAGGTAAGTAGTATTCATTAAACTGACTTATCGCAAAAGTATTAAAGGTATTTGGATTGGTGCTTTGCATTTTGTCCTCAGTGTTTTGATCGCGGGTGCTTCGGAACTTGTTATTGCACGAGCATTACAGCTAGAAAGTCGGTATTCTTTTAAGAAAGCAATTTTAGTACCACCTTTGTTAAATAAATAGGAGCTAGCTCCTATGAGAATGCTTATTTAGTGGTATAAAGACGTTTTCTGGTCAATCGATGCTGTAGTATGTATGTTTTTCGGTAGTTTACAGCCGATTTTATCGATTAGAGCAGTAGTGAGTGTTTTATTTTGTGGCACACTTTTTGCCGCTAATAGTATTACAGATTAACCCAGTGATATTTTTTTGACAGCTTATATTCTGAAGGGCGATGGTGAAAAATAATGTTTAATAATAAATCAATTTTGATAACGGGTGGCACAGGTTCATTTGGAAGAATGTACACCAAAACCATCCTTGAACGTTATAAGCCAAAACGTCTTATTATATTTTCACGGGATGAGCTGAAGCAGTACGAGATGCAGCAAGAGTTTAATCAGCCTTGTATGCGCTACTTTATTGGTGACGTACGTGATGGTGATAGACTAAAGCAAGCGTTTCGTGATGTGGATTTTGTTATTCACGCGGCAGCACTAAAGCAAGTCCCCGCAGCAGAATACAATCCGATGGAGTGCATTAAGACCAATATTCATGGCGCAGAAAATGTGATTAAGGCCGCCATCGAAAATGGTGTAGAGAAGGTCATCGCACTATCAACAGATAAAGCGGCTAACCCAATTAATTTGTATGGTGCGACTAAGCTGGCTTCTGACAAATTGTTTGTCGCCGCAAATAACATTGTCGGTGAAGGAAAGACGCGTTTTTCGGCTGTGCGTTATGGTAATGTGGTTGGTTCTCGAGGCTCAGTTGTGCCGCTATTTAAGTCGATAGTGGCAAAGGGCGAGACGTGCTTACCTATCACCCATGAAGAGATGACTCGTTTTTGGATTTCGCTACAAGATGGAGTCGACTTTGTCCTTAAAAACTTCTCACGTATGCAAGGCGGTGAGATTTTTGTACCTAAAATTCCATCGGTACGTATTACCGACCTAGCTAAAGCTTACGCGCCAAATCTTGAACATAAAATCATCGGAATTCGCCCAGGCGAAAAGATGCATGAAATTATGTGTCCAGCTGATGACTCCCATCACACCATCGAGTTTGATGATCATTTTGTGATCACACCGAGTATCACCTTTTTTGGCCGAAGCAATGAATACTCAACCAATATGCTAGGCGAGCAAGGCAAGTTAGTTGAGTTAGGCTATGAATACCATTCAGGTAACAACCCTCACTTTCTGAGTCCGAGTGAAATTGTCGCCTTGGATGAGAGCTTGGGATTATGATCCAATACGGAAAACAGCAAATTAACCAAGACGATATTGATGCTGTTGTGAGTGTGCTTAAGTCTGACTTTCTGACCCAGGGCCCGCAAGTCCCTTTATTCGAGTCACGATTATGCCAGTTTACTCAAGCCAAGTACGCTATAGCCGTTAATAGTGCAACCTCGGCGCTTCATATTGCCTGTTTAGCCCTTGGGGTCGGCAAAGGAGATAGGGTTTGGACCAGTCCAATTACATTTGTCGCTTCCGCCAATAGTGCTCTGTACTGCGGGGCTGACGTGGACTTTGTCGATGTCGAATTGCTCTCTGGTAATATGGACATGACTCAGTTACGGCTTAAACTTGCAGATGCTAAGCGTAAAGATCTATTACCTAAAGTAGTGATCCCGGTTCACTTAGCTGGCCACTGCTGTGATATGGAGTCCTTGGCACAGTTGGCGAAAGAGTACGACTTTAGGGTGATTGAAGATGCTTCACACTGTATCGGTGCCCGCTATAGGGAGTCTCCTGTCGGTAGCTGTCAATACAGTGACATTACGGTATTTAGTTTTCACCCTGTGAAGATCATCACCACAGCGGAGGGCGGCGCGGCGACAACCAATGATGCGACCTTAGCGAAGTCTATGCAGTTATTGCGTAGTCACGGGGTGACACGTGATGAAGTACATTCAGACCATAGTGATGAAGCTTGGTATTACGAGCAACAGACATTAGGTTTCAATTACCGAATGACTGAGCTTCAAGCTGCGTTAGGTGTTAGTCAGTTTAATCAATTAACTGAATTAGTCTGTCGTAGAAACATTCTTGCAGATTATTACGCTGAGCAACTTACAGCACTGAATATCGAGTTTGTAGCGCCGAGCGAAGAAAGTTATAGCGCTTGGCATTTGATGATTATCTTGTTGCCTGAGCAGGTCGATAGAAAGTCTGTTTTTGATCAGTTACGCGAGGCGAGTATTGGTGTTAATGTCCACTATATCCCTGTTCATACTCAGCCATATTATGGCAAGCTTGGATTTAGGGCTGGAGATTTCCCGGTGGCCGAAGCGTTCTATCAGCGTATTATCACCTTGCCATTACACCCACAATTAGACTTTGCTCAACTCGACTATATTTGTGAGCAGTTAAAGTCTTTAATTTCTCGCTAAATTGACCCTCTAAAATTGAAATAGCGGCAATAACGATTGGCCGCTATTTTACACATGGCTATAGCAAGCTTGTTATGAGTTTCGCCAATTGTTCAAGGGTTAATTCATCGATTACAACATCTTGCGCTGTGGCTTGAGTTGCTCCGTTATTTAACCATTTAAATGCGATACTGTGGGAGGACGTACTGTGCTCTTTAGCATCGAAAAGCTCAATGGCAAGGCTGTTATTCCCTGAAAGCACATGCTTTAATTGCTCGACTTGCTGCTGTAATAGCATCGGGAGCAGACAAAGCGTTAACTGTTTAGCGTCATGGGTTAATGCGCTTAAAAATGCCTGTTCATTACCATAGGTTTGGCAATTTTGTGAGCGTGTGGCTTGCAGTTCATCCGTTGTCAGCACATGAAGTTGAGTGCCTAAGCCGTAGTGTTCCTGTAACGCTGCACCTAGTTTTACACTCAGTTGATATAGGGCGTCATCAGCGGCTCGATAAGCACAATAAAGTGACACCGAAGGGTATTGCTGATCCGCTTTTTTCTGCTTCACATGACCATTTATCTGCCTTAGAGAGACCTCTTGTTTGAGAGTGTCTACTACCCATTTCAATGGCACGATGGGAGCAGAACTATTTTGTGCATACCAACGTTGATATATCTGTTGCATAAAACGGTAATCGGCATCGGTATCGACTGAAATCCTATGCTCTACGCCAGAGAAGTCGTCACTGTCTTGGATTAATAACGGAGTTAGGCAGTGACATCTTTGATTGGCGTAGCCGACATGTTCTTTTTCCATATCGCTTACGCTATTAACAAACAGATTATCCCAGCCTTGGCGTGTATAAAATGCCATTCCCTCATGTATTGAACGTACATCTGGCGCTAGAGAGATACTATCGGCTTGTGGATTTTGACGTAATTGGTTGACTGCATGATCGATAAAACCGGGATCAATCAGTGGGCAATCCCCGCAAATATAGACCACTATATCGGCTTGATACTGCTCGACAACGGCATTAATTCGCCCCATTAAATCATTAACATCGCCGGAGTAAGCGAGGCATTGACTATTGTTATTAGCCCAGTTGATGAGTGGTTGGTTGAATTCATCTAAGGTGGTAGCCAGCACGATATCCGTCAATGTCTGACAGTGCTCTAAGCGGTTTTGAATATGCTCAATGATTGGCTTCCCGGCAAGGGGCAGAAGGTGCTTACCCGGAAGGCGGCTTGAGTTTAGACGAGCACCGATAATTGCTATGACGTTCATGTTTTAACTGATATCCGTTTTAAAGCATGGAGTGATTTGATAGCTAAAGTTCAACAGCTCGCCATCCGCTTTGAGTGTTTCATCGGCCTCAGAGAGTGAAAACCAAGCACGATTTAAGTAACTATCATCAATCTTTTGGCTAGAAAGCATAGGCAGGGCGGCACAAGACTGAGGCGACCAGCTGATCTTAAGGCCTAGGTCGTCGCAACCAGTGTAAAAAACACCTTCCGTTGCCCCTAAGGCACTATTGGCAGAAACAATTGATGATACCGGCCTTCCATGGTTAAAGTCTTGCTCTGCATGATAGAGCTCCAACAATTTGCCACCATTGTGGCAGGCAAACCAATTGCGTTGTTTGCAGTTTAGTAGCGTAAGGTAGCCGAGCCTGATAGTCGCTTCGGGTCGATGTCGGTTTTCAAAATCGAAACCACACTCGACTTGCTCTTCTTCGAGTCTATACCACTTAGTCAGTTTACCCTGTGGCGTTGCTATCTCTGCACTGATGACTAGCCCTGTGCTGGTGTGAGTCACATTGAACTGGGTTCGACTTAAGTCCGTGACTCGGTCTCTCTCACTATAGCGCTCAATGACTAAATGGTTGGAATAAAAATCGGCAGCATAGCTGATATGATCAAAATACCCATGGGCAAGTGTACCGAGAATCGGCTTAAAATTGTGCCGAGCAAAAGCCAGTGACTTTATCGTCATGCCACGTTTACCATTAAGCACTAGCTTAAGTTGTGGGTGTTCAACAGTGAGTATATTACGCTCGCTACAGTGAAACACTTGATAGTCGCTATTCGTTTTACAGCCAGCAGCTAACTCTGCTTTTGGAGCCGTTTGGTTTGCAGTTTTTGGCGTAATGGGGTAACGACTCAGTAAGTCTTGGTAGCGATTATGAGTAAGGTGGGTGCGTAAATCACTGGCCCAGAGACGGCAAAGCTCTCTCCACTGCTGCTCACTGACTTGTTCTAACCCCTTTAGCTGGGAATACTTCCTATAACAGAGGCTGTTAAGGCTGAGATCATTTCGTCCCGATAGTGCCCAGCGGGTAACGTTGTATTTTGCCTGTTTCTTTACCGAGATGGGGTGGGCAGGGGTCTGAACCTTAAGCGTGGTGCACTCTTGAGTCACAGCTAATAGCTGGCTTGGAGCGACCCAGCGGTATTTTTGTTGGGATTTAATCTGAGTAAATAACTGCTCAATACGATGCCATTCATCGACATCGAGTTTCGTTTCAGTTTTAAAACGCCCTGGTCGGTAATTGAAGACTTCGGCATCGCTGCCATAGAGAGAGAAGGCTGTTGCGCCGTGGGTCGCCTTGGCTAGATATTCGAAGTACTCGGCTAGGGTCATTTCATCATGGGCATAGCGCTGAAACTTTTGAAAAGCTACGGCATGGTTCCAGATCACTTTGATCGTCCGCCCTGAAGCTGCTACAAGTTGCTGCGGCTGATAGCGAGATGATTTATCCCAGTCTGTATTGTGAGAAAAGGGATTATCCCATTCAACAACAACGGCATCAAAGCCGCAGTCAATATAGCAATCTAATAACCCCGCCGATACGGCTTGCTCATTGATGTAGGCAATCTTAGGTTGGTAGCTAACGAGGGCTTGGTAACTTTGTTGTCCAAGTGACAAGTTTTTACTATTCACTTCCCAAGGAAGCAGTGGCCCGATAATTTGGCTATCGCCGCTGGCGATAAGCTCACAACATCCCTTTGTCAGTAGAGATTTAAATTTTTCGATCCAGCTAGAGTCAACAGCTTGAATACATTCGAGAGTATAAGCTGTGAGTTCAATACCTAAAGGGATATTATCGCGCTCAATCAAGTGCAGTAACGGCCAGTAACACAGATCGACTACACGCTGATGTTCGCTGGTGTCGATAGAGGAAAACGCTAAGTTTAAATGGAAAATCGCGTAGACATTAGGGAGCTGGGTGTTGGCCATAGGGACTCTTAGCGCAATAAAACTCTTTATTAACAGTAAACAGCTTTATCGCTGTCAGAGGCATTTTAGTTTAAGCATAAATGAGACGATTCTCAATCACTAGTCACGGCAATTGTTTAACCTAAGATCGTGAATCGCTGCAATAAATGAACTTGAATCTTAGCTTTTCGCTGCGGCTATTTTCGTGGGCTAACAAATTAGCACCGATAAGCTACCGTTTAGGCTACAAAAGTGTTAAAAATGCAGTTCATTACATGGAGGCTGGTAACTCACTCTATCGTGTAAGCTTTGCTTTATCTTGGTTGTGACATTTCATTCTATAGCTACTAAATATGGGTACTAAAACAATATGACTATTCAGCATGTGATGTTTCGCTGTGATGCATCAATTCAAGTCGGAATGGGCCATATCGTTCGCTGCATCTGCTTAGCTAATGCCTTTGTTGAGGCTGGTCATAGAGTTACCTTTGTGGTTAATAACGATGCTATTGCTATGCAGGCATTAGCGGGACATGGCTTTGATGTGCAGTTGTTTGAGCACATTGATTATATGCAATGGTGCCGGCAAGTGATTAAGCAACAATGCCCCGATATCTTTATCGGCGATATTCGTGACGGTCTGCCTGTGCAGGCCATAGCGATGATGCGGCAAGCGAATATATTGACCGTGGCGATCGATGAACCGAGTGATTACCGCTTAGGTTGCGATTTACTCTTTTATCCTCCGAGCCCGTTAGTGGAAGCGTTAAATTGGCAAGGCTTTAATGGCACTCGATATGTGGGCTGGGATTACTTACTGGTCAGAGGGGCGTTTTTTGAGCCATTTATAAAGCCCCGTAATCAAGCGCGCAAGGTATTGGTTATGATGGGGGGGACCGATCCTCAGCGTTTAACCTTGGCCGTTGTTGAGCGGTTACGTCAGTTGGACAGCGAACTTTCCCTGCATGTCGTTATAAAGCAGAGTCATCCAGATTATATATCTTTGAGCCGCCAACAGCAGTTGTCTAAGAATTTAACCCTGTATTCCAATCTTGCGAATATGGCAGAGTTAATGCGGCAGATGGACTTTGCTGTTATCACGTTTGGTATGAGCGCATATGAGCTTGCGGTGCTAAATATTCCAGCTTGTCATATCTGTACTCAGCCCGATCACCATATCGCCAGCCAAAGTTTTGCCGAAAAACAGATCGCCAGAGCCATTGATATGACTGAGTTGGACAAAATTTGTTTATTTGAATCCGAACAATGCTCAATTCCCAATGGCATAGACAATATTATGAGTAAAATACTCTCCGCACGATTTTTGCCAGTCAATGATCCTTCCTTTAAAGGTTAATGAAAAGATTGGCCTAGCTTCAACATCACTTTTGGTGTTTTTTATTCGTCAAAAATTTATCGGTATGCATTTTGCTTGTCACAGCGAAGAATGCGTAAAGGAGAAGTAAACATGGCTGGCACAAACAGCGATGCTCAACAGCACACTGGTAACGTCATCGACAATCGTCATGGTTTCAATGTCATCGATTGTGAAGAATGCGGTTTTAAGCATGTATCGCCAATGCCAACAGCACAGGAGTTGGAGCAGGTTTATCGGGAAGAGTATTACACTAAAGATAAGCCTTTGTTTTTAAGTCAAAGCAAAGAGGACGCGATCTGGTGGGAACGTGTTTTTGCCGACCGATTTGACACTTTTGAAGCACATCTCCCTGTGGGAAGTCGGCGTGTCTTTGATGTTGGCGCCGGTCCAGGCTTTTTCTTGCATCACGGTCAGCAACGAGGATGGGAGACTCAAGGTATTGAGCCCTCCAAACAGGCGAGCGAGCATGCCAGAGAACTGGGACTCGATGTGGTGAGCGATTTTTTAAGTCCTGCCAGCGTAAAGCAATTTGAACCTTTTGATGTGGTTCATGCTTGTAACGTGCTAGAGCATATCCCTAACCCTATTGAGTTACTGGAGTGCATTCATTTATTAGTTAAGGATGGCGGACTGGTCTGTATCTCAGTTCCCAATGATTACAATCCATTCCAAAAGACCGTCAGAGAGGTCGATGGGCTTGAGCCTTGGTGGTTAGCGCCTCCTCATCACCTTAATTATTTTGACGTCAACTCTCTGACTCAATTGTTGAATAACTCTGGGTTTGATGTCTTCTTGAAAGAGTCGAGCTTCCCAATAGATATGTTCTTGTTGATGGGGGATAACTACGTCGGTAACGATGAGTTAGGCAGGGCTTGTCATAAGAAAAGAATGAAATTTGAAATGAGCATGATCGAGTCTGGTCAGAATGATCTGAAAAGGGCTTGGTATCAATCCATGGCTGAAATCGGTGTCGGCAGAGAGATCTGCATTTACGCCCGTAAGCGCAGTTGATAATGCAAAATGAAGCCGCTTCAATAGGAATTAACATGATAAAAACAAGAGTATTAGTGCAAGCCAGTTCACGCTCATGGGCTGGTGGCGTCGATATCTGTATGGGGATGGTCGAGGACGAGATTGCCGTTGTTCGTACCATTCGCCGTGTCTTGAGCCATTTTACCGATTTAGATGTCGTCTTGGTTGCTCCTGAGTTCGATCGTGGCGGAGAGCTCGATGAAATCGTTAAGCTTATAGATGATGAACGTCTCTCTCTGTATTACGGCCACGATGCGAGCCCGCTTAATCGAATGATTGATGCTTGTTCAGATTTAGCCGATAGCGATTATGTGATCAGAGTCGATGGCATTCATTTTTGCTTCGACCCTCAGGCTAGTTTAGCGATGCTGGATATCGCCATCAGTGAGCAATTAGATTGTATTAAGTTACCCGATGATTTTCCTGTGCATTTTACCTCAGAAGTCTTTCGTATCGGCGCACTAAAAACGATCAATGATGAACTGACTCAGCCTGAGGACGCCAAGTTTCTCGTGCACCCTAAGTGCTACTTTTCGATGAACGCTCAGCGATACAAAGTTAAGTTTTTAACTGAGTTACCAAGCTATTCAGATGAATATTTGACTGAGTGCCGCCGCTTAGCAACGCAAATTTATGCGATTCCGCGCCAAGAGGTGAATGAGCACCGTATTGTCTCTGGTGACAGATTGGGCTTTCATTACGAGCTCGCCTTGCAGCATCTCAAGCCTGATATGAAGATTATCGATATCGCCTGTGCCGATGGTTACGGGGTCAACATTATGGCGAGTCATTTAAAAGAGGTTCACGGAGCCGATTTAGACGAGCTCAGTGTAGAGTTTGCTAAGAAAAATAACAGTGCTGCCAATACCGATTATTTTGTTGAAGACATTACTAAGTTGTCTTTTGCCGATGAGTCCTACGACGCTGTTACCAGTTTTGAAACCCTTGAGCATGTTCCAGAGCATGAGTGCTTAAGCGAAATAAAGCGCGTGCTGAAACCAGGCGGTGTCTTAGTGTTAAGTACACCTCAAAATAGCATAGGCCATATCCCCGTTAACTCTTGCCACCTTATTGAATATTCTCTCGATGAGTTGCTGGCACTCGTTAACCAATATTTTATTGTCGTCAAAGTGATTGGTATCAAAGCGGGTATTATTTATGACGAAACAGACCCCTATGGCACCAATACAGTGCTTATCTGCGTAAAGCCTAATAGTAAGGATTGATAATGAAAACCCATCAATTAGTCGTGCCGACTCTCAATGAACTGAAACAGCAGTCGGCGGCGCAATTAACCCAATTAGCCGAAGATATTAGGCAGTTTCTTATTAGCAATATTTCTGCGACTGGCGGACATATCGGCGCTAACTTATCAGTGGTAGAACTCACGGTTGCCATTCATGCACTCTTTGACTCTCCAGACGATAAAGTGATTTTTGATACGGGTCATCAAGGTTATACCCATAAGATTTTAACGGGACGGGTGGATAACTTTGCCACATTAAACCAATATCGCGGCATGAACCGATTCGTTGCCAGAGATGAAAGTGAGCATGACGCAATCGATGCGTCACATGCAGGTACTTCACTCTCTATAGCGTCAGGCTATGCCAAAGCCCTTAAGCTGACTTCACCGGCTAACTATGTTGTTTCCTTGATCGGTGACGGCTCGATGGTTGAGGGAATGGCTTTCGAAGGGCTTAATTACTGTGCTGAAGATAAAAACAGTAAGCTGGTCATTGTGATTAACGATAATGAAATGGCGATTGCGAAGTCTGTTGGAGGAATGCGTAACCTTACAGCAGGGGAAAATTGGCAGAGCAATAGCCGAGCCTTCTTCGAAGGGATGGGCTTTGCCTACTTGTTAGTAGAAGATGGCCATGATATGCCGACTCTGCTTGAGCAGTTAGCTGCTGCGAAGCAATTAGCGCGACCTGTGATTGTTCATGTTAAAACCGAAAAAGGGAAAGGCTTAGCCTGTGCGAAAGACCATCCTTATAAGATGCACTTCTCCATGCCATTCGATGCTGCCACCGGCAAAGGTGCTGCAGCGACGGTAGTTGGGCGCACCTACGCGGTTGTTGCGGCTGAAGCACTGAAGCAAAAGATGGCAACGGATGACGATGTATTTGCCATGACCCCAGCTACCCCTTATGCATCATCATTGGATGAGTGCTTAGCACTGTTTCCTGAGCGTGCACTGGATGTGGGAATGGCTGAGCAACAAGCGGTCGGTATGGCTTGTGGTCTAGCACTGGGTGGTAAGAAGCCTGTCGTCTGTATGCAAACGACCTTCATGCAGCGTGCCTACGATCAGCTTATTCATGATGCTTGTTATATGGATTTACCTGTGACGGTATTTGGCGTGCGTGCAGGCTTTGCTGGATATGATGGCGCGACCCACCACGGAATTTATGATATTCCCTATCTGCGCTCATTTCCAAATATGCAATTGGTGTACCCAGCAAGCTCTGCTGCATTAACAGAATTGATTGAGAAGCGCCTCGACAATCCTCAGGGGCCTATGGTGATCCTCTATCCCTATGAGCCTATTCCAGCTCCAGAACCCGATGCTGGCTTGATTGAGCCTTGTGGCTTATCTGTCCCAGTGCAGGGCAGTGATGGTTACTTAGTCTGTTTGGGCAACCGATTAGTTGCAGCATATGAGCTTAGAGCACTATTGGAAGCGCAAGGCAAAGACTACGGCATCATCTGTGTGCAATCGATTAAACCTTTCCCTGCTGAGCGTTTCGTTGAGTTAGTAGCACCAACAAAGCACCTGATAACACTTGAAGAAAGCGTGCTTAATGGCGGTTTTGGCTCGCTAGTGCTAGAAACCCTTGCTGATGCAAACTTATCTATGCAGGTACTAAGAAGCGGCGTTGATGACAAGTTTGTTTATCCAGGCAGTAAAGATGAGTGCAGCGCCGAGTGCGGCATGATGCCAGGGCAGATCATTGAGCAAATTGCACAGCAATGGCCAAACTATTTAGGAGTGAACAAGTGATGCGTTTAGCCGGTAAAGTTGCGGTTATTACTGGATCTTCAAGAGGCATTGGCGCCGCGATCGCACAGGAGTATTGCGCTCAAGGAGCCAAGGTCGTAATCAATTATGTCCATAGTGAAGCGCAAGCTAAGGCGTTAGCCGATAAGCTTAATCTTGATGGACACAATGCCATTGCCGTTAAGGCTGATGTTACCGAGCGAGCTGAGATAAGGCACTTATTCGAACAGGCCGTAGCCGCTTTTGGAAAGATCGATATCTTGGTTAATAATGCGGGGATCAATAAGCGCGGTTGGTTTGATGAAGTGACCGATGAAGCTTGGGACGAGATAATGGGAGTGAACCTTAAAGGGCCATTTATCTGTTGCCAAGAAGTGTTCCCTTACATGCAAGCGCAGCAGGGTGGGCGCATTATCAATATTTCATCAGTAGCCGGACAATACCATGGTCCTAAAACGGTTCACTATGCGGTATCTAAAGCAGGACTCAATAGCCTAACTAAGGTGATCGCACGATATGGCGCCGAGCACAATATTCTTGTTAATGCCGTTGCGCCTGGAATTGTTCGTACGGATCAGACCGCCGATGAGATAGATAGTCCAGCGGGGCAAAAAGTGATCGATATGACATTGCTAAAGAAGGCGGCTCGTATGGAAGACATCACCAGCGCTTGTGTGATGCTGGCCTCTGATGAGCAGCAGTATATGACGGCTCAGGTACTCGCTGTGAGTGGCGGCGCCATTTTAGGAGCTTAATGGATGTCGCTAGCCAAATGTCATAAAACAGTATTGCTACTTGGTGGCAGTCGTGATCAGTTGTTTTTGATCAAAACAGCAAACAATATGGGCTTACACACGGTCGTTGTCGATGCAAACCCTGAATCTCCCGGGTTTGCGATTGCCGACGATTATGCCGTTGTCAGTACCATGGACTTAGGAGCCTTAAAAGCTTTTGTCGATGACTACCAAGAGCAGCAGCGAAAAATTGATGCCGTGTGCGTTATGGGCAGCGATATATCACAATATGTCGCTCAGCTGGCTGAACATATTCAGGTGCCACATATTCCTATCGAAGCGGCAATGATTACCACCAATAAGCTTAAGATGAAGCAGTGTTTTGAGCGCCAAGGTGTTGCAATTCCTTGGTTTTGCTTATTAGATAGTGCCGAGCATTTAGCGCAGATAGCAGCAAAAAGAGGCTTGCCATTAATCATCAAACCACTCGATCGCTCTGGTGCCAGGGGGGTGTTTTTACTGACACAGGACTCGGATTTGTCAGCGCTTTATGACAAGGCGAAAAGTGAGTCCTTTGCTGGTGACGTCATGGTGGAGGAGTACCTTGCTGGACCTCAGATAAGTACCGAAACCATCATGTATCGTGGGCAAGCCTATACACCTGGTTATGTCGATCGTAACTACGAAATGTTAAGTCGTTTTGCACCTAATATCATTGAGAATGGTGGTTGGCAGCCAAGTTTAATTCAAGGTGAAGAAAGAGCTAAAGTTGAAGCCTTAATTGAGCAAGCGGCTTTAGCTCTTGGCCTGACAGATGGCGTGATTAAAGGGGATATCGTTTATACCGATGTCGGTCCGAAAATTATTGAGGTTGCAACTCGTCTAAGCGGTGGTGATTTTTCTGAAAGCCTAGTTCCTTTAGGTCTCGGGATTAATTACGTCGAAGCAGCACTCAAAATTGCCTTGGGCGAGCCTCCAGAGTTAGAGAAGCTAACTCCAGTTATCGACCAAGCGGTAGCGAATCGTTACTTCTTTCCAAAGCCAGGAAAAGTCACGTCTATCTCGGGAATTGAAGCTATTCAAGCTGAAGACTTTGTTAAGAAGCTTGAGATCTGGTATCAAGTGGGTGATGTCGTGCCTGAAACCACCAGTCACGCGAGTCGATTCGGTGTCTTTATCGTCACCGCCGATAATCGACAGCAATTGGAGCAGAGAGTTAAATGGGTATATGACACCTTAAAAGTCACAACCCTATAGCTGTTATAATGAAAGCCCTTAAGTGATAAGGGCTTTTTGTTAGGCACAAGCTTAGTTTTTTTGCAAAGCTTGCTTCTGAAAACTATTTACCTAAGCCTTATCTCCCTGAAAGCTTTCACGGATCTGTTTAAAAGGGCGTAAACCATCATCGGGATCGGCGCGCCACTCTCTATCTGACGTTTCACAGGGTACAAATTGTTTGATAGGGCTACCATCGATGGCACCTATCAGCTTTGCACCTCGAATAACGGGGGCAATCTGTTGCGGTAACCAGCAGTGTCCAGCGGCGTATTCCGCACCTTGCTCATCAAGATCGAGGTGGAACTCAATGGTGTCGGCCTGCCAGCGGTGAATCGCGCGATTGAGCACCGCGGGTGATACTGTATGATCAGACCAACCAACTTTAACCCCATATCGCTCTCTAAAGCTCTGTAGCACGGCTAAGTTACACTGTTCTTCGGGTGTTGGATAAGCCGAAACGCAATGGAGCAGGGTGATATCTTCAGCGCCGTATTCCTTCAAGGTGGCGATTGCAGTATCAATTTCTTCAATGGTTGCCATGCCGCTTGAGATGACAATGGGCAATTTAGTTTTGGCACACTCGATGAGCAAGTCAGTCCACAGCAGTTCATAAGAGGCAATTTTGAAAAAATGCACGTAAGGCTCAAGCTCTTTTACTGCCTTTAGATAGAAAGGCGTACAGGAAAACTGAATATTAAAGTGCTCACAGGCCTCACGTAGCGCCGGAATAAATTCGACCGGGAGTTCCCATTCTTTCCGGCCGCGGTGCATCGCGCTTTTTTCCAGAATTTCAGGCGAGAACAATTCATCAATTTTAAATAGCTGGAATTTCACCGCATCGCAGCCAATTGCCGCTGAGGTTTCAATAAACTCGATACAGCGATCTAAGCTTTTGTGGTGATTACTAGAGACTTCTGCAATAAATAGGGGCTGACTCATAGAATTATAATTTCCTATTTTCGAGGAACAATTGAAAGCTGTTTTAGTTCTGTGACTGTTAGTTTACTCGGCTCGCTAAATTTAAGCGCAGCCAAGTGAGAATACCACAACCTAAGGCATTGGCTGGTGAGAATCTATCCGATTACCAATAAGCATGGGGGATTCTTATTTATCGACCGCTTTTAGTCGTGATTTAGCCTGTTTTTACAAAAGTGTTAACCGTTAAATATCACGCAGCCTCATAGGTTAGGTTACTCAAGTTCTAGTCGGGGAAGGAGCCACATACGCTAACGCTGCGGAGCAAACTTCTAGGCTGTTATGGAGCTAATTTAGTGAAATTGAGAACTGTGCTAAAAGTGCTCATTTATCTGCTTCGCAAATAGCGGCAATTAGTATAGTATGCGCCACCCAAAAAATTCACGGTAAACCCCCTTGCTTGCAACGCAAACCAACGCCTTATACACCGACCTATCGGGTTATTATGATTTAATGTGTGCCGATATTAACTATCGAGCCCAGAGTGACTGTATTCGTCGCCTGCATCAACTGTTCGGTAATAGAGGCCTTCGCCATCTAGACTTGGCTTGTGGTACTGGACCCCATGTTCAATATTTTATTGAAAATGGCTACCAAAGTAGCGGTCTCGATATCAATCAGCCGATGCTGGATATCGCTAAGCTACGTTGTCCTGAAGCCGAGTTCATTTGCCACGATATGGCTAACTTTACGGTTAATGAGCCATTAGATCTTATCACCTGTTTTCTCTACTCAATCCACTACAGTGATGGTATAGAAAAGCTCAAAGAGTGTATTAGGAGTGCTCATGCCGCGCTCAACCCTGGTGGCATGTTTTGTTTTAACGCAGTAAAAAAGAGCAGAATTGATAACAGTTCAGTGGTGAGTCACAGCGCGAGTCATGAAGACAGTAAGTTTGTGTTTAGCTCTGGTTGGTATTACTCGGGAGACGGTGAAAAGCAGGCATTGAAGCTAAGTATTGAAAAAACCACAGCGGGTGTCACCCAGTCTTGGCAAGATGAGCATCCAATGGTGGCTGTCGGTTTTGCCGAGCTTAAATTGCTGCTGCAACCTTACTTTGAAGTGCACATTTTAGAGCATGATTATGACAGGCTAATGCCTTGGGACGGCGTCTCAGGTAATGCCATATTTGCCTGCGTAAAAATCTAGCACAGCTAATTCTAGTAGTGACAGAGCCAGTAACTGCCGCAGTATCTTTCAAATTAATCAGACGATTTTTAATGTTGGATGATACTGAGGCACGTCTTTCCTAGGCGCTAACTTTTCTTTTCAAGTTTGAATCTTAACTATTACCCGCTGGTAATAGTTAATTACCAAACCTGCTAATTATCATTTTCCCCTTGTTCTCTATAATCCTGCCCCTTATAGGCACGCAGTAGCTTAATTCGTAATTGAGTAGCTATTTGTCAACGGTTTAATCCTAACTCGCCGCGATAGAGCATTAGCTCGTTGTTAGCACTCAATCAAATTGGAAACGCCTGATGTGGAATAAAATTCGTGGCTCTTTGCCATTACAGTTGCTCTTGGCCGCAGGCGCAGCTTGGTTGTTCACAACCGCGTTAACCGCTTTAGCTCACCCCGATGTGCTCGGTGGCATTGAACAGCAAGCTTGGTATCAGTTATTGATGCTAGGTAAAACGGTTTATATCGGTTTGTTGAAGATGGTTGTTGGCGTCATGGTGATGCTGTCGTTAATCGAAGGGATCAGTAATATCGGTGCAATCGCTAAGCTTAAAACCTTAGGCGGACGTACGTTAGGGTTTTACACTTTCACAACTATGATTGCGGTATCTCTGGGCTTGGGCGCCTCGTTACTGCTGCCAGCTTGGCAACCACTCACTCAAGCCGTTCCGTTAGCCGAAGGTGCCACGCTAATCGGTGAGCAGGCGGCATCGGGCGGCGCTATCGCCACTAAGTTATTGAACATGGCGTTAGTGAATCCTGTAGCAGCCATCGCAGATGGCAACCTACTCGCCGTAGTGACTTTTTCCTTCATGTTGGGGATATCGCTATTAACCGCGCTACCTCAAAAGCATCCACTATTTGAGGTGATAAGTGGCCTGAATAAGGGCATTAACACTATGGTTGGCGGCATAATTCGTCTATCCCCTTTGGCCATTTTTGCCATTGTGCTGGAGTTTTCCCTTAAGGGAAGTGCAGCCTTATTCAGTCAATTGGCGCTGTTTTCCCTATTGGTGTTTGCACTCACTATGCTCCATGGACTTGTGGTGTTACCCAGCTTGGCTAAACTGCTGACCGGGATCAAGATCACCACCCTGTTTAAGGGAATTAGCGCGCCCTTAGCGATGGCCTTTGCCACCTCATCGAGCGCGGCAACCTTACCCTTGTCGATGAAAAGTGCCCAAGAGCTTGGGGTCTCCCCGACGACGAGCAGTATGGTGCTGCCATTGGGCTCGGTGATGAACATGGACGGCACAGCCCTGTTTGAAGGTGTTGCCGCTATTTTCTTAGCCCAGCTGTTTGGGATCGACCTGACCACAACAGGCATTGTGATGATCTTTATCATGGCGATGGTCTCCTCTATCGGTGCACCAGGCATGCCATCGGGCTCGATGTCGGGTATGCAACTGGTGCTACTGGCTGCGGGGATCCCGCTAGAAGCCATCGCAATCTTGCTGATTATTGAAAGACCCTTGGATACTTTCCGCACCGCAGTAAACGTTGAAGGCGATATTATCGCCGCGCTGGTGGTCGATAAGTGGCAACGAAGCTAGGCAGTATTTGATTCAGAGCGGGTGAGAAAATCGCACGGATGAAATATTGCGAATATAAATGGATACAGAGGTGAAACGGTTTTTACTGGAAATGACACGCTATTGAATTGCATAAGTAACAAGATACTTATGGTCTCCCCACAGGGACTCGAACCCCGATCGATCGCTTAGGAGGCGACTGCTCTATCCTGTTGAGCTATAGGGAGACGTCAGTGATTATACTGGTTTTCATCTCGATGAAAAGGGGGGGCGAAAAGTCTTTAAATTTAGTTGTTTATTAAATGTGCGTAATTAGGGTGTTTTAGCAACGAATGGCTACTAGTCATAGCCATTCGTCCACTTAATATCGAGCCGCTTAGTTGGCGAGGTTACTCAAGAGAAGGTTTAGCGCTTCACTATAGCTTTATCGCCAGATCATTTATCTGGATATTGAGCGATGCGGCGATGCCATCTAATACAGCTGTCGCGCTCTCTTCAGTCACTTGGTCTATGGTGATAGTCGCTTTGCTTTTTCCTGCTACGGCGCGCATATTGTCGAGTCTGTCAGGTATATTTTGTTGTAACACTAGCTGCAGGGTGTCTCCAACTCGAATACCGTGACGTCTACCTAGGTTGATAATGATCCTATCGACTTGCCTAGAAACGACTTGCCCGAGCAAAGGGCGGCAGTTTAGGGTGTTATCAATATCGTGACTGACCTCGGCTAACACAAGATCGATGGCTTGGCCGTACTCAGAACGCCAAAAGGCCTCGCTATTGGAGTTGACCGTTTGCTGACGCTTAAATTCCCATTCGGCGGCTTGGCTATACTGCTGGCTCCAAACCTTCTCTCCGCTTATACCATGGAATAAAGACACGCGGATTTGAAAGGTGCGCATGGGATCGTTGTCCCAAAGACCTAAAGTACTGGTGAAAGGCTCTGTGGAGATATCGATGATTTCTGGCAGTAGAATATACTGGCTGTCGGTGATCTCGCTTAACCAGCTAGGCAAACGATAGCCGCGAATATCTACTAGAGCTTGGTCTATGTCTAAACGTTCATTTGCGTGAGTTTGAGCAAAGCTGCTATTGGAGTTTTGTTCCAGCACGCGGGCGAGTCGCTCAGATAGGTTTTGTTCAAACAGCCCTATATTGCCATACCTAAGCTGGGTTCTATCTTTGATCAATGCTTGAGGGACTAAAATTGCCGCTTTAAGCTGGTTCCCCTGACAAGTATCGTTAAGTGGCTCAATGATATCGATACGCACATTGACTGCGATCTGACCATTTTCGATGCGCTCGCTAATAAGTTCAATATTCTGGCTTTGTGCCTGCTGTTCCATAGTAAAAGAGTCATTGACGAGCTGACCATTTTTTACTGTCTGCTGACTGCTAAACCTAGCTCCAGATTGTAAGGTCGCGTAGCTAACAGCTTGATGGATGGCATTTTCTCTAGCTTGTGTGACATTGTTATCTGTGATTTTTGCCTGTCCGCTAGCGGTGATCCACTTGGCCTGCGCCGGTAAAGTCAGTACAGATGACATTATGCACATGAGTGCAGTTGTAAAATATTGCGCTGGTTTCATCGCACCTTTCCAGTTTTGAGAAATTAATAGCCTAGGGCTTTGTATGCCGGATATCTGAC
This sequence comes from Shewanella sp. Isolate13, assembly GCF_022398325.1. Taxonomy (GTDB): domain Bacteria; phylum Pseudomonadota; class Gammaproteobacteria; order Enterobacterales; family Shewanellaceae; genus Shewanella. The sequence continues at coordinate 142,589 of NZ_JAKEVD010000005.1, forward strand.
GTACTTGAATGCCTAGCTTAATGTTAAGCAATTAACGTGCCTTTCCTAGGGGGAGCGGGAGGTTTATTAGGATGAAAAACGGTAAAGTTTTTAGCTTATTTGCCGATAGGAGTTAATAGCACTAAATTCGTGGTAACACACGGGGTATGGTCAAGAAGACGCATGGCCATATTCGTCCAATCGGAATTTAAGAAATGTATAAGCTAATTACTTTATTGCCTGTTTTGTTCGCTTTAGGCTGCGCGACTACAGCTAGTCAGGTCGAACCGCAGATGATGAACGGCCATGGTTTGCCTCATACTGAGGCGGTTAATCACCTGTCACAGCAGATGGCCAATGAATTAATACGCCAAAATGATAGTCTGCGTCCAGACCAGCCGCTGCTGGTGGCAACACCTGTGCTGTTGTCGGATATGAAGACCACTAATGCATTGGGGCTTCAGTTTCAGCAAGGCTTGATTGCCAGCTTGCATGATCATCAATTTAACTTAGTTGATATTAATGTCAGTGATGCGCTTAAGGTGACGCCAGATGGTGAGTTTATTTTGACTCGAGACTGGCAACAACTCCCCTCAGACATACCCGTTGAGAATGTGGTGGTGTCGACCATGAGTTTTTCGACCCAAGGCATAGCAATCAATAGCCGTATCGTCAATGTCACTAATAACCGTGTAGTGTCGGCGGCTCAGGGCTTTGTTAATGCGAATGCAATGCCTGATTACGTTCGTCCATCGGAGAAGGTCGTATCAGAAAATGGCTTACTCTATCGAGATGCCCAGGCAGGTCAACACAGAGTCAAAATTGTAGGAGATAAATAGATGAAAGCCGTTATCTTATGTGCAGCATTGCTGCTGTCTGCTTGCTCTGCACAAGATAGGTATGTGCAGTATGAAGCTGAAGCGCCGAGCACTTTTCCTAAGTTGACCGCCATTGGGTACGCGCCTCTCGATACTCAGCCCGCGACAGAGCAGTCGCAGCGGGTGTTAATGGCGATGCAGGCATCAAAGATTGCCGCCTATCGTGAGCTTGCCGAGCAGGTTTATGGTCAGCAGCTGAGTGCGACTAGCCAGGTAAGAGATTGGATGTTATCGGGCGATGAAATTCAAGCATCGGTTTCTGGGGTGATCCGTGGTGCTAAAGTGGTAAAGAGTTATCCAGCGGGCGAGCATTATGTGACAGAGCTTGAGTTAGACTTCGAGCAAGTCTGGGCGCTGTATCAGCAACAACATCGCTCGCAAAAAGTAAAAGAGATCACGTATTTTTAAGGCTAAGAAGGGCGCTTTGCTGCGAGGTCGCCCTTCGGGCTTCTAGGACGTTCGCAAGCTCACTTCGAGGGCGCTTCGCTTCTAGGAAAAGCACAAGCAAAGACGGGAAAGCAGAAGCAAAGACAAAGACGAACGCTTCGCTCACAGAGTACGGAACGTTCGCAGGCTCACTAACGGAACGCTGCGCTTCGAGGACGCTGCGCTTCTAGAACCTAGGACCTATTCTTTAAACCTCGAACCTTCTTTTCTGTAGGTCGGCATTTATGCCGTCATTTTAATCTGTTAAGTCTTTTCCGTAAGCGAAGCGTTCCGTAGTGGCGAAGCCACGTGCCGTAAGGCCGCAGGCCGTTCGTCTTTGCTTGTTCGTCCCAGCAGTCCCCGTCTTAGCTTTAAGCTCTTAAATTATTACCAAGAGTGGAGATGCTTGAGGTTTTACCTTTACCGTCATAGGTAAGGCTGGAGGCGTTGCGGCTAACCTGAAGTGCCTGCGAGAATCGGTTTAAGCTGGCTAAACTTAATTCGATTAATGACTCATTCTCTGCGTTGAGCTGCTGGCACTCGGCTAATAGCTGCTTGGTATTAGCAACTTGCTGCGATAGTTCGGGATCCGATTTTAACAAGGCTAGATCTGGCTGCTGGGCAATTATCTCATCATTTTGTTTAAGGCTCGCCAGTAGATTAGCCTTAGTACTCGCTAGCGATAATAAAGTATCGGCCTGCTGTGCATGTAAGGCTTGCTTCTCTTGGCTAATCAAGTCTTTTAGTTCACACAACACTTGGTGCTGAGCGCTAAGCAGTTGAGATAAATTTGTCATAATAGCCTGTTTTCCCACTCAATTGAGTTCGTTATTATTCGCAATGCTAAGCTCTAATACCGTTACTCAGGAAGTGACAACGGGCAATAGAGGCTTAATTTAAGTCTTTTAATTCATTTTCAAAGCTAGCGATGTTAGTTGCAAGCTTTTCAGGATCGATTTTGTAACGACCTTCAGCAATCGCCGCCTTGATTTCATCGACTTTCTTCTGATCAATTTCAGGCATGTCGGCCATCTTTGTCTGTACGTTTTGAATTTGTTGAGCCTGCGCGGTAATCGACACCGAGTCACTTTTTTGTGGCGTTGGTGCAACTGCGGCAGCAGCTGTTTGTGCGGGCGCACCTTTTAGGTTACTGCCTGTGCCGACACGCGTAGTGGCGTGAGGGTTTACTTGTTTAATATCAATAGCCATTTTGAGATCCAACAGTTAATAAAGAGAGTTTCTTACACATGCTATCGGCAGCATGACTCATTACTTTAGGACTTTTTAAGTTTTTACTTTCTTATATTGTTACATTCTTACTTCGACTTGGCCAACGCCAGTGACGCGGGCATCAAGTTTTTTATGAGAATGACTGTTTTTGATCCGAATTTTATCGCCAACATTACCATCCTGTAGCGCCTCTCCCACAGTCTTTATCTCAAAGTTTTCTGAACGGGCAAATATCGACACACTGTCACCTTTACAGACGATGCACAACTGGTTAGCAAAGATGGGCTGACCGGGAGCAACACGGCGTTTCAGCCTTGCACCAATCACTTGAGATAACTCTTCAAACTGATGGCCTCGAATACTGGTTTGCTCGATATATTCGATTTCAATATCGCTCGGAGAGAGTAGGTCACCTGGCCCCATGGTAGATTTTGCAACGACGATGGGATAGAGGACGTCGACTCGCACAGAGAGAAAAATTTGCCATGGATAGCTTAAGTCGGGGCTGTTGCAGCTAATTTTTACGGTGTTATTGCGTCGAATGGCGCGATCACTGGCTATTTCGGCCTTAATCGGTTGGTAGCAATTAGGTAGGTTGACCCGAGTATCTAAGCTCTGGGGCGTAATATTAATCCGTGCTTTTTCAGGTACATCAATTTTTTGTTCAACTGCAGCTATAGCTAATCGAGATATGGTCGATATAGAAGGAATACTGGCAGATTCTACAGCAAGTGCTAGAGTTGGCATCAGAAGTGTGATGGAAAGCGAGCCAAAAAAGATTTTCATAATGAATGCAGTAGCTTGATTCGTTAGAATGCGCTTATATTTTGTAATTTTTTGGACCGCAGTCATCTCTATCCTTTTACGTCGGTGAGCGTCATTAGTTTGACTGAAATTGTGTCGCTAAACTCAGATAGGTTTAGCAAAGCAAGTTGTATGCCTAAAATAGTATGCAGTGTGAAATAAAGCGATAGTGACGAGTATTTAGTGTTTATTTGCACGAATTTCTTAAATTTAATCAGATATAAGCCTATGAGTAAGTAGGCGCAGGGCAAAAATTATATGTCGAATATTCTTGAATCAGTAAACAAACGGACTCAGTTGGTGGGGCAAAATCGACTTGAGTTGTTGTTATTTAAATTAAATGGACGTCAACGATTCGGAATTAACGTGTTTAAAGTGAAGGAGGTTTTACAGTGTCCTCCTTTAACTAGCCTGCCTAAGTTAAATTCTAAAGTGCGTGGTGTCGCTCATGTGCGTGGCATGACTATTTCAGTGATTGATTTAAGCGCAGCGACAGGTGGTCGTCCGATTGAGGACATCAGCAACTGTTTCATTATTATCTCTGAGTATAATCGTAGCGTACAAGGTTTTTTAGTGAGCTCGGTTGAACGTATCATCAACATGAATTGGGAAGCGATTATGCCGCCGCCTCAAGGCGCTGGAAAGTTCTCTTATTTAACTGCGGTGACAGAGATAGAAAACGAGTTAGTTGAAATCCTTGACGTCGAAAAAATTCTTGATGAGATCTCTCCGGTTAATACCAATATCAGTCAAGAACTCAATGACGCGTTAACTATCGATAGAGAGCAGCATTATCATATCATGGTCATCGATGACTCGTCGGTTGCCCGTAAACAGATTATTCGAGCGCTTACGTCACTGGATCTACAGATCGATACCGCTAAAGACGGTAAAGAGGCGCTTGAAAAGCTGAGAACCATGTCTGCTGACCTTGAAGATGTTTCCACTGAGATCCCATTAATTATTTCTGACATCGAGATGCCAGAAATGGATGGTTATACCTTAACTGCTGAGATCCGTGATGACCCTAAGCTTAAGAATATCAAAGTGGTATTGCACACATCCTTAAGTGGGGTGTTCAACCAGGCAATGGTCGAGAAAGTCGGTGCCAATGACTTTATCGCAAAATTTAATCCTGATGAATTAGCGGCAGCGGTAAATAAACATCTAAGCCTTTAATCTGTAGTATTGAGTCGGAACACAAACATCTCTTGCTTGTGTTTGCGTTGATGCTAAGGTATAACGCTGCGTTCGCTTTTTGGCTGTGGTTAACACCTTTGAGCCTGTGCGGTTTGTTTTATTGATATTAGGATAATAGAGTGACGAATAAATCTCTTGCTGAGACTGAGTACAAGCAATTTAGATTATTCTTAGAACAGCACAGTGGTATTGTGCTGGGAGAAAATAAGCAGTATTTGGTGCGAAGCCGATTAGCGCCTCTAATGGGCAAGTACAACTTGCCCTCATTATCTGAAGTCGTAAAACAATCGATGAAACCTACTGAGCGCCAGTTGCGTACAGAGGTTATCGATGCCATGACCACCAATGAAACCTTATGGTTTCGTGACCGTTATCCTTTCGAGTTATTGTCTAACAGCATTTTGCCGTCTTTTGGGCGCTTAGGGCGTCCGGTAAAGATATGGTCTGCGGCTTGTTCATCAGGCCAAGAGCCATATTCTCTAGCGATGAGCATCATAGAGCATCAGCAACGTAAACCTGGTGGCCTACCAGGTAATGCCAGTATTTTGGCTACGGATCTGTCGCCATCGATGCTCGAACGTTGTAAAAGTGGCGAGTATGATAATCTTGCCCTAGGACGAGGTCTGTCGGATGAGCGTAAGCGTCAGTTTTTTGATCTTTTGCCCTCGGGTAACATGGTGATTAAAGATAACGTTAAGCGCTTAGTCAATTTTCGAGCGCATAACTTACTTGAGAGTTATAGCTTACTGGGTAAGTTCGATATCATTTTTTGCCGTAATGTATTGATCTACTTTTCACCTGAGGCAAAGCGGAAAATACTGCGGCAATTTGCTGCCGCATTGAATCCTAACGGCATACTGTTTCTTGGTGCATCCGAGTCTATAGCTGGCCTTTCAGATGAATTCGATATGATCCGTTGTAATCCAGGGATCTATTATCAAAAGCGAGTTTAATGCCCGCTTTTGACCGCACGAGTAAAGTAAACGCGCCGAGTATGGCGCGTTTTTTTATGGCTATTTTTTCTCTCTAAACTTATTTCTCTACAAAATTTCTCACTACCATAGTAATTTGGCATAACTATTGCTTTTATTTAGGCGTAGATCTGAGGAGGCAATTTTATGGCGATTAGTTTCGATAAAGCATTAGGAGTTCATCAATACACTTTGGGCGTTCGTTCCCAACGTGCAGAGGTCCTATCTTCAAATATCGCCAACGCCGATACGCCAGGCTATAAGGCACGTGATGTCGACTTTTCTAAAGCAATGAGCGCTGCTCAATCTCAGCAATCTGGTCTTGCTATGGCGAAAAGTGACAGTAAGCATTTCGATATGGCTGCGTTAACTCAACAGCATCTTGGCTATAGAGTGCCAAATCAGCCTGATACTGGTGACGGTAACACTGTGGATATTCAGCAGGAGCAGTCTGCTTTCATGCAAAATGCACTTGAATATCAGATGTCACTGGGTTTTCTTGACGGTAAGTTCTCAGGCATGAAAAAAGCGATTAGAGGCGATTAATTATGAGCTTATTCAATATTTTCAATGTAGCGGGTTCTGGCATGTCGGCTCAGTCAGTCAGACTTAACACTACAGCCAGTAATATCGCCAATGCAGACTCCGTGTCGAGTAGTGTTGGGGAAACTTATCGTGCCCGTCATCCCATTTTTGAGGCTGAGATGAGTAAAGCTCAGCAGCAACAGGGCGCTGCACAATCTGTTGCAGTAAAAGGGATTGTAGAGAGTGATTTACCCCTAAATAAAGAGTTTGCGCCAGATCACCCAATGGCGGATACCGATGGCTTTATCTATAAGCCAAATGTGAATGTGATGGAGGAGATGGCTAACATGATTTCCGCCTCTCGCTCTTACCAAATGAACGTACAAGTCACTGAAGCTGCGAAATCGATGCTTCAGCAGACACTTAGAATGGGCAAATAAACTCAGTGAAAGCTGGAGGTAAATTTTGAGCCTTATTAATCCGCTCACCGCAACGCAGACGGCACCAGGGCAGCCACAACAGGCTAATGCTATTTCGCCGCAAACTGCACAGGCAGCGACTCAGAGTTCGGTGGCATCGGCGACCAACACTGAACAGACATCAACTGGGAACCCGTTTCTTGATGGTCTTCGTTTACCTGAAGAGAGCTCTATCCCTGAGCCTAATAACCAGGAGTTGACGCAAGAGGATTTCTTTTCGTTATTGAGTCAACAGTTGTCGATGCAAGACCCTTTTAAGCCTGTTGAGAATGATCAGATGATCCAGCAGATGGCTTCCTTCTCGACTGTAGATGGGATCAGTAAGCTTAACGAGGAGATTATCAACCTCAATGCGCTAACCAGCTCGAGTCAGGCGTTGCAGGCTTCAGGTCTTGTTGGTCAGAAGGTATTGATCCCGTCTGACACGGCTCATATATCAGCCGAAGACCCGAGTATGAAGGGCATTATCAGTACCCCTTCGCCAATCGAGTCCATCACTGTTCGCATTGAAGACGAGAAAGGTCAGTTGATCACGACTTACAATGTGGATGGAAGCGCTGGCGGCAACATCGATGTCAGCTGGGATGGTCTAGATAAGAATGGCGAGCCAGTCGCTGAAGGTAATTATACCTTCAAGGCCAGCGGCAAGGTCGATGGCACCAGTGAAGAGTTGCCCGTGTCGACTTATGCCCACGTTACCAGTGTTTCACTGGGAACAGCCGCAACAGGCGCCATCTTAAACCTGCGTGGTGTTGGCGGCATTAAGATAAGCGATGTATTAGCGGTATCAGAGACTTAATTGCTAGACAGATATTTTCAAAGGCGGCTTGTTACTCAATAAGTAACAAACGTCTCGAAATCGAATTTTATAAGGATTGAGGTGAATCATGTCATTTAACATTGCATTGAGCGGTATATCGTCTGCGCAAAAAGATCTAAATACAACGGCAAACAACATCGCAAACGTTAACACCACAGGCTTTAAAGAATCCCGTGCGGAATTTGCGGATGTGTACGCAAGTTCAATTTTTGCCAACAGCAAAACCACTGTTGGTGGCGGTGTGGCAACCAGCCAAGTGGCGCAGCAGTTCCATCAGGGCAGCATGCAATTTACCAATAACTCGCTCGACATGGCGATTAATGGCGGTGGCTTCTTTGTGACCTCATCAGAGGTGGGCTCACAAGATCACTCATACACTCGCGCTGGCGCGTTCAAGTTTGACTCTAATAATTACATTGTTGATTCAGCAGGTAACTTTTTACAGACATTCCCTGTAGATAAAGATGGTAATTCAACATCGGTGAGTTTGACGACAACAAAACCTGTACAGATCCCAGATACAGCAGGTAGCCCAGTTAAGACCGATAATGTCGGTATTCAGATGAACCTCAATGCGGGAGAGTCAACTCTTGATCCTGCCGCTTTCGATCCCGATGATCCAGATACGTTTAACAACTCAACTTCGGTGACAATTTACGACTCGCTAGGTGAGCCACATATTCTGACTTCTTACTTTGTGCGTCCACCAAATGCAGCGCATACAGGCGAGAGTAACTGGGTGGCATTCTATGCAGTCGACGGCAAGCCTGTAGACTTAGACCCCGCCGCTGGTGAGTATGATGTCGATACCAATGGCGATGGTACGGTTGATGGTCAAGCGAGTGCTGAAAACGCCGCTGGTTGGAAAGGTGCTGCAATTTCGTTTAACGATACTGGTGCGTACACAGGCAGTAACCCTGCGGTTATCTCAACTGTGCCTCTAGGTGTGGGTGGCGCTAACGTACTGGGCCCTGGTGCCGATGGTAGTCAGACATTGACCCTGAACTTTAATAACCCTACGCAGTATGCCTCACCATTTGAGGTCACCGAGCTGACTCAAGACGGTACAACGGTTGGCCGTTTGACGAACGTGGAAGTGGGCGCAGATGGCCTGATCAATGCGAGCTACAGTAACGGCTCTACCGTGCCATTAGCACGTGTTGCCTTAGTGAGCTTTGCAAACGAGCAGGGACTGTCACAGGCGGGTAATACCTCTTGGAAAGCGAGCTTAGACTCAGGTCCAGCGTTAGCGGGTGAAGCAAACAGCGGTACTTTTGGTAGTATCCGTTCATCGGCTCTTGAGCAATCAAACGTTGATTTGACCACTGAGCTAGTGGATTTAATCTCGGCACAGCGCAACTTCCAGGCCAACTCAAGAACCCTAGAAGTGAACAACACGCTACAGCAAACTGTTCTGCAAATCCGATAGTTCTTAAAAGCTAACAAGGGCGCTTCGCTGCGAGAGCGGGCTGCGCCCTTCTAGAACGCTCGCAGGCTCACTTAGAGGAAAAGCACAAGAAAAGTCAAAGCATGTATAGGTTTATGTATGTTATTGCTTTGGTCTTTATGCTTTTCTCGCAGTGACGTCGTCACGTCCTAGCAGAGTAGCGTCCTTCACTGACTTTCCGTAAGGCCGCAGGCCGTTCGTTTCTGCCTTCCCGTCTTAGCTTCTACCTAGAACCTGCTTTCCTAGTACCTTCTTTTATCTACCTTGGCACGATGTTTGCTATTTATTTCGTTAGACGGAAGTTTGACGGAGTATTAAGTGGACAAATTGCTCTATGTCGCGATGAGCGGCGCTAAACAGAATATGAATTCGTTGGCTGTCAGTGCCAACAATTTAGCCAACGCCAATACCGATGGCTTTAAAGCCTCTCTTTCTCAGGCGCGCTCGATGCAGGCGTTTGGCGAGGGCTTGCCTACGCGAGTGTTCTCTATGACCGAAACTCCGTCAGCTAACTTTGCAAGTGGGCCAATAAAAACAACCGGTCGTGATTTAGACATTGCCGTAAAAGGTGATGGTTGGATTGCGGTGCAAGCTGAAAATGGCGGTGAAGCCTATACCCGCTCAGGCAGTTTGCGTTTTGATACAACGGGCGTACTGCGTAACGACAGAGGCACGGCGGTGATGGGCGATAATGGTCCAATTGTGTTGCCGCTGCCGATTGAAAAAGTCGAGATCTCCCAAGACGGTATCGTATCTGTGCGTCCATCGGGAGCTACGGCGGAAGTGATTGAAGAGGTTGCTCGAATCAAACTGGTTAATCCGGGTAACGAGAATTTAATGCGTGGGGAGGATGGTCTGTTTCGCCTGATGTCTGGTGAGAATGCACCTGCCGATCCTAGCGTAGGCCTGCTAAGTGGTGCTGTCGAAGGCAGTAACGTCAATGCAGTTCATGAGATGGTATCTATGATTGACCTACAGCGTCAGTTCGAGATGCAAGTGAAAATGATGAAAACAGCAGAAGAGAACGATCGCGCGTCCTCTTCCTTAATGCGCATAAGCTAGGAGATAAACTATGCATCCCGCTTTATGGATAAGTAAGACTGGTTTAGACGCTCAGCAAACAGATATTTCTGTTATCTCAAATAACGTGGCGAACGCCAGCACCGTAGGTTTTAAAAAGAGTCGTGCGGTATTTGAAGACTTGCTCTACCAAAACGTCAATCAAGCTGGTGGTATCAGCGCTTCAAACACTAAGTTGCCTAACGGTTTGAATATCGGTGCGGGTACCAAAGTGGTCGCTACCCAAGAGATGTTTACTCAAGGCAACATGCTAACCACTGATAACTCATTGGATTTAATGGTTGAAGGCCCTGGATTTTTCGAAGTGCAGCTGCCTGATGGCACTGCGGCTTATACCCGTAATGGTCAGTTCAGCCTAGACGACACCGGCCAGATTGTTACACCGGGTTCGGGTTATGTGGTGCAGCCATCCATTACTATTCCCGATGATGCAACCAGCATTACGGTATCTGCAGAAGGTGAAGTTTCAGTAAAGACGCCCGGCAATGCCGAGAACCAAGTGGTGGGTCAGCTCGCCATGTCGGATTTTATTAATCCGTCGGGGTTAGATCCTATGGGGCAAAACTTGTATCTAGAGACGGGTGCGAGTGGCACGCCTATTCAGGGCACTGCATCGCTCGATGGTATGGGAGCGATTCGCCAAGGGGCACTTGAAACTTCAAACGTGAACGTGACCGAAGAGTTGGTGAACTTGATCGAGAGTCAGCGTATCTATGAGATGAACTCGAAAGTGATCTCTGCGGTCGATCAGATGCTGTCTTACGTTAACCAGAATCTTTAAAGCATTTTAAGAGGCATTAACTATGAATCGTTTGTGGATTTTTATCCTTATGGCGGCGATGTCGGGCTGTAGCGCAACCAACGAGAAGCCGATTGCTGACGATCCATATTATGCGCCAGTTTATCCTGAAGCCCCGCCGACTAAAATCGCCGCGACAGGCTCTATGTATCAAGATAGTCAGGCATCTAGCCTCTATTCTGACATTAAAGCCCTTAAGGTGGGTGACATCATTACTGTGATGTTAATGGAGCAGACTCAGGCGAAAAAGAGTGCCAATAATGAGATTAAGAAGGGAACCGATCTCTCTCTCGATCCCATCTATGCGGGTGGCGGTAATGTCACTATTGGTGGCAACCCCATCGACTTGCGCTACAAAGATAGCATGAACACCAAGCGTGAATCTGATGCCGACCAAAGCAACAGCCTATCGGGCAGCATCTCCGCGAACGTGATGCAGGTACTCAATAACGGTAACTTGGTTATTCGTGGTGAAAAGTGGATAAGCATCAACAATGGTGATGAGTTTGTTCGGATCACCGGCATTGTGCGTGCTCAAGATATTCGACCAGACAATACTATCGATTCACAGCGAGTGGCAAACGCGCGTATTCAGTACAGCGGAACCGGCACGTTTGCCGAGGTGCAAAAAGTGGGTTGGTTAGCTTCGTTCTTCATGGGCAGCTGGTGGCCATTTTAGGCTGAGATCGTAACTTAGATCTGGGTAAGGATTCAGTATGATGAAATTAAAATTGGTTTTGCTTTGTGCCATCTTAGCCTTGAGCGCACCGGTACAGGCGCAGCGGGTTAAGGACATCGCCAACGTGCAAGGTGTTCGTAGTAACCAGTTGATTGGTTATGGTTTAGTGGTGGGTTTACCGGGGACAGGTGAAAAGACGCGCTACACCGAGCAGACCTTTAAAACCATGCTAAAAAACTTCGGCATTAATTTGCCGGATAACTTCAGACCTAAGATCAAGAACATTGCCGTGGTGGCGGTGAGTGCTGATATGCCGCCGTTTATTAAGCCGGGCCAAACCTTAGATGTGACGGTTTCAAGTTTGGGCGAGGCAAAAAGCCTACGAGGGGGCATGCTACTGCAAACCTTCCTAAAGGGGGTTGATGGGAATGTTTATGCCATCGCTCAAGGCAGCTTGGTGGTCAGTGGTTTTAGCGCCGAAGGGATGGATGGCTCTAAGGTTGTGCAAAACACACCAACAGTTGGACGTATTCCCAACGGCGCGATTATTGAACGTACGGTGGCTACGCCTTTTTCTACTGGCGATCACCTAACTTTTAACCTGCGCCGCGCCGACTTTTCTACTGCCAAGCGTTTAGCCGATGCGATTAATGATCTGTTAGGCCCAGGTATGGCAAGACCTCTGGATGCGACATCGGTACAGGTTAGTGCTCCAAGAGATGTGTCCCAGCGAGTATCCTTCTTGGCGACATTAGAAAACATCGAAGTTGAGCCAGCAACAGAGTCCGCTAAGGTCATCGTAAACTCACGTACCGGTACGATTGTTGTGGGACAAAACGTCAAATTACTGCCAGCGGCGGTGACCCATGGTGGTCTTACCGTGACCATCGCCGAGGCAACACAGGTTTCACAGCCAAATGCGTTCGGTAATGGCCAGACAGTGGTGACGACTGACAGCACTATTGATGTTGCCGAAGAGGACAGCCGCATGTTCATGTTCAACCCCGGCACCACGTTAGATGAGCTGGTTCGTGCGGTTAACTTAGTCGGGGCTGCGCCTTCTGATGTACTTGCTATTCTTGAAGCGTTAAAGATGGCAGGAGCTTTGCATGGTGAATTGATAATTATCTAAATATTGTCGGTTTGATTGGAAAGGTGTCATGGAAAAGCTGTCGAACGCATCGCAATTTCTGGATCTTGGGGGCTTGGACTCATTAAGATCCAAGGCTCAAAATGATGAAACCAGTGCGTTAAAAGAGGTTGCTCAGCAATTTGAAGGGATCTTCGTACAGATGCTGATGCAAAGTATGCGTGACGCCAATGCTGTGTTTGAATCTGACAGCCCAATGAACAGCCAATACACCAAGTTTTATGAGCAGATGCATGATCAGCAGATGTCGCTCAACCTTTCTGGTGAAGGTATGTTGGGATTAGCCGACTTGATGGTGCAGCAGTTAGATCCAGCTAATAGTCCTATGACCCCGGCCTCAGTGCTACGCGGTGATATCAACGGCGATTCAAAGGCCGCAGCACTTACCATGGATAGGCTAGGTACGCTGCAGATGCCGAGTTCTCGTGTTGTAACTTCTGACGCTATGGCTGCTCAAGCTTTACCAAACCAACTTGGGCAGACTCAGGCTCAAGCTGCTAATGCAGTTCAAGCAACGTCTGCACCTACTTTTAGTGCCAAGACACAAACATTAGATTCAGTACTCAGTGGCAAAGTATTGCCGTCTGCGGCAGTCAATGCCGATAAGTCTCAAGCAAACTTTACCAGCCAAGATGAGTTCGTGGCACGTTTATATCCCCATGCACAAGAGGCGGCGCAAAAACTGGGTACCACGCCTGAGGTGTTGATAGCGCAATCGGCGTTAGAAACGGGTTGGGGTCAGAAAATGGTGAAGGGCTATCAAGGCCAGCAGAGCAACAACCTATTTAACATTAAAGCCGACAACCGCTGGCAAGGTGATAAAGCGTCAGTCAGTACATTGGAATATGAGCAAGGTATAGCGGTTAAGCAGCAAGCGAACTTTCGTGTGTACGATGATATCGGCCAAAGCTTTAGTGATTTTGTCTCCTTCATTGCAAATGGCGAGCGCTATCAAGACGCAATGAAGCAGGCGGCCAACCCTCAAGCCTTTATCCGTTCTTTGCAGGATGCAGGTTACGCAACCGACCCTAAATATGCCGATAAGGTTATACAGGTCATGAAAACCATTACTCGAGACTTTAAAGATGTCTTACAAGGGGTTAAGCAATGAAGTATAGATTTGTTCAATCTCTTGCAACAGGGAGTCAGTACTCATGTCTTTAGACTTAATGAATATAGCCCGTACGGGCGTACTGGCCTCTCAGTCACAGCTGGCGATAACCAGTAATAATATCGCCAATGCTAATACTGCTGGTTATAACCGCCAGGTGGTATCACAGTCTGCGCTAGATTCGCAGCGCATGGGTAATGATTTTTACGGTGCTGGTACCTATGTCTCTGATGTAAAAAGAGTCTATAACGATTATGCCACGCGGGAACTCCGCATTGGCTCCACGGCTGTCAGTGAGTCGCAAACTACTTTTGGTAAAATGAGTGAGCTTGACCAACTGTTCTCACAAATCGGCAAAGCGGTTCCGCAGGGGCTAAATGATTTCTTTGCTAGCATGAACGCTCTGGCTGATATTCCTAATGATATAGGACTGCGTGGTTCGATGTTAACCAGTGCTAATCAATTGGCTAATAGCGTTAATCAGATGCAGAGTCATCTTGACAGCCAAATGACGCAGACTAATGATCAAATTTCAGCAGTTACCGATCGAATTAACGAGATCAGTAATGAACTTGGCAGCATTAACCGAGAGCTGATGAAGTCTCAAGGTCAAGATATGCAGCTACTGGACAAGCAAGATGCACTGATCTTAGAGCTGAGTGAGTATGCCTCTGTCAACGTTGTACCGCTAGAGTCTGGTGCTAAGAGCATCATGTTAGGCGGTTCTATCATGCTGGTCTCCGGTGAGATGTCGATGCAAATGGGGACAGTACAGGGCGACCCATATCCCAACGAATTACAAATCACTGCACAATCGGGCAGCAAGAGTATGATCGTTGATGCCAGCAAGTTAGGTGGTCAATTAGGCGCTCTGGTTAATTACCGGGACGAAACACTTATTCCATCGCAGATGGAGCTAGGGCAATTTGCCTTAGGTGTTAGTGATGCATTTAACCAAGCCCAAGCTCAAGGCTTCGATCTTAATGGTCAAGTGGGGGCTAACATCTTTACCGACATTAACGATCCCTCAATGCAGATTGGTCGAGTTGGCGCGTTATCAAGTAATACCGGCACAGCCAATTTGAGCGTTAATATTGATGATGTAGGTAACTTAACTGGTAGCAGTTATGAGCTTAAGTTTACAGCACCATCGACCTATGAACTAAAAGATGCCGCTAGCGGCAATATTACGCCGCTGACGTTAAATGGCACTAAGCTTGAAGGGGCTGATGGCTTTAGTATCAATATCGATGCGGGCACATTAGCATCCGGTGATACCTTTGAAATTCGTCCAACATCTGGTGCTGCATCTTCTATATCGGTTGAGATGACAGACCCTAAAGGCATTGCTGCGGCGGGTTCTAAGATTACTGCTGATGCGGCAAACACCGGCAATAGCCAAGTTAGCCTTGTCAGTATCGATGATAGAACCGCTGCGAACTTCCCTGTTACGGGCTCTGAGCTCACCTTTGAAATTGATCCCGCAGCTACGCCACCGACATTTGAAGTATTTGATGCCGCTGGTACATCTCTTGGCGCGGCTGCGCCATACACACCGCCCAATATCAGCGCTCATGGTTTCACCTTTGAAATAGACTCTACTGCGACAACAGCACAGAAGTTTACTTTCGATTTGTCATTTGCCGAAGGTGATAACACTAACATGGTGAACATGGCCAAGTTAAACGAGGCCAAACTGATGAATGGCGGTAAAACAACGCTCACCGATGTATTTGAAAATACGACTATTGATGTGGGGAGTAAGACTAAATCGGCTGAAATGTCGATGGGCTCAGCCGAAGCTATTTACAATCAAGCCTATACACGGGTTCAAAGCGTATCCGGAGTTAATCTTGATGAAGAAGCGGCAAATTTGATGCGCTTTCAACAGTCTTACCAGGCATCGGCGAGGATCATGACCACCGCCAATGAAATATTTAACACACTATTTAGCTCACTGCGTTAACACTGAACGCTTAAAGGTTTGAGACAAAACTTGGACTCAGGATTTAGGAATTAGAATTATGCGAATTTCTACCGCGCAAATGTTTCATCAAAACATTAATAGTGTGACTCAAAAACAATCGCAAACGAGCCAGATTATAGAGCAGTTATCGACAGGAAAGCGCGTTAACAGTGCTGGGGATGATCCGGTTGCTGCTTCAGGTATTGGCAATCTCAATCAACAAAATGCCATCGTCGATCAGTTTTTGAAAAACATTGATTATGCCAAGAATCGTTTATCTATCTCTGAAAGTAAGCTTGGCAGTGCGGCAACGATCACTAGCAGTGTCAGAGAACAGGTTCTAAGGGCGGTAAACGGCACTTTGACCGATTCCGATCGGCAAACTGTTGCCGATGAGATGCGCGGTAGCCTAGAAGAGTTGATGGCGATTGCTAACAGTAAGGATGAATCGGGTAATTACTTGTTCAGTGGGTTTAATACTGACAGTCAGCCTTTTGAGTTCGATGCCAGCGGCAATGTGGTATATCACGGTGATAGTGGCGTACGAGATAGCGTGGTTGCATCGGGCACAACTATTGGTGCCAATATTCCTGGTGATCTTGCTTTTATGAATGCTGCTAATGGGTTAGGGGACTATAGCGTCAATTATTTGGCCTCTCAAACGGGGGAGTTCAGTGTCGAGAGCGCTAAAGTGACAGATCCTGCGACACACGTTGCAGATACCTACACATTTAACATGGTGGGTAATGATTTAGAGGTCAGAGATTCGTCAAACGCTGTGGTAACCACGGTTACTGCATTTGACCCCAATAACCCGGTTTCATTTAACGGTATCGAAGTGAAGCTCGATGGCAAACCCGCGCCGGGTGACTCATTTACTCTGGAGCATAAGCCTGAAGTCAGCTTGCTCGATACCATCAATAGCGCCATTGCGTTAATTGAGGATCCAAATAAGGTAAACACTCCTGCTGGTCAGTCAGAGTTGGCACAGATGTTGAATAATGTCGACAGCGGAATGAAGCAATTGGATGTTGCACGAGGCGTAGCTGGTAATAGCTTAAAAAGTTTAGACAGTTATAGCGCAACCCATGAAGAAGAGAAGATTGTAAACAACTCGGCTTTATCTATGTTGGAAGATTTAGATTATGCCGAGGCGATAACGCAGTTGGAGCAACAGCAACAGGCTCTAAATGCCGCATCAAGCGTATTTACCAAGGTCGGCACAGTGTCACTATTTGATTATATCTAATAGGCAGTGTGGGCCTAGAGAACTCGAACTCAAATTAACCGAAATTAGCCAAGTCTGAAGTCTTGGCGGCAACTTTAGATAAAGGAAATTAAAGATGGCTATTACCGTTAATACTAACGTTACATCGATGAAGGCGCAAAAGAACCTAAATACCTCTAGTCAAGGTCTAGCAACGTCAATGGAGCGTCTATCTAGTGGTCTTCGCATTAACAGTGCAAAGGATGACGCCGCAGGTTTGGCGATCTCTAACCGTTTGAACTCGCAAGTTCGTGGTTTAGAGGTTGGTATGCGTAACGCTAACGATGCTATTTCTATTGCACAGATTTCAGAAGGTGCGATGCAAGAGCAAACAAACATGTTGCAGCGTATGCGTGACTTAGCAATCCAATCTGAGAACGGTGCCAACAGTGCCGATGATTTAACGGCTATTAAAGAAGAAATGGATCAGCTAGTTACTGAAATTACAGCGATTGGTGACAGTACTGCTTTCGGTAATACTAAGTTACTTGCTGGTGGATTCTCAGCAGGCAAGAAGTTCCAAGTTGGTCACCAAGATGGCGAAGATGTAACAGTTACCGTTAAGACAACTAATGCGACAACTCTGTCGGTTAATGCGCTTGACGTAACGACATCAGCAGGCCGTGACGCGGCGATTGGTAAGCTTGATGCGGCGATTAAAAATATCGATACACAACGTGCCGAGCTGGGTGCTGTTCAAAACCGTTTATCTCACAACATCAGTAACAGTGCGAATACTCAAGCAAACGTTGCCGATGCTAAGAGTCGTATCGTAGACGTGGATTTTGCTAAAGAAACGGCTGAGATGACAAAGAATCAGGTACTACAGCAAACTGGTAGCTCTATGCTGGCGCAGGCAAACCAATTGCCACAGGTCGCATTGTCTCTTCTAGGCTAACGGTTAGCAGAAGTAACTGACCAGCCCATAGCCGGTTAGTGGTAAGAAAGATCCATATTGACTGTTTATACAGTGAATATGGATTTTCGTTTCTGGGGTACCACCGTTACAGAATGTTACTTATCATTATGTTTTTAAAGGAAATATTTAAATATATCTATTTTTTTAAAAAAACTGCTAAAGATTAAAAAATCGCTGCCGTTAAAGTTACTGTAACCCAATAGACCCGCCTGGCGTAAATAGACAGGCAAGTTTTAAAGCCAGGTATTTTAAGAGGAAACAAATTATGGCTATTACAGTAAATACAAACGTGACTTCGATGAAAGCGCAAAAGAACTTGAATGCTTCTAGCCAAAACTTGGCGACTTCTATGGAGCGTCTATCAAGTGGTCTTCGCATTAACGGTGCGAAGGACGATGCTGCGGGTCTAGCTATTTCTAACCGTCTAGACTCACAGGTTCGTGGTCTTGAAGTTGGTATGCGTAACGCTAACGATGCGATTTCAATTGCGCAAATCTCTGAAGGTGCGATGCAGGAGCAAACTAACATGCTTCAGCGTATGCGTGACCTAGCAATCCAGTCTGAAAACGGTGCCAACAGTGCAGATGACTTAACAGCGATTAAAGCTGAGATGGATGAGTTAGCAACAGAGATCACTTCTATCGGTGACACTACAGCGTTTGGTAACACCAAACTAATGGCTGGTGGTTTCTCTGGCGGTAAGAAGTTCCAAGTTGGTCACCAAGATGGTGAAGACGTTACTATTACTGTTAAAAAGACCGACGCGACAACACTTTCTGTTGGTGCACTAGACGTGACAACTTCAGCAGGTCGTGACGCGGCAATTGGTAAGCTAGATGCTGCAATCAAGAACATTGATGGTCAGCGTGCTGAGCTTGGTGCTATCCAAAACCGTCTATCTCACAACATCAGTAACAGTGCTAACACACAAGCAAACGTTGCCGATGCTAAGAGCCGTATCGTAGATGTTGACTTTGCAAAAGAAACTGCAGCAATGACTAAAAACCAGGTGCTACAGCAAACTGGTTCAGCTATGCTTGCCCAAGCAAACCAGCTACCACAAGTTGCTTTGTCTCTCCTTTAATCTCTACTCTCCATGGGGGAGTTGAAATTTAAACGATAGCTCAAAAAGGGGGGGATTCACTATGAATCTCCCTTTGTCGTTTATATTCTATGGCGCTAAGAAGTCCAAGGAGCGCCTAATAGTTAAGTGTTATGGAGGTGAAATATGACAATGGATGTGAGCTTTACAGGTGCTGTAAGTCAGACAGCGTTGAAAGTTGAGGCTAATAATTCAGCAACCGATACGGAGCCATTATCTGACTCAGTATCGATTAGCGATGCTAATAACGCGGAACAAGGGCTGCTGACTCAGGAAGCCGCAAAAGATGAAGCAGAAGGGCTCCACGACATCGCGAGTGAATTAACCGATATGATGTCCTTAATGCGTAAAGGCTTGGCATTTAAGGTTGATGAAGATTCAGGCCGAAGTGTTGTCAGTGTTATGGATGTCGACTCAGGCGATGTTATCCGGCAGATCCCAAACGAAGAAGCACTAGAATTAGCGCAAAAACTTAATGAAGTGGCGGGATTCTTGCTTAAGACTGAAGCGTAACAGGCGCGTCAAAAATTAATTATTTTGTCTAGGGGGCAAAAATGGCATTAACAGCAACCGGTATCGGATCCGGCTTAGATATCAACACCATCGTTGGGGTGTTAGTTGATGCCGAAAAAATACCCAAAGAAGCGATTTTTGATAAAACAGAAGAAACGATTGAAGCTAAGGTATCGGCTATTGGTACCCTTAAGAGTCAGTTGTCGACTTTCCAAGATGCTTTAGAAAAGCTGAGCGATCCAAATTCACTTAACATCCGTAAAGTCTCTACTGGTGAAAGCGATTATTTTAGCGCTACAGCCGATAAGAATGCGCAATCGGGCAGTTATCAGGTGCAGGTTGAGCAACTCGCAAGCTTCCATAAAGTGGCTGGTATTAACGTTGCAGACGCCACAGCACCTGTTGGCCAGGGCACCCTAGATCTTTCCGTTAATGGTAAAGCCTTCTCTGTTGAAGTTGAGGCGGGGGATTCTTTAGAGGCTATTGCTAAGAAGGTCAACGAATCAGCTGATAATTCAGGTGTTACAGCCACTATTATTAAAAGTGATGGCGGCAGCCGTTTGGTCTTTAGCTCAGATGAATCGGGAACCGATAATCAGGTTAGCGTAACAGCGACCGATACTGTTGGCTCTGGCCTTAATGATATGTTTGGCACGGGGAACTTGACTGAGCTCCAAGCCGCGCAAAATGCGGTGATTTATATCGATGGTCAAAAAGTCACTTCCCAGAGTAATGATGTCGAAAATGCCATTACAGGGGTGACGCTATCGCTTACCGATGCAGATATTAACAAAACCTCCACCTTAAAAATTGAGCAAGATGACGAAGCCGTTAAAGAGAACATTAAAGGTTTTGTCGATGCCTATAATACACTCATAGAATCGATAGATAGCCTGTCAAAGTATGATGTAGAAAAAGAGGAAGCTGCAGCTCTTCAAGGTGACTCGATGATCCGTTCGATTGAGTCTCAACTGCGTAATATGATCAGTAACCGTGTCGATGTTGATGGTGAAACGATCGCGCTTTATGACATAGGTATCGAGACAGACAGATACGGCAAGATGTCGATCAATGATGAAAAGCTTGATAAGGCGTTATCTGAGGACATGGGAGCCGTAGAGGGATTATTTTCCACTCCTGATACAGGTATCGCCAGCAGCTTAGATAAGGTTGTAGATGGTTATGTGAAGGCTGGGGGGTTAATTGATAGTCGTAATAATGCATTAACCTCCGAGCAGCAGCGTTTGGATGACCAACGTGAGTCTTTTTCATTAAAGATGGAAATGTTGCAAGCTCGCTTGTTTAAACAGTTTAACGCCATGGACTTGATTGTTGGTCAGTTGAATCAGCAAAGTGCAGGTCTTGCCGAGCGCTTGAACTCATTACCTGGTGTTATTGGACAATAACTATTTTGCTTTAATTAGCGTAGGAGCTTAGTTTGCAGTCTCTATCAGAGTTAAATGAAGAGCTGGAGAAGGTGTTAGCCACTCTTGAGCAAGTCGTAGCTGAAGACCAGTCAACCGATGAGTTGGTATCATATTTGCAGGAACTTGTTGGGAAGCGTCAACTTTTACTCGCAAGCACATTTGCTAATGCAACCGATGCCGATGCTGCACAGTTGAAAGAGCAGCTATTGATAACACAATCATTTGAGGCTAAGGCTAAAGTGATTAAGGAACATCGGCAATCCCTGCTTCATGCTGGGCGTAAAAGTAAACGACAGCTGAATGTTTACAAAGCTATAGATGCTAATAGGTAGGTTAAAATGAGAAGTTCTCTTCAATCATATCGAAAGGTTTCGCTGGAAAGTGAGATAGCAGTTGCATCACCACATCGTATTATTCAAATGATGTTTGATGGTGCGTTGCAACGTATCGCACAGAGTCGCTATGCGATTGAAAATAATGACCTTGCCAATAAAGGTATATTTATTGGTAAAGCTATCGGGATCATTACGGGTTTGAACAACAGTTTGAACATGGAAGCGGGTGGTGATGTTGCCAAGAATCTTAATGATCTTTATGACTTTATGCTGCGCCGGATCTCCGAAGCAAATTTGAATAATGATGTGAAGGCATTAGATGATGTCAGTGCGATCATTAGAACAATTAAAGAAGGTTGGGACGCTATTCCAGCTGATAAGCACCATATTGACTCTCATGCGAATGCTATATAGAAGTTGAGAGTATAGAGGAGACAATTATGTCTCCTTTTTGTCACCCGTCAAAAATACGTCTAACTACTGATTGTAAAGTAGAGTTTTTAACCTAAAACTTAGTCTGCTCCTCATAAAATTCATCAGGGGCTTGCTAATAACGGGCTGATAATACACTATTCTATTTGGTAGATATTTGATAATCAGCATTAGATAACTACTGGCTTGAAAAATTAGCTTTAGAAAAGCAACGAACACCAATAATTAATGCGCTGAAATATTTGAGCCTAACGGCCTTCGGAATGATGCAAACAGATCAACGAATTCTACTTGTAGGTAACCAGTCTGAGCGAATTAATCGCTTGTCGTGCGTATTTGAGTTTTTAGGAGAGCAGGTCGAGTTGATCGATTTCGATAAACTTGAGATGCATACTAAACAAACTCGTTTTCGCGCGATTGTTTTACCTTCTGAGAACCAACCTAAAGAACTTATTCAGTCTTTGACTGGTACGCTCCCTTGGCAACCTTTTTTGATGCTAGGGGAAAGAGACGACATTAAAGCGTCGAATATTCTCGGCTGCATCGAAGAACCTTTAAATTATCCTCAATTAACTGAACTACTCCACTTTTGTCAGGTTTATGGGCAGGTTAAGCGCCCAGAGATCCCAACTAGTGCGAATCAGACTAAATTATTTAGAAGTTTAGTGGGACGTAGCGAAGGCATAGCTAATGTTCGTCACCTGATTAATCAGGTGGCAGGTTCTGATGCCACAGTACTCATACTTGGCCAGTCCGGTACAGGTAAAGAGGTTGTCGCTCGCAATATTCACTATATTTCAGATCGCCGTGATGGGCCGTTTATTCCGGTTAACTGTGGGGCTATTCCCCCAGAACTATTGGAAAGTGAACTCTTCGGCCATGAAAAAGGCTCATTTACCGGTGCAATTAGTGCCCGTAAAGGCCGCTTTGAGCTTGCAGAGAAAGGCACACTGTTTCTCGATGAAATTGGCGATATGCCACTGCAGATGCAAGTTAAGTTATTACGTGTTCTGCAAGAGCGTATGTTCGAGCGTGTCGGTGGCAGTAAGTCTATCTCTGCCGATGTGCGAGTGGTCGCTGCGACCCATAGAAATTTAGAAACCATGATTGAGAAAGGGGATTTTCGAGAAGATCTCTATTATCGCCTGAATGTGTTTCCAGTCGAGATGCCTGCTTTGTGTGAGCGCAAAGAAGATATTCCGCTGTTGTTACAAGAGTTAGTCAGCCGAGTGTATAACGAAGGACGAGGTCGTGTTCGTTTTACTCAGCGCGCAATCGAGTCGTTGAAGGAGCATGCTTGGTCCGGTAACGTACGTGAGCTGTCGAATCTGGTTGAGCGTTTAACGATTCTTTATCCAGGCGGTTTAGTCGATGTCAATGATTTGCCTATAAAGTATCGCCATATCGATGTGCCTGAGTACTGCGTCGAGATCAGTGAAGAGCAGCAGGAGCGTGATGCCTTAGCCTCTATCTTTAACGATGAAGAGCCTATTGAGATCCCAGAAACGCGATTCCCAAGTGAACTGCCACCTGAAGGGGTAAACCTTAAGGATTTACTGGCAGAGCTTGAAATCGATATGATCAGACAAGCGCTCGATCAGCAAGACAGCGTAGTCGCTCGCGCGGCAGAGATGCTCGGTATCCGTCGTACCACCTTAGTTGAAAAAATGCGTAAGTACGGCTTGAGTAAAGATTAGGGCTAAAAGATAGGTTCTAGGGCGTTCGCAGGCTCACTTCGAGGGCGCTGCGCTTCTAGGTCCTAGGAAAAGCACAAGCAAAGGCTGAGAGAACGCTTCGCTTACGGAAGGCGGAACGTTCGCAAGCTGAGACGGTTAAAGCTGAGACGGTCAAGCTGAGACGGTTAAAGCTGAGACGGTCAAGCTAAGATGGTCAAGCTGAGACGGTCAAGCTAAGACGGTTAAAGCTGAGACGGTTAAAGCTAAGACGGTCAAGCTAAGGCGGTTAAAGCTAAGACGGTCAAGCTAAGACGGTCAAGCTGAGACGGTTAAAGCTAAGACGGTCAAGCTGAGACGGTCAAGCTAAGACGGTCAAGCTAAGACGGTCAAGCTAAGACGGTTAAAGCTAAGACGGTCAAGCTAAGACGGTCAAGCTAAGACGGTCAAGCTGAGACGGTCAAGCTGAGACGGTTAAAGCTAAGACGGTCAAACTAAGACGGTCAAGCTAAGACGGTCAAGCTGAGACGGTCAAGCTGAGACGGTTAAAGCTAAGACGGTCAAACTAAGATGGTCAAGCTGAGACGGTCAAGCTGAGACGGTCAAGCTGAGACAGGTCAAGCTAAGACGGTCAAGCTGAGACAGGTCAAGCTAAGACGGTCAAGCTAAGACGGTTAAAGCTAAGACGGTCAAGCTAAGACGGTCAAGCTAAGACGGTCAAACTAAGACGATTTAAGCAAAGATATTTCGCGAATAAGCCAGAAGCAGAGTCTTCTGGCTTTTTTATGCTGTCGCTTTAATTTTTTCTGTAAGCGCAGCGTGCCGTAAGGCCTGAGGCCGTTCGTCTTAGCTTTTACCTAGGACCTCGAACCTATTCTTTAAACCTCGAACCTTGATTTTGTAGGTCGGCATTTATGCCGTCACTTTTAGAGTGTTCCTTATATTTTGATGGGCTAAAGCCCAACCTACAAAACTTACTTTGTAGGATTTATAAGTGACCCAGTTTCTTTGCTTTAATGTTTTCCGTAAGCGAAGCGTTCCGTAGTGGCGAAGCCACGTGCCGTCAGGCCGCAGGCCGTTCATCTTTAGCTTGTATCGTCTTAGCTTTCAACAACTGGCACAAATCCTGCTTTAACCCCTGCAAATGCAGTTTTTTTGACGGGGTCACCATGTCCGCTATTCCACAGTCTCAACTCGATGGGAATCTTGCTAGTACAAGAGCACCGAAGCGCCCGCAAGTGGTCGATGTGCAACAAGCCGCGAATATGTCTAATCGTATGGATCATATCCTGCAGGCGATGCCTTCTGGCGTGGTGATTATCAGTGGTGATGGCATTGTCACCGAAGCTAACCCCGTTGCGGTGGAGCTTCTAGGCACCCCTCTAGAAGGGCAGCGTTGGTTGCAGATCATTAATCGTGCATTCTCACCACAGGATGATGATGGTCATGAAGTGTCCCTGCGTAACGGTCGCCGAGTAAAGCTGGCAATTACCCCGCTAACACCTGAACCAGGCCAGCTTATTGTATTAACCGATCTAACCGAAACCCGTTTACTGCAAAAGAACTTATCACACCTGCAAAGGCTATCGGCGCTAGGCAAGATGGTAGCGACATTGGCACATCAAGTGAGAACGCCATTAAGCGCCGCCCTGTTATATGCTTCAAACCTTGCCAGTCCAAAGATATCTGATGACTCGCGTAAACGCTTTCAAGGTAAGCTAGTCGACAGACTCAATGAGTTAGAGCATCAAGTCAATGACATGCTGTTGATGGCGAAAGGGCGGCAGCAAGAGCTCGACTCGATTTTGGTGATCGAAGAAGTGGTTGATAATGTGCTGAGTAACTGCCAGCCGATTGCTGAGCAAAAAGGCTGTCGGTTGCATTTTAATAATGAGTCGAAGCAAAAAATTCGAGCGAATGATGCGGCGCTTTGTTCCGCTATCAATAACTTAGTGATGAACAGTTTAGAAGCGGAAGCCAGTGAAGTGACGTTGCATGCTTATGATACGCAAACGGCGTTACATATTGATGTTATCGATAATGGCAAGGGGCTCGATGCTAATATGCAGCAAAAAGTACTGGAACCATTCTTTACCACTAAATCACAAGGCACAGGCCTAGGGCTCGCAGTGGTACAAGCTGTGGTGAACAATCATGGTGGCAAGATGCAGTTTACTTGTCACTTAGGTAAAGGTTGTACTGCGTCATTGAAGTTCCCGTTGCTTTCGCTAAATAAGGCTCACATTGAAGCTCAAGGAGAGAATGAGCATGTCTGAAGGTAGGTTATTACTGGTTGAGGATGATGCTTCACTGCGTGAGGCGCTACTCGATACCTTGATGCTGGCCCATTACGATTGTGTCGATGTGGCATCGGCGGAAGAGGCGATTTTGTCTCTTAAAGCTAACACATTTGATCTGGTCATTAGCGATGTTCAGATGGAGGGGATAGGTGGCATAGGTCTGCTCAACTATATGCAGCAACATCATCCTAAGATCCCGGTATTATTGATGACGGCGTACGCCACCATCGATAACGCCGTTAACGCGATGAAACTCGGTGCAGTCGATTATTTAGCAAAACCATTTTCGCCCGAGGTATTACTCAACCAAGTCTCACGTTATATGCCAGCAAAAGCGGCAGAAGGAACGCCGATAGTTGCTGATGAAAAGAGTATTGCGCTGTTAGCGCTCGCTCAGAGGGTCGCGGCATCTGATGCCTCGGTGATGATCATGGGACCAAGCGGCAGTGGTAAAGAGGTATTGGCTCGTTATATCCATCAGAACAGCCAACGCGCAGAGCAGCCCTTTATTGCCATTAACTGTGCGGCAATTCCAGAGAACATGCTAGAAGCAACACTCTTTGGCTACGAGAAAGGCGCATTTACCGGCGCTTATCAAGCCTGTCCAGGCAAGTTTGAACAGGCACAAGGCGGTACTTTGCTGCTCGATGAAATATCAGAGATGGAAGTCGGGCTACAGGCTAAGTTGCTTAGAGTACTGCAGGAGCGTGAAGTGGAGCGTTTAGGCGGCCGTAAAACCATTAAGCTCGATGTGCGGGTGTTAGCCACCTCAAACCGAGACTTGAAATCGATGGCGGCATCGGGTGAGTTTAGAGAAGATCTGTATTATCGAATTAACGTCTTTCCGCTGACTTGGCCTGCGCTGAATCAACGTCCAGCGGATATTCTTCCTCTTGCAAGACACTTGCTACAACGCCATGCTGCGATTGCTAACCGTAATGAAGTGCCAGAATTTAGTGAATGTGCATCACGGCGCTTATTGGCGCACCGCTGGCCGGGTAACGTACGCGAACTGGATAATGTGGTGCAGCGGGCACTGATTTTATCTATGTCGGCTAAGGTGACCGCGGCAGATATTATTATCGACTCTCAAGAGTTGGACTTAGCTGGCGAAGTCGTCCCTGCATTGGTGGGCAATAAGCCCGTTGAACTAGACGGTTTAGGCGATGAGTTAAAGGCGCAAGAGCATGTGATCATCTTAGAGACACTCTCTCAATGTGGCGGCAGTCGTAAACTTGTGGCCGAGAAATTGGGGATCAGTGCCAGAACCCTGCGTTACAAGATGGCTAAAATGCGAGATCAAGGTATTCAAATACCGGCTTAAAGATAAGAAGGACGCCCTACGGGCTGCTAGGGCGCTTCGCTTCTAGGTTCTAGGTACTAGGGCGAATTTTGTTCTGCTATACAATCAAAGGCTGAGACGAACGCTTCGCTCACGGAAGACGGAATGTTCGCAGGCTCACTCACAGAACGGTGCGCTGACGGTACAAGCTAAGACGGTACAAGCTGAGACGGTACAAACTAAGACGGTACAAGCTAAGACGGTACAAGCTAAGACGGTACAAGCTAAGACGGTACAAGCTAAGACGGTACAATATTTTCCGGCTTTTTCGTCTCGGCTCTAAATCGTTTATGCTTTAATCGGTTTTTCTGTAAGCGAAGCGTTCTGTAAGGCCGTAGGCCGTTCGTTTTTTCTGTTTGTCCTTCTCAGCTTTTACCTAGGACCTTTCTTTGCCTTTCCTAGCAGCGTAGCGTCCTTCCTTGCTTCCCCCTTCTTTTATCAAAACTGGCAAGCTATTTGCTTTATCTAGCTATATCTATATTTCGTCAAGAAATCGACATGGGAGATAAGTATGCAAATTGGTGCGAATTCTTTACTGCAAGAGATGCAGTCACTTAATGGTCAGATCGGCACTTCAAGCATTCAAACTGGGATCACGCGTCAGGTACAAAATACCTCTGGCAGTGATTTTGGTCAGTTACTCTCCCAAGCTGTTGGAAATGTAAGCGAACTTCAAGCAAATGCTTCTAATCTCGCCACTCGACTCGATATGGGAGATACCACGGTGACAT
This sequence comes from Shewanella sp. Isolate13, assembly GCF_022398325.1. Taxonomy (GTDB): domain Bacteria; phylum Pseudomonadota; class Gammaproteobacteria; order Enterobacterales; family Shewanellaceae; genus Shewanella. The sequence continues at coordinate 170,174 of NZ_JAKEVD010000005.1, forward strand.
TATCTGATACCGTGATCGCCAGAGAAAAATCGAGCGTTGCTTTCGAGGCAACCGTGCAAGTGCGAAATAAGCTGGTTGAAGCTTATAAAGAAATTATGAGTATGCCTGTTTAGGCCTTTATTAGATAAAAGCAGGGTACAAGAGTGAGTACAGAAATGGTTGTAGGAACAGGCTCAGGTTTAGCAACGAGCCCACAAACATCAGGTGTTCAAGAGGAACATAAGCCGGGCTTAATGGGCGCGCTGGGCGGGGTCGATTTACTACGTCAAGTGACGATGATCTTAGCCCTCGCTATCTGTTTGGCCGTAGCCGTTTTTGTGATGATTTGGGCGCAAGAGCCTGAGTATCGCCCGCTTGGACAGATGAGCACCGCAGAGATGGTGCAAGTATTGGACGTACTAGATAAAAATAAAGTGAAGTATGAAATCCAAGGCGATGTCGTCAAAGTTCCAGAAGACAAGTTTCAAGATGTAAGAATGTTATTAAGCCGCGAAGGGCTCGATAACCAAGAAGCCAATAATGACTTCCTAAATAAAGACAGTGGTTTTGGCGTGAGTCAGCGCATGGAACAGGCTCGCCTGAAACATAGTCAAGAGCAAAACCTCGCTCGCACCATTGAAGAGTTAAAAAGTGTAACTCGCGCTAAAGTGATTTTAGCCTTACCGAAAGAGAACGTCTTTGCTCGCAACCGCTCTAAGCCCAGTGCTACCGTGGTTGTTAGCACTCGTCGAAGTGGTCTTAGCCAAGAAGAAATTGACTCGATAGTCGATATTGTTGCCTCTGCGGTGCATAACCTTGAACCCAATAAAGTAACAGTGACCGATGCCAATGGTCGCCTGCTTAACTCCGGCACTCAAGATGGCAGCTCGGCTATAGCACGTCGCGAGCTTGAAATTGTGCAGCAGAAAGAGTCTGAGTATCGCACTAAGGTCGAATCGATTCTTATGCCAATCTTGGGGCCTGAAAACTTTACTTCTCAGGTTGATGTCAGCATGGATTTTACCGCCGTAGAGCAAACGGCTAAGCGCTATAACCCTGATTTGCCCGCGTTACGCAGCGAGATGGTGGTTGAGAATAATTCTGCTGGCGGCTCCAGTGGCGGGATCCCTGGTGCGCTTTCTAATCAGCCTCCAATGGAGTCTGATATTCCTCAAGAGGTGAAAGCTGAGGAGGCTACAAAGCAGGTTTCAGGTAGCAGTCACAAAGAAGCAACACGTAATTTTGAGCTAAACACCACCATTAGTCATACCCGTCAACAAGTTGGCACCCTAAGGCGCGTGAGCGTGTCGGTTGCAGTTGACTATAAGAATGGCCCTGTTTCGGAAGATGGCAGCGTGACTCGCGTACCACGTACCGAGCAAGAGCTAGCTAATATTCGTCGTTTACTTGAGGGCGCAGTGGGTTTTAACACTCAGCGTGGCGACATTATTGAAGTGGTCTCTGTGCCGTTTATGGATCAGCTCATCGAAGAGGCGCCAGCCATTGAGATGTGGGAGGAACCTTGGTTTTGGCGTGCGGTTAAGTTAGCGCTCGGCGCGCTAGTGGTTATCGTATTAATCGTATTTGTTGTTCGCCCAATGCTGAAAAAATTAGTTTACCCAGATAGTATCAAAATGCCAGATGAGCCTCAGACTGGGGGAGAGCTTGCAGAAATCGAAGATCAATATGCAGCCGATACGCTAGGCATGTTACAGCGCCCCGAAGCGGAATACAGCTATGCCGATGATGGCTCGATTTTAATCCCAGATCTACATAAAGATGATGACATGATTAAAGCGATCCGTGCACTGGTGGCTAATGAGCCTGAACTATCGACCCAAGTCGTGAAAAATTGGTTACTTGAAGATGACAAATAATACTAATTTAGAAGCTAAGTCAGAAGCAGAAGGCTTTAAGACAAGTGATTTAAGTGGCATCGAGAAAACGGCAATTTTGCTGCTAAGTTTGAGCGAGAGTGATGCCGCCTCTATCTTGAAACACCTAGAACCTAAGCAGGTACAGAAGGTGGGGATGGCGATGGCGGCAATGCAGGACTTTGGCCAGGAGAAGGTCATTGGCGTTCATAAGCTGTTTCTCGATGAGATCCAAAAGTATTCCTCCATCGGTTTTAACAGTGAAGAGTTCGTCCGCAAAGCACTTACGGCGGCATTAGGTGAAGACAAAGCTGGCAACCTGATTGAGCAGATCATTATGGGTGGCGGCGCCAAAGGCTTGGATTCACTTAAATGGATGGATGCTCGTCAGGTGGCGACAATCATCCAGAATGAACACCCGCAGATCCAAACTATCGTTCTGTCTTACCTCGAGCCAGATCAGGCTGCGGAGATTTTTGGCCAGTTCCCTGAAAATACGCGTTTAGACTTGATGATGCGTATCGCTAACCTCGAAGAAGTTCAGCCTGCCGCATTACAAGAGCTTAACGATATCATGGAGAAACAGTTTGCTGGTCAAGGTGGTGCTCAGGCGGCTAAGATGGGCGGCCTAAAAGCTGCGGCAAACATCATGAACTATCTCGATACTGGAGTTGAGAGTCATCTGATGGAGACGATGCGTGAATCCGATGAAGAGATGGCGCAGCAGATCCAAGACTTGATGTTTGTGTTTGAAAATCTCATTGATGTCGATGACATGGGTATTCAGGTACTGTTGCGTGAAGTTCAACAAGACGTATTGATGAAGGCGTTAAAAGGAGCCGACGATCAACTCAAAGATAAGTTACTCAGTAACATGTCTAAGCGTGCAGCAGAGTTACTCAGAGATGACCTAGAAGCAATGGGGCCGATTAGAATTAGTGAAGTTGAAGTCGCTCAGAAAGAGATTTTATCTATTGCTCGCCGTCTAAGCGACAGTGGTGAGATTATGCTTGGCGGTGGAGGCGGTGAAGAGTTTCTATAATGACTGACCCTAAAAAGCCGCAAGGCGCCAGTATCAATACAAGCGATGAGTTTGTACATTGGGACCTGCCAGATATAGTTCAGCAGCGTGCGCCCTCCTCACAGAATATGTTCGGTCGCCACAGCTTGCAACTGCAAGTTGAGGAGCAAGCTGAGGTTGAATCAATCTTGCCGCCGACATTAAGTGAAATTGAAGATATTCGTGCTCATGCCGAACAAGAAGGCTTTGCAGAGGGGCAAGAGAAAGGCTACGACGAAGGCCTTGAAAAAGGGCGCTTAGAGGGACTCGAACAGGGGCATAACGAAGGCTTCTCCCAGGGGCAGCAGCAAGGTTATCAAGAGGGACTACAGGCGGCATCCGAGGCACTGCAACGTTTCGAGAACCTGTTGAGCCAGTTTGAAGCTCCCTTATCAATTTTAGATACCGAAATTGAGAAAGAGTTGCTCAATACCTCGATGGCGTTGGCAAAAGCGGTTATCGGTCATGAATTGAAAACCTATCCTGAGCATATCTTAGCGGCCTTGCGTCAGGGCGTTGACTCTTTGCCGATAAAGGAGCAAAAGGTCAACATCAGAGTCACTCCCAGTGACGAAGCGCTGATCTCTGAGTTGTACTCTCAAACCCAGCTAGAGCGTAACCGTTGGGAGATCGAAGCCGACCCCAGCTTAACTGCCGGAGATTGTATTATTACCAGCGGTCGCAGCCATATCGATATGACGCTCGAAACGCGTATGCAGCATGTCTTTTTAGAGTTAGATAAGCATCAGCAAGATCTACAACAGTTAAAAGAGCAGCAAGAGGACGCCTTGCTTGCGCAAAGACAAACTAAGGCTCACGAACAAGCGGCTACAGTCGAGCCAAGATTAGATGTTCAGCAGCCAGAGTCTAACGCTGTAGACAGTGGCCAACCAACCGCAGCTATCGAGGCTAATGAAGGTGAGCATGCAGACCCGTCAGCACCAACTCCGTAATAAGTTAGCTCAGCATCAACAAAAAGTGCATCCATTTGTGGTTGAGGCTAGTGGCCAATTGGTTCGCGTAGTGGGCTTGACCCTCGAGGCAACGGGTTGCCGCGCTGCCGTGGGTAGCCTCTGCGCCATCGAAACCATGTCGGGCGATCTGATTGCCGAGGTCATCGGATTTGATGATCAGCTGCTTTATCTGATGCCTATCGAAGAGCTTCGTGGCGTTCTGCCGGGAGCTAAAGTGACGCCATTAGGTGAACAGTCGGGTTTAAACGTTGGCCTGTCTCTGCTTGGACGAGTACTCGATGGCAGTGGTTTACCTATCGATGGTTTAGGCAATTTAAAGACCGATCAGAAAGCCTCCAGTCATGCTCCCGCCATTAACCCCCTCGCAAGACGTGCCATTAGTGAGCCACTCGATGTTGGCGTCAGGGCCATCAACTCGATGCTGACCGTGGGTAAAGGCCAACGCATGGGCTTGTTCGCTGGTTCGGGGGTTGGTAAGAGTGTGTTGCTCGGCATGATGACCCGAGGAACCACCGCCGACATCATTGTTGTGGGACTCGTCGGCGAGCGTGGCCGAGAAGTAAAAGAATTTATCGAAGAGATCTTAGGCCCAGAGGGGCGTGCGCGCTCGGTTGTTGTCGCCGCGCCAGCCGATACTTCACCTTTGATGCGGCTTCGCGCCTGTGAAACGTCAACTCGCATCGCCGAATACTTTCGCGATCTCGGATATAACGTGTTGTTACTGATGGATAGCTTAACCCGTTATGCCCAGGCGCAGCGTGAAATTGCGCTGGCTGTAGGTGAGCCGCCAGCCACCAAAGGTTATCCGCCATCGGTGTTTGCCAAGTTACCTAAGCTCGTTGAACGTGCGGGTAATGGCGGCGGCAAGCAAGGTTCAATTACCGCCTTCTATACCGTATTAACCGAGGGGGACGACCTGCAAGATCCGATTGCCGATGCTTCTCGGGCAATTCTCGATGGCCATATCGTGTTGTCACGAAGTCTGGCCGATTCTGGGCATTATCCGGCCATCGACATCGAAGCGTCAATCAGTCGTGTCGCGCCTATGGTGATAACGCCAGAGCATTTAGAGGCGATGCGTAAGGTGAAACAGGTTTATTCCCTGTATCAACAAAATAAGGATTTGATCTCCATTGGTGCCTATAGCCAAGGCAGTGATCCACGTATCGACAATGCGATTCGTTTGCAGCCTGCTATGAACGCCTTTTTAAGACAAACCATGAAAGACTCTGTGACCTTTGAAAGCAGCACCTTGATGCTGACTCAGTTAGGAGCGCAATGCCAAGCATAATGCCCCTTGGATTAATGCCTCTTAAGGAGGTTATCTACTATGGCTAGAACCGAGCCTTTATTGATGGTGCTTAAGCTTAGCCAAGAAGCGGAGGAGCAGGCTTCATTGCAGCTTCGTTCGGCTCAACTTGAGTGGCAAAAGCGCCAGAATCAGCTAGAAGCACTGCAAAATTATCGTCTCGATTACATGAAGCAGATGGAGCAACAGCAGGGACAGAGCATTAGTGCTAGTAACTATCATCAGTTTCATCAATTTGTTCGCCAAGTCGATGCGGCGATCGTGCAGCAGCTTAATGCGGTGCAAGATGCAGATAATCAGCGTCAGCACAGGCAGGTGCATTGGCAAGAGAAGCAGCAAAAGCGCAAAGCGGTTGAACTACTTTTAGCCAATAAAGCCGCCAAGGCACAGCTTGCCGAATTACGTGCAGAGCAAAAGATGGTCGACGAGTTCGCCTCCCAGCAGTTTTACCGAAAGAAACTGCGCTAAGTCCCTCCTTTTTTACACTCAGAGCAGGTGTCATTGCCCCTTATATTTCAGGGGCGATTATTGGCATTATTATTGCTTTATCTAATCATGATTGGCGAAATTAAGCGGTATTTTGACATTTGGTTGGCTAGCCAAATGTATATTGATGAGTGAATGGAGATGGAATGCAGCAGATGACCAATGTTTTACTCAGTAGTCCTGATTCGAGTAGAAAGGTAGCTGATAGTCAAAGTAAGTCTACTGAACCTAAGACAAGTTCTCATGGTAGTTCTAATGGTAGTTCTAATGTTAGTTCTCAAGGTGGAAGTTTTTCAGCTGCGCTAGACAGGGCGAGCGGCAATGCATTCGATAAAAAGCCTGTCGATAAACCAAGTTATGCCTCTGCAGCTGAACGGCAAAAAACCGAACAACAAGCCGATAAGACTCAATCATCCAGTCAGAAGGACGTTATAGATGATCCCGAGGCTATTGGTGAGCAAGCCTCAAACGGGGTAGTGAGCCAAGCATCACATGACGTATTAAATGAAGAGAAAAGTGAATTAGCACCAGGCTCTGACGATGTCAGTCAGATTTTTGCGCAGATTAATTTAGCAAATAACCTAGCGAATAACGTGGCGAATAACCTTGGCGGCGATTCACAGCTTGCCGTTAACGGCGAAAGTTTGCCGTTATCAGCTGAGCAGCTTGAATCCAACTCATCGAAGTTAGAGCAACCCAGCGATGAGCTAGCCGTTAGTGATTTATCTGATGAGGCGCTTATCGCTTTGAGTTTGCAATCTGGGCTGTCAGAGCAAGAACTTAGTAAGCTTTCATCCTCAGAATTAAAAGCCCTGTTACAGCAAGGTCAAATGCTTGATGCAAGCGGTGGCTTAAAGCCTGAATTCGCTGTGGTTTCGACCTTACAGCCTAGCACCGGAGAAATGAGCAATGGTGCAAATAAAGCTGAAGGGACAACCATGGCCGATAAAGCGGCAATCAGCAGCACGGTGACAGACACCAAGAGCCCTAACGCAGTCGACGTAAAAGGGATACATACTGGTCGCGATATTTTCGGTAAAGAGGTATCAGGGCAAGGAGCAAATCAAGTCATTGCAGACCAAGCTAAAGCTGCCCAGAATGCTGATGGGGCGAACGCAAATAATGTAACTAATAACATGCCAACCTCGCTGGAACAGTTAAAAGGCGCGGAGCTTTCGGTACGCACAACAGCCAGCCAAGCCGGGCTTGAAGTAGGCTCATCGGGTATGACTGAGTCTGGGGCGCAGGATCTGAAGTCTTTCACTGGATTGCAGAGTCAACAACTTCATCAGCAGGGGGCGAGCCGCCAAGAACTGCCTCAGTTTAACTTGTCGTTAAAACCTGTTGGCGAACAGGCACCGCAAATGCAGCAGATGATCCAGCGTTTTTCCCCGGTGATGAATCAGCAGTTAATCACCATGGTTAGCAAGGGGATCCAGCAGGCTGAGATCCGTCTTGACCCACCAGAGTTAGGTCACATGATGGTGCGCATTCAAGTTCAGGGTGACAGTACACAGGTGCAGTTTCAAGTGAGCCAGCATCAGACACGGGAACTCGTTGAACAGGCGATGCCTAGACTACGGGAAATGCTGGCTGAGCAGGGAATGCAGTTGACCGATGGCCAAGTATCACAAGGGAACGGTGGAAACAGTCAAGGTGAGCAAGGTCTTGGCAATAGGAATGGTCATGGTGAGTCTGAAACGGATGAAATTTCAGCAGAAGAGATGCTTGCAAGGTCAAATTTATCAACAAGTTCAGCTTCAGGTATAGATTATTATGCATAAGCAGGTAACCTATAGTGGCAGTAGAATATTGATAAAGAGTGTTGAACCCATTAGCACTCCAGCTAGGGATGGAAAATGGCAGAAGAAGCGGCTTTAGAGTTAGAAGACAGCGTCAAACCAAAAAGTAAAAAGAAGCTGATTATATTTGGTGTGGGCGGTGTTGTCCTGCTGATTGCTATCGCAATTACGGTGTGGATGTTGTTAGGGTCGGATGAGGCCTCAGAGTCAAGTAATGCAGCAGAAGGGGCCGTGACAGAGCAAGCGCCTAGAACTGGGGAAGCCTTTTACGCGGCGATGCCAAGACCTTTCCTTTTCAATCTGTCAGACAATGGTCGCACTCGTTTGGTTGAGATCAAGGTGCAGTTGATGGTTCGCGGTAACGATGATGACACGCTGATCCGCAAACATATTCCGCTGATCGAAGATGCGCTGCTCACCACCTTTAGTGGAGCGGATATTCAAAAGCTAAGCTCTCCTGCAGGCAAAGATGAATTACGCCTGTTAGCGCTGCGTAATGTGCAAAACACTCTACAGCCTGTAACGGGGCGTACTGTGGTTGAGAAAGTATTGTTTACCGGTTTTGTTATGCAGTAAGGCCCCGCTCAAAAGGGAGGGACTATTGCTAGTAATGAAAGCGATTATTTTTTATAAGTAAAGGCGATATCGTGAGTGATTTATTAAGCCAAGACGAAATTGATGCACTGCTCCACGGAGTCGATGATGTCGAAGAGGACATGATTGACGACAACGAGCTTGACGCACGTTCATATGATTTCTCGTCTCAAGACAGAATCGTACGTGGTCGTATGCCAACGCTTGAGATCGTCAATGAGCGTTTTGCTCGCCACTTACGGATCAGCATGTTTAATATGATGCGCCGCGCTGCGGAGGTATCAATTAACGGTGTTCAGATGCTTAAGTTTGGTGAGTACGTACATACCTTGTTTGTACCGACCAGCTTGAATATGGTGCGCTTTAGCCCGTTAAAAGGCACGGCGCTGATCACCATGGAAGCTCGCCTAGTATTTATTTTGGTGGATAACTTCTTCGGTGGTGACGGCCGTTTCCACGCTAAGATTGAGGGGCGAGAGTTTACCCCTACCGAACGCCGTATTGTGCAACTACTACTCAAGATTATCTTCGAAGATTATAAAGATGCTTGGGCGCCAGTGATGGAAGTGCAGTTCGATTACTTAGACTCCGAAGTTAACCCAGCAATGGCAAATATTGTTAGCCCCACAGAAGTGGTGGTGGTCAGTTCATTCCATATTGAAGTCGATGGCGGTGGTGGTGATTTCCATATCACTATGCCGTACTCCATGATTGAACCCATTCGTGAACTGCTTGATGCGGGGGTACAGAGTGATACTCAAGACACCGATATGCGTTGGTCTCAGGCACTGCGTGACGAGATCATGGATGTTGATGTCGGTATTGATGCCACCATCGTTGAGCACAAGGTCACGCTAAGAGAAGTACTAGAGTTCAAAGCGGGTGATGTTATTCCGGTTGAGCTGCCAGAGCATATCATTTTAAAGGTTGAAGATTTGCCGACCTACCGCTGTAAGATGGGCAAAGCCAAAGATAATTTAGCATTAAAAATTTGCGAACAAATTCCAAGACCAGAAACGGTTAAGACAGAGTTGCAGCTGGTGACCCACAAGGGCCGTGCTCGCGAACGTTCCGAGATATAAGGTGAAAAGTAAATGAGTACAGATAGCGGTGATGATTGGGCTGCGGCGATGGCCGAGCAAGCGATTGAAGAAGCCAAAGCGGTTGAGCTAGACGAGTTTAGCAGTGATGCAGCGCCACTGACCGAAGACGAAGCATCTAAGCTTGATGCGATTATGGATATTCCGGTCACTATCTCGATGGAAGTGGGTCGAAGTTTTATCAATATTCGTAACTTACTACAGTTAAACCAAGGATCTGTGGTTGAGTTAGACCGTGTCGCAGGTGAGCCACTGGATGTAATGGTTAACGGTACCTTAATCGCCCATGGTGAGGTGGTTGTGGTAAACGATAAATTCGGTATTCGTCTAACGGATGTGATTAGCCAAACTGAGCGGATTAAAAAGCTCAAGTAATAGGGACGTTAGATGAGTTTTCAATTGGTTTTAGCCAGCGTGGGAAGTGCAGCGACTCAAGCTGAAACGCCAGCCACTCCCTCGAGCATAGCAACACTGTCGAGTATGGTTGGCGGCTTGATAGTCGTTTTACTATTAATCTTCTTTCTGGCTTATCTGGTTAAGCGCTTTAATTTGGTGCCGAGTAGCCAAGGGGTATTAAAAACCCTTGCGGTTACCCCATTAGGGCAGAAAGAGAAGTTAGTACTGGTTGAGGTCGATGGGCAGCAATACCTGCTTGGTGTGACGCCGCAGCAGGTCAGTCTCGTCGATAAGCTAACAAGCCCAGTCGAGATCTCGCCAGAGTCTTTTGCCACCCGCCTACGTCAAGCCAAGACGTCACAATGAAGACATCACAATGATGAAACGGATTTTACTTATAGTCGCTGTGGCGCTGTCGTTAACAGCGCCCACAGCTCTGGCTGAAAGTGGCATTTTACCTGCGGTAACCGTGTCAACTGGAGCCGATGGCTCTACTCAATACTCGGTCACCATGCAGATCTTGCTATTGATGACGGCGTTAAGCTTCATCCCGGCAATGGTCATCATGTTGACTTCATTTACCCGCATTATCGTGGTGTTATCGATTCTTCGCCAGGCGATTGGTTTGCAGCAGACCCCGTCCAATCAGGTGTTGATCGGCATCAGCATGTTCCTGACCTTTTTTATTATGTCGCCGGTATTCGACAAGATTTATGATCAGGCAGTGCAGCCATATATTGAACAAGGAATGCCACTGCAAGATGCCTTTAAATCGGGGCAAGGCCCGCTTAAAGACTTTATGCTGGCCCAGACCCGCTTGACCGATCTTAATACCTTTATTGAAATTTCAGGCTATCAAAATATCAATGAGCCTGAAGATGCTCCTATGACAGTCATTATTCCGGCCTTTATCACCAGTGAGCTTAAAACCGCATTTCAGATTGGTTTTATGCTGTTTGTGCCATTTTTGGTACTGGACTTAGTGGTTGCGAGTATTTTGATGGCCATGGGTATGATGATGCTATCGCCGATGATCGTGTCATTGCCGTTTAAGATCATGCTGTTTGTATTGGTTGATGGTTGGAGCCTAGTGATGGGCACCTTAGCTAACAGTTTCGGATTATAGGTGAGCCATGAATCCTGAGTCACTGGTTGATATCTTTCGAGAAGCACTGGCCGTTATCGTGACGATCGTGTCGATGATCATTGTGCCAGGTCTTATCATAGGTCTTGTGGTGGCAGTATTTCAGGCGGCGACCTCAATTAACGAACAAACTTTGAGTTTTCTTCCCCGTCTACTGACTACCTTATTAGCACTCATGCTAATGGGGCACCTGCTGATCCAGATAATGATGGATTTCTTTATGCAGATGGTAGACATGATCCCTCAGGTGATAGGTTAGATATGCGTATTTATTCTATTACCCATAGATTTAAATAGATGGAGATCTTACTCGATACCATCATGAACGGCATCGCAGGTTATCTGTGGCCGTTAACGCGAATCTCTTGCATGTTCATGGTGATGGCGGTATTTGGCGCCACCACAACACCGACTCGGGTGCGACTACTATTATCGGTCACAGTTACTGCGGCGGTTGCGCCAGTTTTGCCCCCCATGCCGACTATCGACCTATTTTCTTTAAGCGCAGCATTTGTCACCGCTCAGCAGATCATTATTGGCGTGGCCATGGGGTTTGCGACTCTGCTATTGATGCAAACTTTCGTATTGACCGGTCAGATCATCGGTATGCAGACCAGCCTTGGTTTTGCATCCATGGTTGACCCTAGCTCGGGACAACAGACGCCAGTTATTGGTAACTTCTTTTTGCTATTGACCACGGTGATCTTCTTGGCCGTAGACGGTCATCTACTGCTGATTAAAATGGTCATCGCCAGTTTTGAGTCGATTCCCGTGTCGATGCAGGGGTTAAGCTTGGCAAGTTATCGTCTATTCACCGAATTTGTCGGTTATATGTTTGGTGCAGCTTTGACTATGTCAATTTCTGCCATTGTAGCGCTGCTGACTATCAACCTCTCTTTTGGCGTGATGACACGAGCATCGCCCCAGCTAAACATTTTTGCCATCGGTTTTCCGGTCACCATGGTAGCGGGACTATTTATTCTCTGGTTAACGCTGTCGCCTATTATGTCTCATTTCGATGAGGTATGGAGTGAAACTCAAATTTTGCTCTGTAATGTGCTCGAGCTGCAATGTCGTGTCGATGGCGGGCTTAATTGATGATTTCCCGTCATGTAACGAATCTCACTATTTGTCTTCGCTCTCGCATAAGAGGAGGGCTACTTTAGATGGCAGAGAATGATAGTAGCCAAGAAAAAACAGAGGAAGCAACCTCCAGGAAGTTGCAACAGGCCAAAGATAAAGGGCAGGTTGCACGTTCTAAAGAGCTAGGCACATCGGCTGTGCTTATCGCTTCATCGGTAGGCCTGCTGATGACAGGGCCTAATATTGCTCAGGCGATGCATAACATAATGAGCAAGCTATTTACCATGAGTCGAGATGAGATCTTCGATACCAGTCAGATGACCAATGTCTGGGGCTTGGTGGGCACTGAGTTAGCCGTGCCGCTTATGGGATTTATTACGTTTTTAGCATTGATTGCCTTTGCCGGTAATATCGCTCTCGGTGGTATGTCTTTCTCAGTAAAAGCTTTTATGCCAAAGGCGAGTAAGATGAGCCCAATCGCGGGTTTTAAGCGGATGTTCGGTGTTCAGGCGCTGGTTGAACTGACAAAAGGTATAGCAAAATTTTCTGTGGTAGCGATCACTGCCTATCTGCTGCTTAGTATCTATCTTGACCGCATCTTGATGCTGTCCCAAGACCATCTACCGGGCAATATCTATCATGCTCTGGATCTTATTGTTTGGATCTTCATTTTGTTATGTGCTTCGACGTTTCTGATTGTGGTAATCGATGTGCCCTTTCAAATTTGGAACCACGCCAAGCAGTTGAAGATGACCAAACAGGAGGTCAAAGATGAATATAAAGATACCGAGGGTAAGCCTGAGGTAAAGGGACGCATTCGTCAGCTACAGCGTGAAATGGCTCAAAGGCGTATGATGGGCGAAGTACCTAATGCCGATGTGATAGTGGTGAACCCTGAACATTACGCCGTTGCGGTTAAATATGATGCGGCGCGCTCTACAGCTCCTTTCGTGGTGGCTAAAGGGGTAGATGAGGTGGCCTTTAAAATTCGTGAGATAGCACGTGAGCATGATGTTGCGATTGTGTCGGCGCCGCCACTTGCCCGTGCTATTTACCATACCACTAAAATCGATCAGGAGATCCCAGAGGGCTTGTTTACCGCTGTAGCGCAAGTCTTAGCCTATGTATTCCAGTTACGGCAATATCAAAAAGGCAAGGGCAGACGTCCCAATCCCATTCCTGTCAAGCAACCTATCCCTGACGAATTGAAGCATTAGCGTAAAAATCCGTCACTCAAGAGCTAAGCTGTTCTTTGCGAAAGCCTTTCAGGTTATAGTTATACCGCCAGTATCAGGTTGAAGTTGGTACGATACTTGCTTTGTAGGTCGTTAGACGTCAAAGATCGGACTCAGGGTGAATGGAATTTAAAGCAAGTCTAGGGCAATTAAAACAGATAAAGCCCGCACAATTAAAAGGTATTGGTACACCATTATTGGTCTTAGCCGCTCTGGCTATGATCATCTTGCCTATGCCTGCATTCCTGCTCGATATCCTTTTTTCATTCAATATCGCACTGGCATTAGTCGTTCTATTGGTAGCTATCTATAGTGACCGTCCCCTCGATTTTGCCGCATTTCCTACCGTATTGCTGGTTGCCACGCTGCTTAGGCTTGCACTAAACGTCGCTTCAACGCGAGTGGTGCTGCTAGAAGGCCATAACGGTGGTGACGCTGCGGGTAAGGTGATTGAAGCCTTTGGCTCCGTAGTTATTGGTGGTAACTATGCCGTGGGTCTCGTGGTCTTCTTAATCCTTATCATTATTAACTTTGCCGTTGTTACCAAAGGTGCAGGGCGAATTTCAGAGGTGAGTGCTCGCTTTACCCTAGACGCCATGCCTGGTAAGCAGATGGCTATTGATGCCGACTTAAATGCTGGCCTGCTGAGCCAAGAAGAAGCGCGTGCTCGCCGCGCCGAAGTCACCCGCGAGGCCGACTTTTATGGTGCGATGGACGGTGCTTCCAAGTTTGTAAAAGGTGATGCGGTCGCCGGTATCTTAATTCTTGTTATCAACATCGTCGGCGGCTTTATTATTGGTATGGCGCAGCACGATCTCGATTTCGCTACGGCGGCAGAGATCTACACTCTGTTGACGATAGGTGACGGCCTAGTGGCACAGATCCCAGGCTTACTATTGTCGATAGCAGCGGCCTTGATGGTGACCCGCCAAAACGAATCTGGTGACATGGGCGAAATGGTCATGAGCCAGATGTTTGACAGTCCTAAGTCACTAGCCATTGCCGCAGCGGTTATGTTTGTGATGGGTATTGTTCCTGGTATGCCACATTTTGTGTTCCTCTCATTTGCAGCTATCGCAGGTGGTGCGGCTTACTTCATTAAGAAAAAGCAAGATACAGATCGTGAGCGTGCACTTGAGCTTGCTAAGTCAGGGCCTGCAGAGCCAAAAGATGCACAGCCAAAAGAGCTCAGTTGGGACGATGTCCAACACGTTGACACTATCGGGTTGGAAGTGGGTTACCGTTTAATTCCTCTAGTGGATAAAGGCCAAGGCGGAGAGCTACTTGGACGCATTAAGGGTGTGCGTAAGAAGCTGTCTCAAGAGCTAGGTTTCCTAGTGCCAGCGGTACATATTCGCGATAACTTAGATCTATCTCCCAATGCCTATCGGATCTCATTGATGGGAGTGGCATCGGGCGAGGCGGAGATCCGTCACGATTGTGAACTTGCGATTAACCCGGGCCAGGTCTATGGCAAGCTCGATGGTATCGAGACCAAAGATCCTGCCTTTGGCTTAGATGCGGTTTGGATCGCTCCTGAAATGCGAGAGCATGCCCAAACCTTAGGCTATACGGTTGTCGACGCCTCAACGGTAGTGGCCACTCACATCAGCCAACTATTGACCAATAATGCAGCCAAACTACTGGGTTATGAAGAAGTACAGCAGTTACTTGAAATGCTAGGTAAACACTCGCCTAAGTTGGTGGATGGCTTTATTCCAGATGTGATGCCGCTAGGTACTGTGGTGAAAGTGATGCAGAACCTGCTGAATGAAGGTGTCTCTATCCGAGACATGAAGACCATAGTTCAAACCTTATTGGAGTATGGTCCTAAGAGCGGCGATACCGAGGTGTTAACCGCAGCGGTCCGTATTGCACTAAAACGTATGATAGTTCAGGAGATCAGTGGCCCAGAGCTCGAAATCCCTGTCATAACTTTGGCGCCAGAGTTGGAACAGATGTTGCATCAGTCAATGCAGGCAACGGGAGGCGATGGTCCGAATATCGAACCAAGTCTTGCAGAGCGTATGCAGAAGTCACTTGTCGATGCTACGCAGCGACAGGAGATGGTGGGACAGCCCGCAATTTTATTGACATCGGGCATGTTACGTTCAACCTTGTCGCGATTTGTTAAGCATACGATCCCAAATTTGCGAGTCATTTCCTATCAGGAAGTGCCCGATGAGAAGCAGATCCGCATCGTTTCGGCAGTGGGTCAGTAGAGGTCGAATAATTGAAGATTAAAAGGTTTTTAGCAAAAGATATGCGCTCGGCCTTAGCCCAAGTTAAAGAAACATTGGGTTCAGATGCTGTGATCATGTCGAATAAGAAGGTCACTGGCGGCATAGAGATTGTGGCAGCCGTAGACTACGATGAGCCAAAGCCAAAAATTGCGGCGGCAAAGCCATCGGCAGCTATGTTCACCGATTTAGCCGAAGAGAAGGTCACTCTTGGGGCTCGTCCCAATGTGAAAGCCGAAACTCGCGCCGCACCGACGCCCGCTCCAGACTCATTGCAGGCATTATTAGAACGTCAGCAGAGCCGCATTAATCAACAGGCACAACCCACGCGAAGCGATGAGCTTGATATGCCTGAGTGGGCAAAAGGGTTGCAAGCACAACAGAGCAAACATGAGCCAGTAAAAGCAGAGTTTACCCCTAATCGCGCACCTGATAACTTTAATGCGGGCAAACACAACAGTAGCGCCGAGATGGATGCGATGAAAGAGGAGTTAGCCTCGATCAGAAGCTTGCTCACTCATCAAGTTAACACCTTAATGGCCGAGCAGAAGAAGCGTCTCGACCCTGTGGGTGCCATGTTAGAAAGCAAATTGCTTGAAGCGGAATTCTCCCCTGAGATA
The DNA here is from genome assembly GCF_022398325.1 of Shewanella sp. Isolate13. GTDB lineage: Bacteria > Pseudomonadota > Gammaproteobacteria > Enterobacterales > Shewanellaceae > Shewanella. Next base: position 186,070 of record NZ_JAKEVD010000005.1, read on the forward strand.
GCGCAAAAGCTGTCAGGTTTGACTGAACATTACTCGCCAGCTGAGCTGGTCGCTTCTCTGCCACGTTGCTTAGCCAATATGCTTGATAACCAAGGCGACGATATCGTACGTCAAGGTGGAGTGGTCGCTTTTGTTGGACCTACAGGCGTTGGCAAGACAACAACAGTGGCGAAATTAGCCGCACGTTTTGCCGCATATCACGGCTCAGATCAAGTTGCGCTCATTACTACGGACCATTATCGCATTGGAGCCTTTGAGCAATTGGCAACTTATGGCAAGATAATGGGATGCCCTGTAAAACAGGCTCATGATTTTAATGAGTTAGAGCAAATACTTTATCAATTTAGAAACCGTAAGTTGGTACTCATTGATACTGCAGGTATGGGGCAGCGCGATCAGCGATTATTCCAGCAACTCGACAGCTTAGCGGCAAATAGCAGATTACCTATTCGTAGTTATCTGGTAATGTCTGCAACAGGACAGCGCCGAGTATTAGAAGATGCTGTCAAACAGTTTACACGTATCCCGCTTTCAGGCGCGGTACTGACAAAATTAGATGAATCAATTTCATTAGCGCCAGCGTTAAGTGTCTTGATTCAAAATGGGTTGCCTTTAAGTTATGTAACAGACGGACAAAGAGTGCCAGAAGATATGCAGGTGGCAGATACTCTTTCGCTTGCTAAGCACGCGTTAGCCGCATTAGATAACAAACCTATAGAACCATTACAGAATAGTGAAGGGTCACATGAGATGACCTATGCATTTGAGTGAAGCCATGACTCCGGATCAAGCAAGCGGTTTACGTATGATGAATCAGCCAAATAATGAAAAAGTAAAAGTAATCGCCGTATCAGGTGGTAAAGGTGGTGTTGGTAAAACCAGCGTGTCAATTAATACGGCTGTAGCCTTGGCAGAAAAAGGCAAGCGAGTATTAGTTTTGGACGCTGACTTAGGTCTAGCAAACGTCGATGTGATGCTAGGCTTACGTGCTGAGCGAAATTTATCTCATGTTTTATCCGGAGATGCCGAATTAGATGATGTGATCTTAAGAGGCCCTAAAGGAATAGGTATTATTCCAGCCACTTCAGGTACTCAGGCGATGGTGGAACTGACACAGGCTCAACATGCAGGTCTTATCCGTGCGTTTAGTGAGATGAGAACACAATTCGATATCCTTATTGTCGATACTGCGGCAGGTATATCGGATATGGTGCTAAGCTTTTCTCGTGCTTCGCAAGACGTATTGATTGTGGTGTGTGACGAACCGACATCAATTACCGATGCTTACGCGCTGATTAAGATTTTAAGTCGAGAGCACGGTGTGTTCCGCTTTAAGATTGTGGCGAATATGGTACGCAGTCTCCGTGAAGGTATGGAGCTGTTTGCCAAGCTTAGCAAGGTAACTGACAGATTCCTTGATGTCGCGTTAGAGTTAGTTGCAACCGTGCCATATGATGAGAACTTACGTAAGTCTGTGCGCAAGCAAAAGCTGATTGTTGAGGCGTTTCCAAAGTCTCCAGCCGCGATTGCTTATCAGGGACTGGCGAATAAAATCATGAGCTGGCCAGTACCATCGCAGCCTGGTGGACATTTAGAGTTTTTCGTTGAACGTCTAGTTCAACGCCCTGATTATCAAGAGGATAAGTCGGGTGAATAAAGCGGCCGCGTATACTCGTTTTGATAATAAGACGTCTATCGTTGAACAGTATGCACCGCTTGTAAAAAGAATAGCTCACCATCTTTTAGCTCGTTTACCCGCATCAGTGCAGTTAGATGATTTGTTGCAGGCGGGCATGATGGGGCTGTTAGAAGCGTCATCGAATTTTGATGGTAGTAAAGGCGCCAAGTTCGAAACCTTCGCAGGTATTCGAATTCGTGGCTCCATGTTAGATGAGATCCGCCGAGGCGATTGGGTACCGCGCTCAGTACATCGCAACCAGCGCCGGGTGGCACAGGTAATCGATGAACTTGAGCAGGAGTTAGGTCGCGATGCTCGCGATGGCGAAATCGCCGACCGCCTCGAGATCTCACTCGAAGAGTACCACACAATTTTAAACGACGTTTCAGTAGGAAAAGTTGTTGGTATAGAAGATTTAGGCGTGGCAGTTGAAAGTACAAATCCAGAAGACTGCCACCAAGATAATGCTTTTGAATCACTCGCAGAAGTCGAGTTTCATTCAGCGTTAGTCGATGCGATCAAGCAATTGCCAGAAAGAGATGCGCTGGTATTGTCGCTATATTACGATGAAGCATTAAATTTAAAAGAGATTGGGGCCATTCTTGAGGTCAGCGAGTCTAGAGTCAGCCAGATCCACAGTCAGGCGATGCTAAGGCTCAAAGGAAAACTCAAGCACTGGACACAAGAATAATATCAATAATACTTGATACCACATTACACGAGCAATAAAAGCGCGCCCAGCGGAGGAAACCTTGGACAAGAATATGAAGATTCTTGTTGTTGACGACTTTTCAACAATGAGACGTATCATTAAGAACTTGTTACGTGACTTGGGATTTAACAATACCCAAGAAGCCGATGACGGTTCAACAGCCTTACCTATGTTACAAAAGGGCGATTTTGATTTCGTCGTTACCGATTGGAACATGCCAGGCATGCAAGGTATTGATCTATTAAAGGCTATTCGTGCCGATGATAACCTCAAGCACCTGCCCGTATTGATGGTGACAGCAGAAGCTAAGCGTGAGCAGATCATTGCCGCAGCGCAAGCTGGTGTGAATGGCTACGTGGTTAAACCTTTTACCGCTGCCACACTAAAAGAGAAATTGGACAAAATCTTCGAGAGACTCGGCTAAGCAAGGATGAGCTATGCAGCAACAATCTTCAGCGCTGATTACTCTTGAGCAAGCTGAGAGGCTAGTTGCGCTCCTAAGTCAAGGAGAGCAAGAAAGTGCAGATGAGTTGGTCAGAGAAATTGCCGCGCCAATTCAAAAGGATCTCTTCGATGAGGTTGGACGTTTAACTCGCCAACTCCATAGCGCGATTTCTGATTTTCAGTTCGATACGCGCTTAATCGAGCTAGCCAATACCGAGATCCCAGATGCAAAAGAGCGCTTAACCTACGTCATCGATATGACGGAGCAAGCAGCAAACAAGACGATGGATGCGGTCGAGGAGTGTTTACCTCTGGCAAGCGCACTTAGCGACAATATTCAAGCAGTAAAACCGGCGTGGGATAAGCTCATGCGTCGAGAATTACCGCTAACTGAATTTAAAACGCTATGTCATGACATCCAGCAGTTTGTCGAAAGAAGTGAGTCGGATGCGAGTCGGGTTAAAGAACTTCTGAACCAAATTTTACTGGCGCAAGACTTTCAAGACTTAACCGGACAGATGATCCGTCGAGTCATCGAGCTCGTTAGGGAAGTTGAAAATAGTCTGGTGTCGATGTTGACCGCATTTGGTGAGCAGCCAGCAACAGCGACGAACGACAATCCAAAACGAAATGTTGAAGCGGAAGGTCCTATAATGAACGCCGAGCACCGCCAGGATGTGGTGACAGGTCAAGATGAAGTTGACGATCTGCTTTCGAGTCTAGGTTTTTAAGGGAGTCAAAGAATGTCCTTTGATGTTGATGAAGAGATACTGCAGGACTTTTTGATTGAAGCTGGAGAAATATTAGAGCTTCTACAGGAACAGCTGGTAGCGTTAGAAAATAACCCTGATGATACCGATCTGCTTAACGCCATATTTCGAGGCTTCCACACCGTCAAAGGTGGTGCTGGATTTCTTGGCTTATCCCCAATGGTGGATGTCTGTCATGAAGCGGAGAACACCTTCGATCTACTGCGCACAGGTAAGCGTGGCGTCTCTGCAAGCTTAATGGATGTTATCCTACAAGCGGTCGACTCCATCAACTCAATGTTCGCAGAAACTCAAGCTGGCCAGCCTCAATCTCCAGCAGAGCCTGCATTGCTCACCCAGCTAAAAAAATTAAGCGCAGGTGAGTTGCTCCCATCAGAAATGGCAGACTCTCAAGTCTCGGAACCCGCTCCCGTCGCCGAAGAGGTTGTTGAGCAAGTGCTAGTAGAGCATGAGGTTCAAGAAAGTCGCGCTGTCGAGCAAGCCACAGAAGAAGTGGCTGGCAGTATAGATGATATCGACGATGCCGAGTTTGAAGCCTTATTAGATGCTTTACACGGCTCAGGTAAGGGCCCAGGTATTAGCGAGCAGCCTGCTTCGACACTGGAGCAGCCAGCGTCAGATGATATTACCGATGATGAATTCGAATCTTTGCTCGATGAGCTCCACGGCTCGGGCCAGTTTAAGGCGCCATCGGCCACTCCAGCTAAAATAGAGCCCAGTTCATCGGATGTCGACTCTGACGAAATTACCGATGATGAGTTTGAGCGACTACTCGACGAGTTACATGGCTCTGGTGCAGGTCCTGGCAAGCAATCTAGTGCAAATGTGTCGACAAACGAACAGGCGAATCAATCGACTCCAGTCGTACAGGCAATCACGACCTCACAGCAGGCCGTCGATGTTAAAGCGGAAGCTAAAGTACCCGCTAAACCAGAAGTTAAACCTGAGCCAAAGCCAGAGCCAAAGCCAGAGTTGAAGCCTGTTGCTAAAGCCGCGCCAAAAGCGGGCGGCAACAATATGCCGCAAGCTGAAACAACCGTAAGGGTTGATACTTCAAGACTCGACCAGATCATGAATATGGTGGGCGAGTTGGTATTGGTGCGAAACCGTTTACTAAGTCTTGGGATCTCTCGTGATGATGAGGAGATGTCTAAGGCATTAGCTAATTTAGACTTGGTCACCGCCGATCTTCAAGGTGCGGTGATGAAGACGCGTATGCAGCCAATTAAGAAAGTCTTTGGTCGTTTCCCACGGGTGGTTCGAGATCTGGCTCGTAGTCTCAATAAAGAGATCGATCTTGTGATGGTGGGCGAAGATACCGACCTAGACAAAAACTTAGTCGAAGCGCTCGCCGACCCTCTAGTGCACTTAGTTAGAAACTCAGTCGATCATGGTATTGAGATGCCTGATGATCGCGAGGCTAATGGTAAAGAGCGCACCGGAACCATCACGCTGTCAGCTAGCCAAGAGGGTGACCATATCCTGCTTAAAATTGAGGATGATGGCGCTGGAATGGATCCTGAAAAGCTAAAAGGAATCGCGATTAGTCGCGGTGTGCTCGATGAAGACGCTGCCGCTCGCATGAGCGATGAAGAGGCTTATAATCTGATTTTTGCTCCGGGCTTTTCAACTAAGGTCGAGATCTCAGATATATCCGGCCGCGGTGTCGGCATGGATGTAGTTAAGACCCGTATTACTCAGTTAAATGGTTCGGTTCATATCGACTCCCAGCAAGGAAAAGGCACTCGTCTCGAGATTAAGGTGCCACTGACGCTAGCGATTATGCCAACCTTGATGGTCGAGGTTGCAGAGCAAGTATTTGCTTTGCCATTGTCGAGTGTGAACGAAATTTTCCATCTCGATTTAACTAAGACGAATGTGGTTGATGGTCAGTTAACTGTGATTGTACGTGATAAGGCAGTACCGCTGTTCTATCTAGAGAAGTGGTTATCTCGTAAAGAGTTAGGCTTTAGTCACGGTGACAAACAACATGGCCACGTGGTGATTGTCCAGTTGGGCACCATGCAGATAGGCTTTGTGGTTGACTCACTTATTGGACAAGAAGAGGTGGTCATTAAGCCACTAGGCACGCTTTTACACGGTACGCCAGGAATGGCCGGTGCAACCATTACTTCTGATGGTGGTATCGCACTGATTCTAGATGTGCCAGGTCTACTGAAATATTACGCACGTAATAAGAGCTAACAGGATTAGCGAGGGAATAGCAGGAAAGCGCTCTGTTATTCCCTTTTTAAATACGGCATTGAACCAGACTGAGATGCAGTATAGGAATTTGAATGGCCATAAAAGTTTTAGTTGTTGACGATTCGAGCTTTTTTAGACGACGGGTGAGTGAGATTGTCAATCGCGACCCTGAGCTTGAAGTGATAGGCACCGCAGCAAATGGTGCAGAGGCCGTTAAGATGGCGGCTGAGCTTAATCCCCAAGTGATCACCATGGATATTGAGATGCCTGTCATGGATGGGATCACTGCTGTTAGAGAGATCATGGCGAGCAAGCCTATTCCGATCTTGATGTTTTCGTCATTGACTCACGATGGTGCTAAAGCCACGCTCGAAGCGTTAGATGCGGGAGCGTTAGACTTTTTACCTAAGCGTTTTGAGGATATCGCTAGCAATAAAGATGACGCGATAGCACTGCTGCAGCAGCGAATTAGAGCCTTGGGGCGTCGACGTCTGTTTAGGCCGATAGCTAGGGCTGTTTCTGCGAATGAAAGAGCGCAAGTGAATGCTGAACGTACTCGTCCTATTTCTAGCTTCTCTCGAACCGCAGTTAATACAGCTACCGCAACGAATCATGCGGCTGGGGCAAGTGACAAGCCCGCGGCTCGCAGTAGTGTGGTAACCCGTAGCAGCGGTAAGAAATATAAGGCGCTAATGATTGGCACCTCAACGGGAGGCCCGGTTGCGCTGCAAAAGGTGCTCACGCAATTTCCGGCTAATTACCCACATCCTATTTTGCTTATCCAGCATATGCCTGCAGCGTTTACGCCTACGTTTGCGGCAAGATTGAATGGTTTATGTAAAATCGAGGTGAAAGAGGCCGAGACTGGAGAGGTATTAAGACCTGGCTGTGCTTATCTCGCACCCGGTGGCATGCAGATGATGCTAGAGCGTGGTGGCGCTTATGGCAAAATCAAAGTCATTGCGGGTAAGCCTGATATGAATTACAAACCCTGTGTTGATATCTCATTCGCTTCGGCTTCAAAAGTGATCGGTGGTGATGTCTTAGCCGTTGTTTTAACAGGCATGGGAGCCGATGGTCGAGAAGGCGCGAGAATGCTTAAGAGTATTGGCGCGACAATCTGGGCACAAGATGAAGCTAGCTGTGTGGTTTATGGAATGCCACAAGCTGTAGCGGCTGCAGGAATCGCCACTAAGTCGATTGCCCTTGAGCATATGGCTGAGTCGATTCTAAAAGAGACGGCTAATGGCTAATGGCGAGCTTAAACAGAGGTTGAATTGGCAGCGTGGCGGTATGAGTACGCTGTCCTTGCTGTTGATGTTTCTGTTAAGTGTTACCACATTTGTTTTTGGTTCGCTGTATTTTGAGCAGGTACACAAGGTTAAGTCGCTGTCTGCTGAGGTAAAACAGCTTAAACAGAGCCAAGTTTTACTCATGGTGCCAGATGACCAAGCCGAGGTGATGGCTAATTGGATGGCGAATAACCCTCATTTTGTGCAGTCTTTTGTCGATAAGGCTAAGCAGGGGGAGTCGACGGTTTTACCTATTGGTCCGGGGATTGAGCAAAAGCCTTTAAATCAGGAATTGCGCACTAAGGCTAATGGTTTGATGACGCCTGGTTCTGGGCAGGCTCAAGAGCATAAACAAGAGTCTGAAACCCCTAATAAACTTATCGCGACTCATGTTAATTCAGCCTCAAGTGAGGAGTTACCCCCGAATAGCACTGCAAAACAGGAGCTGATAGCGCCTTCGAAAAATAACAAGGTGACATCGACAGCGACACCTGAGCAGGAAAAAACCACTTCTAAAGTGGACTTAAATATGAGTAATCGTCACCCCCAGAAACAAATAACACTGACCGAAACTGCTGAAGGCGTAAAGCTCATCAGTTTGCCTCACGGTGGGATCCGAGTAACAACTAGAGAGCCTGATAACTAATTATGCTTCTAGCTCCTTGGTGAACAGGTATATCATTCGTTTGATAATCGTTGGCGCCAATTAATTAGCAGTGAAAGCCTGAGGAGGTTTTTTGAAGATCTGGACCATAGCAAACCAAAAAGGCGGAGTGGGTAAAACAACTACTGTTGCCAGTCTTGCTGGTGCGTTTGTAAAACGTGGTCAGCGGGTGTTAATGGTTGATACGGATCCTCATGCATCCTTAGGTTATTACCTAGGGATAGACTGCGAACAACTGCCTTGTTCACTGTATGATCTGTTTTTAGGCCATAAGAGCCTAACATCGGAGACAGTGAAGACTCATATCGTACCAACTAATGTACAAGGGTTAGATCTGATGCCTTCAACCATGGCGCTTGCAACACTCGATCGCAGCCTAGGCCATGAAGAGGGGATGGGACTGATCTTAAAGAAGGCATTAAAGCTTATCGAGGAAGAGTATGATGTCGTGCTTATCGATTGCCCTCCTGTGCTTGGCGTGTTGATGGTCAATGCACTAGCCGCGAGTGAACATATTATTGTGCCCGTACAGACAGAGTTCCTCGCCATAAAAGGGCTAGATCGTATGGTGAAAACCATGTTGCTTATGGGACGTTCGAAAAAGATAAACTACAGCTACACCATAGTGCCAACCATGTATGATAAACGCACTCGCGCTGCCTCGGCTGCGTTAAAGCAGCTTAATGAAGATTATAACCAAGAGTTATGGCAGGAGGTTATTCCTGTTGATACTAAATTTAGAGACGCCAGTTTGAGCCATTTACCCGCTTCACATTATGCGCCAAGTAGCCGTGGTGTGAAGGCCTATAATCGATTACTTGATGATCTGCTAGCGAAGGATCTGTGCCATGTCAAAATCAGTTGATGATGCGGTATGTGATTACTTTTCGCTGCTATTAAACGAGCCAGCCGCTGAACTCTCGAAGGTAGAGGCTGCTAAAGCGAATAGACCTGAAAAAGAGCCTGTTCATGATGAAGGCTTCAGTCGACAAGCATTAGAGCAACTGTTTGCCAACGCGCAGACCAAAGACTCCAGTGATAAAACTCTGCAGGCAGCGACTACTGAGCAGACTCGTGGCGCTAGCGCTGGATCAGTGTCAAGTTTGGCTGATACGGCGTCCACATCTCAAACCGACATGGCCGAAGTCATAGAGCAGGGCGCTAGCGCGCTTTTACAGCCCGTTATTGAGCCAATTGACCATGATCGTCGTGCAGAGGCAACGCAGAGAGCGGTCGCTAACCTTGATGCAGCAAGCCTAGAACAAGTCACTGCCGCACCGACAGCTTCTGAACCGGTAAAGGCTCAGATTACTTCAACGCAAACGTTACTCGATAAGCTTGATGAAGAGTTTCAAGTGCTGTTCTTTAATGTGGCAGGGCTCACTCTTGCAGTCCCCTTGGTGAGTCTAGGTGGCATAGTCAATTTAGAGAAAGTAACCTCTTTGATTGGGCGCCCCGATTGGTATCTAGGGGTACAGCAATACCGTGATGCGCAGCTAAATGTTGTCGATACTTGCGCCTGGGTGATGCCAGAAAAATATGATGCAGCACTGGCAGAAAAAGTGAATTACCAATATGTGGTTGTACTCGAAGACAGTCACTGGGGGCTAGGTTGTGAGTCGCTAATCAATACGATAACTATTAAAAAGTCTGAGGTGAATTGGCGCAGCCAAGCGGGTAAGCGCCCTTGGCTTGCAGGCGTAGTAAAAGAACAGATGTGCGGTATTTTAAATGTCGAAGCCTTAGTACAGATGCTGGGCGCGGGCATGGGCTGCCAAGACACCATTTTGTGATCGTACAAGGGCTGAGTTGTGATAAGTCTTGTAAAGAAAGTGGTCGATTAGCCGATATAGCGAGTAGACAGTAAAACTCTATTGGATCTACTAGCATTGAAAGCTATGCTTATTGCACTAAGTAAAATAGAAAACAAACATTAAAAGAATAGTTTAACAGAAAAGCCAATGTGCTATGGATTGAGGCGATTATGACAAGTTCAAACAGTGTGACCGTTGCTGCAGGTAGCGAAGATGCAGTATTACAGTGGGTAACATTTAAGCTTGATAACGAAACCTACGGTATTAATGTAATGCAGGTTCAAGAAGTGCTGCGTTATACCGAGATTGCTCCTGTTCCCGGAGCGCCTCATTACGTGCTAGGTATTATTAACTTGCGTGGCAATGTGGTAACGGTTATCGATACCCGCTCACGTTTTGGTCTAGCATCAGCTGAGGTGAATGACTCGACACGTGTTGTTATTATCGAAGCAGAAAAGCAGGTTATTGGTATTTTAGTTGATAGTGTAGCCGAAGTGGTCTACCTACGCGGCTCCGAGATCGATAATGCGCCGAACGTCGGTACAGAAGAGAGCGCTAAGTTTATTCAAGGCGTAAGCAATCGTGATAGTGAGCTACTTATTTTGGTCGACTTAGATAAGTTACTATCAGACGAAGAGTGGATGGAACTGACGCAGATCTAGTCTTTTAGGCTAGGACGGACTTCGTCCTAATAGGGCGTTCGCAGGCTCACTGCGAGGACGGACTTCGTCCTGCTAGAGCGTTCGCAGGCTCACTGCTAGGGCGCTTCGCTTCTAGGTCCTAGGAAAAGTACAAGCTTGTATCCATTGAGTATCGAGTTTATTTTGCCGAACCTAGAACCTAGAACCTAGAACCTAGAACCTAGAACCTAGAACCTAGAACCTAGAAGTCGCAGCGTAGCGTCCTTCTTAGCTTTAACCTAGAACCTTTTTCAAGAAGAGTCATCAATGATAGCCGAAGAAATTTTAATTGCAGCTGCGTTAGTGTTTGTTGTTGCCTGTTTAGGCTTAGTGCTCTATTTGCAAAAGCAAACAGGCAAGCTACGTGCGAAGGTCGATGCGTTAACTCTACTCGTAAAAGAGGGGGATAAGCAGCGAGAAGCGGTAAAGCGTGAACTACAAGAATTACGCAGCGGCACCATAGGTGTTGGCCGCCGCATGCTGGAGTTAGAAAACAAGCTGTCTCAGCAAGATGCTAAGCTCGAAGAGAGTAGCCAGCAAGATCCTCAGGCTAGATTATATTCCCGAGCTATGAAGATGGTCGCCTTAGGTGCTGGTGTTGCAGAACTTATTGAAGAGTGTGAGCTACCGAAAGCCGAAGCGGAATTATTGATTCGATTACATGGGAAATAGAAGGTTCTAGGACTTAGGACGTTCGCAAGCTCACTGCTAGGACGCTTCGCTTCTAGGGCGGACTTCGTCCTGCTATACAATCAAAGGCTGAGGCGAACGCTACGCTTACGGAAGACGGAACGTTCGCAGGCTCACTCACAGAACGCTACGCTTACGGTATAAGCAAAGGAAAAAAAGTGTAAAAGTTAAGTTTTGTAGGTCGGCATTTATGCCGTCGCTTTTGATCTTATTTTTTCCCTAAGCGAAACGTTCCGTAGTGGCGAAGCCACGTGCTGTAAGGCCGCAGGCCGTTCATCTTCGCTTGTTCGTCCCAGCTTTTCCCGTCTTAGCTTTCACCTAGAACCTTTCTTTGCTTTTCCTAGAACCTAGCACCTAGAAGTCGCAAAGCGACGCTCTCGCAGTGACGTAGTCACGTCCTAGCATCGCAGCGTCCTTCTTAGCTTTATACCTCCTCCATAATCTTCTGATGCATGTTATTCCACTTCTCAGGAAACTTACCATCGAGTACATAAACAAAAGCAATGAGCTCTGCAATGAGCAGGTAAAGCTCTTTAGGGATCTCATCACCAATCTCAAGCCGCTGTAAAAAGTCACACAGGTGCTCATCTTGATGAATATAGACCCCGGACTCCTGCGCCAAAGCAATGATTTCATCTGCAAGTGCAGCTTCGCCTTTTGCGGTGATCTTAGGCGCATGAGCTTGTTGGTAACTTATCGCGACCGCTTTACTGCGTTTTTCTTCGTCAGGCATTGGCTTCCTCTTTGGCTAACTCTTTTGGCTATAACGGCGAATAAAGGATTAAACCTCAACTTTTACCAGGTAATGCTCTCCGGGCAGCAGGCTCGCTGGAATACTCTCCAGTTCGGTATTAATTGATACTGCTGAAAAGCCAATGGCTTCAATTTTTTGAGTCAGGGCAGGCTGTAAAAGCTTAATCTTATTGAGCAGTGACTCATTATTGCTTGAAAGTCTAAGAGTGAGTGAGTCCGTTTGCAGATAGCTAGGCCGCGACTTAGCATGCTGTTGCATTTTAGCCGTCACTAAAACAGCGCCGCTGGCCAAATTGAACTTTAACCTTAGGTTCCAGTAACTCGATTTGTATTCACTACTAGAGGATTGTTTTTGTATATGGCCTTCGATTTGCTCTTGATAGTGATTAATAGAGTAGGGAAGGGCAAAGAAGTAATCCGTGGTTTGTTCATTTTTACTGCAAGCTTGTTGATATAAATTCAAGTTATTTATGAGTTTGCAAAGAGACGGTAGACTGGCCGAGCCCTCGAGTAACTTCATTATCGGCTCGGGCAATCCAAGCTGCAGTTGCAGGTTTTTTAGCCTGCTAGCTAACTCTGGCGTCACGGTTTTAGTGCTATTTCGGCCTAATAGCTGCAGAAATAACATCTGAATGATGTCAACATGCGTATGCCCGGCGTTTGATATTCCGATTGATGATGAAATGGATAGCTGTAGCATGGCTTCTATCGCCTGTTGTAATCGCTGTGGCTGAGTTAGCTCCGCTAAAGGTTCAGGCATCAGGTTTGGTAGGAGTCGCTGTAGCACCGTCGCTAAGTTTTCTTCGGTAGGGGCTTTTGCCGGGGAGCTGGTCGGTAATCCCCCCGCTTTACGTAATGCTCCGGCAAGGTAATGCCTGTTTACCTCTGATACGCTCTCAGGGCTTTTAATTGGAGGGGAAGTGGCTTGAGATCCCTTAGGGAGTTCGCCGTCTCTTGAAATATGCGCTGTCGAAACCGCTCCTAGACGCTTTAGAAGCGTTTGATACTCGGCGTTAACCTCTATCTTAGGTTGACGCTGCTCAGCTTCGGGCGAAGGCGTTTCAGCTGCTTGCAGAGCCACTGCTCCCGTATCTAAGTCAGTTAATGAGATTTGCGCCTTAAATTGGATCGGTGAGAGGCAAAGTTGCAATTTATCACCTTGGGCCTTTATACAGGCAGCGTACTCACCTTTTGCAAGTGAGTTAGATTGCTCCAGCCTTATTGCCGGCGTATTGTCGAACAGGATTTTATTGGCATCAATAGTGGCGTTGGGCAGTGGATAACCTTCTTTGCGCTTTGCTAGCTGTTGTAGCTTTTTTTCTTGATTTGGGTGACGACTAATTACCGAGAGGAGTGCTTGCGGTAAGGTTTGGTTATAGGAGGATCCGAGAGCAATTAAAGTACTTTGTGCAATAGTGCTATTAATTTGAACTATATTTAACAGGAAACGTTGGGCTTTAACAAACTGTGTTAAAGGCAGTGGGACAGCGCTTTTTATGCCGTACTGCTTACCAGAAAGGCCAAGTTTTAAACCATCGTTAGTGGCAATAACAGAAACCGGCACGAGTGCATTGGCACTTTTTCCAGAAGAGAGCCCGGTCTCTTTAAGGGGCGGCTTTATTATGTTTTGGCTAGTTAAAGGGTCCAAATTTTAACTCTTCTTTTTGGCTGTAATGTATGACAGTTGAGTGTGACTGCTAAATGGTTTAAACGACTAACCTTATATACTTCTTAACAAATTTAAAATTGATCTTGTGTGACAACTCAGTATCCTAAGCCATCCTTCACATAAAAATTCATATATTTAGCTAAGGGTGTTATTTTTTGGTTAAATCTACGGTCATATCAACTGTATCGACAGCAGGAGTGTATGACTTTAGCGTGAATAAAGATTTATATGCCTACGTTTATCCATAGCATTGAATCGAATGGTTTTTTGCAAGATAAACAGGTTGCTAATTACCTAGAGTTGGAGCAATCTTGAGCTTGTTCTAGCAAGAGTTGGTTTTAGCAACAGGGATTAATCTAGGAAGGGTAAGTGTTTATAAGTAATAGAGTAATACCTTTTTCAAAGAGACAATTATGAAGTTTAAATGGATTGTGCTTTCTCTGACGATATTTGCAATGACATCGATAGAAGCGGCCGAAGATAGCAGTACGGATACTAGTCAACAAGTAACGGTAACTTATAACGATCCCCGTGATCCTATTGAGGGCTTTAACCGTGCGATGTGGGACTTTAACTACTTGTTTATGGATCGGTATTTCTATCGTCCAGTTGCTCATGGTTACAATGACTATATTCCACATCCAGTTAAGAGTGGTATTAATAACTTTGTGCTCAATCTTGAAGAGCCATCAAGCCTAGTAAACAATACGTTGCAAGGAAAGTGGGGCTGGGCTGCCAATGCTGGCGGTCGGTTTACGGTCAATACCACACTTGGTTTACTCGGGGTGATTGATGTCGCCGAGATGATGGGGATGGAGCGGAAGCAAGATGCTTTCAACGAAGTGCTTGGCTATTACGGTGTGCCAAATGGCCCTTACTTTATGGCACCATTTTTCGGCCCCTATGTTACTCGTGAACTCGCATCTGATTGGGTTGATGATCTATACTTCCCTTTGTCTGAACTGACTTTCTGGCAGACAGTTTTAAAATGGGGTCTTAAGAACTTGCATAGTCGAGCAGCTGCAATTGATCAGGAACGATTGGTTGATAATGCGCTTGACCCATATACTTTTGTGAAGGATGCATACTTTCAGCATATGGACTACAAGGTATATGATGGAGACATTCCTCAACGTGATGACGATGATGAGTTGCTTGATGAGTACATGCAGGAATTAGAGTAGCATTGGTTAAGTGGACAGATAAGAATAAGAGCTCCGCTTAAAGCGCAAACAGAAGTAACAAGGATGTTTGTTTACGCTGTTGTCAAAGGGCAGCTTATGGCGCTAAATGAATTAACCATACTTTTTGTGGAAGACGATCCCGTGTTTCGCAAATTAGTCACGTCTTATCTTACTAGCCGCGGGGCAAAGGTTGTTGAAGCCGATGACGGCGAACAAGGACTAAACAGCTTTAAAGTCGAACGTTTTGATCTTGTGATCGCCGATTTGAGCATGCCTAAGCTGGGAGGTTTAGATATGCTTAAGGCGATGAATCAATTTCGTCCTGGGACACCCTCCATCATCATTTCCGGTAATCAAGCGATGGCTGATGTGATTGAAGCATTACGCCATGGTGCCTGTGATTATCTGGTTAAGCCTGTAACCGATCTCTACCTAATCGAAAACGCAATCCGAGAATGCTTAAATGACTCGCTCGAGGACTCTTTGAACTTAGATGAACAGGAGTCGCTATCTTATCTAGAGCTTAACGAGAATCTTGCGCTGTTAGAGCAATGTGGTGAAGCGGCCAAGAGCGTTCAACAGCAGCTATTTCCGCCAAGTC
Organism: Shewanella sp. Isolate13; assembly: GCF_022398325.1. Lineage (GTDB taxonomy): Bacteria > Pseudomonadota > Gammaproteobacteria > Enterobacterales > Shewanellaceae > Shewanella. The sequence continues at coordinate 201,226 of NZ_JAKEVD010000005.1, forward strand.
GTATTGAGTATAGCGGTGTCGTCATCGACTATAGCTTATTTAATACCGATGAGGTGAGTGCCCACTTCATTGATACCGCCATGATAGATGAAAAACATGTGATGATGTATATGGCGCACTTTCATCCCCACGATAACCGTGCGGCTTTTGCGTCAGTGTTATTAAAGAGCTTCGTTAATCATAAGCTCAAACGTTATCGAAATGGAATATCTCAGGCGATCACCGAACCTTTTAATATGTTGGTTTACCTTAATGATCGTATGAGTAAATCAGGGCTAGGCATTGTTGCCGATATGACCTATATCGTGGTCGAATTAACCCATTATCGAGCTGCAATTGCACAGGCTGGAAGCGAGTTTCGTTGTTATCTGAAAAATAGTGAAGGCTTGTCTCCTATTGCGCTTTCCGGTTCTTTGCAGCTCGGCATGGCAGATTGGAGCAAGCCGAGCCTACAGTTTAGAACCTTACAACTCGGTGAGAAGTTATGCATCTCTACCTTGGTTAATGAACATAAGCAGCAGCTTGTTAAAGATCAGTTTCATGGCTTAGTTTATGACCCAGACTCTACACCCGGCGGGTATATGCAATTGTCATTGAAATAGGTACTAGAAAAAACAGGTAATAGGTCCTAGGAAGTGCGTTAAAACAAAGTGTGAACATTAACTATAATGAGTAATGACTTTGTTTATTCAAGGATGAATACATGAAAACACTGAATTTTGAAAACTTGGATGTTTGGAAGAGGGCATCGAGGCTTAGCTGCAATATTTATCATTTATTTAAAAGCTGTAATGATTTCGGATTTAAAGATCAAGTAACAAGAGCTGCCATTTCGATCCCTTCAAATATTGCAGAAGGTGAAGAAAGGCAAACAGACAAAGAGTCTGCACGCTTTATGTATTATTCCAAAGGGTCCGCGGCTGAGTTAGTTACTCAACTATACATAGCAATAGAGGTAGGATTAGTGGATAAGAAAAAAGCTTTAGCTTTGATAGATGAAGCCAAGCAAATATCATCAATGCTAGCGGCATTAATTTTGATAAGAAAAGATTCTTTATAAACTAACGGTGCCATAAACAAAAAATGCTTCATATTACTACGAAGCATTTTTATTTTTTGCTAGAACCTAGAACCTAGAACCTATCTTCTAATAGCCTCATGCTCTGCAGTCACTGCAATTTCTTCTTCTAGTGCTTCTTCTTCAGTGTGGTGAGTGCTGTCTTCAGCACCGTGCATCCAGTCGACTAGCTTGTCAGCCATGAAGTACAGAATGATACCAGACACGGCTGCTGTGATAGCGATACCCGCGAAGATAGACATAGCGTTAGCAAGTTGCTCCTCTTTCTCACCGCCGTGACCGATGAACGAACCAACGATACCGCCAATCTTGTTTGCCGCAGCAACAAATAGGAACCATGCACCCATCATTAGAGAGGCAATACGCAGTGGAGCAAGTTTAGTCACCATAGATAGACCGATTGGAGATAAACATAGCTCACCCATAGTATGGAAGAAGTATGCACCTACTAACCACCACATGCTTGATTTAGCATTAGCGTCACCGCCCATCTCTAAAACAGCACCGATCATGAATAGGAAACCAATACCGAGTAGGACTAGACCTAAGGCAAATTTTACTGGCGAGTTTGGCTCATTCTTACCTAAGCGGATCCAGATAGAAGCAACTACTGGTGCGAAGATAACGATAAACATAGCGTTAAGAGACTGGAACCAAGTAGTTGGTACTTCCCAGCCGCCAATCATACGGTCAGTAAAGTCGTTGGTGAAAAGGTTCATCAAGCCGCCAGCTTGTTCAAAGCCAGCCCAGAAGATGATAGTGAACAGACCCATGATCATAATTACTTTGATGCGATCGCGTTCAATCTTAGTCAGTGGTTCTTTACGGACTTCACCTTTCTCTGCAGCTTTCTCTTTTTCAAGCTGTGCAGCTGGAGTACGACCGATGTCGCCAAGAAGCTTTTGAGCGAAGACAAACTGAATAATCAGTGAAAGTACCATACCGATACCGGCACAGATAAAGCCAGCTTGGAAGTTACCGTCGAAGTAAGCAACGACAGAACCCACAATAATACCAGAAAGGAAAGCACCAACGTTGATACCCATATAGAAGATGGTGAATGCACCATCACGGCGGTGATCGCCTTCTTCATAAAGGTCACCAACCATGGTAGAGATATTTGGCTTGAATAGACCGTTACCCAGAATAAGCACGCCTAAACCGATATAAAACACTTCGGTTTCCATGCCTTGAACCCACGCATGGGGGGTACCCAGAATAAACTGGCCGGCAGCCATTAATGCGCCGCCGATAATAATCGCTTTACGCTGACCTAAGTAAGTATCTGCTAACCAACCACCGATGAGTGGTGTTAAATAGACCAATCCGGTAAAGGTACCATAGAGAGAGAGGGCATCAGCTTGGGTCCAGCCCAATCCGTGACCACCTTGAGATTGCACTGCATCTACTAAGTATAAAACCAAAATCGCACGCATTGCGTAGTAACTGAAGCGTTCCCATAGTTCTGTTGTAAACAACAGGAACAGTCCCTTAGGATGCCCGAGCATCGTCCCCTGGGGTTTTGCTGCGCTCATGTATTCTTCCACCTTCGCTTGTGATTGCCTGTAGCTTAATTTCTGCTACAGAAAATTGATTTGCTTAAATTATTCCAGTCATCCCTAAACAAAGTCGGTTAAGAGTGTTAAGCAATAGCCGTTTTTGTTGAGGGTTTGGCTGATTTATTGTGGGCTTGTATTCTAATTTTTATTATTTGACGCTGAAAATAGCGCCAAATGCGATAAAGCCTACCTTATATACCCTTTATAAGCGGTAAAAGTCAATTTTGAAAATGTAACTGGCCACATATTGACCTATCGAAAGCTGATATGGGTAGGGGAGTGGAAAAGTGAGAGGTAGGTTATCTTTGAATGGTCTTTGACTTCCAATCGGGGGAGCATTTTTGTTAGTATCGTTGGCCGTGAATGGGACGTCACAGCTTAGTGAATCAAAGGTGAGAGAATTAAATGAAGGCTTGGTATCTATTATATTGCAAATCTCGTGGCGAGACCCGAGCGCAGCAAAATCTGGCTCTTCAGCAAATTGAGACTTATCTGCCCACCTATCCAGAAGAGAAGTTAGTAAAAGGGCAAGTAACCGTACGGCGAGTATCGCTGTTCCCCAGTTACCTGTTTATTAACTTCGATCCTGAAGTTACCAGTGTTGCCAAAATACACAATACCCGCGGCGTTATCAGGATTGTTGGCTGTAAAGAGCTAATGACGCCTATCGATGATAGCGTTATTCACGCAATTAAACTGCGTGAGCATAAGTTACTTTCAACATTAATGCCGGAAGAGTCTCGAGCAATACCCGAGATGAAATCAGGAGATAAAGTGTGCTTTACCAAAGGCCCCTTTGCAGAACTTGAAGGGATCTTTGACGAAGAAAATGGCGAAAAGCGCTGTTTTGTGCTGTTTGAGTTAATGGGAAAACAGCAACGAGTCATAGTAGAAAAAGACACAATTCAACCTACTAAGGCTAAATCGTAAAATGAGGTTTGGCTGCCAATAACTGGCAATAACAGGCTAAATTATTTCGATTTTTTCTCAGGCTCAGTAATTAGAGTTATTATTCAAACTTCCGATTTTACCACTACCTTTGTAAGACATTTGCCATAGTTTGGGTTTTCGGTTTGGGATTGCATGGTGAATAGGTAAAAGGTGTTTCGAATTAGTAAAGGACTATTAATAACAGATCTACGGTGTCGGGTTAATTGAGTTGAGGCGATGAGATGTCGCTAACAAATGGAGGGTATACGGAATCGAGCCGTTCTAGGAGTGTGTTTGCCTTCGTTGGTTTAAGACTTACCAAGCTAAGCATCATTTGAAAATACTAGTCAGCCAGAATGTACAAAGTATCATCACCTAAACGACATGTGCCTATAGCATTACTGCACTGATGAGCAGACTAATGTATAATCTCGCGCTGCCCAATTAAATGTTATTTAATTGGGCTAGCTAAGTTGAGTAGATAGATAAGTTTAGAGCTGTGAACAGCAGATACTCACCTAATTGTTTGATTTTAAATGTGTCTTTTAAGGTATAGAAGAAAGAGCAAAGAAGCGCAAGAAACGAGCGAAAATGAGTTGGCTTAATGTAGAGCTCAGGGCAAGACAGTGATTGTCTAGTTCTGATTTTACCTTAAGTTAATTTGAAAAATGACACAAAATCAGACTAGTCCGCACTGCGGACGGGCACGTTGGGAGCCGTAACCTATGGGCGGTAGCGTGTCTGACACAAATTGTCTGGAACAATTTTGAACAGCTTTAGCTGGCCTTTAGGTGAAGTATATGGATATACGGAATAAAGGCATCGAATGAAAAGTTTCATTCGTTTAGCGATAGCCGAAGGCCTCTGGCCGCCACGCGGGTCTGAAAGCAAAGAAGGACGCTGCGCTGCTAGGGCGTGACTTCGTCACTTCGAGGGCGTCGCTTTGCTTCTTCTAGAATCTAAAAAATCAAGTTCTAGGAGAGGAATAAGTCAGAAACGGGTGCCCTTAGCGATTAGATTTTCCTAGTAGGACGAAGTCCGCTCTAGAAGTGAGCTTGCGAACGCCCTAGCATCTAGTAGCGCAGCGCCCTTCTTTGTTTACCGTAAGGCCGAAGGCCGTTCGTCTCTGCCTTAAATCGTCTTTGCTTGTTTCGGCTTCAACCGTCTCAGCTTTTAACCTATTTTTTAACCCTCTCTCGGAGATCACTGGTGCTTAACAAGACTAAAAACCTCATCATAGCTGGTATGTCAGCGCTGATACTACTGTCAGGGCAGGCGAGTGCAATCACGCCTTCTCCGCAAATGATAGAGCAATTTAAAAATCTTCCAGCATCTGAGCAGCAACGCTTAGCAAAGCAGTATGGTATTGACCCATCTATGCTAGGGGGAGCGAGTAGTTCTCAGCCACAAATAGAAAACCCTCAAGTGGTTAATCCGCGTGCTCAGTACGGTGCAAATGGTCAGTTGGTACAAACAGATCAATTTGGTAAACCACTGAATGATAAATCTGATTCCGAGTTAAAGTTTGAAGAGGGAGCCGACAAAGCAGAGCTTAAACGCTTTGGCTATGACTTATTTGCTGGTGAACCAACGACATTTGCACCTGTATCAGATGTGCCCGTACCGAGTGAGTACTTAGTTGGCCCTGGTGATAACATCAAGGTACAGCTTTTTGGTAAAGATAATAAAGAGTATGACCTTGTTATCAATCGCGAAGGGGTTATCCAATTTCCAGAGCTTGGCCCAATCTCTGTAGCGGGATTAACATTTAGTGAACTACGCGAAAGTTTGTCTGAGCGTATCAGTCAGCAGATGATCGGTATTCAGTCGAATATCACTATGGGTGAGCTACGCTCAATCCGTATTTTTGTTGCGGGCGATGCCTACAAGCCAGGTTCTTATACGGTTTCTAGTCTTTCAACCATTACACAGGCATTGTTTGTGGCTGGTGGCGTAAATGAAATCGGCTCGCTTCGTAATATTCAAGTAAAGCGCAACGGCAAGCTTGTTGGTAGCATGGATCTATATGACCTGCTGCTTCGTGGCGATGCATCGGGCGACATCAGCCTACGTTCCGGCGATGTGGTGTTTATCCCTTCTGTTGGTGGGTTAGTTAGCGTAACAGGCGAAGTTCGTCGCCCAGCTATCTATGAGCTTAAAAAGCACGAAACCATGGCTGAAGTGATTGAGATGGCGGCAGGGTTGAAACCTGGTGCTTATCCAAGACGCAGTAGCGTTGAGCGTTTCAATGCAAACAGCCTAAAATCAATTTTAAATGTCGATTTAACATCGGCTAAAGGCAAAGCAACTAAAGCGGTCGCCGGTGATGTTATCCGCGTTAAAAGTGCGACCACTCAATATGAAGATGCCATTACCGTTGTTGGTGCAGTAGTTCGCCCAGGCAAATACCAGTGGTATCAAGGCCAAAAGATCAGTGATCTGGTACCGTCTATATGGGGCGATCTATCCGTATCAGTCGATCTTGAATACGCAATCATCGTTCGTGAAATTAATAAGCAAGGTGACATTCAGGTTTATCAATTCTCTCCAGTGAAGGCGATTAATGGCAAAGTAGCTTCACAAGACTTACCGCTGCAAGCGCGTGACAAAGTGATCTTCTTTAACTTTAGCGATCTTACACAAAACCGTTACGAGCTAAACAAGCTGGTAAAAGAACGAGTTAAAAAGGTTCAATCACTTGCTGGTAACTCTTTAATTGGTAATGACCTATTTAGCGCAGGTTTCTCACAATTAAACCAACAAAAATTTGCTGATCGTTCTGAGCTTGGCGGCGTAGCCATTAATAGCCAAGTTCAAGAACAGGACCCAACAGCCAAGGCGATAAAAGGTGAAGTCAACAAGATGTTGGTTAACCTTTTTGAAGACAGCGATTTAATAAAGCTCAGCGGCGAAATGAACCGCGGTGAACTGCTTTATCCTGTAGTGATGAAGCTAAATAGCCAAGGTCGTGCTGGAAAGGGCGTTCAAGCTGTTGCTATCAACGGGCGAGTGAACAACCCTGGCATCTATCCATTGTCTGTCAATGCACGCATTAAAGACTTGGTAATGGCAGCTGGTGGGCTTGAAGAGGGCGCATATACACTACGTGCAGAGCTAACAAGTACGTATACAACAGCAGATGGTTCAGCAATTAAGCATACAAATATTGCTTTAGAATCCGCCCTTCAAGGTGATGCCGCACAAAATATCGCCTTAAAAGGTCGTGATATCTTAACTGTAATGACAACGCCTGATTGGCAAGATAATAAGTCGGTTGAGATCCGCGGTGAGGTTAAATTCCCTGGTACTTACAATATTCGCCGTGGTGAAACCCTTGCTGATGTATTAAAGCGTGCCGGCGGGTTCACAGAATATGCATATTTGCCTTCTTCTGTATTTGTGCGTGAATCAGTGCGCCAGCAAGAGCAGTTAGAAATCAAAAAGCTTGCGGACCAACTGCGCAGGGATATTGCAACTCGTGGTGTATCGAAAGACGGTAATGTAATTAATTACTCCGATGCACAAATGATGTTAACTGATTTGGAAACCATCAAAGCAGTTGGCCGTTTGGTCGTGGATCTTTCTGCAATCTCGGTGGGTATTAAGCAAGCGGATCTTCAGTTAGAAGATCAAGATGTACTCTATATTCCATCAACTAAGCAAACGATTGCAGTGATGGGCGAAGTACAGCACGCAGCAACTCACAGATTTAAGGAAGGTCAAACCATCGACCAATACTTAGCTATGTCTGGTGGTGCAAGAGAGCGTGCAGATGACGACAGAACTTATGTTATCAAAGCTGATGGCTCTGTAATGCTTCCAAGCCGTTCTATGTGGTTTAGTAGTGAAACAAGCCTACAACCAGGTGACACCATCATTGTACCGCTTGATACCGAGTACAAAGACAACCTAACTCTTTGGACACAAGTCACAAGCATCATCTACAACACTGCAGTCGCATTCGCCACCGTCGCAAATCTTTAGTCATAGAACTCCGTTGGCTTGCTAGAACGTTCGCAAGCTCACGGCTAGAACGCTACGCTGCTAGAACGGGCTTCGCCCTGCTATAAAAGCAAAAGCTTAAGAGCCAGCGTTATATACTACGTCAGTGCTATCTTTTGCTTTTGTAGAATCTAGAAGGAGCGAAGCGACGCTCTCGCCGTGACAAAGTCACGAACTAGAAGCGCAGCGCTCTGCTAAAGCTAAGGATTAGCTAATGAGATTCGAACAACTGGATGTTTGGAAAAGAGCTTCAAGACTGTCTTGCGATATATATAAAGCGACAGAAGCAGTACAAAATTGGGGCTTTAAAGATCAAATAACACGCTCGGGCTTATCAGTTCCTTCGAATATAGCCGAAGGTGAAGAGCGAGAAACCAACAAAGAGAAAGTACGTTTTTTGTATTATGCAAAAGGCTCACTTGGCGAGTTGGTTACACAATTATATATAGGCATTGAGGTTGGGTACTTAAATAAAGAACGCTCAATGGAAATGATAAAAGAAGCTAAAGAGCTAGCAAAAATCATAGGTTCTCTAATTAGAAATAAGGAATCACAGATTAAAGAAGAAAACGCTGACTACAACATTGACTAACTGCCTTTATAGCAGCGTAGCGCTCTATCCGCGAAGCGTCCTAGAATCTAGAATCTGAAGAAAATAATGAATAAAGACATACAACAAACCAACACTGACGCACAGTTCCCGCATATGAACTCCGTCCATAATCCGGCTGACGACGAAATCGATCTTCGCGAACTCTTCTCCGTCATCTGGCAAGGCAAATGGCTCATCATTGCCATCACAGCAGTCTTCGCTATTGGCTCTGTGATCTTCGCTTTAATGCAGCCAAACACCTATAAGTCTGAAGCATTACTTGCCCCTGCAAGTGAAGAGCAAGGTGGTGGTTTGAGTGGCTTAGCAAGTCAGTTCGGTGGCTTAGCTAGCATGGCGGGCATTAACCTAAATGCAGGTGGTGGAGTTGATAAAACGCAGATGGCAATTGAGGTGATAAAGTCGCGTCAATTCGTGAGTGATTTCATTAAATCTCATAATATATTGCCAGACTTAATGGCAGCTGATAAGTGGGATATGTCAACTGATAAGCTTACTTATGACGCTGAAATATATGATGCGCAGAATAATAAATGGGTACGTGATGCTAAAGCTCCATTTAAGCCTGAACCTTCTATGCAAGAAGCATATAAAGAATTCAGTAAATCTATATCAGTTAACTCTGCAAAAGATACCGGAATGGTAACGATATCTGTTGAGCACTTATCTCCTTCAGTTGCAAAACAGTGGGTAGACTGGTTAATTCAAGATATTAATAAGGTGATGAAAGATCGTGATGTTGCTGAAGCGATTCGCAGTAGTGAATTCCTTAATAAACAAATCGCACTGACAAACGTAGCGGATATCCGTTCTATTCTCTACAAATTAATCGAAGAGCAAGCTAAAACTATTATGTTTGCAGAAGTACGTGATGAATACGTATTTAAAACAATCGACCCAGCGTTAGTGCCTGAAGAAAAAGCTGGTCCTAAAAGAGCGCTAATATGTGTACTTGGCACTATGTTAGGCGGCATGCTAGCAGTGATGATTGTTTTAATAAGACATTTTGTCAGAAAAGAAGAACCCCTAGAACCTAGAACCTAGAACCTAGAACCTTCTTTTTTGGGGCCTATTGGGACTGTTTAAAGAGAAAGAGCAGAAAAACAGCCAAACCCAAGGCTTACAAGGGATAGCGCTTAACTAGAAATAATAGTGACTGTCTCAAAATGGATTAAAAGTGTCTCAGCTTGGTTCTACAGGCTGAGATTGGAAAGTGTGAGCATTCAATTAAAGCTATCTGTTTTATAAGCTTCACATCAAAAATGCCTAACCCTTTTTAAACGTGCTTCAGGGATGAGAGCTAATCGATGAATTAATACCTTTGCTTTTTGTATCATCAAAGTTAAGCACGTTAAATACATAAAGGTAAATTATGAACGTTGGTCAAAAAATAAAGATTGCCATTGTTGGTTGTGGTCGTATATCGAAAAACCACTTTGGCTCTATTGAACAGTTAGATAATGAGTTTGAGTTGGTTGCTGTATGTGATAACAATCCTACAGTATTAGCAGAACACACTGCACAGTATAAAGTTCCCGGTTACCTATCGCTTGATGAATTACTCGAAAAAGAAGATATAGATCTTGTCACCCTATGTACACCAAGTGGTATTCACGCATCACAAACAATCAAAGCTGCGAATGCTAAGGTTCACGTGATCACTGAAAAACCGATGGCGACTAAGTGGGAAGATGGTCTTGCGATGGTCAGAGCATGCGATGAAGCTGGTGTTAGGTTGTTTGTCGTAAAGCAGAATCGTCGAAATTCAACCTTGCAATTACTTAAGCGTGCTGCAGATGAAAAGCGCTTCGGTAAAATACACATGGTACATATCAATGTATTTTGGAGTCGTCCTCAGGAATATTATGACCGCGCATCTTGGTCTGGCACATGGGATATGGACGGTGGTGCGTTCATGAACCAGGCAACCCACTATGTAGACCTATTACACTGGGTTGTTGGACCGATAGAAAAAGTACATGCAATGACATCAACCCACAGAGATATTGATGTTGAAGACACTGGTGTAGTTAATTTTAAGTGGCGTAACGGGACACTGGGCTCCATGGCTGTGACAATGTGCACCTATCCTCAAAACCTTGAAGGTTCGATAACAATTCTTGGTGAAAAAGGCACTGTTAGGATAGGTGGCGTGGCTGTTAACGATATTCAAGAATGGTCATTTAGCGACAGTCGAGACTACGACACCGAAGTTGATAGTGCAAATTATCAAACATCTTCTGTATATGGTTTTGGACACCCTCCTTACTTTCAAAATGTAGCAGATGTTTTACGTGGTAAAGCCGAACCTGAAACGGATGGTAGAGAAGGCTTAAAATCACTTGAGTTACTAATTAGTATCTATCGTTCTTCGAGAGACAGTAAAGAAATTGGTTTACCACTAAATTTATAATTTATAGAGATTACAGTAATGACGTTAGAAAGTTTGAATATTGGTATTATCGGTTTAGGTTACGTAGGCCTTCCACTAGCTGTAGAGTTTGGTAAAAAGTACAAAACAATCGGTTTTGATATTAACGACAGCCGTGTTTGTGAACTTAGAGAAGGTAAAGATTCAACACTCGAGTGTACAAGTGACGAGTTGGTCGATGCGAAGTTGCTTGAATATACGTCTTCGCTCGAAGCTATTAAAGATTGTAACTTCTATATCGTGACAGTACCGACCCCAATAGATGATAGCAATGCACCTGATTTAACACCTCTAAAGAAAGCTTCTGAAGCATTAGGCAAGGTTATTTCTGCTAACGATGTAGTTGTTTTTGAATCAACTGTTTATCCTGGTGCAACAGAAGAAGTTTGTATACCAATTATTGAACGTGTTTCTGGCTTGAAGTTTAATAAGGACTTTTTTGCAGGCTACAGCCCTGAACGTATTAACCCAGGTGATAAGGTCAACCGATTAACTACAATCGTAAAGATCACTGCAGGTTCTACTCCTGAAATTGCTGATTTTGTTGATACTGTATACAGTTCTATTGTGACTGCTGGTACTCATAAAGCATCATCTATTAAAGTTGCTGAAGCTGCAAAAGTTATCGAAAACACACAGCGTGATTTGAATATTGCAATCATTAACGAATTTGCCAAGATATTTAATCGTCTAGATATTGATACTGAAGAAGTCTTAAAGGCAGCCGGAACGAAGTGGAATTTCTTGCCGTTTAAACCAGGTCTAGTTGGCGGGCACTGTATTAGTGTTGATCCTTATTACCTTACTCACAAAGCTAAAGAAGTTGGTTATAGCCCAGAAGTTATCTTAGCTGGCCGACGCATCAATGACGGTATGGGAAGTTATGTTGCTACTCAGATGGTTAAAAAACTTGCTAGCAAGAAGATTCATATTGATGAAGCTAAAGTGCTTGTGATGGGCTTTACATTTAAAGGTGACTGCCCTGATGTGCGTAACACAAAAGTTATTGAAATAATTAAAGAACTTGAGAGCTTTAATATTAATGTTGATGTACATGATACTTGGGCGGATAGCGCTGAAGTTAAACATGAATACGATATCACGCTAATCGATGAACTTAAGAACGGCTATTATGATGGAATAATTTTAGCTGTTGATCATAGTGAATTAAAAGAAATGGGAATCGAACAAATTAGAGCTCTCGGAAAAGATAGCCATGTTGTTTATGACGTGAAATATGTTTTCCCACTTGATGCTGCTGATATTCGACTTTAGGGAATTTAGACGTGAAAAAATTTGCTTTAATTGGTACTGCAGGCTATATCGCTCCAAGGCATTTGAACGCCATTAGAGACACCGGTAATGACTTGGTTGTTGCAATGGATATTAATGACTCTGTTGGCATCATGGATATGCATTTCCCAGAGTCGGAGTTTTTTACCGAATTCGAAGATTTTGCTGCGTTTGTTGAAGATGAATCTCTAAAAGGTAATAAGTTAGACTATATATCAATTTGCTCTCCAAATTACCTACATGCTCCCCAAATGAAATTCGCGCTCAAGAATGGCATCGATGTTATATGTGAGAAGCCTTTAGTATTGAGTTCTAAAGAACTGGATACGTTAAAGGTGTACGAAGAAAAGTACGGTGCAAAAGTTAATAGTATTCTTCAATTGCGTTTACACCCATCGATAATCGCTTTACGCGATAAAGTATTAAATAGCTCGCCTGAGGAAGTATTTGATGTAGAGCTGACCTACATGACTTCAAGAGGTAAGTGGTACCTAAAGTCTTGGAAAGGTGTGAATGAAAAGTCTGGTGGGGTAGCGACAAATGTTGGGGTTCATTTCTTTGATATGCTTCACTTCATATTTGGCGATATTAAGTTTAATGAAGTTCATTATAAAGATGAGCAAACTGTAGCCGGCTATTTAGAGTACGAGCGTGCCAGAGTTAAATGGTTTTTATCTATTGACGCAAATAACTTGCCTGAAAATGCTGTTCAGGGTGAAAAGAAAACCTATCGCAGTATTATGATTGGTGATGAAGAGTTAGAGTTTTCAGGTGGTTTTACTGATTTACATACGCAAAGCTATGAAAATGTTCTTGCGGGTAACGGTTATGGTCTCGAAGAAAATAGAACAGCTATTGAGACTGTAGAGAAGATACGTGATCAAGTAATAGTTGCGAATGCAGAGAACTACCACCCATTAGTAAACAAGCTTCTTTAGGCAGAAAGTTAAGGCTGCTATGTAAATAGCAGTCTTTTATTTTTGAGGGATAGTTTATGACCTACTTTAAGCACGAAACAGCCATTGTTGATGATGGCGCAGTCATTGGGGACGAAAGCAGAGTTTGGCATTGGGCGCATGTGTGCTCTGGAGCAAAAATAGGCGCTGGAGTATCTTTAGGTCAAAATGTATTTGTTGGCAATAAAGTAACCATAGCTGATAAATGTAAAATCCAGAATAATGTATCTGTTTACGACAATGTACATTTGGAAGAAGGCGTTTTTTGTGGACCTAGCATGGTTTTTACTAATGTATATAACCCTCGCTCTCTCGTTGAACGTAAGGATGAGTACAGAACTACGTTAGTTAAAAAAGGTGCGACGCTAGGTGCAAACTGCACAATCGTTTGTGGAATCACTATTGGCGAATTCGCATTTATTGGCGCTGGAACCGTTGTTAATAAAGACGTTAAACCTTTCGCACTAATGGTTGGAGTACCTGCAAAGCAAATTGGCTGGATGAGTGCATACGGTGAGAAATTAGACTTACCATTAACAGGCTCTGCAAAAGTCACTTGCCCGCACACAAATGATGTTTATACATTAGTAGACGAGATTATTTCTCGTGAAGATTTAGAATAGAACTAGAGTATGAAAATGCAATTTATCGATCTTGAAGCACAATATTTACATTTAAAAGAAAAAATTGACGCTCGCATACACAAAGTGCTTGATCATGGGCAGTACATTATGGGCCCAGAAGTGAAAGAGTTAGAAGAGAAATTAGCAGAGTATGTCGGTGTAAAGCATGCCATTACTTGTGCTAATGGAACAGACGCTTTAACTTTAGCTATGATGGTACTCGGTATTAAAAAAGGTGATGCCGTTTTTTGCCCCACATTTACATTTTTCGCAACTGCGGAAACCATAGCTTACGAAGAAGCAACACCTGTGTTCGTTGATTCGGATGAAAGTACGTTTAATATTTGTCCAATAGATTTAGAAAAGCGCATTCAAAAGGTAATAGCAGAAGGTAAGCTCACGCCAAAAGCAATTATTTCTGTTGATTTATTTGGTTTACCTGCAAATTATCCAGAGCTTGAACGCATTGCTAAAAAATATGATTTAAAGTTAATTGAAGATGCAGCTCAAGGCTTTGGTGGTACATTAAATGGTCAAGTGGCTGGTAGCTTTGGTGATATCGCGACAACAAGCTTCTTTCCAGCAAAACCATTAGGTTGTTATGGGGATGGTGGCGCTATTTTTACTAATAACGATGAATATGCGGCTTTACTACGTTCATATTGCGTACACGGTAAAGGTACTGACAAATATGATAATGTTCGCATCGGAATGAATAGTCGTTTAGATACGATTCAAGCTGCTATTTTGCTAGAAAAGTTAGCTGAATTTCCGCAAGAATTGATTGCTCGACAAAAAGTCGCAGATAAGTACGAAGCAGAATTAAAAGGTCAGTTTGAGACGCCTCAAGTACCTGATGGTTACACTAGCTCTTGGGCGCAGTATACTGTTTGTTGTGATAACCGAGAGTTGGAGATGCAAAAATATCAAGAAAAAGGTATTCCAACTATGGTCTACTATCGCACTTGTATGCATCAGCAAACAGCGTTCACATACCTAGGTTATACTAGTAAAGATTTTCCTATTGCCGAATACTTGGCTAAAAGAGTTTTTAGCCTCCCAATGCACCCATATTTAAAATGAGCTATTTGAAAAAATTAGTTGTTAGAAACCGATTCGCTAATGATTTAATATTTAATAAGGGACTATTTATTAAATTTAATTTGCGACAGTTATTATTTAACTTAATTATTAATTTTCTTTCAGGCAAAAATCAAGGTAAATTTTCATTTGCACACTTTTCAAGCCAGATAATTAAGCCAGAGAATATTATCTTGAAAGGCCAAAGCAAAGGAAGTTTCTCTAGCTTTGTATTGAGCGGCGGCTGCTATATCCAGGGTGGAAATGGTATAACTATTGGAGACAATGTTATTTTTGCTCCTAGAGTATCTATAGTGAGTGCAAATCATGGGGATGATAAAGGTAAATCATGGATAAATGATTCATCTAAAGCTGTAATCATTGGAGATAATTGCTGGTTAGGCGTTGGATGTACATTATTGCCAGGTAGTAGAATACCTAACGGTTGTACTGTAGGGGCGGGGGCCGTGGTTAATAAAGCTTTCACAGAAGAGAATATGCTGATTATTGGTGTTCCAGCTAGAGCAATAAAAAAGAATAAGGAATAAAATGAAAATTTTAACAATTGTTGGTGCAAGACCACAGTTTATTAAAGCTGCAGCAGTGAGTCGAGCGTTTTCAAAGATAAACTCAATAAATGAAATTATAGTCCACACCGGACAGCATTTTGACGAAAATATGAGTAATGTTTTTTTTGATGAAATGGATATTCCTGTACCAAAGTATAGACTTGATATTTCTTCATTAAGTCATGGTGCAATGACAGGAAGAATGCTCGAAAAAATAGAAGAAATACTTCTAATTGAATCACCGGATTTTGTTTTAGTATATGGAGATACTAATTCTACTATTGCCGGAGCGTTAGCAGCATCTAAATTGCATATACGTATTATCCACATTGAAGCTGGTCTCAGAAGCTACAATATGCAAATGCCAGAAGAAGTAAATCGAATTGTTACAGATCGACTTAGTACAATATTATTTTGTCCATCAGAACAATCTGTCCTTAACTTGGAAAAGGAAGGGATTACTGAAAACGTTTTTGTTTCTGGTGATGTAATGCATGATGYATCAATATATTATCATGGTCTGAATCGGGCTAAAATTAAAAATAATTTTAATGAAAAATATATACTTGCAACTATTCATAGAGCCGAGAACACAGACCATAAAGAAAAACTTTCAGCTATCATTGCTGGTTTAAATGAAGTACACAATAATTATATGAAAGTTATTATGCCTCTTCATCCTAGAACTAAGATTAAAATTCAGGATATTGGTATAAATGTAGATTTTGAAGTTATTGAACCTGTAGGTTATTTTGATATGATTCATTTGATTGAAAACTCAAACCAAGTCATAACAGATAGTGGAGGATTACAAAAAGAAGCTTATTTCTTTAAAAAGAATTGTGTTGTGGTTAGGGAACAAACCGAGTGGGTTGAACTCACCGATGCTGGTTATAATGTGCTATGTACTACAGATACTCGCGATATTTTTAATAGCGTAGTTAGTGATAAAGTGGAAATCGGAGAGAATAAAATTTATGGAGACAGTAATAGCTCTGACAGAATTGCAAGTTTATTAATTGAGAAGTTTTCATAGGTGTTAAAATGAAGTCTATTTCTATAGTTACGCATTTACCATTTAGACAAAAAGGTAATCAAAGTTTATTGCGTTTTGTAAATATGTTTCTAGCTAGAGGTGTCAGAGTCGATTTGTTCACATCAGGTTATGATGTGAATGGTCAAAATGTCATAGAAAATGATTTATTTACTTTACACCAATTAAGTGAAGGAGTAATTCAAAGTAAACAGTCAAGCGAGGTTCATACTAATTATTCAAAAATATCTTCCGAGGATATTTTTATGCCATATGTTAATGGTAGTTTTTTTGGTTTTTTTAGGAAAAACCTCTCGTTTCTTGTTAACTTGTATTATCAAACACGTTTGAAAAGTAGAATTATTAATGATTTTGATTGTGTAATCAAAAATTCTGATGTGATAATCGGTTATGAAGCTAATATGGCATTTCTAGCAAAATCACTAGCTGTAAAGTATAACAAGAGATACATAAATAAATATCAAGGTACTATTTTAGCAGTCGCTAAAAGATCACTAGTTAAGGCGATAATGTACTACCCTACTCTATTCTGGGGGATTAATTCGTCAGACCTGTGCTTGATGGTTGATGATGGTACTGATGGGGAATATTGGGCAAATAAAAGAGGTAATAAGAAAGTCAGATTTAGACCCCATGGCGTTGGTGTCGAGGATTATTCAGAATTTATTGATGCAGAAAATAGGTCATTGAAGTTTACTATTTTTAACAATGCAAGTGGGAGTACATGGAAGCGACCAGATAGGATTATTAGGGCATTAGCGGTATTGAATAAAGAAGACCTAAAAAGAATAAACTTATTAACTACTTACTCTGGGCCTGACGTATATGATCTCAAGAAATATATAAATGAACTAGGTTTGGATAAGAATGTTGAATTTCTTCATAATTTAGACCATGTTGATTGTAATAATAAAATAAGAAGCTCAAGTTTAGTTGTAATGACTAATGATTTGAGTAACTTAGGTAATCCAATATTAGAAGCCATTTATTTTGATAAGCCATTTATAACACTTGATGATGGTTCTGTAAATCGGATTTGTAAAACCCATGAAGGTGGGGAGTATGTTAAGATTGGAAGTGAAATGGATGTTGAGCTAGCAAAATTAATATCGAGATATATAAATGATGATGAATTTTACGCTCTAAAATCGAGGCAACTTAAAGACAATACTAACGTTAGAAAACTAGAAGAAGAACAAAGTGATGAATTTAATTGGATTCTTGAGGCATCCCAAGAT
>NZ_JAKEVD010000050.1 GCF_022398325.1 Shewanella sp. Isolate13
GTGTTACCGCTCGACTTGCATGTGTTAGGCCTGCCGCCAGCGTTCAATCTGAGCCATGATCAAACTCTTCAATTAAAGTTTTTTGCTTCACCTCGAAAGGGTCAGCGGCTCAACGAATTCTGTATTACATATTGCTATGAACACTCATTCATTAAGTAAATTTTTGATTGCTTCGTTAGAAGCAATTTCGAATAACTTAATCTCTGTGAGTGTCCACACAGATTTGCTTGTCATATTGTTAAAGAGCGTGAAGTCGTCTTTCAGACTTCGCCTTAGACGCTTAGGTCGTTTGGCTGAGGAGGCGTATTCTACACTCTCCAGTGTCGGCGTCAAGCGCTTATTTTAAGAAGTTTTTCAAGCGGTGATTTCTTAATCAGAAGTCGTTACCTGAAGCTCTTAAAGCGGTTGTCACCAGAGTTATCTTTCCGAAGAAGCTAACTCGCTAACTCAGGCTGCTAGGCGTGTTGCCTGCTGCGCCGTGTCAGTGGGGTCGCATTATAGGGAGATTCGAAAAGAGCGCAAGCGCTTTTTATAAAGAAATCACCTGCATGCCCAAGTTTTCACCAGCAAGGTGTTTTCCGGCTATTTATTCAACTTTTCCTGTCCATAACTTCACCATTTTTCTGACACGCCTCAGATAAAGTTCATTTTTTCAGCAACACACTAGAGTATTGGCTAATAATTCATTACCATATGCAGGTTATTAACAGTTAGTTATCAATTCATTTATTCTTTAGAGATTATATTTATGCAGAAGTCATTCTTGATCGTATTGGCGGTAGCCATTATAGGTGCATTAGCCATTTTCCAGATTGCACCAGATCTAAACGGCGCCATAGCTTTCTTTACTGGTGCTATCATCGCAAGCGTTATTTTTTCTCTTCAATCTAAAACGCCTGCCTCTACAACTAACAGCAACGAACCATATAGCGGTCCAACAATGACACTATATGTAGGCAACCTTCCTTATCGTGTCCATGAAGGAGAAGTGAAATCATTATTTAGTGAGTTTGGTCCTGTAAACTCGGTGCGTTTAGTTCGTGACCGCAAGACTGGACGCCGCAAAGGATTCGGATTTATTGAAATGTCTGAAGCCGGTGCTAAAAAAGCTATGGCTAAACTAAATGAGTTCGACTTCCAGGAAAGAACATTAAAAGTCCGTGAAGCTAAATCACAAGACTCAGATAAAAGTGATAACAACGCATAAAGATATATAACTAACCTAGATTGGCTGAAGAGCGAGACACTATTGTTGTGAATCCTTTTTCAGCTAGTCTGGTTGTTAACCCCGCCGAAATTTCTTCCGTAGTATAAATAGCCGTTAAAGTCTTTTGTCTATTGTTGCCAGCTCTTTCGCCCCCTCTAACCTCTGATAGCTCATTGAGTAGATATGCCACCCTTTGTGCAATAGCGGCACCAGAGTCGAGTAGCGTCACTCCGTCACCTAAGATCTGCTGCATCTCTTGAGCTAATATAGGGAAATGAGTACAGCCTAGGACTAAGGTATCTAGGTGTGATTCCTTTATCGGCTTAAGCTGCGCTTCAAGTAGTTTAAAGTCGAGCTTCTCTCCTGCTAGCTTTGCCTCGGCAAGCATCACTAGTTCAGATGACCCAAATAGGTCGACTTTACAGCCATCGGCAAACTGTTCAATTAGCTCCCTTGTATAGGAGCGTTTTATCGTTCCCGGTGTTGCAAGCAACCCGATATGCCTTGCTTGCGATACTTTAGCTGCAGGTTTGATTGCCGGAACCACCCCAACAACGGGAATTGAAAGCTGTGCTCTTAAGGCTGGCAACACTAAGGTGCTAGCTGAGTTACAGGCAACAACCACAAGTTCAGCACCTATTCTCAAGGCTTGCTCACAAATAAGATCGACACAGCCTTGAATAAGGACTGACTCTTCTAACTCACCATAGGGCAGACGAGCATTGTCAAATAGGTAACAACACTCTTGAGCGGGTAATACCTTTCTGATCTCATCAAAGATGGATAACCCACCGATCCCTGAGTCAAAAATAACAATAGGTCCAGACAAAGTATTCTCCGCTATAGAGTAAAGTGACATTAAAAGAGACTACAGTTAGCCCCTCTAGGCAGCTGGAGTGGCTATATTGCTTTAGAATTTTCCCATAAGCTAGGTAAAATCGGAAGTGAGAAACTGGACATCCCAGCTATCTAGTATAATATTCCGCCCCTAATTAATGCCAACGGTGATCAAGATATGAATTTAGCAGCAATGGATCCTACAACCTATGATGTGCAACTCGAAGCAAAGTGCGTCAAGTTAAAGCAGCTATTTGCTGATTTTGATACCCCGGAATTGGAGACGTTTAGCTCCGAGCCCGCCCACTACCGCATGCGTGCGGAGTTTAGAGTTTGGCATGAAGGCGAAGATCTCTACTACTATATGTTCGATAAAGAGCTTAATAGTAAAGTTCGTTGCGATCAGTTCCTGCCTGCGAGTGAACTTATCAACAAGATGATGCCGGCTCTAGTTGAACTATTAAAGCCGAACACTATCTTGCGTCACCGCTTATTTCAAATCGACTTCCTATCGACATTAAGTGGTGAGATCTTGGTGTCTCTGCTTTATCACAAGCAACTCGACAGCGAATGGGAACAGCAGGCGAAAATCCTTAAACAAACACTTAGCACCCAATTCAATATGAACTTGATTGGTCGCGCCCGTAAGCAAAAAATCGTGTTAGATAAAGACTTCGTAGTGGAGTCTCTCAATGTTGCAGGCAAACAGCTACAGTACCATCAAATAGAGAACAGCTTTACACAGCCTAACGGTAAAGTTTCTATCAAGATGTTGGAGTGGGCTATCGATGTCACTAAAAACAGTAAAGGCGATCTACTAGAGCTTTATTGCGGTAACGGTAACTTCTCTATTGCTTTGGCACAAAACTTTGAGCGCGTACTGGCAACAGAACTGGCTAAGCCTTCAGTAGAATCTGCTCAATACAATATTAAAGTTAACCAAATCGAAAATCTGCAGATTATCCGTATGTCAGCTGAAGACTTTACCGAAGCCATGGCAAAGAAGCGCAGCTTTAGACGTTTAGAAGGTATCGATTTAGATAGCTATAACTGTAATACCATCTTTGTCGATCCTCCACGTGCGGGTCTAGATGCCGATACCGTTAAGCTAGTACAAGGTTATGAGCGCATCGTTTATATCTCATGTAATCCACACACCTTAATCGATAACTTAGGTGAACTAAGCAAGACCCATAAGATCACTCGTTTTGCCTTATTCGATCAGTTCCCTTATACCGATCATATGGAATCGGGTGTTTTCTTAGAGAAGCGATAAGCCCAGAGTTAAACCACAATAAAAAAACGGCACCCTTATGGGTGCCATTTTTTATCTATATGATTAAATTACTTCTGCTCTTTCTTGTGTTGTAGCGCTTCAGCCCCTTTTGCAATCATATGCAACTGAATAACTAAACGATCTGCCAAGATTTTACGATCGGCGCGCTTCATATCGAGTGCAGCAGCTCCAGCGTTAAATACAAGAGTCACTAGCGCCTCTGCTTGCGCATGGGCGAGTTCCGGTGACCGGTTAGCTGTCGCTTCGGTGTAATGGGCTAACTCAGAAATAAAATGTTCGATTTCACGGGCTACCGCACCTCTAAAGGGGGCCGATGTACCTGAACGTTCGTGCAATAATATCCGAAATACGTTTGGGTTAGACTCAAGTACTTCCATAAAGGTTTCTACGGAAATCCGAATAACACTGCCACCGGCCTCAGCTCGTTGG
Organism: Shewanella sp. Isolate13; assembly: GCF_022398325.1. Classification (GTDB taxonomy): domain Bacteria; phylum Pseudomonadota; class Gammaproteobacteria; order Enterobacterales; family Shewanellaceae; genus Shewanella. The sequence continues at coordinate 3,771 of NZ_JAKEVD010000050.1, forward strand.
CGTCCTTTACGCATCATCTGTCTCAGCGTAAGGCCACCTTCATCCACCATGGTTAAGCCTAGCTCATTCATATCCTTAAAGTGGCGATAGAAAGATGTCGGAGCAATATTCGCTTCACGTGCAACCTCACGTAAACTCAGGCTAGAAAAGCTACGCTCAGCACTTAGCTGACTAAATGCCGCATCGACAAGTGCCCGTCGCGTTTTCTCTTTTTGTTGTGCTCTAATGCCCATCTTGAACCTACTTACAAAAATTATTCCTTGAATAATACCGCTTTTTAACACAAAACGCAGCATCAACAAACTTGACCCAGATCACTATCCAAGTTAAATTAGCGTACAGATGTACGCTCAACTTGAGATTATAAATATAATGAAAAAACCTCCCATCATCTGGATGAATGTGAGCCTGTTTAGCATCACCTTTGTCTGCGCAGCAATTTTTGTTCCCTGGTATGGTATCACCCATGGCTTTGACGCCATCGAATGGGTTGCCTTTGTAGTGCTCGCCTTTGCAAGTGGCCTATCGATTACAGGCGGATACCACAGACTCTGGTCTCACCGTACCTATAAAGCCCATGCTTCAGTACGATTCCTCTACGCCTTAGGTGGCGCACTAGCTCTGCAAAACAGCGCATTACACTGGTCTTCAGACCACCGAGTACACCATAAGCATGTCGATAACAACGACAAAGACCCCTATTCAGCTAAGATGGGTTTTTGGTACAGCCATATAGGTTGGATGCTACGTGAGTATCAGGCCCAGCGTTACCATGACTATAAGAATGTTCGCGATCTTCAAAATGACAAAATCGTCATGTGGCAACACAAGTACTACTTACCACTTCTGCTCATGATGAATTTTGGCTTACCCATCCTACTGGGTTGGTTAAACGGAGACATATTAGGCATGCTGCTATTAGCGGGATTACTGCGCTTGGTTGTCGTTCACCACTGTACTTTTTTCATCAATTCATTGGCACATATCTGGGGATCACAACCTTATACAGATAAAAATACCGCTCGCGATAACGGCTTCCTAGCACTGCTAACCTACGGTGAGGGCTACCATAACTACCACCATATCTTTGAGAATGACTACCGTAACGGCATCCATTGGTGGCAGTACGATCCAACCAAATGGTTGATTAACAGCTTAGCCTGGATGGGACTAGCCGACAGTCGCCGAGTTGTACCACAAGACCGTATCGAATATGCTCGCTTGCAGATGCAGCTAAAACGCACTCAAAGTAAGGTGGCTCACCTCCCAAATAGCGAAGAGTTAATCGAGAAGTTACAAGCGGAATATGAAACGCTGAAGGCGCACTTAGCAGAGTATTACGACGCAAAGAAAGCCTTGCTTGAAGCCAAACGCAAACAACTGGCAGACAAGCAACTACTTAGCCAGGTGAAAGAACTAAAACTACGTTTCAAGCAGCAACAGAAAAGCTGGCATAGTTTGACCGCAAGTTTTAGCTAAGCTCACCATAGATACAAAGCCGCGACTGAGCGGCTTTGTTGTTTTTACGGGTCAGGTTTTCCCATTCCGAATAAATATTACCGCCGATGATAGGATTCAAGTCTCAACTTGTGGTGGGGGTCGATTGAAGTCCCTAGATTATGGGTCTATTATGATCGGCTACTTACTATTTTCAGGGCGTTTTAAGCTCATGTCAGATTCAGAAATCAAACTTACCGAGTATAGTCACGGCGCGGGTTGTGGCTGCAAAATTTCACCAAAAGTGCTCGGCACCATACTCGCCACTCAGCTACCTGTATTTGACGATCCGAATCTACTGGTGGGTAACCAGACTCGTGATGATGCCGCCGTCTATAAGCTCAACGAAACCACAGGCATTATCAGTACCACCGATTTCTTTATGCCAATCGTCGATGATCCATTTACCTTTGGCCGCATCGCTGCGACAAACGCCATCAGCGATATCTACGCCATGGGTGGCACACCTATGATGGCTATCGCAATTTTAGGTTGGCCAGTAAACAAACTGCCTGCAGAAGTGGCTCAACAAGTTGTCGATGGTGGCCGTAAAGCCTGTGCCGATGCAGGCATAATGCTAGCCGGAGGTCACAGCATCGACTCGCCAGAGCCTATTTTTGGTCTAGCTGTAACTGGTCAGATCCCATTGGATGAGCTCAAGCAAAACGATACTGCAAAGGCTGGAGACAAGCTGTACATCACCAAGCCTCTCGGTATTGGTATTTTAACTACCGCGCAGAAACAGAAAAAGCTTGCCGACGCAGATCTAAACACTGCTGCTGAAGCCATGTGTCAGCTGAATATTCTTGGCCCTAAAATAGCCAAGATCCCACAAGTGAATGCGCTAACAGATGTCACAGGGTTTGGTTTAGCAGGTCACCTACTAGAGATGTGCCATGGTGCAAATTTAAGTGCCAAATTAGATGTAAACCTACTGCCATTACTGCCAAATGCACGTCATTACTTAGAGCTCGGCTGCATTCCTGGTGGCACTCACAGAAATTTCGACAGTTATGGTGAACACTTACCTACACTAACCGATGAACAAAAAGCGATTATCTGTGATCCACAAACCAGCGGTGGCCTATTGATTTCCGTCTCTACAGAAGGCGAGGCCGCGCTACAAAATTTACTTGCTGAAAATGATATTGAGCCAGTTTGCATCGGCCAGCTAGTTACAAAAAATCCAGCTATGACCGTGGAGCTAATTTAATGTCACTCAACAAAGTGCGTGCCAGCGAATATCGCCGAATACTCGTCAGCGATCATCCAATTATGGATACGCGCGCACCAGTGGAGTTTGAGAAAGGCGCCTTTCCGGCCAGCGTGAACCATCCTCTAATGGAGGACGAGGAGCGCAGGCTAGTCGGTACTTGCTACAAGGAGCAAGGCCAAGCTGCAGCCATAGAACTAGGGCACTCTTTGGTTAACGGTGAAATCAAACAGCAGAGAGTCGATGCTTGGCTGCGTTTTTTTAACGACAACCCAAATGGCTATCTCTACTGTTTTCGCGGTGGTCTGCGCTCACAGCTAACCCAGCAATGGCTTAAGGAAGCCGGTTTAGATATTCCTTTTATCGAAGGCGGCTATAAAGCCATGCGTCAGTTCCTCATCGAAACCATCGATGAGGCGCCAAACGTCACGCCGATGCTGATTCTGAGCGGGATCACTGGCAGCGGTAAAACCGATTTCCTGCTAAAGCGAAAAGAAGCGGTAGATTTAGAGGGGCTAGCTCACCATCGAGGCTCAAGCTTTGGCCGTTACCATGAAGGGCAACCAAGCCAAATCAACTTTGAAAACTCTTTGGCGGTCGCATTGTTGAAGCACCAAGATAGTGATGCCAAACATCTACTACTTGAAGATGAGAGCTATCTCATCGGCCGTTCGGCGCTACCACAAGCTTTTTATGCTGGAATGCAGGCTGCGAATGTATTGGTACTCGAAGAGAGTTTAGATGCAAGACTGGCACGTCTGCTCAATGAGTACGTACACAAGATGCATAGCGGTTACCGCGAAAGACTCGGCGAAGAAGCGGGTTTTGAGGCATTTTCCCAGTATTTAGCCCAGAGCATTACGGGGATCAAGAAACGCTTGGGTGGTAAGCAGCATGACGAACTGCAAGCTATGATCACTCACGCCCTAAGCCTGCAAACCAGTCAAAACGATACCAGTGCTCACTTGGCTTGGATCGAACGACTGCTGATTAAATACTACGACCCTATGTATCAGTATCAAATAGATAAAAAGGCCGAACGTATCATCTTCAAAGGTGATCACGACGCAATGCATCAGTGGCTAAATAACCAGTAATACCAACCAGCATAACGTTTAAGCCAACCCCGTTAGTCAGTCGCCTTCGATTGCTAACGGGGTTATTTCTATCTTTTGCACCCTTGCCTCAACGGCATCGAATTTAATCAGTACGACGTTAAAGTCAGCAAATTCAGCATGGGCTTTAAATACATCCACAGAGGTCTTGTCTACGCAAATTACACTATCAATATCAACATGACGGCCCGCATACCAAGTCAACTTAGATAGCGCCCAGCTGACCAAGCCATGATTAGCTACTTTTCGATAAATCTCCGGCGTAAATAAGACTGGATGGCTAAAACTTCCTAAGATCATCGTCAAGTCACGCCAAGTTGCCTGCTCAACCACCACTAACAACCTAGGAGACTTATGCAGCTCATCAGTATCAAGCAGCTTAGTGGTGAACCTTACTCTACGAATGAAGTAACTAATAACACTCAATAGTAATTCCGGCCAACGCCAGAGCAGGTAAACAAGCACCACGATGTTAGCGCTCGCCAAGAGCAAAAACAGCGTCTCTATTGGCCACTGCAACACGTTGAGTACTAGCATGGCAAAAATAGCCGAACTCACCATAAACAGGGCATTGATAATATTATTACTGGCTATCGCCTGCGCGCACTCGCCCTCTTTCGCACGTGCCTGGATATAGGTGTATAACGGCACGATAAACAAACCACCGCCAACGCCGATCATAAACAGATCAAACATCAGGCGATAGTGACCCGTCTCAGCAATGAAGCCTTGCAGGCTATAAAGTGTCTCAACATCGAACTTAGCAGGTAGCGCAAAGTAGAGATCTATGCCAACAATGGCTAATAGCGTCAATCCCAATGGCATTATCCCCAGCTCGACCTGCCGACAAGATAAGCGCTCACAGATGAAAGAACCTGCTCCGATCCCCACCGAAAACAGCAGTAAGAGTAGCGATACAACGGTAGGATCCGAGTTTAACGTGATGCGAGCAAAGTTTGGAAACTGAGTGAGATAAGTCGCGCCGACAAACCAAAACCAACTAATGGCTATGATAGCGGTCCAGATCTCGGGAGATTGACGCACCTTTTTAATATTGGCCAAGGTAGCTGAAACTATAGCAAAGCGCGGCTTAACATCTGAATGAGCAGGAATGCTCGGGATAAACCAACTGGCAGTCATACCTATTAATGCCAAGAGGAATACCGTGGCCGCAGCCCAGTAAGTCGCATAGTCGCTAGCAACGATCATCCCGGCTGAAATCGTACCTGCCAAAATAGCCAAGAAAGTGCCCATCTCGACCCACGCATTACCGGAAACCAACTCGCTGTCGCGCAGCACTCTTGGTAATAGGGAGTACTTTACCGGGCCAAAGTAGGCAGATTGTACACCGGTCAAAAACAGCAATAGCAACATCACTAGATAACTGTGACTGATGATGGCAAATATCGCCACCGACATAATCACCAGCTCGAGAACCTTCAGCCGACGAATCAACAATGCTTTATCGACACTGTCAGCCACCTGCCCCGCATGAGCAGAAAACAGCAGGAAAGGCAGAATAAATAAGCCTGCAGCCAAGTTTACAAATAGGTGGACATCTATAGGTAGCTCATCGACCTGTGAGTAGCTCACTAACAGTAGCAATACGTTCTTAAATACGTTGTCATTCAATGCCCCTAGGCATTGAGTCACGAAGTAAGGTAAGAAACGTCGGCTAAATAACATCGACCTTAGCTGTGTTCCTGTTTGAAATAACTCATCAACAGCCTAGGCTCACCTTCACCAAAGTAATCGGCCTCGAAGCCATTCTCGGTAAAACCACTACGCAGATATAACGCCTTGGCAGGATTGTCAGGATCTACGGTCAGATTGATCTGATTAACCTCTGGAGGAAGTGTGGCTAATAGTTGCGAGATAAGCTGAGTGCCGATGCCTTTGCCACGCGCACTGTCCGATACCGCTATCGACAAAATCCAAGCGAGATCAGCTTTAGCACTACTGGATGCCAGTAGATAACCGATAACCTTAGCGTCACCATCTTTAGCCACCAAAAAACTATCGGGCCAACAGTCTAATGCCTGTCGAAAGAAAAAATCAGGGTAGCAATGTCCAGCAAAGCATTGTTGCTCGAGCGCATCGATCGCTTTTAAGTCTTGCTTTGTAGCAACACTTAACTCAATTAAATCATTCATTAACTAAAATTTGATCCCACTCAAGAGCTGGCGCTCCAACCACAATAAAGTTCGGGTTCTCCAAGCTTTCGCGTTCATTGTAGCTCAGTGGTTGCAGGTTAAGATCCATGATCTGCCCACCCGCTTCCTCAACGATGATCTGCGCCGCACCGGTATCCCACTCGCCAGTAGGCCCAATACGCACATAGCAATCGGCCCGTCCTTCGGCAATTAGGCAACTCTTGAGTGCAGCACCACCGAGCACCACTAATTCACAGTGCTTATTCTGATTAAAGAGTTTAATCACAGACTGGGGATCTTGACGACGACTTACCGCTAATCGCAGTGAATCCGAGGTCTCACTCATTAGCTGTTTACTGCAAATACGCACTTCTGCACCATCTTTGCGCTTATAGGAGCCTAAACCAGCGATACCGTAGTAACAGACTTCTGTCATTGGCGCATATACCACACCAAGAATCGGGCGGTTATGCTCAACTAAGGCAATAATGACCGAGAAATCACCACTACCCGCAATAAATTCTCCAGTGCCATCGAGCGGATCGACTAACCAATAACGTTGCCAATCACAACGCTCAGAAAAAGGGATCTCGGCATCTTCTTCAGACAAGACCGGAATGTCAGGGGTCAACAACTTTAAAGCTGTAGTAATAATCTCATGAGCGGCAAGATCGGCAGAGGTAACTGGGGTATTATCAGATTTGATCTCGCGCTCGAAATCACCTTGCAGATAAATTTCACGGATCTTCTTACCCGCTAACGTGGCGATTTCAATGACTTGATCTACATAACTCTCTGGCTTCATAACTACTCCAACAGCCTAATACCCATGACCTGTGTCGACTATGACTAACTTAGTTGTAGATGTTTTAACGCTAAAAATAAAGCACTTACACTGCGAGATTCGGAAAAATCTTCCTCTTCTAGCAGATCTTGCCATTTGGCTAACGGCCAGGTTACCAAATCGATAGGCTCTGGCTCATCACCTTCTAGGCGGCTCTCATAAAGATCTTCGGCTAAAAATATCTGCATCTTACTAGCGAAATAGCCCGGTGCTAAACTTAACTCCATCAAGTGGGTCAACTTTCTAGCCCCAAAACCTATCTCTTCTTGTAACTCTCGATTCGCAGCCTCATGAGCCTCTTCGCCGGGATCGATCAACCCCTTAGGAAAGCCAAGCTCATAGCTGTGGGTACCTGCGGCGTACTCTCGGCCCAATAGTAGCTGCTCTCGATTTAAAACAGGCACAACCATTATCGCCCCCCGATTATTGCCCTTCATGCGCTCATATTGACGCTCGACTTGATTGGAAAACCTCAAGTGCACCTGCTCTATTTGAAACAGTCGGCTTGTTGCAACCACTTCTGCGTGCAAAATCTCAGGCTTGTCATTCTTTTTCGTCATACGGGTCTCGGGCCGGCTGCCAATTCAAGTATAATCTTACTATTGTTCTCCCAATCTACAACATGATTTTTCTAGGATCACTAATCTATGTTTCCATGGAATGAAATTGATACCGTTCTACTCGATATGGACGGCACCCTGCTCGATCTGCATTTTGACAACCACTTCTGGTTACAGCTTATCCCCCAAGAGTTGAGCCAAGAGCGGGGTATATCGGTGCAAGAAGCGAGCGAATGGGTTGAACAATGCTATGCCAATGTCGAGGGCACCTTAGACTGGTATTGTCTCGATTACTGGCAGCAGCAGATGGGGCTAGATATTATGGCGTTGCATCGCAAGTTAGTTGAGCGGATCCAGCTGCGCCAAGACAGCATGCCTTTCCTTAATGCCCTAAAAGACGCCAATAAATCGCGGATTCTAGTCACCAATGCCCACCCTAAGAATCTTGCACTTAAGTTAGAGCACACAGACTTGAGCTTAGGTCTAGATCATATGATCTCTAGCCACGAAACTGGCTATCCAAAGGAGCATCCGCTTTTTTGGCAGCATCTGTTTCAACAATTCAAACTCGACCCAAGCCGCTGCCTATTTATCGATGATAACGAAGCCATACTTCAGGCTGCAAGGCTCGCAGGCGTTGGCTATCAGTTAGGTATCGCTAACCCAGATAGCCAGAAATCCAACAAGATCTTCGATGACTTCCCGGCCATTGAAGACTATCACCACCTGTTAGATGAGCTTATTAACCCATAGTAAAACACAAAAAAGGCGCTAATTAAGCGCCTTTTTGATTGAATAGCCTGAACCTACTAGATAGGCAAACGCCCCTGATAGGTTATCGGGTAATAACCTTGGCTATCTTTCTTGCCTAAGAAAGACAGTGCTTTTTTCAGATCATCAGGCTGAGTGTTCACTTCACGAATTTTCGCGTTCACTTGCACCATCTTGTTATCGGCCAATACGATAGTACCGTCGAGGCCTAAAGCATTAAGCTTTTCATCTGTGGTCAGTTCAACTTTGCCATCAAGGCACGCTAGACCTAGGGCGATATCGCCTAACGGGTATTTGCCAAACTGGTTCGTGACATCGACTTGATTCAAGAATAGCTTGCCCGATAGCTGTTCACACCAAGGTAAGCCCTGTTCAAAGTTATCGACCAATACGCTTAAGTCACCGTTAACTTTGGTTCTAAAAGGTAAGTTAGTACGCCCTAACAGGAAGCTACTCGGCGCCTCAAACCTTAAACCGCTAACGTCTAATCCACTTAACGAATAGGCCACGGTTCCTTTACCGTTTACCGCACTGGCTCTGCTACCTATAACCACATCGGCCTTAACTGTGCCCGTCAGTAATGACCAAACATTAAGATCCCAGCTTATCATCTCCACTTGGCGCTTCTGCACGCTCAGCATATCTATGCTACCCGCCCAGATAGTGCCACTCACACCGCTGATGCTGATATTTTTCGGAATGGGCGCCAATTTAACTGCAACACTGGCCGGAAATAACACCACTAAAAAAACCAAATAAACCAGAAAGCCAAGGGCTATCTTTTTTGCTAATTTCACTACAACACCTTATTTAGATAGCTGAATACGACGAACATTAACGTAACCAGGAGTATCAGACTCGGCTAAGTCTAAGCTCTCTAATGACAATCCCTTGTTTTGCACCAATTCATTCAAGTAGTTCAACAGGGTATCAAACGGCACTTCATCCATCCAAACTTGGATCTTATTACCTTGAGGCTGCATACGGGTAATCGTCAAACCGAACGCGCCTGCGGTTTGGTTCACAGCGGCACTTAAACTACCTCTAAAGGCATTGCTACCGCCGCTCTGCTTAAGTCCTGCAATACGGTTAGCGGTCTGTTTAACATAGTTCAAGGTGCTTTGTTGGCCATCGAGGTTACGCTGCGCCTCGTCTTCGGCATTAGCGATGGGCGTCCAGATCCCCCAATACAAGATACCTATGACTAATACCACACCACAGGCGGCAACCATCTGTTGTTCGCGAAGAACCAGTCCATTCCACCAAGCTTTAAAGTTTTCCATCTTATTTGCTCCTTATGGTTAAGGTGCTGGTGACTTGAGATTCACCGCTGTTCATGGCACCACCATCAAGCTTGTAAGAGCGCGAAATGATCTCTTTGAACTTCTCAATTTGTTCATAATTTTTGGCCGTGACCTGCATACGAATTTCGTTACGGTTGCTGTCAAAACGTAACGTAGTCGGCTTAAGTTCTGGCACTTGGGCAAAAGCTTCTTGCATGCCACTAAGCATGACAAAAAATTCACTGCCACTGCCGCCACCTTGAAGTGTACGAACATAACTTTCCATCTGAGAGCGCAGGTTCACCACTCGTGAGCTGCCAGGTACCACTTGCTTGTAGATCTGTTCGCTCTGGGCCTTTAACTGATCAGCCTCGCTATTCATCTGATGAATATTGAGCCCCTTATTTACCAGTGCTAAGACGATAACGACTGCAAATGCGATAGCGGCGTTACGCCACAGGGTAAGATGCTTACCATACTCTTTCTTCGGTTTATAAATACCAGAAAGCAAATTCATCGGTGCATTCAACACGCCTTTAGCCAACACTAACATTGGCAGGTCAAGCGGCTGCACTTTGACTTCAGTACCAGCAAGTTGCAGCTCGGTATAACCCGCCACTGTCGTTGCCGCATCTTCATTGCCAACCAACTGCGGTAAAGCGACATCAAGCCAGCTCTGGCTTAAACTCACGCCGCTACCTTCACCAGTACGCAGCAAGATCTCTTTGCCAAAACTCATCGCAGCCCAGTCACATTCAGCCAAAGGCAGCGCTAAACAATCTGGTACGATAGATTTTGCCTTCAGCCCTGCATCAGCAAGCCATTCGATCCATGCCTGCATCTGCTCATGAGCAACCACCGCAATACTGAGCAAGTCACCACTGCGGGGCCCAGTGACAAAATGCAATTCATCCACATTTTGGGCAAGGTTCTCTTCCAGCATAAATGGCAATGCTTTAACCGCTTGGCGCTGACTCTTCTCTGGTAGCTCTACTTGGGTTAACGTAATGCTTGAAGCGGGTACTAGTATATCAACCGCGCGATTACCCGCTCTTTCAGTAAGAGTCGATAGAGCACTGGCGTCGCTAAGCTCACCAGAACCTATAATTTCTTGTTCCTGCTCAGACCAAACCAACCAAGAGCAGGGTTGCTCGGCAGTTTGCCCTAAGCGGATGAATAGTCTTTCACTCACTGATCTGTCTCCACAAGTCTCTTTAAGCTCGTTTAAAGGACCCTTGTTATTTTTGCCCGCCAAATTGGCGGGATAACACTTCTAATTTATTACTGTCGCCATACAGCACGCTTTCTAATCTAAATACAGCGTTATCGACTTTTGCCCCAGCCTCAAGTAAAAAATATTTACTCGTGACGCCAAAGCTCGACTTAAGCTTGGCATCACTGGCTAATGAAGCGATGGAGGAGTTTTCCCAAAACTCATCTATCTTGTCATAACCGTCTAGCGGGCGTTGATTGATGATGCTTTCAGCCTCACCCACCGAAATCTTATTATCAAACATACCAGCAATTAACGCCGCCTGCTCCACAGGTACCGTATTGACGTTTAACACCTGCGTAGTATTGCCTGGTATTGCACACACGTACGGAGCCAGCTTTAAGTAAATATCTTGGGTAAAGCCCATCACAGCACGCAATTCACTCTTATGGCTCATCAATGTATTCGCTGCACGATAAGGTACATTACGTGATTCATATTCCGCATCTTCTGCGCCATAGGGCCCAGCGGTCTGATCTTCATCGATATAATCTTTTGCCGTTTGCGCCAGTCGTTCTGCAGCAAACTCATCCATCCCTAATGCAACTAACAGCCCTTTAAATTGCACCGCAGGCAAAGGCATCTTCGGCTGACCATTCTCAACTTTTTCACTGGGCGCCGATAACGAGTTCACGTTAAAACACGCCCGCATATCACTAATTTTACCGGCGATCTCACCTTTTTCGGCGGGAAATACCACATCAGCCTGCGCCCAGTACTGCTGCAGGTGCACAGTATCTGAGTCTTCTAAGTCTTGCTTCAGTACTTTTTTAGCGATCTCTTCGGCAGAAATCGCATACCAAAAGGCTTGATCGTACTGCGCCATGTTCAAAGTGCGTCTAACTGACAGCTGGTTACGTGAAGTAATATTGGTAGCAATAATTGCTACCATAGCCACAATCAATAACACGACGATAAGGGCGACACCGCGCTGCTTAGAAGGCATCTCTATTCACCTTTATCGTTGCCATTATTACCGCCATTATTGCTGCCGCTATTATTTCCGTTATTGTTATCATTACCACCGTTGTTATTGCCGCCATTGTTATTGCCGCCGTTGTTGCTGTCATCATTGCTACCAGCAAGGGCGCCTGTCGGCACTAAGAACTTACGCTGCACTTTACCAATATCTTCAAATTCAATTTCAATGGCGATCGCCTTAGGCAATTTGGTGGCGTCAGTTTTACGCTCCCACTTGTCATCGGTGAAAAACGCGTACTCAACAGAGATCACCTTATCCATGATCACCGTCTTAATCGGCTCGGCGCCAATCTCAGGCTCTGGATAGGGGTAATACCAACGCTGCAACTGCCCTTCCATCACCACGTAAGCCACCGACTGTAAGCTGCCTCTTGGTAGTAAACCATCGGGGTTGAGCCAGCCTAGACGAAAAAAGACTAACGACTCAGATTCCGAGTCGAGCATATTACTGCCTGTCTGAAAGACCGTGGTCCCCCTTCCGCCCTCTAACAATCTTGGCGTGCGCGCCACCATCTGATTCAAGTCACGCTCGATAACACCAAAACCTTGCTGCATCGCCTTGAGTTTGGCGGCAAAGTCTCGAGTGGCGGTATCGTTTTTCATCACAGTACTCAGCACGGTATTGGCTGCCAAGCCTAGCATCGCAAAAATGGCGATGGCGATCAGCATCTCTAACAGGGTAAAGCCCCGCAGCGCTTTAGTCTGCTTTGAGTACATAACTGCTCACTTCGGCGATAACGCGAGAAAATCGCTCGTCATCACTGATACTAATGCGGATCATTCTAAAATTATCATCGGTGGTCTTAATGACCTCTTTACGCCAATACCAATCTTTATTGGCTAGCTCGACTTGCCCGTCTTTGCGGCCAAGTTCTGGAAATTTAGGTTCTAAACGGGCATCGACCATCTGGTTATGAGCCACCCACTGCGCCATGGTGCGCTCTTCTAAAATCGGCATGTTGGCGATCTGCTCACCTAGGCTCTTAGTGATTGACACTGCGGCGATAGAAAATACCGCTAGGGCTACAATCACTTCCAGCAGGGTCATGCCGCTTTGCTTACGAGGCCTAGTCATAGAACCTCTTCATCTTCAAAGCCCATTCTTAAACGCCCTAAAGCATCACCAAAAACAATGACTTCGATATCTTGCTGCATCTCATCTTTACTGACAAAAGAGAGTTCAAATGCACTCATTTCACCGCTAGGAAACAGCATGATCTGCGGCTCGGGGAATTTCTTTTTTTCTTCGGCAGACTTTTCAATAAGCGGCTCATCGAACCAAGAGTCTTGCTCTTCATCTTCTTGCACTAGTGGTAGGCCATCGAGTACCAATACCATCTCGACGCCGGGTTCCATCTGACGCTCAGCCAGCAATCTGTCTTGCTCTAAAGGCTTCCATTTTCCTTCATCGTAATAGACAAATTTATAGCTGGTATCTTCTATAACGATGCCAACGAAATGGCCGCTCAACACAGTTTCATCAAGCACCATCTCCGTAGCCATCATAAATTGCTGCGCAGTTCGCTCGAGCGCCTTCTCTTTGCTGGCCCCACCCATGCCTAAAGTGACAGCTGTTGCAGCTAGTCCCATAAGCAAAACAACGAGCAACACCTCCATTAAGGTGAAGCCCGTTTGGCGCGCTAACTTAACTCGCGGCAAGATCATCTTATTGGAAGTTCTGTAGATTCCAGTTGCCAATATCATCTTCAGTACCTGGCTGACCATCAGGACCTGCACTAAAGATATCTAACTTACCGTTTTCACCTGGGCTCAGTAGCAGGTAATCGTTACGCCAAGGGTCCTGTGGTAGACGTTTAACATAACCATCGGCACGATAATTACGTGGCTCAGGGGAAATCGTTGGCTTTTGTACCAAGGCTTCCAGTCCTTGCTCTGTCGTTGGGTAAACACTGTTATCCAACTTATACATGTCCAAGGCATTTTCTAATGCAACGATATCTGAAACCGCTTTCTGTTGGTCGGCTTTATCTTTGTTACCCATCAAGTTAGGTACAACCATAGAGGCCAAAATACCTAAAATAACGATAACCACCATCACTTCTAAAAGGGTAAAACCTTTTTGTTTATTACGAGTTTGCATTAACTACTTCCTTAAACTAAAAAACTCACATACCGCCACTAGATAGCGTTAGCTGAAAGTGAGTATTAACCACTAATCATATTATTCAGCGCCAAAATCGGCTGCAAAATAGCAAGAACAATAAACAGAACCACTGCAGCCATACTAACAACTAACATAGGTTCAAATACCCCCAAAGCTATCGTCACGTTTGACTCAAACTCTCGGTCTTGGTTATCGGCGGCTCGCTCAAGCATCTGTTCGAGCTGGCCACTCTTTTCACCAGAGGTAATCATATAGAGCATCATAGGCGGAAAAAGTTTAGTGTTGGCTAGTGCCGTTCCTAAACTCGTACCTTCTCGCACCCGTAATGTTGCATCCTCAACCGCCGCCTTCACTTTGACGTTAACCAGTACATCACTGGCGATACGCATCGCATCGAGTAGGGGGACGGAGCTGGCGGTAAGAATACTCAAAGTACGGGCAAAACGTGCCGTGTTAAGACTCTTACTCACCTTGCTAATGACAGGCAAGCGCAGCAGCATGCTCTCGTATTTCATGCGGTTTTTAGGAGAAACCAGCAAACGCTTAGCGATAAAGAACAAGCCGACAATAACCGCGAGCACAATTAGGCCGTAATCGCGAATAAAGTCGGACGATGCTATCAATAGCTCCGTCGTCCAAGGTAACTCCTGCCCCATATGCTCAAACTGACCGACAACCTGCGGCACGACCGCTGCGAGTAAGATGGCAATAACGCCAATCGCCACCACTGTCAGTACGATTGGGTAGATCATCGCCTGGGTCATTTTGCTCTTAAGTTGCTGGCGACGTTCGGTGTAATCGGCAAGGCGATTCAATACCACTTCTAAGTGACCTGACTTTTCGCCAGATGCCACCATAGCGCGATATAGCTCATCGAAAATATGCGGGAACTCGGCCATCGAATCGGCGAGGCTATAACCTTCAACCACCCGTGAACGCACCGCCATCACCATGCTGGCTAAACGATCTTTCTCACACTGTTGACCAACAGCCTTTAATGCTTCTTCTACGGGTAGGCCAGCAGCAACTAAGGTTGCTATTTGGCGGGTGATCAACGCAAGTTCAGCGGTAGAGATACCGCGCTTTAGAAAACTAAAGCCGGCAGATTTCGTCTTACTCTCTTTCTCAACAACTGGAGTGATCTCCAGCGGCATCAAACGCTGCTCTCTTAATTGCGTCCGAGCGTGCCTTGCTGTATCCGCTTCGACTACGCCCTTCTTCTGCTTACCGGTTTTATCTAACGCTTTGTATTCAAATGCTGGCATGGCTTACTCCTCTCGAGTGACACGCAGCACTTCTTCTAGGGTGKTTTTACCCGCCAGTACCTTACTCATACCATCATGGCGTATGCTAGGCACAGATTGACGTATGTGTTTCTCGATAGCCAGCTCACCTCGACCAGTATGGATAAGTTCACGCACGGTATCGTCGACGACCAATAACTCATGAATACCGGTACGGCCGCGGTAACCGTTATGACCACATGACTGACAGCCCTTAGCACGGAAAATCGTACGTGGATCATCAGCACTAATGCCTAACAGCTCTCTTTCACGATCATCCGGCGTGTGCTCCTCTTTACAGCTTGGGCACAAGGTACGGATAAGGCGCTGAGCAAGCACGCCAAGTAGACTCGATGAAACAAGGAAAGGCTCAACACCCATATCTTGCAGACGGGTAATCGCGCCCGATGCCGTATTGGTATGCAGTGTAGAGATCACCATATGACCCGTCAGTGATGCTTGAACCGCAATCTGCGCCGTTTCAAGATCTCGAATCTCACCGATCATCACCACATCTGGATCCTGACGCAAAATAGCCCGTAAGCCACGGGCAAACGTCATATCGACCTTAGTGTTAACCTGAGTCTGACCTATGCCTTCAAGTTCATATTCAATAGGGTCTTCAACGGTTAGGATATTGGTGTCTTTCGAGTTGATCTCGGTAAGCCCCGCATACAAGGTGGTACTCTTACCCGAGCCGGTTGGACCGGTCACCAAAATAATGCCGTGGGGTCTACGGATCAGCTCATCAAATTGATGGCGCACCGCCTCGGTCATGCCTAGTTGTTCTAAATCTAGATTACCGGCATTTTTGTCTAATAGACGTAAAACGACTCGCTCACCATGACTAGATGGCATAGTAGAGACACGCACGTCAACCGCTCGCCCGGCGATACGCAGCGAAATACGACCATCTTGTGGTACACGTTTCTCGGCGATATCCAGACGTGCCATAACCTTAATACGTGACACTAACAGAGATGACAACTTACGATTAGGCTTGAGAACTTCTTTTAAGATGCCATCGACACGGAAGCGCACAACCAACTGCTTCTCGTAAGTCTCGATATGAATATCCGAGGCTTCCTCTTTGATCGCTTCAGACAAGAGTGCGTTGATTAACTTAATAATCGGCGCATCATCATCGCCTTCGAGCAGATCTTCTGTTTGCGGTAGCTCTTCGGCAAGGGTGAACAGATCCATCTCGTTGCCAATGTCTTCCATCATCTGCTGCGCTTCAGAGGAGTTCGCCTGATAAGCCTGAGTCAATCGCGCCTCAAAGGCTGCATCTTCTAGCTTAATTAGCGGCAGCTCTTTACCACAATAGCGACGTACCTCCAGCAGCGCGCTCAGTGGCGTGCCTTGGGTATGATATAGCGACAACTCGCCTTCATCATCGGCAGCAAGTGCAACATTAAAACGGTGTGCGAAGGCAAACGGTAGTCGTTCTTTGCTACTCGAATGAAAGACTTGATCCGCTTCTTCCTCAGACACTAGCCCAAGCTCACTCGAGACTTGTGCTAGCTCTTCATCGACTGGTATTTGATTATCACTCATCGCTTGAATCTTTATCCGTGCCAGTGCTTTGCTTATCCGCTTCAGCGGCATCGCTATCTTTACTCTCGGAGATGCTCTTCAGGGCTGGATCGGTCTCGCGCATCTTAGTGTCTAAACCTTTACCCTCTTTGTAACGGTTGAGTACTTCGTTCACATCTGCTGGCAAGTATGCATCTTGATCCCACTCTTCTAAGACTGGTACTTCAGCATTTGGCATCAGGTTCACGCCACGCTCTTGCTGTTCAAGCTGCAATGCACGGAAATAGTTATACTTACGGCCTGCTATGCCTTCCATGGTGATACCATCACGGATAATTGTCGGCTTGATAAACACCATCAGGTTCTTCTTTTTCTTACCGCTCGAAGAAGACTTAAACAGATGGCCAATAATCGGAATATCGCCTAAGAAAGGTACTTTCTGCACCGACTCTTGTACTTCTTCGTTGATCAGACCGCCCAATACTACGATCTGACCCGAATCAGCCATAACCGTCGTGGTTAAACGGCGAGTCGCGAAGGTCACGTCGACTCCTGTTTTACCGTTAATACCTGATACTTCCTGCTCGATGGTTAACTTAACCGCATTACCTTCGTTAACCTGAGGTACCACTTTAAGCTTAACCCCGACCTCTTTACGCTCAACGGTCTGGAACGGATTACTGTTACCATTGCTGGAGTTTTGGCTCCCCGTCAGAATCGGCACTTCGTCACCCACAATAAATGACGCTTCTTGGTTATCTAGGGTAGTAATTGATGGTGTTGCTAATACATTTGACTTGGTATCGCTTGAAACCGCTTGAATCAGTGCACCAAAGTCACCCATGGCCACGCCCCATGCCATACCATTAACTTTACCCAATGCTTGCGCAAGCAGGGTAATGTCACCACGGGTATCAGGATTCTCGGTACAAGTACCGTCATTACAAACGGTAGAACCTTCTTCACCTTGTGCCTGCCAGATACCGGCACCGATCTCACCAATGGTTGGACCTAGGTTATTAAACTGAGTACCGCCGCCAGCTTCGGTTGCCCACTGCACACCAAAGCCAACATCATCGCCTTCTGACACTTCGACAATAATCGCTTCAACTAAAACCTGTGCACGACGAATATCGAGCTGATTGATGACGCTCTCAATGGTGCGCATCTGATCTGGCTCGGCACTGATCACCAAAGCATTAGTGTCGGTGTGGGCCATGATATTAATTTCGTTACGTCGCTTGCTACCACCACCTTGTGGCGCACCTTTATCATCGACAAGTTGCTCAGCAAACCCTGTCAGCACTTCGACTAAGTCTTCCGCCTTCGCATAACGCAGATAACGGACCTTGGTATTACCAGTATTGGCCTGTTCATCATCGAGGTTTTTAATTAGCTTTACTACACGCTCGCGGCTCTTCTCATCACCACTAACCACTACCGCGTTGGTACGCTCGTCGGCAACCACTTTCGGTGCCTGCCCCGGCATCTGTGCCTGGTTAGCTGTAGAGCGATAAAGGGTATCGATGATACGGACGATTTCACCAGCTGAAGCGTACTCAAGCTTAACCACCTCAACGGCGGTATCGCCTTGCTTATCTACGCGGCGGACAATCTCTACCAACTTATTTACTACGGCTGCGCGGCCAGAGATCATCAATACGTTTGAAGGATCATAGTTCACTACGTTACCGCCACCGGCGTTATCGTTAAGCTGACGCAGCAAAGGAGCAAGTTGTTTGGCTTCGGTGTTATAGAGGGCTACGATACGGGTAACCATCTCGTCACCTAGCCCAGGTGTATTATCATCGGCGACACGAATAGATGCGGTTTTAGCATCCTTATCTTTGATCACCTTGATGATATTGTTATCCATCTCAACAACGGCATAACCGTAGACCTGCAGGACGTTGAGGAAGAACTGGTAATATTGTTCGTCGTTAAGCAAATCGTAACTGCGGACGTTGATTTTGCCACGAACGGTTGGGTCGACAATAATTGTCCGATTCAAGTTTTTACCAACAATGTTGATAAACTCTTGGATATCGGTGCCTTTAAAGTTAGCCGCATATTGTTCAGACCAAGCAAGTTGAGGTGCTAGCAATGAAGCCCCCATAACCATACCGGCGATTAGTCTGCGTCTAATCTGCTTATTATTCATTGTTATACTTCCCCTAAACCCTTTCGTTGCGGCAAATTCAAATCGTATTACTGCAAATTTTATTGTTATTTCCTGCTGCGATTACTCGGGCAGACTAAACATTATCTCTATCAATTGCCCATCGCGCTCGACCATTAAAGCAACTTCCGTCATCTCTGGCAGCTGCGCCATGACCTCTAATGCTTGCCCCATATCGGTCAAGTCATAACCATTAATCGATTTTGCTAAATCATTTGCTTTGAAACCAGCTTGTTTAAACAGTTCCCGATCTTTCCCCGGATTGAGGCGATAACCCGCCAGCTCTCCGCCACTTTTTACCGGAGATATCGACAGATAATCGGTAATCTTGCTTGGATCGGCTAAAATTTCTTCGCGAGACTGACTAAGTTCAGCTGCCACGGCGCGATTCTCGCGATTATCAATTGTCTTACCCTTAGAAACACTCTTAGCTTTTTGCAGCTGTTGATTAGCTGCACCGTTAGTATTGTATTCTAGACCATCTAACATCAAAGTCTCATAACGACCGCTGTTAGTGATAATAATACGGTCTGCATAGACCTCTTTAAGTGAGGCCGATGTGCCTCTGATCTTATCACCTAAACTGTAAGTATCTTGACTACCACTCGAAGCGATCACCGCTAAGCCTTTCTGTTCGGTAGTCGAAGCCACCACACCGGTGAGCTGGATAGAAAGTGAGGTTTTAGGTGCATCGGTAATAATCTCTTCAACAGGTGCAGCCTTTGGTTTGGCACCAGTCGCATCAGGTTTACCGAAAAGAGACAGTTGTTGCAGGCCGACAACGTTGACTTGGCCTGTGGAAGTGTTTGTGACAGGTGTCGGTACCCAGCGAGCGGTCGCCGAGTCGTCTGGAATTAACTTCCAAGTTATTTGCGCTGATAGATACAGAGCGATCAATAGCCCTATGCTAAATATCGCCGTGCTAACAGGCTTTTGAGGCATGCCAGCAGCCTTAGTTAAAAACTTATCTAATAAATCCATATTTAAGTGGACCCTCTGTGCAGGTCTCTGTTCTGATTATAATAATTTAGCGAATCCTGACTCATGCTAACCTACACTGCTTTTGGCAACAAGCCCATAACAGCGGCAATGTTGGCGATAATTGACCGAATATGCTAACTTTACGCGCCTAAAAAGGGTGTGAAGCCTGCCACTATTTTACCAGCGAGAAAGTAAAGATTTGTATATTACTGCTGAGCTTGTGAGCTTCCCCCTGCATTTTAATTTAAATTAATCTAATCACTGGAGTCGCTCATGAATAACAACGAGCAACAAGCCATTCAAGTAAGGCTTGATAAATGGCTCTGGGCTGCGCGCTTTTATAAGACGCGAGCCATAGCAAAAGAGATGATTAATGGTGGTAAAGTACACTATAACGGCCAGCGCACAAAATCGAGCAAATATGCCGAAATAGGTGCCACCATCAGATTAAGACAGGGCTATGACGAAAAAGAAATTGTCATCGCTAAGCTGTCAGAATACCGACAAAAAGGGTCGATAGCACAAACCCTTTATGAAGAGACACCGCAAAGTATAGCCAAACGTGAGACTTATGCTGAGCAACGACGTCTGAATATTCTGAATAACCCCGCTCCTGATCAGAAGCCGGATAAGAAGCAACGTCGACAAATTATGCGCTTTAAAGAAAGCTAAAAATTGGAAACCCAGAATGAACACAGAGATGACTACAGATAATTTATATCGTTACTTATTCGAAAACGCGAGCGTTCGCGGCGAATTAGTGCAGCTAAAAAATAGCTACCAAGAAGTAATTTCCGCACACGAATACCCATTAGCTATCCAGAAACTATTGGGCGAGCTAATGGCGGCAACCTCATTATTGACTGCAACCTTAAAGTTCAGCGGTGATATTAGCGTACAGCTCCAAGGTGACGGTCCAGTATCGCTTGCGGTGATCAACGGTAATAACCTGCAACAGCTGCGTGGCGTATCACGTTGGAATGGTGATATTAGCGATGGCGCAAGTCTTAAGCAGATGTTTGGCAAAGGTTATATGGTCATAACCCTAACACCTGATGACGGTGAGCGTTACCAAGGTGTTGTCGCACTAGATAAAGACACATTAGCTGAATGTTTAGAAGATTATTTCGAGCAATCAGAACAGCTGCCGACTAAGATCAAGCTGTTTGCTGACACTAAGCAAGCCGCAGGCATGTTCTTACAGGTGTTACCAACCGATGGTAATCACAACGGAGACTTCGAACATCTATCTGTGCTAACTGAAACCGTTAAGCAAGAAGAGCTGTTTACACTGCAAGCCGAAGAAGTGCTACACCGTCTATATCACGAAGAAGAAGTGCGTCTGTTCGAGCCGGTTGAGATTACCTTTAAGTGTACTTGCTCTAAAGAGCGTAGCGCTCAGGCTATCCGCACCGTATCGAAAGATGAAGTCGACGCGATCATCGCCGAGCAAGGCAAGGTGGAGATGGGCTGTGAGTACTGCAACAACAAATATACTTTCGACTCAATCGATGTTGAAGCTATCTATGCCAATGCAGCAAGTAGTGAAGTGACTCAATAATTTGTTGATAAGAACACGTTAGATTAAAGGCGCTCATCGAGCGCCTTTTTTTATGCTCAAATTTCACTAATTAACACAGAAAAGCATTGGAAAAAGTGTTTTCACATCTCTTTTTGGTGTTTTTTTTGATCCAGTACACATATTCACATCCGCATAAGTTACAATCGCCCCTAAATAAAAGCTGGCACGATAGATCAGCACCTAATGATGACCTCACAGATGGAGACCTTACCTATGGCGGATGGAGCAAACCGCGAGTACCTTAACCTTTCTACAGGCCAATTAGTCGAGCTTGCGTTAGCACGCGGCGAAGGTCAATTGACCGCGAATGGTGCTTTAGTTGCAAAGACTGGTGAACGTTCAGGTCGTTCTCCTAATGATCGCTTTATCGTCAAAGAGCCTAGCTCTGAAGCCGATATTGAATGGGGACCAGTCAACAAGCCTTTCGAAGCCGAAGCCTTTACCGCGCTTTGGAGTCGAGTAGAAGCTTTTCTAGCAGATAAAGACACGTTTGTATCGAACCTCGAAGTCGGTGCAAGCAAAGAACACTACCAGCCAGTAAAAGTCACCACTCAATATGCTTGGCATCAACTATTTGCTCGCAACCTATTCATCGTGCCAGAAGAGTTTAATGCAGCCGACAAGCCCGTATGGCAGATCATGAATGCACCAGGGTTTGAATGTGATCCTGAGCGCGACGGTACACACTCTGATGCAACCGTTATCATCAACTTCGCCGAACGCAAGGTACTTTTGGCCGGCCTTAAATATGCTGGTGAAATGAAGAAGTCGATGTTTTCGGTACAAAACTTCCTACTTCCCGCTAAAGGCGTGCTACCCATGCACTGCTCGGCTAACGTTGGCAGCGACGGCGATACCACTCTGTTCTTCGGCCTATCTGGAACGGGTAAAACAACGCTCTCAGCCGATCCTAAGCGCTTTCTAATCGGCGATGATGAGCACGGCTGGGCTCCAGGCGGCGTATTCAACATAGAAGGTGGTTGTTACGCAAAATGTATCGATCTAAGTCAGAAGAACGAGCCAGTGATCTGGGATGCTATCCGCTTTGGCACTGTGCTTGAAAACGTCGTTACCGATGAAAATCGCGTTCCTGACTACACCAACTCAAGCCTAACTGAGAACACCCGTGCCGCTTACCCGCTTGAACATATCGCCCAGCGTAAACTGGATAACTGCGGCGCAGAGCCACACGCCGTCGTGTTCCTAACCTGTGACGTTTCTGGCGTATTACCGCCTGTATCTAAGCTGACAAAAGAGCAGGCTGCTTATCACTTCTTGTCGGGCTATACCGCTAAGGTAGGCTCAACCGAGATGGGCTCGACAGCAGCAATCCAATCGACGTTCTCCACCTGTTTTGGCGCACCTTTCTTCCCACGTCCAGCGGGCGTTTACGCTGAGTTATTGATGAAGCGAATCGAGTCTTTTGGTAGCCAGGTTTACTTAGTCAACACTGGCTGGACAGGTGGTCCACACGGTATTGGTAAACGCTTCGATATCCCTACCACTCGTGCCATTGTCGATGCCATCGTCTCAGGTGAATTAAAAGATGTGGAGACTGAGTATCTAGAGAAGCTAAACCTTCATGTACCAGTTGCCATTCCAGGCGTAGACAGCAAGCTGCTAAACCCAATCAATACTTGGGAAGATAAGGCTCAATATGCCGAGTTTGCTCAGCATCTTGCCGATAGCTTTAAGGCTAACTTCGAGAAGTATCAGGTACCTGATTCAATCAAGAATGCCGGTCCTAACGCTTAAAAGCATGATAAGCTAAGCGCTAAGCATTGAGCGTAACTCATTATTAGAGATTACATTCGAAATTAGCTTCGCGAATAAAAAATCCCAGCCCATGCTGGGAT
>NZ_JAKEVD010000051.1 GCF_022398325.1 Shewanella sp. Isolate13
CGTTAGAAGACAGTTTCGAATAACTTAATCTCTGTGAGTGTCCACACAGATTTGCTTGTCATATTGTTAAAGAGCGTTGCCTGCTTGGCGTTCTCAGCGAACCGTTCCAAGTGGCTAGGGCTGCGTATTCTACACTTCCCGTTGTTGGCGTCAAGCGTTTATTTTAAGAAGTTTTTCAAGCGATGATTCTTTATACAAGGCACATCAAATGAAGCTCTTAAACCGCTTGTCACCAGATTCAAATCTCTTTCGATTTTCGAATCCCGCCTCTTACCTAAAAGAGGTACTGATTGCGCTGCAAGTCCCGTGCTATCTAGCGTTTACGACTATTTCTAATCTCTAAACATTAGTCTAGTTGGCCTGCTGTGCCGTGTCAGTGGATGCGCATTATAGGGAGATTTAAGATGAGCGCAAGGGGCTTTCTTAATTAAATGAGAATATTCGAATCAAATGCATAGTTATCAAACGATACGTACAAAAAAGGGGCTGAAAGCCCCATTTTTATCATTATTCGTCTTCTTTTTGCCTAATCAGCTTTGCTTGTCACTTTGCTTTGCTGCTGAGGTTGCTCCAAGAAGCTTTTAATAAGTGTCACCGCTTTATCATCATCCCAATCAACAAAGGTTCGAACGAAAGCGATTAACTCCCCTTCCCTATTCAAGATAAAAGTCGCTGGAATAGTATCTAAAGGAAATACATGACCCAGTTTCTGCTCTTTATCATAATAGGTATTGAAGTCTTCCATACCTAATGACTTTAAGAATGGCTCTACCTGCTTATTACCTTCAAGATCGATAGAAACTGGTAGTACCTCAAAGTCATCCGATCCGATCTTAGCAGAGAAGCGACTAATAGCCGGTAACTCTCTTACACATGGAGGACACCAAGTGGCCCACATGTTTACCATGATAACTTTGCCTTTATACTGGCTAAAGTCGACGGCTTCACCTTTACTATCTTTAAAAGGAACGGCTTCAATTGGAAACGGCTTAGGTAAAACACTGATAAGATCAACGCTTGACTGAACTTGTCTTTCAGCTTGCTTTTCCATTCCAGGATAAGCTTGTGCCCCTGCAGCAACAAACATCGTTGCTGCGACTAAACCCACTATGGTCGATCTCATTTAGCGTCTCGCTTTAATAGACGATCTAACTCTTGCTGTTCTTCGGTAGATAGTTCTGGATTGTTTGCTTCCGCTATACGCTGCTTGCGGATAAAGAAGAAACCAATCAAACCACCAAACAATAGAAGCGCAATAGGTCCTAACCAAAGAACGTAAGTCTTAGCTTCCATTCTCGGCTTATATAGAACGAACTCACCGTAACGACTCGTCATAAACTCAACGATTTCGTCATCGCCCTTGCCTTCATCAACCATCTGGTAGACTTCTAAACGCAAATCTTGAGCTACCGGAGAGTTAGAATCAATCAGATTCTGGTTTTGACACTGTGGACAACGTAATGAATGAGCAAGACTTAATGCACGCTTTTGGTTATCAACAGACTTAAATTCATAAGTATCTACTGGCGTAGCATTAACGATAGATGCCATGCTTAGTAGCAATACTAGAGCCGAAAAGCCTTTCATTAATAATTTAATCACGATGCACCATCCTTCGCCGCTTCAGCTTGTAGCTGTTGAACCATAGGGTAAAGTGTTTCTTTCCATACGCGAGAATCAATTGGTCCTGCATAACGGTAACGAATAATACCTTTATGATCGACGAGGAAGCTTTCTGGCGCACCGTATACACCTAGGTCTAAACCAAGGCGACCGTCATGGTCATAGATATTGATTGCATACGGGTTACCCTCACGGCTCAATTCTCGGATAGCAAGAGGTCGCTCATCACGATAGTTGATACCATAGATAGGCAGAATATTCTTACGCGCTAATGTCATCAGGAAAGGATGCTCATACTTACATGATGGACACCAAGTTGCCCATACGTTAAGTAAGCCTACTTTGCCTTTTAGCGTGTCATTAGTGACGATCTCACCTGACTTTTCCAAAACCTCTAACTGGAAAGCCGGGATCGGCTTTCCTTCTAGAGCAGAGTCGAGTTGCTGCGGGTTAAGGAAGAGTCCCTTATAAAGGAACACTCCCATACCTAAAACTACGACGAGTGGAATAAATAATACTAACTTTTTCATATTCACTCAGTTCCAATTAAGCCGTTGCTAACTTGTCCGCTTCTTTAGCTGCTGTCTTTTCTGCACTCTTAGCTTTTACGCGATAGCGCTTATCAGACGCAGCGAAGAAACCGCCGACCATCATAAAGATAGAGCCAAACCAGATCCAGCGAACGTAAGGCTTGTAGTTGATACGCACTGCGTATTCAGTACGACTAATTGGGTCGCCCATAGTCACGTATAGATCTCGGAATAGACCCCAGTCAATACCGGCTTCAGTCATATCCATAGTACGGACGTTATATTGACGGCGATCAGGTCTTAGTAGAGTAACGTAATCATCACCCTCATAGACTTCGATTTGGCCTTGTTGAGCCGTGTAGTTAGGGCCAACAACATTCTTGGTTTCCACATAGTTAAAGGTATAACCCGCTAGCTCATGAGAAATACCTGGGCCCATACGAACACTCTTCTCTAATGAGTAGTTTGAAACCATAGTGGCACCGACAACTGATACGGCAATACCAAGGTGAGCGATGATCATACCCAGCTGACTGCGTCCAAGGCGGGTTAAATCAATAGAACCATCTTTAGTCTTGACTATGTTGTATGCAGCGCGGAATGTCATCAAGGTGACCCATACAGCCATACCGATACCAAATACAACCCACACGTTAAACTCACCACCTGCTAGGAAAGGTGCAGCTAAGCCAACTACCGCTGCAATCACAGCTGGAACGATTAACTGACGCTTCATTTCACCCGCTTTAGACTTCTTCCAGCGAATGACCGGGCCTACACCCATAAAGCCAAATAGAACTAGAACGATTGGAACGAATACAGCGTTAAAGTATGGAGGTCCTACAGAAATCTTGCCCATACCTAATGCATCGATTAGTAGTGGGTATAGCGTACCAAGTAGTACAGTACCGCAAGCAACTGTCAGCAGTAAGTTACATACTAGCAGCATGGTTTCTTTAGATTTCAATTCGAAACGTGCTGGGCTACGCATCTCACTTGCTCGGAAAGCAAATAGAGTAAGTGAACCACCAACAGCTAAACCAAGTAGTAATAGGATGAACATACCACGGCTTGGATCTGCTGCGAACGAGTGAACCGACGTTAACACGCCAGAACGAACAATAAAGGTACCAAGTAAGCTTAATGAGAAGGCAAAGATTGATAGTAGAACAGTCCAGTTACGGAATGCACCACGCTTCTCTGTTACGATCACCGAGTGAAGTAGCGCTGTACCAATTAACCAAGGCATGAAAGAGGCGTTCTCTACTGGATCCCAGAACCACCAACCACCCCAACCGAGTTCGTAGTATGCCCACCAAGAACCAAGTGAGATACCGCCAGTTAGGAATACCCATGCAGCTAGTGTCCAAGGACGGCTCCAACGAGCCCAAGCAGAGTCAAGACGACCACTCATTAAAGCTGCAATAGCAAAAGCAAAGCTTACCGCAAAACCTACGTAACCGAGATAAAGCATCGGTGGATGGAAGAT
Organism: Shewanella sp. Isolate13; assembly: GCF_022398325.1. Taxonomy (GTDB): domain Bacteria; phylum Pseudomonadota; class Gammaproteobacteria; order Enterobacterales; family Shewanellaceae; genus Shewanella. Next base: position 3,643 of record NZ_JAKEVD010000051.1, read on the forward strand.
CAAACCTACGTCTTGCAACATTGGGTTTAGATCGCGCCCTTCCATAGGGATCGGGAATAAACGTTCAAATGGACTTGAAGTTAACAACATGAACAGCGTGAAGCCGATAAGGATCATCGCTAGGATCGACAGTACTCGAGCAGTAAAGACTTCTTCTAAACCTTTACTAAACAGTGCAACTGCAGCGGCCCAAGCCGCTAATGAGAATACCCAGAATAATAATGAACCTTCATGACCACCCCACACGGCAGCAATCTTGAAGAAGATTGGTAACTCTGAATTGGAGTGATGTGCTACATAAGCAACAGAAAAGTCATCGACAGCAAAGCTATAGCCAAGAGCGACAACAGAGAAGAGAATAAAGAAGAACATTCCGTAACTTAGTGGCCACGCATAGCGCACTAGGTATTGGTCTTTACGTGCTACACCTACTAAAGGAACGATGGCTAACAGCATGGCGAATGCCAAGCCGATAATCAGCGAAAAGTGTCCTAATTCTGGGATCATGGGTTTTCCTCAGTCCTAAACCATGCTTGATTAAGCGTTCGCTAAATCATCGCATACGTGTTTACAATTAACACTATTAAAAGGTACAAATTTTAGCTCAGTTTAGTATTTGCTATTGTTAATGTCTGCCTATTTCGTACAAATATGGGTGACCTGTCTCATTCTTCCCCTATCTTATTAACAAACACACATAAACAGTTGCATGTCACACTCCACCGTATACTGAGCGAATTCGGTCGAATGTTAAGGTCTGACAAACAAAGTTCCCCTAAGTTTCGAGAAATTTTACAAATAGAATCAATCTGTGAACAAGCACTCAACTTAGAGTATTTCAGGTTATATTACTGTTCAATGAATAATCTTTCCGTATAATCTTATCCCTAGTTCAGCGGTGAATCCGCTTTTTCGCAAACTAAAGTGAAATAGACATAATGACCACATTCTGGATTTTAATAGCCTCATTTTTGCTGGTTAGCCTAGTGCTGATTTGGTTTCCACACTTCCGTCAGCAGCGCATGCTGAGAACTGAAGATGCCAAAGTGCGTGAAGGCACTAACCTCGAATTATTCAATGAGCGACTCGCAACTTTAGAAAAAGAACTTCAAGAAGAGCTTCTTGATCAGCAAGAGTTCGATGCTCTTAAGAAAGAGCTTGAAATCAGCTTACTTCAAGATATGAAGCAAGGTGATGACGAGTCTTTAGTTAATAAATTAAAGCCAAAAAGCATCATGTGGCCGTCAGTTATGTCTGTCGTTGTTATCGGTGTCTGTGGCTATATGTACTCAACCTTGGGTGCTTATAAGAACCTAGATCAACCAATGACGGCGAACGATCCACACCAAGGCATGACTAATGAGCAGATCATGTCTCAGCGTGTCGAGATGATGGAAGCGCAAGCAAATGCTGAGCCTGAAAATAGCCAGCTATGGTTTAGCCTAGGCCATGCTTACATCTCAGCAAACCGTTATGACGATGCGATCAAAGCATTCGATAAGACAATGGATCTTGTTGGTGTACATGCAGAGCTACTAGGTCCTAAAGCAACCGCGCTTTACTACCGCTCTAATCAAAAGATGACACCTACTGTTCAAGCGCTTGTTGATCAAGCACTAAGCCTTGACCCAGAAGATCCTTCTACACTGTTGTTAGTGGGCATGGATTCATTCTTCACAGCGGATTACAAGAAAGCAATTGACGCATGGCAGCTAATTCTAGATAGCGACCGTACAGATGTTGACCGCGGTGCAATCATGAATGCTATCGATAGTGCAAAAATGAGAATGCAATCTGAAGGTATGATGCCAAATGATGAAGCTCATAAGAGTGTGAAGCCTGACGCCACGGCTAAGACTGTGACGGTTGAAGTTTCTATCTCACCAGAGTTACAAGCAAAAGTGGCCAGCACAGATATGCTATTTATCTTCGCTCGCTCAACTGAAGGTCCAAAAGTTCCTCTCGCAGCGACTAAGATCTCAGCAGAATCTCTCCCAGCAACAATTACCTTAGATGACAGCACTGGTATGGGCGGCAACACTAAGCTAAGCGATGCCAAAGCCGTTGAAATCATCGCGGTACTGTCTAAACATGGTAGTGTAAGAGCGCAAACTGGTGATATCCAAGGCAAGCTTGCTATGATTAAAGTTGGCGACACTGGCCAGCTAGTGCTAGACACACAAGTTCAGTAATAATGAACATCAAAGTTAAAAACCGGCATTAGCCGGTTTTTTTATATGTCGCGAATGGCAATTGCATTGCCCCTATAACAATGACATTATCATTCTGGCCTAGGTGTCGGCCACAAGCCCCTTACAATAGGCCTAACACTGCCTAATCTCTTCATCTAAGCATCTATTGATTTTGGAGCAAATGATAGCCACAAAAAAACCGGCATCAGCCGGTTTTTTGATGTCTAACAAAAATTACTTAGACATATACTCGATTGCATTCTTGTAATCTTCATCAGAGCAATCTGTACACATACCACCTGGTGGCATAGCGTTTAGGCCAGACTTAACTGTAGATACTAAAGCGTCCATACCTTTAGCTAGGCGCGGTTCCCATGCTGCAGCATCGTGTGATTTTGGCGCACCAGCAACACCCATGCTGTGACATACTTGACATGCCTTGTCATATACAGCTTTACCATCTTGAGCAAGTGCGCTTGTAGACAGAGTCATAGCTGCCACTGCAGTCAGTGCTAATAATTTTTTCATCTTATACGTTCCTAATGCAAATTCTAACAAAGCTCACGCTGCCCTCAAATTTTCGGCAGACTTGTTATAACCCGGCTAGGTTACTACAAAGTTCAACAAATGGCATCTTTTTGTGATATTAATCGCGTGAAAGGAGTTTTCACAAGACATAGTTCGCAAAAAGGTTAATATATTAGCAAATGTTTAAAAAGTTCATAGAAAATACACAATATTCGAACTACATCAAATTGCTGACACTTCGCGACAAGCAAGACTAAACGCTTGAAAGCGTATGTGTTAGTATCTCTTGTGTTTTCATACAGCTTGATATAGAGGGCTCAGTGGTAGAACAATCAAAAGCAACAACACTGGTATCAGCTAATAACTTAACCTGCATCAGAGAAGAGCGCATTTTATTTGACGAACTTAGCTTCGAAATATCCGAAGGTGAAATCGTCCAAATCGAAGGCCCGAACGGCGCAGGCAAAACAAGTCTTTTGCGGATTATCGCGGGTTTATCTCGTCCCTATGCCGGACACATCAGCTTCAAGGGTGAAGACATTAATCGTTGTCGTGACGAGTACAATGACGCGTTATTGTATCTTGGTCACCTTGCAGGTGTTAAAAGCGAGTTAACGGCAGAGGAAAATCTTAACTTCAATTTAAGGATCAGTGGGTATGATGACTTCGATGCCCGTGAGATCCTTGCAAAAGTAAATCTCTCAGGTTTCGAAGAAGCGCTAGCAGGACACTTGTCAGCGGGTCAGCATAGACGTACAGCGCTTGCTCGGCTATGGCATACAAACTGTAAAATCTGGCTTCTCGATGAGCCTTTTACTGCGATCGACAAGAAAGGCGTAGAAGAGCTTGAGCACCTATTTTTAGCCCATGCAAAGCGAGGTGGTTGCGTAATATTAACCACACACCAAGACATGGGTGTGATTGGTGATGATATCTTACGTAAAATTCGTCTCGATTATCGCTTCGTATAAGGTTTGGCAATGAAAAAAGGTATCAGTTATACCAAAGCTTTTAGCACGCTATTAAAGCGCGATCTGCAAATTGCTGTGCGTCATCGCGGTGATATTTTTAATCCGCTATTGTTTTTTGTCCTCGTGGTGACTCTATTTCCTCTCGGTATAGGCCCCGAGCCACAAGTATTAACCCGTGTCGCACCAGGTATTATCTGGGTAGCGGCACTTCTGGCATCCATGCTGTCTCTTGAACGTTTGTTTAAGGCTGACTATGCCGATGGTAGCCTTGAGCAAATGTTACTAAGCCCACAACCATTACCCCTAATGGTGTTGGCTAAAGTGTTAGCACATTGGATTTTGACTGGCGTACCACTAATTTTAGTGGCACCTTTATTAGCTGTGCTATTACATTTAGATAGCAATAGCTACGGCGCATTAATCGCAACGCTAACTCTTGGTACTCCGGTACTGAGCCTATTAGGCGCGATTGGTGTAGCTTTAACAGTTGGTTTACGTAAAGGTGGCGTGTTATTAAGCCTACTCATTCTGCCTTTGTATATTCCTGTATTGATTTTCGCTACCAGTGCTATTGATGCCGCTGGTATGAATTTACCCTATGATGGCCAACTCGCTATTATTGGCGCCATGTTGGTCGGTTCATTAACATTAGCACCTTTTGCAATTGGTGCATCCTTACGAGTGAGTACTAACTAAAATGTGGAAATGGTTACATCCATACGCGGATCCTGAACGCGCCTACAAACTCTCAGGCACCCTACTACCTTGGTTTGCCATGCTTGCCATCTCGTTTATTGGTCTTGGTACTGTCTGGGGCTTAGTTTTTGCGCCTACTGATTACCAACAGGGTGACAGCTACCGAATTATCTTTATCCATGTTCCTGCGGCTTCTATGTCAATGGCGGCCTACATGGCGATGGCAACGTCATCTTTCATCGGCCTTGTTTGGCAAATCAAATCTGCTGACTGGGCAGCGGCTGCTATTGCGCCAATTGGTGCAGTAATTACCTTTATCGCATTAATTACTGGTGCGACTTGGGGTAAGCCAATGTGGGGAACTTGGTGGGTTTGGGATGCACGCCTAACTTCTGAGCTAGTGCTTCTATTCTTATACTTAGGCGTTATCTCTTTATATGCATCATTTGAAGATAAAGTCCTTGCCGCTCGCGCAGCAGGTATTTTGGCAATCGTTGGTGTAATTAACATTCCGATTATCAAGTACTCAGTTGATTGGTGGAGTTCATTACACCAGCCATCAACGATTAAGATCACTGAAAAGTCATCAATGCCTACCGAGATGCTATACCCATTACTGATAAACATCATGGGCTTCGGTTTAATGATTGGTGCGATTACATTAGTGAGATTTAGATCAGAAATTTTAGCACGAAATGGCATGCGTCCATGGGTTCGTGAACTTGCGAAGGCAGAGGGGGTCAAATAATGCAGTTCGACTCAATAAGTGAATTTATCAACATGGGCGGCTACGGATTTTATGTATGGCTAGCTTATGGTGTAACCTTTTTTTCGCTAGGAACCTTAGTTGTCCTTAGCGCTAGACAGAAACGTAAGGTGTTAGTAGAGATCGCTAAGAAGATCCAACGTGAAGAACGCCTTAAAGAAACTCGGAGTAACAAATAGTGAACCCAAGACGAAAGAAACGCCTTACCCTTGCTGTAGCCCTCATTGGCGGTGTCGCAGCTATCGCTTCTTTGCTGCTATATGCGTTGAACTCTAACTTAAACTTGTTCTTTACGCCTACAGAGATTGTACAAGGCAAAAAAGATACTGGCGTAATGCCAGAGATTGGCCAGCGTATTCGTGTTGGTGGCATGGTGACTGTCGGTTCAATGATCCGCGATCCTAATAGTCTTCATGTTGAATTTGCTGTACACGATGCTGCGGGCGGCGAGATCATCGTAACTTATGACGACCTATTGCCTGATCTTTTCCGCGAAGGACAAGGTATTGTTGCTCAAGGTGTACTGATTGAGTCAGGCAAATTAGAAGCGACTGAAGTTCTAGCTAAGCATGATGAAAACTACATGCCTCCTGAAGTTGCTGAAGCTATGGGTCAGTCTCACGAAAAACTAGACTATAACGAAGAGCAAAAATCTGGCGGTTACTAAATTGGCCCAGATCTAATCTTCTAAAAAGCCTTCGTTATAGAAGGCTTTTTTGTATCCACTGCTCGCTTACCTTGAATCAAAAGCCACAGCCTAGCTCAGAATACCTTTAGGCTTTTCCATTAAAGCCTCTGCCCAAACAGATAGACACATCAGAAATTGTTTCTGTTACCGATAATAGCCTTATAGCGTTGAATAGTGTGTACTCTAAGGGCTAGAAATGGCCTCTAAGTACATTTTCTTAAACAGCGCCACTAATGTACTCATTTCTCAACTTTTGCCCAATCAGCAGCTTCTAGTGCGTTTAAAGGCGATACGAACAGCGATTCATTACTCTACGATAGCACCAGCTTTATTCACAACCAAACCTGCTGAAGGCTATACCCTCCCCCTTGAGCAATCAACTCAGGCAGATGTAGACCCAAGTAGCACCTCTCCAGAGCCATATAACGGCAACGATCTAGCGCGCCATAGCATAATGAGTTCTAACTCGACTCTTAAAACTAAGCTGCACCCACTTTCATTAGCGTTATTATCTAAATACTCTGTAGCTCTAGCCCAACAGTTACCCAAATCTACTGCCCTTTGCACCTGTTATGTTGATCAATTTAGCAGATTGATAACCCGGCACACGGTTAATCCAGCGAAAGCGAGATGATTTGGACCATAAACGAACCTAGTTGTACCGCTATTAGCTGTATGCATACAACCGAATTACCTAAGCGCAGAAGTGACAGCTAAGGGATAGGGGTAAGCTGTGTGCCTAGTTGGGGCTAACGAGAACGATGATGAACAACTGGAAGCTTGTCTAGCCTCGAACGAACAGCTAGAGAATAATTGCAACTAGTGCAATCGGTGAATTTCAGGCATAAAAAAGGCCGAACAAATGTTCGGCCTTTTAAAACTAAGACTTATTTACTCTGCAGTGTCTTCAACAGCTTCAGCTGCTTCAGGACGACCTACTAGTTCAATATACGCCATTGGCGCTTTGTCACCAGTACGTAGACCGCACTTAAGAATACGGGTATATCCACCAGGACGTTCCTGGAAACGTGGACCCAATTCAGTAAATAACTTACCTACGACTTCAGCGTCGCGAGTACGTGCAAATGCCAAACGGCGGTTTGCTACACTATCACTCTTAGCAAGTGTTATCAGAGGTTCAACTACGCGACGCAGTTCTTTCGCTTTAGCTACAGTAGTTTTGATCACTTCGTGACGAACTATTGAGCAAGCCATGTTACGGAACATAGCTTGACGATGACTGCTGTTACGGTTCAGTTGACGACCACTCTTACGATGGCGCATGACCTAATCCTTATTACCTATATCTGTACTAATCTGGACTTAAAGGTCGTCTGCTAAACTAGCTGGAGGCCAGTTTTCCAGACGCATACCTAACGACAGTCCGCGAGAAGCTAACACGTCCTTAATTTCAGTAAGAGATTTCTTACCTAAGTTAGGAGTCTTAAGCAACTCAACTTCAGTGCGTTGTACCAGATCGCCGATGTAATGAATCGCTTCAGCCTTCAAACAGTTGGCTGAACGTACAGTTAGCTCTAAATCGTCGACAGGACGCAACAGAATCGGATCGAACTCCGGCTTCTCTTCTACTGGTGCAGTCTCAGTCACATCACGTAACTCAACAAACGCATCTAGCTGTTCTGCTAGAATTGTCGCTGAACGACGGATAGCTTCCTCAGGATCGATAGTACCGTTAGTAGTCATATCGATAACGAGTTTGTCTAAGTCTGTACGCTGTTCAACACGAGCGGCTTCTACATTGTATGCAATGCGAGCAACAGGTGAGAACGAAGAGTCAACCAACAAACGACCGATAGGGCGATCATCGTCTTCGGTTTGTGCACGGGCAGAAGCCGGTACATAACCACGACCACGCTCTACGCGGATACGCATGCTGACATCATTGTTACCCGTCAAATGACAGATAACATGGTCAGGATTCATGATAGTAACATCACCATCATGCGTGATATCTGCTGCAGTAACAGGGCCTGCGCCTGACTTACTTAGTGTAAGCATAGCTTCGTCTTTCCCTTCGATAACTACCGCTAGACCTTTAAGGTTTAGTAGTATCTCAAGGATATCTTCTTGCACGCCTTCCTTGCTACTGTATTCATGCAGTACACCATCAATCTCTACTTCGGTAACCGCGCAGCCTGGCATAGACGACAATAGGATACGACGCAACGCGTTACCTAGAGTGTGACCAAAACCACGCTCTAGCGGCTCCAGTGTAACCTTGGCACGTGTTGGATTAACCTGCTCGATATCAACGAGACGCGGTTTAAGAAATTCTGTAACAGAACCCTGCATTGTGTCCTCTCTTTTGTTTTAACCTTACTTAGAGTAAAGTTCGACGATCAGCTGTTCGTTAATATCCGCAGACAAATCACTACGCTCAGGAATACGCTTGAAAGCACCTTCCATCTTAGTGTTGTCAACTTCAACCCATGTTGGCTTTTCGCGTTGAGCCGACACTTCTAAAGCCGCTTTAATACGAGCTTGAGTGCGTGACTTTTCACGAACGCTCACTACATCATTCGCAGACACTTTGAATGATGGAATGTTAACGACGCTACCATTAACCATAATTGACTTATGGCTAACTAGCTGACGTGATTCAGCGCGTGTTGCACCAAAGCCCATGCGATAAACTACGTTATCAAGACGGGTTTCTAAAAGAGTAAGTAGGTTTTCACCAGTGTTACCTTTAGTACGTGCAGCATCTTTGTAGTAGTTACGGAATTGCTTTTCTAGCACACCATAAATACGACGAACTTTTTGTTTCTCGCGTAGCTGAACACCATACTCAGACAAACGGGTCTTACGAGCGCCGTGTTGTCCAGGTGCAGTTTCAAGCTTACACTTCGAATCGATTGCTCTCACTCCGCTCTTTAGGAAAAGGTCAGTACCTTCTCTGCGGGTAAGCTTGAGCTTTGGACCCAAGTATCTTGCCATGTTCTTTCTCCAACTATCCTATTAAAAACGACGAATTAAACGCGACGTTTCTTAGGAGGACGACAACCATTATGAGGGATAGGCGTCACATCGGTAATGTTAGTTATCTTGTAACCAACCGAGTTTAGTGCACGAATCGCTGATTCGCGTCCTGGACCTGGACCCTTCACAAAAACTTCTAGGTTCTTAACACCGTAGTCCTGAGCAGCAACACCTGCACGCTCAGCAGCAACCTGTGCAGCAAATGGGGTAGATTTACGTGAACCACGGAAACCTGAACCACCAGAAGTTGCCCAAGATAGTGCGTTACCTTGACGATCTGTAATGGTAATAATTGTGTTGTTGAAAGACGCATGGATATGCGCCATACCATCAGCAACCTGTTTACGTACACGCTTACGCGGAGAACGTGACGGAACTTTAGCCATTTTGGATTACCCCGTTACTTTCTAATTGGTTTACGTGGACCTTTACGCGTACGCGCATTGGTCTTAGTACGTTGCCCACGAAGGGGAAGGCTACGACGATGGCGAAGGCCACGGTAACAACCAAGGTCCATAAGACGCTTGATGTTCATGGAAACTTCACGACGTAAATCACCTTCTACAATGTAGTTGGCAACTTCTTCGCGTAGACTATCGATTTGAGCTTCGCTCAATTCCTTGATCTTAGCATCTTCAGCAATTGAAGTAGCCGCGCAAATAGCTTGTGCGCGAGTACGACCGATGCCGTAGATAGCAGTCAATGCAATGACTGTATGCTTTTGATCAGGAATGTTAATGCCAGCGATACGGGCCACTATGCACTCCTTAAGTTAAAGGTCATCTGTGAAAAGCCCGGTAGGATACTCGACAGACGACAATTTAGCAAATAATATTTTGACCAGCCCGGACTGGGCTGGTCAATTTTTTTAGCCTTGACGCTGTTTGTGTTTAGGTTCAACACAAATCACACGTACAACGCCACTACGCTTTACGATCTTGCAGTTACGGCAGATCTTCTTCACGGAAGCTCGAACTTTCATTTCAACACTCCGAGATTACTATCTTAGCGGCCAAAGCGATCTAAGTTCGCTTTGTTTACTAAGTTAGCTTTCTTCATTACAGACTCATACTGATGAGACATCATATGGGTCTGAACCTGAGCCATGAAGTCCATGATTACGACTACCATAATTAGTAGTGAAGTACCGCCAAAATAGAACTGTACTTTCCACGCAATTAACATGAACTCCGGAATTAAGCAGATAAAGGTAATATATAACGCACCAGCTAGTGTCAGGCGAGTCATAACTTTATCAATGTAACGCGAAGTCTGTTCTCCAGGACGAATCCCGGGAATGAACGCACCACTCTTCTTCAGGTTGTCTGCTGTTTCGCGAGGGTTAAACACCAACGCAGTATAGAAGAAACAGAAGAAAATAATCGCTGTTGCATATAGCAATGAGTACAGCGGTTGTCCTGGTGACACAGCTAGTGAAAAATCACTTAACCATGACATGGACTCATTTTGACCAAACCACTGAGCCAGTGTGCCTGGGAACAAAATGATGCTGGACGCAAAAATAGGCGGGATAACACCGGCCATATTCAGCTTTAGTGGTAAATGAGTGCTCTGCGCTGCAAACACCTTACGGCCTTGCTGACGCTTTGCATAGTTAACAACGATACGACGTTGTCCACGCTCAACGAATACCACAAAATAAGTGACAGCGAAAACAATCACTGCCAGCAACAACAATACTAGTACATTCAAGTCGCCTTGACGCGCCTGCTCGGCCGTTTGACCGATAGCAGATGGCAGACCAGCAACAATACCTGCGAAAATAAGAATCGAGATACCGTTACCTATGCCTCTTTCGGTAATTTGCTCACCTAGCCACATTAGGAACATTGTTCCCGTCACTAAGCTCACTACAGCAACAAAGTAGAAACTGAATCCTAGGTTAACAACTAACCCTGGAACCAAGTTTGGTAAACCTGTTGCGATACCGATTGCCTGGAATGTACCCAGGACCAATGTGCCGTATCGAGTATATTGACTGATCTTCTTACGTCCCGACTCGCCTTCTTTCTTCAATTCAGCAAGTGCAGGATGTACCACAGTCAACAACTGCATAATGATCGATGCCGAAATATACGGCATGATACCTAATGCAAAGATAGAGGCACGTTCAAGGGCACCACCAGAGAACATGTTAAACATGCCTAGGATGGTCCCCTTTTGCTGATTAAACAGCTCTGCTAGTACAGCAGCGTCAATACCAGGAATTGGTACAAACGAACCGGCTCTAAAGACGATAATTGCACCAATCACGAACAGGAGGCGGGTTTTCAATTCTGATAAACCGCCCTTCGCGCTTTTTAAATCAAGTCCTGGTTTTGCCATCGACGTATTATTCCTCGATCTTGCCACCGGCAGCTTCAATAGCTGCACGTGCACCTTTGGTTACCTTAAGACCTTTTACGGTCACTGGGCGCTCAATGGTACCTGAAAGAACGATTTTAGCAAACTGTATGTTGCGAGTAACTAGATTCGCATCTTTCAGCGCATTTAGGTCGATAACATCACCGTTAACTTTAGCTAATTCGCCAACGCGAATTTCAGCTGATACCAACGCAGTGCGTGAAGTAAAACCGAACTTAGGTAGACGGATCTTAAGTGGCATTTGACCACCCTCGAAACCTACGCGAACACCACCGCCAGAACGAGACTTCTGACCTTTGTGACCACGACCTGCAGTTTTACCTAGGCCTGAACCGATACCGCGACCTACACGCTTAGCTGCTGATTTTGCACCTGCAGCTGGTGATAGAGTATTCAATTTCATTGATTAATCCTCCACCTTTACCATGTAGTAAACCTTGTTAATCATACCGCGAACTGAAGGAGTATCTTCTAGTTCAACAGTGTGATTAATGCGGCGTAGACCTAGACCAGTCAAAGTCGCACGGTGCTTTGGTAAGCGACCGATTGAACTCTTGGTCTGAGTTACTTTAAGTGTTTTAGTAGCCATGGTGCATTAACCTCGAATTTCATCAACATTCAGGCCACGCTTAGCTGCGATTTGTGATGGTGACTTCATGTTCACCAACGCATCTACAGTTGCGCGTACGATGTTGATCGGGTTAGTAGAACCGTATGCTTTTGACAGAACGTTATGAACGCCTGCTACTTCCAATACGGCACGCATTGCGCCACCGGCAATAATACCGGTACCGTCAGAGGCTGGCTGCATGTATACACGAGAACCAGTGTGACGACCCTTTACAGGGTGGTGCAAAGTACCATTGCTCAATTCTACAGAAACAATGTTACGGCGAGCCTTTTCCATTGCTTTCTGAATTGCTGCTGGTACTTCACGCGCTTTACCATAGCCATAGCCAACTTTACCATTACCATCACCCACTACTGTTAGTGCAGTGAAGCTAAAGATACGTCCGCCTTTAACTACTTTAGAAACACGATTTACTGCAACTAATTTCTCTTGCAGATCGTCTTTTTGCTGTTGAGCTTCAAATTTAGCCATTTTTCATCATTCCTTAGAACTTGAGGCCAGCTTCACGAGCAGCGTCTGCTAATGCAGCAACGCGTCCGTGATACTTGAAGCCGGAACGATCGAATGCAACTACAGCTACGCCTTTTTCGATAGCGCGCTCAGCAACGGTTTTACCCACTACTTTAGCTGCATCTACGTTACCTGTGTACTTTAGCTGCTCTGATACCGCTTTTTCAGCAGTAGAAGCTGCCGCCAACACTACGTTTTCAGGACTAATTACCTGAGCGTAAGTGTGACGTGGTGTACGATGTACAACCAGACGGTTAACGCCCAGCTCTTGGATCTTCTTACGGGCGCGTAGTGCGCGGCGTAAGCGAGATGTTTTCTTATCCATATCGCGTTACCTACTTCTTCTTAGCCTCTTTACGGCGTACTTGTTCATCAGCATAGCGAACACCTTTACCTTTGTAAGGCTCTGGTGGACGGTAGCCACGAATCTCAGCAGCAACCTGACCAATTAACTGCTTATCGGTACCCTTAAGTACGATTTCAGTTTGGCTAGGACATTCTGCTGTTACGCCAGCGGGTAGTTCGTGTACTAAAGGATGTGAGAAACCTAAAGTCAAATCAACGCCGTTACCAGCAACTTTTGCACGGTAACCAACACCAATTAACTGAAGCTTCTTCTCAAAGCCTTCTGATACACCGATAACCATATTGTTTACTAGTGCGCGAGCTGTACCAGCTTGAGCCCAAGCGTTAACAACGCCTTCAACTGGACCAAACTTGATTTCGCTGCCTTCAACAACAAGACTAACCGCATTGTTAATAACTCGAGTCAAACTACCTTTAGCACCTTTTACGGTGATAGTTTGTTCGTTTAAAGTCACTTCTACGCCTGCAGGGATAGCGACTGGTGCTTTTGCGACACGAGACATTGCTAGCTCCTTATGCTACGTAGCAGATAACTTCCCCACCCATGCCATTTTGGCGGGCAGTACGATCAGTCATCAAACCTTTAGAAGTGGACACAATTGCGATACCCAGACCGCCCATAACCTTAGGAAGTTCGTTTTTACCTTTGTAAATACGAAGACCTGGACGGCTAACGCGCTGGATAGTCTCAACGACTGGTTGCCCTTGGAAATACTTAAGAGTAATTTCCAACTCAGGCTTGGCTTCATCTGCTACGGCGTAGTCAGTGATATAACCTTCTTCTTTAAGCATTTTCGCGATAGCGATTTTTAGCTTAGCAGACGGCATCTTCACAGATACGTGTTTAGCAGCTTGGCCGTTACGAATACGTGTTAACATATCCGCAATAGGATCTTGCATGCTCATATTAGCTTACTCCGTGACAAGTGCTTACCAGCTGGCCTTGCGAAGACCAGGAACTTCACCGCGCATAGTTGCTTCACGTAACTTGATACGGCTAAGGCCGAACTTACGTAGGAAACCATGTGGGCGACCAGTTTGACTACAACGATTACGCTGACGCGCTGCGCTAGAGTCACGTGGTAGAGCTTGTAACTTAAGTACTGCATCCCAACGGTCTTCGTCAGAAGAAGCTGGACTGCTAATGATAGCTTTAAGTGCAGCGCGCTTTTCAGCGAACTTAGCCACGAGCTGTGCACGTTTTGCTTCACGTGCTTTCATTGAACTTTTTGCCATTACGCTACCCTTATTTCTTGAATGGGAAGTTAAAGCCTTCGAGCAGAGCTCGGCCTTCTTCGTCATTCTTCGCAGTAGTAGTGATTACGATATCCATACCACGGATCTTATCGATTTTATCGTATTGGATCTCTGGGAAGATAATCTGCTCACGTACGCCCATCGCATAGTTACCACGGCCGTCGAACGACTTAGCGCTCAAACCACGGAAGTCACGAATACGAGGGATCGCGATATCAACTAAACGCTCTAAGAATTCCCACATACGCTCACCGCGCAGTGTAACCTTACAGCCGATTGGGTAGCCTTCACGGATTTTGAAACCAGCAACTGACTTACGAGCTACAGTCACTACTGGCTTTTGACCAGCGATAGCAGTCATGTCACGAAGCGCGTGCTCCATAACTTTCTTATCTGCTACTGCTTCGCCAACACCCATATTAAGGGTGATCTTTTCAATCCGAGGGACTTGCATGACACTGGTAAAACCGAACTTTTTAGCAAGTTCAGGACTAACAGTCTCTTTGTATTTATCATGCAGTTTCGCCATCGTTTACTCCAAATTACTTAACGAGTTCACTGTTCGACTTAAAGAAACGGACTTTTTTACCGTCTTCAAATCGGAAACCAACGCGATCAGCTTTGCCAGTGGCAGAGTTGAAAATCGCTACGTTTGATGCTTGTAAAGGTGCTTCTTGCTCAACAATACCGCCAGCTACGCCCAATTGTGGGTTTGGCTTTTGGTGCTTCTTAACAAGGTTGATACCTTCAACAATTAATTTACCAGTTGGTAGAACTTGAGAAACCTTACCGCGTTTACCCTTGTCTTTACCTGCTAGTACAATTACTTCGTCTTGACGACGTATTTTAGCTGCCATTTTGAAGCTCCTTACAGTACTTCTGGTGCCAATGAGACAATCTTCATAAACTGCTCTGTACGCAATTCACGTGTCACTGGTCCAAAGATACGAGTACCAATCGGTGCAAGGTTTGCGTTTAGCAATACCGCTGCATTCCGATCGAAGCGAATGACAGAACCGTCTGGACGACGTACGCCTTTCTTAGTACGGACTACCACCGCGTTATATACATCACCTTTCTTCGCTTTACCGCGAGGAATTGCTTCTTTAACAGAAACCTTGATGATGTCGCCGATACCGGCATAACGACGATGAGAGCCACCCAAGACCTTAATACACTGAACTCTACGAGCGCCACTGTTACAGGCGACTTCTAGAGTCGATTGCATTTGGATCATTTTAAGTGCTCCGCTATCGTTACTTCACATTCCCACTATGGGGCTACATTTTACCCTATTTCCGACTTTAATTTAGTCAAAAATGGCGCGCAAGTGTAACACCTAAAAACAGGAATAGATAGTACTAAAAATATAAACGGCTCCAATTTCTGGAGCCGCTTAACTAAATACCTAAAAAACTTAGGCTTTTGTTACTACTTCAACCAGAGTCCAAGACTTAGTCTTAGACAGCGGACGGCATTCGCGAATAGTCACGATATCGCCAGCATTACACTGATTTTGTTCGTCATGAGCATGGATCTTAGTAGTACGCTTGATAAACTTACCGTATAAAGGGTGTTTTACCTTACGTTCAATAGCTACAGTGATAGACTTGTCCATCTTGTCGCTAAGTACTCGACCTTGCAAAGTACGGATATTATCAGACATTATGCACCCGCCTTAGAAGTAATAATGGTCTTAACGCGCGCAATGTTGCGACGCACGATTTTAAGCTGATGAGTCTGAGTCAACTGACCAGTGGCGTGTTGCATACGCAGATTAAACTGCTCACGCAGCAGACCAAGCAGTTCAGCGTTCAATTCTTCAACGCTCTTTTCTGTTAGTTCGCTCGCTTTCATTACATCACCGTCTTAGTTACGAAGGTAGTCTTTAGAGGTAGTTTAGCTGCAGCTAGGGCGAAAGCTTCACGAGCTAACTCCTCAGATACACCGTTCATCTCATAAAGAACCTTACCTGGTTGAATCTGGCAAACCCAGTATTCAACGTTACCCTTACCTTTACCCATACGCACTTCAAGAGGCTTAGAAGTAATTGGCTTGTCAGGGAATACGCGGATCCAGATCTGACCTTGACGTTTAATGTGACGTGTCATAGCACGACGCGCAGCTTCGATTTGACGAGCAGTTAGACGACCACGTCCAACAGCTTTCAAACCGAATTCACCGAAGCTAACTTCAGTGCCGTTCGCTAGACCGCGGTTGCGGCCCTTGAACATTTTGCGAAACTTCATTCTTTTTGGTTGCAGCATTGCCAGCTCTCCTATTTACCGCGAGGCTTACGCTTCGGCTGCTGTTTCGGCTCTTCGTGCTGAGGTAGAACGCCGTCTAGAACTTCGCCTTTGAAGACCCAAACTTTAACGCCAATCACACCGTATTGAGTGTGACTCTCAGAAGTAGAATAGTCGATATCAGCACGCAGTGTATGCAAAGGTACACGACCTTCACGATACCACTCTGAACGCGCAATCTCAGCGCCGCCTAGACGGCCGCTCACTTCAACTTTGATACCCTTAGCACCAAGACGCATTGCGTTTTGAACTGCGCGCTTCATAGCACGACGGAACATAACACGACGCTCTAGTTGCGAAGCGATGCCATCGGCAACAAGCTTAGCATCTAGCTCTGGCTTACGGATTTCAGCGATGTTGATTTGAGCTGGAATACCAGTCAGCTTTGCAACTGCGTTGCGTAGCTTTTCAACGTCTTCACCTTTCTTACCAATCACAACACCTGGACGGGCAGTGTGAATAGTAACGCGAACACTCTTAGCTGGACGCTCGATAACAATCTTAGAAACTGATGCTTGCTTAAGTTTCTGTTCTAGAAACTTACGCACTTCCCAGTCACTGCTCAAGTTATTGGCATAGTCTGACTTGTCAGCGTACCAGGTCGAGATCCAAGGCTTAGTGATACCCAGACGGATACCATTAGGATGTACTTTCTGTCCCATTGCTAACTCCTAGCGATCTGATACAACCACAGTAATGTGGCTGGTACGCTTGATTATGCGATCAGCACGGCCTTTAGCACGTGGCATGATACGCTTCATAGTTGGACCTTCATCGATCATAATCGCTCCAACTCTTAGTTCGTCAATGTCAGCACCTTCGTTGTGCTCAGCATTAGCGATTGCAGAGTCCAGTACTTTCTTAACAAGTACTGCAGCCTTTTTAGGGCTGAAAGTTAGAATTTCGAGAGCCTTAGCAACAGGCAGTCCACGGATTTGATCTGCAACCAAACGGCACTTTTGAGGCGACGTACGGGCAAAACGATGTTTAGCTAAAACTTCCATCTTATGTCTCCCGTATTAACGCTTCTTCGCTTTCTTATCTGCAGCATGGCCGCGATAAGTGCGAGTTGGTGAAAATTCACCAAGCTTGTGGCCGATCATTTCGTCAGTTACGAACACAGGTACGTGCTGACGACCATTATGGACAGCGATGGTCATTCCAATCATGTTAGGAATGATCATAGAGCGGCGAGACCAAGTCTTGATAGGCTTCTTGTCTCCAGCTTCCATCGCTTTCTCTACCTTCTTCAGCAAGTGTAGGTCAATGAATGGACCTTTCTTGAGAGAACGTGGCATGGCGAATCCTCTTACTTTTTATTGCGACGACGTACAATGTACTTGTCGGTGCGTTTGTTACTACGAGTCTTATAACCCTTAGTTGGCATACCCCAAGGTGATACAGGATGACGGCCACCAGAAGTACGGCCTTCACCACCACCATGTGGGTGATCTACTGGGTTCATTGCAACACCACGAACTGTTGGGCGTACGCCTCTCCAGCGCTTAGCACCTGCTTTACCTAACTGGCGTAGCATATGCTCGGCATTACCAACTTCACCCAATGTCGCGCGGCAATCAACCGGCACTTTACGCATTTCGCCAGAGCGAAGACGTAGAGTGGCGTATTCGCCGTCACGAGCAATAACTTGTACATAAGCACCAGCTGAACGCGCGATCTGAGCACCTTTACCAGGCTTCATTTCGACTGCGTGCACTACGCTACCCACAGGGATGTTGCGTAGAGGCAATGCGTTACCGCTCTTGATCTCTGCATCGATACCAGACTGGATCTTATCACCAGCTTGCATGCCTTTAGCAGCAAGGATATAACGACGCTCACCGTCAGCGTATAGTACCAATGCGATGTTAGCAGTACGGTTTGGATCATATTCCAAACGCTCAACCTTCGCAGGGATACCGTCTTTGTTACGCTTAAAGTCGATTAGACGATAATGTTGCTTATGACCACCACCAACGTGGCGGACAGTGATACGACCAGTATTGTTACGGCCACCACTTTTTGATTTTTTCGCCAACAGGCCTGCAAAAGGTTTACCTTTATGCAAATCGCTGTTCACCACTTTAACTACGTGGCGACGACCTGGAGAGGTTGGCTTACACTTAATAACTGCCATGATAATTCTCCTAATGCTTACTCAGCGCCGCCGACGAAATCGATGTCAGCACCAGCAGCTAAGGTAACGTAAGCTTTTTTCCAATCGCTACGACGGCCAGTACGGGCACCGTGACGCTTAGTTTTGCCTTTGTTAACCAAAGTACGAACTGTATCAACTTCAACTTCAAATAGCTGTGCTACTGCAGCTTTAATTTCAGCTTTAGTTGCATCGATAGCTACACGGAAAACTACCGTGTTGTTATTCTCTGCATTCACAGTGCTCTTTTCAGAGATGTGTGGTGCAAGAATAACTTTTAGCAAACGTTCTTGGCTTATCATCCCAGCATCTCCTCGATTTGCTTAATAGCTTCAGCAGTAACAAGTACTTTGTTGAAAGCGATTAGACTTACTGGGTCGATACCAGCAACGTCACGTACGTCAACTTTGTACAGGTTGCGAGCAGCTAAGAACAAGTTCTCGTCAACTTCTGGAGTAACAATCAATACGTCTTCTAGTTGCATTTCATTTAGTTTAGCTTTCAGCTCTTTAGTTTTAGGAGCTTCAACACCAAATGATTCAACAACAACAAGACGGTCTTGACGTACCAATTCAGAGAAAATGCTTTTCAGCGCTCCGCGGTACATCTTCTTGTTAACTTTTTGGCTGTGATCTTGTGTTTTAGCAGCGAATGTTACGCCACCGCCACGCCAGATTGGGCCTTTAACAGTACCAGCACGTGCACGGCCAGTACCTTTTTGGCGCCATGGCTTCTTGCCAGAGCCAGTTACTTCTGCGCGAGTCTTTTGAGCACGAGTGCCCTGACGCGCGTTTGCAGCGTAAGCTACAACTACCTGATGAACCAGTGCTTCATTAAAGTCACGGCCAAAGGTAGCTTCGGAAACTTCAAGAGCACTCTGTGCGTCTTTCAATACCAATTCCATTACTATCTCCTCAGACCTTAAGCTTTAACAGCTGGTTTGATGATCAGGTCGCCATTAGTAGCGCCTGGAACTGCACCCTTAACCAATAGCAGGTTACGTTCAGCATCTACACGTACAACGTCTAGATTTTGAGTAGTAACGCGCTCTGCACCCATGTGGCCAGACATTTTCTTACCTTTGAAAACGCGACCAGGTGTTTGGTTTTGACCAATAGAACCGTTAGCTCTATGTGCCAGTGAGTTACCGTGTGTTGCATCTTGAGTACGGAAGTTCCAACGCTTAATACCGCCTTGGAAGCCCTTACCTTTTGATTGACCAGTAACATCAACTTTCGCTACGTCAGCGAAGATATCTACATTAAGCTCAGCACCAACTTCGATGCCCTCGCCTTCACCATCTGCCAAACGCATTTCCCACAAACCGCGACCAGCTTCAACGCCAGCCTTAGCAAAGTGACCTGCTTCTGGTTTAGTGATGCGATTAGCTTTTTTGGTACCAGTAGTAACTTGAAGTGCACGGTAACCATCTGTATCCAAAGTTCTCACTTGGGTTACGCGGTTAGCAGCAATTTCAATTACTGTTACAGGTACCGACGCGCCATCTTCATTGAAGATGCGAGTCATACCTACTTTACGACCGATAAGACCGATAGCCATCTCTCAAACCTCTTCTAAGGATCTCAATTAACCCAAGCTAATCTGAACGTCAACACCAGCCGCAAGATCTAAACGCATAAGTGCGTCTACAGTCTTCTCAGTCGGCTCTACGATGTCAACAAGACGCTTGTGAGTACGTAGTTCGTACTGATCACGTGCATCTTTATTAACGTGTGGAGAAGTCAAAATGGTATAACGTTCTTTACGCGTTGGTAGTGGAATTGGACCACGAACCTGCGCGCCGGTACGCTTAGCAGTTTCAACGATTTCCGCAGTAGACTGATCAATCAAACGATGATCAAATCCTTTCAAGCGGATACGGATTCTTTGGTTCTGCATTGACCAGAGCTCCTAAAATGTACACAAAAAAATCACCCTCTAGCTGTTTTCCTATAGAAAATAGCAGAGTGAAATGATTTAGCCGTTCGACTCACAATCGGAGTCGCTGTTTTTTTTACGTCAAACCCGAAGGCAGACCAATTAAATCGCCTAATGGTTAAGGCGAGGGGTTATTATACTGATTTCAACTCTGAGATCAACCCCATTGTTTGAAATACCGTCAAATTGACTGGCTTTCACAAAGTGGCGTCATTATACACAGTCCGATCGGGATTGCTAGCCCCCACCCCACTTTTGTTTAGGCAATAAAAAAGGCAGCCTAAGCTGCCCTTTTCAATATTGAGTTAAGACTCGTTGCTATTAAGCAATGATCTTAGCTACAACACCAGCACCAACTGTACGGCCACCTTCACGGATAGCGAAACGTAGACCTTCGTCCATCGCGATTGGGCAGATTAGAGTAACAACCATCTTGATGTTGTCACCAGGCATAACCATTTCTACGCCTTCTGGTAGTTCGATAGTACCAGTTACGTCAGTTGTACGGAAGTAGAACNAAAAAAGGCAGCCTAAGCTGCCCTTTTCAATATTGAGTTAAGACTCGTTGCTATTAAGCAATGATCTTAGCTACAACACCAGCACCAACTGTACGGCCACCTTCACGGATAGCGAAACGTAGACCTTCGTCCATCGCGATTGGGCAGATTAGAGTAACAACCATCTTGATGTTGTCACCAGGCATAACCATTTCTACGCCTTCTGGTAGTTCGATAGTACCAGTTACGTCAGTTGTACGGAAGTAGAACTGTGGACGGTAGCCTTTGAAGAATGGAGTGTGACGTCCACCTTCTTCTTTTGAAAGAACGTATACTTCTGATTCAAAAGTAGTGTGTGGGTTGATTGAACCTGGAGCAGCAAGTACTTGACCACGCTCAACTTCATCACGCTTAGTACCACGTAGTAGTACACCACAGTTCTCACCTGCACGACCTTCGTCAAGCAGCTTACGGAACATTTCAACACCAGTACAAGTAGTCTTAGTAGTATCTTTKATACCAACGATTTCTACTTCTTCACCAACTTTGATGATACCGCGCTCAACACGACCAGTTACTACTGTACCACGGCCTGARATTGAGAATACGTCTTCRATTGGTAGAATGAAAGCACCATCGATAGCACGCTCTGGCTCTGGAATGTAWGTGTCTAGAGCTTCAGCTAGTTCTAGGATCTTAGCTTCCCACTCTGGCTCGCCTTCAAGAGCTTTAAGAGCAGAACCTTGGATAACTGGTAGGTCATCACCTGGGAATTCATACTCAGATAGAAGTTCACGAACTTCCATTTCTACTAGTTCTAGTAGTTCTTCATCGTCAACCATGTCACATTTGTTCATGAATACGATGATGAATGGAACACCAACCTGACGTGAAAGTAGGATGTGCTCACGAGTTTGTGGCATTGGGCCGTCAGTAGAAGCAACTACTAGGATCGCGCCGTCCATCTGTGCAGCACCAGTGATCATGTTNACCTTGGATAACTGGTAGGTCATCACCTGGGAATTCATACTCAGATAGAAGTTCACGAACTTCCATTTCTACTAGTTCTAGTAGTTCTTCATCGTCAACCATGTCACATTTGTTCATGAATACGATGATGAATGGAACACCAACCTGACGTGAAAGTAGGATGTGCTCACGAGTTTGTGGCATTGGGCCGTCAGTAGAAGCAACTACTAGGATCGCGCCGTCCATCTGTGCAGCACCAGTGATCATGTTTTTAACATAATCCGCGTGACCTGGACAGTCTACGTGTGCGTAGTGACGAGTTGGAGTGTCATATTCGATGTGAGAAGTATTAATTGTAATACCGCGCTCACGCTCTTCTGGAGCGTTATCGATCTGTGCGAAATCACGCTTAGTACCACCGTATGCCTTCGTTAACACAGAAGAGATAGCAGCAGTTAGAGTAGTTTTACCATGGTCAACGTGTCCGATAGTACCAACGTTAACGTGCGGTTTTACGCGTTCAAATTTTTCTTTAGCCACGATATATTCCTTTCTTTTCAGAAAATGCTCGGCTTAAAACCGAGCAATAGCAATTAAGTATATCAACAATAGAGCGAAACTGTTTAGCCTCTAGCCTCTATTATTGCTTTAGTAACATTTTGCGGTGCATCAGCATACTTCAAAAACTCCATTGAGTATGAAGCACGGCCTTGGGTTGCACTACGCAAATCGGTTGCATAACCGAACATTTCAGACAAAGGAACTGTTGCATGAACAAGTTTAATACCTGCGATACCGTCATCCATACCTTCAATTAGGCCGCGACGACGGTTCAAGTCCCCGACAACATCTCCCATATAATCTTCAGGAGTTGTCACTTCGACTTTCATACATGGTTCAAGCAACGAAGGATCCGCTTCTAGTGCGCCCTTCTTAAAGCCGATAGAACCAGCCACTTTAAAGGCCATTTCGTTCGAGTCCACATCATGATATGAACCATCGTACAAAGTGACTTTTACGTCAAGAACTGGGAAGCCAGCTAATACGCCGTTCTTCATCTGCTCTTGAATACCCTTATCAACTGCTGGAATGTATTCCTTTGGAACCACACCACCAACAATTTCGTTGACGAATTCGTAACCAAAACCTTCTTCTTGAGGCTCCAGCTTTAACCAAACATGACCGAATTGACCTCGACCACCAGATTGGCGTACGAACTTACCTTCGACTTCCACAGTTTTGCGGATAGTCTCACGATATGCAACTTGTGGTTTACCTACATTACACTCAACACCAAACTCGCGACGCATACGGTCAACGATGATGTCTAAGTGTAGCTCACCCATACCAGAAATCAGTGTTTGACCCGACTCTTCATCAGTTTCAACACGGAATGACGGATCTTCCGCTGCAAGCTTTTGCAACGCTATCCCCATCTTATCTTGGTCAGCCTTTGTTCTTGGCTCAACGGCGATAGTAATTACAGGCTCAGGGAATTCCATGCGCTCTAGAATTACTTTATGGTCTGAATCACACAGAGTATCGCCAGTAGTCACGTCTTTAAGACCAATTAGAGCAGCGATGTCGCCAGCGCGTACTTCCTTAATCTC
This sequence comes from Shewanella sp. Isolate13, assembly GCF_022398325.1. Taxonomy (GTDB): domain Bacteria; phylum Pseudomonadota; class Gammaproteobacteria; order Enterobacterales; family Shewanellaceae; genus Shewanella. Next base: position 27,108 of record NZ_JAKEVD010000051.1, read on the forward strand.
TTGACGGTCATTAGCGTGCATCTGCACCATACGACCAATACGTTCACGTTTTTGCTTAACAGAGTTATAAACGCCTGCACCTGTCTCCAATACACCTGAATAAACACGTATAAAGGTCAAGGTACCTACGAATGGATCTGTTGCAATCTTAAATGCCAATGCAGCGAATGGAGCATTGTCGTCAGCGTGACGCTCTGTCTCTTCTTCGTTTTCATCGATGCCCTTAATTGCAGGAACTTCGACTGGTGATGGTAGAAAATCTACCACAGCATCGAGAACCGCTTGTACACCCTTGTTCTTAAATGCAGAACCACAGGTTGCCAATACGATTTCGTTATTTAAGGTACGCTGACGTAGTGCCTTCTTGATCTCGTCCTCTGAAAGTTCCCCATCTTCTAGGTACTTTTCCATCAGCTCTTCTGTAGCTTCAGCAGCACTCTCTACCAAATATTCACGCATTTCTGCGGCTTTATCTGTTAGGTGCTCTGGAATGGCTTCATAAGTGAAAGTCATGCCCTGATCATCTTCAGACCAGTTAATTGCTTTCATCTTGATCAAATCGACGACGCCCTTGAAGTCTTCTTCTGCACCAATATTCATTTGAATCGGTACACAAGTAGCGCCAAGGCGGTTGCGGATCTGTTCAACGACACGATCAAAGTTTGCACCTGCGCGGTCCATCTTATTGACGAACACTAAGCGCGGCACACGATACTTATCAGCCTGACGCCAAACAGTCTCAGATTGAGGTTCTACCCCAGATGAGCCACAGAAAACAACGACTGCACCATCTAGTACTCGCAAAGAACGTTCTACTTCAATAGTGAAGTCAACGTGGCCTGGAGTATCGATGATGTTAATGCGGTGTTCAGTGAACTGCGCATCCATTCCGCGCCAGAAAGTAGTCGTTGCGGCTGAGGTGATGGTAATCCCACGCTCCTGCTCCTGCTCCATCCAGTCCATGGTAGCAGCGCCATCATGAACTTCACCGATCTTATGAGACATACCGGTATAGAACAGAACACGTTCAGTAGTAGTGGTTTTACCAGCGTCAACATGAGCACAGATACCGATATTACGGTAGCGCTCAATTGGAGTTGTACGAGCCACGATTTATACCCTCTTAGCTAAAACCTGAGTGTTAGCAATGCAAGTAAGGCGTGGGCAAAAGCCCACGCCAAGATATTACCAGCGGTAATGAGCAAACGCTTTGTTTGCTTCTGCCATACGATGCACGTCTTCGCGCTTCTTAACAGCAGTACCTTTGTTTTCAGATGCGTCTAACATTTCACCTGCTAGACGTAGAGCCATAGATTTTTCACCACGCTTACGTGCAGCTTCAACTAACCAGCGCATCGCTAGTGCGTTACGACGCACAGGACGAACTTCACATGGTACCTGGTAAGTAGAACCACCAACACGACGAGACTTAACCTCGACTGATGGACGTACGTTGTCCAGGGCTGCTTCAAGGATTACTAGTTGATCTTCGCCTTTCTTTTCAGCTGCAGTATCTAGTGCCTTGTAAATAATTTTTTCAGCAGTCGACTTTTTGCCGTCCTGCATAATGACGTTGATGAACTTAGCCAGCAACTCACTGTTGAACTTTGGATCTGGTAGGATTTTACGTTGTCCTACAACGCGACGTCTTGGCATAACAATTTCTCCGTATGCTTCAGGGACCCCAAAACTGGAATCTCGATTATCTCTAGCTTGGCCTTACTTAACGGAAAACGTTAAGACTTAGGACGCTTAGCACCGTACTTAGAACGACCTTGACGACGTTCGCTAACGCCAGCACAGTCTAATGCGCCGCGTACAGTGTGGTAACGCACACCCGGTAAGTCTTTTACACGACCGCCACGGATTAGAATTACGCTGTGTTCCTGCAGGTTGTGGCCTTCACCGCCGATGTACGAAGTTACTTCGAAACCGTTAGTTAGACGCACACGAGCTACTTTACGTAGTGCAGAGTTTGGTTTTTTTGGTGTGGTTGTGTATACGCGAGTACAAACACCACGCTTTTGTGGACACGCATTCAACGCAGGCACATTAGTCTTATCGACTTTTGGCGCGCGAGGCTTACGTACCAACTGGTTTACAGTTGCCATGTATAGCTCCGAATCAGTTGACTAAATCAACAGTAAGGTGTGAAAAATCTATATCCCACAGGTGTGGGACGCGAAATTTTAGAAGTGTATGAGGTTTCTGTCAAGAAATAGACAACTTTATAACCGATTTAAAGTAAAAAAAGGCGCCAAAAGCGCCTTTTTTACAATCTATTTACTTTTTCAGCAACGATTAATCATTGCTTCCAGCTAGATTTAGTAGATCCGCAAGGTTCTGCTCAGCTTCGCTTGCACTAATCGCTGGTGCTTCTTCAGTTGCCGCACTTGGCACTGCTGTAGCACGCTTCTGATGGTAAGAATAACCTGTACCAGCAGGGATTAGACGACCAACGATTACGTTTTCTTTCAGACCACGTAACTTGTCGCTCTTACCGCCAACAGCTGCTTCAGTAAGAACACGAGTGGTCTCCTGGAACGATGCTGCAGAGATGAACGATTCAGTCGCAAGTGACGCCTTAGTGATACCAAGAAGTTCACGTTCGAATGTTGCAGGCTGCTTACCTTGTGCTTCTAGTTCGCGGTTAGCGATCTTCACACGAGACACTTCAGCTTGTTCACCCGGTAGGAATTCACTGTCACCTGCGTCAATGATCTCACACTTACGCAGCATCTGGCGAATGATCACCTCAATGTGCTTATCGTTGATCTTAACGCCCTGTAGACGGTAAACGTCCTGTACTTCATTCACGATGTAGTTAGCCACATTGTGGATACCACGTAGACGTAGAATGTCGTGTGCCGCTTCTGGACCATCGGCAATAACTTCACCACGTTCGACTTTTTCACCTTCGAACACGTTCAGGTTACGCCACTTAGGAATCATCTCTTCATACTGCTCACCACCATCAGCTGGGGTGATCACTAGACGACGCTTACCTTTGGTTTCTTTACCGAACGAGATAGTTCCCGATACTTCAGCAAGAATTGCAGGCTCTTTTGGCTTACGCGCTTCGAACAAGTCAGCTACGCGTGGTAGACCACCGGTAATATCGCGAGTCTTAGAAGATTCTTGAGGAATACGTGCTAATGCATCACCAACGTTAATTGGTGCGTTATCGTCAAGGTTTACAATCGCGTGACCTGGTAAGAAGTATTGCGCAGGTACTTCAGTACCTGGGATCATCAAGTCGCTACCATCAGCAGCAACAAGACGGATCATAGGACGCATCTCTTTACCTGCAGTTGGACGTTGACCAACTTCTAGTACGACGATTGAAGAAAGACCCGTTAATTCGTCTGTTTGACGTGTCATAGTGACACCTTCAATCATATCTACGAACTTAATACTACCCGCCACTTCAGTGATAATTGGGTGAGTATGTGGATCCCACTTAGCGATAATTTCGCCAGCAGCTACGCCGTCATCTTCCAACTTCTCAAGTACAGTACCGTAAGGAACCTTATAACGCTCTTTCTCACGGCCTAGCTCATCGATAATTGCTAATTCAGAAGAACGAGAAACAATTACCAGCTTACCGTTGCTGTTAGTTACATACTTAGCGTTGTGTAACTTAAGCGTACCTGAGTTCTTAACTTGAACGTTGTTCTCAGCTGAAGCTCGAGATGCCGCACCACCGATGTGGAAAGTACGCATCGTAAGCTGTGTTCCTGGCTCACCAATTGACTGAGCAGCAACAACACCAATCGCTTCACCTTGGTTGATGATATGGCCACGAGCCAAATCACGACCATAACAAGCAGCACACACACCGAAGTCTGTATCACAGCTAATTACTGAACGAACGATCATTTCGTCGATAGAGTTATCTTCAACGATGTCACACCAAGCTTCGTCAAGAAGCGTGTTACGTGGCACAAGTACTTCTTCAGTACCTGGCTTGAACACATCTTGTGCAACAACACGACCAAGAACACGTTCACGTAACGGTTCAACTACATCACCACCTTCAATCAGCGGCTTCATAGTTAGACCTTCGTAAGTTCCACAGTCGTCTTCGATAACAACTAAGTCTTGTGCAACGTCTACTAGACGACGAGTCAGGTAACCAGAGTTAGCTGTCTTCAATGCCGTATCCGCAAGACCCTTACGCGCACCGTGAGTAGAAATAAAGTACTGAGATACGTTTAGACCTTCACGGAAGTTAGCCACAATTGGGGTTTCGATGATTGAGCCATCAGGCTTAGCCATCAGACCACGCATACCGGCCAACTGACGAATCTGTGCAGCACTACCACGAGCGCCTGAGTCGGCCATCATGTAGATACTGTTGAACGATTCTTGCTGCTCTTCTTCGCCATCACGGTTAATCACTGTCTCTTTAGACAGGTTTTCCATCATCGCTTTAGAAACTTTTTCGTTCGCGCTTGCCCAGATATCGATTACTTTGTTGTAACGCTCACCAGCTGTTACTAGACCAGATTGGAACTGCTCTTGAATTTCAAGAACTTCCGCTTCAGCATCCGCTACTAGCGTGTACTTAAGATCTGGAATAACCATATCGTTGATACCTACAGAGGCACCCGAGATAGTTGCAAAGTGGAAACCTGTGTACATCAATTGGTCAGCAAAGATAACGGTATCTTTAAGACCTAGTTGACGGTAACAAGTGTTCAATAGCTTAGAGATCTGCTTCTTACCCATGTTTTGGTTAACCAAATCATAAGAAAGACCTTTTGGCAGGATCTGTGAAAGCAATGCACGACCAACGGTTGTATCAACAACACGACGTGTCTTAACTTTTTCACCGGCTTCGTTCGTCGTCGTTTCGGTAATACGAACCTTAACGCGAGCGTGTAGCTCAGCAACACCTGTGCGGTAAGCTTTTTCAGCTTCAGCCACATCAGCGAATGCCATGCCTTCACCCTTGCCGTTAATACGCTCACGGCTAGTGTAGTAAAGACCCAATACAACGTCCTGTGACGGTGTAATCACCGGCTCACCGTTTGCAGGTGAAAGGATGTTGTTGGTAGACATCATTAGTGAACGTGCTTCTAACTGCGCTTCTAGCGTTAGTGGCACGTGAACAGCCATTTGGTCACCGTCGAAGTCGGCGTTGTATGCCGCACAAACCAACGGGTGAAGCTGAATCGCTTTACCTTCGATTAGTACTGGCTCAAATGCCTGGATACCTAGTCTGTGCAGTGTTGGTGCACGGTTAAGCATCACTGGATGTTCGCGGATCACGTCATCTAGAACGTCCCAAACTTCTGGAACTTCGCGTTCTACCATCTTCTTAGCAGCTTTAATGGTTGTAGCTAAGCCACGACCTTCTAGCTTGCCATAGATAAATGGCTTAAATAGCTCAAGTGCCATCTTCTTAGGAAGACCACACTGGTGTAGACGTAAAGTAGGACCTACGGTAATTACCGAACGACCAGAGTAGTCAACACGCTTACCTAGCAAGTTCTGACGGAAACGACCTTGCTTACCTTTGATCATATCAGCCAAAGATTTAAGCGGACGCTTGTTAGAACCGGTAATAGCACGACCACGACGACCGTTGTCTAATAGTGCATCAACAGATTCTTGCAACATACGCTTTTCGTTACGTACGATGATATCTGGAGCAGCTAGGTCTAATAGACGCTTTAGACGGTTGTTACGGTTGATTACACGACGGTAAAGGTCGTTCAAATCAGACGTAGCAAAACGTCCGCCATCTAGTGGAACTAGAGGACGTAGATCTGGTGGCAGAACCGGTAGCACTTTAAGGATCATCCACTCAGGCTTGTTACCTGAAGTGAAGAATGCCTCAATTAGCTTAAGACGCTTAGTGATCTTCTTACGACGAGTCTCAGAATTGATTGATGGCAATTCTTCGCGCATCATTTCAATTTCTTTCTCAAGATCGATAGCACGTAGCAATTCTAAAACTGCTTCAGCACCCATCTTGGCATCGAATTCATCACCGTACTCTTCCAATGCATCCAGATAGTTTTCTTCTGTCAGCATTTGGCCGCGTTCAAGGCTGGTCATGCCAGGCTCGATTACTACGAAAGATTCGAAGTAAAGTACACGTTCGATATCACGAAGAGTCATGTCTAGCATCAAACCGATACGAGATGGCAGAGACTTCAAGAACCAAATGTGCGCAACTGGGCTAGCTAGATCGATGTGACCCATACGCTCACGACGTACTTTAGTCTGTGTAACTTCTACGCCACACTTTTCACAGATCACACCACGGTGCTTTAGACGCTTATACTTACCGCATAAACATTCATAATCTTTTACTGGACCAAAAATACGCGCACAGAACAAACCTTCACGCTCAGGCTTGAAAGTACGGTAGTTAATGGTTTCTGGCTTCTTAACTTCACCAAAAGACCAAGAGCGGATCAAGTCAGGCGACGCTAGGCCGATCTTGATACCTTCAAATTCTTCAGTCTTGCTTTGCTGTTTCAGAAACTTTAATAAGTCTTTCACGTTTCTCTCCTGAAGGAGTTAAACCGGGTGCCCTGCCAATGCAGAGCACCAATTTCTTTTGCCATAGAGGCAGTAACCAAGTGTTACTGTTGATCCAACTCGATGTTAATACCGAGCGAACGGATCTCTTTCAACAATACGTTGAACGATTCAGGCATACCTGGTTGCATCTGATGGTTACCGTCGACGATGTTCTTATACATCTGAGTACGACCGTTCACATCGTCCGATTTAACGGTTAGCATTTCTTGAAGTGTATATGCAGCACCGTAAGCTTCAAGTGCCCATACTTCCATCTCACCGAAACGCTGACCACCGAACTGTGCTTTACCACCCAATGGTTGCTGAGTAACAAGACTGTACGAACCGGTAGAACGGGCGTGCATCTTATCGTCAACCAAGTGGTTCAGTTTGAGCATGTACATGTAACCAACGGTTACTTGACGCTCAAATTGGTTACCAGTACGACCATCACACAGCGTTAGCTGACCTGATGTCGGTAGACCTGCAAGTTCAAGCATCTGCTTGATCTCTTTCTCTTTGGCACCATCAAACGCAGGTGTAGCTGTTGGCACACCGCCTTTTAGGTTTTTAGCAAGACGCAAGATTTCATCATCTGTAAATGAATCGATGTCAACGCGCTGCTGCACTTCGTCACCTAAGTCATAAACTTGCTTGATGTATCCGCGAAGTTCTGCCAATTCGCGCTGCTCTTCTAGCATCTCGGTAATACGGTTACCGATGCCTTTCGCTGCAGCACCCATATGAACTTCAAGTACCTGACCGATGTTCATACGTGAAGGTACACCTAGTGGGTTCAATACGATATCCACTGGATCGCCTTTTTCGTCGTATGGCATGTCTTCAATAGGACAAATCTTAGAGATTACACCCTTGTTACCATGACGACCCGCCATCTTATCACCAGGCTGGATAGTACGCTTAACCGCTAGGTAAACCTTAACGATCTTAAGTACACCAGGTGCTAAGTCATCACCTTGAGTGATCTTACGGCGCTTGATTTCGAACTTCTTATCGAAATCGGCTTTTAGCTCTTCCGCTTGCTCAGCTAGCTGTTCTAGCTCAGTTTGCTTCGTTTCATCATCGATGGTTTGAACCAACAATTGTGAACGAGGAATTGCATCAAGTTGGGCTTCATCGAAACCTGCACCTAGTAATAGGTTGCGAGCACGACCAAGAACACCATCTTCAAGAATTTGGAACTCTTCAGTCAAATCCTTACGAGCCTGAGCGATATGCATCTCTTCGATTTCAACAGCACGCTTGTCTTTCTCAACGCCGTCACGAGTAAATACTTGTACGTCGATGATAGTACCTTTAACAGAGTTAGGTACGCGTAGAGAGCTGTCTTTAACGTCAGACGCTTTTTCGCCGAAGATTGCACGTAGAAGTTTCTCTTCTGGAGTCAGCTGAGTTTCACCCTTAGGTGTTACTTTACCAACTAGGATGTCGCCACCCTTAACTTCTGCACCGATATAAACGATACCTGATTCGTCAAGCTTAGAAAGCGCAGACTCACCGACGTTTGGAATATCAGCAGTGATCTCTTCGCTACCCAACTTAGTATCACGAGCGATACATGAAAGCTCTTGAATGTGGATAGTTGTGAAACGGTCTTCTTGAGCTACACGCTCAGAGATCAAGATCGAGTCTTCGAAGTTGTAACCGTTCCAAGGCATGAACGCGATACGCATGTTCTGACCAAGAGCCAAATCACCTAAGTCGGTAGATGGGCCATCGGCTAGTACGTCGCCACGAACAACTGGGTCACCAACAGAACAACAAGGACGCTGGTTAATACAAGTGTTCTGGTTAGAACGCGTGTACTTAGTCAAGTTGTAAATATCGATACCAGCTTCACCTGGAGTCAATTCAGATTCGTTAACCTTAACAACGATACGGCTAGCATCAACGTAGTCAACATAACCACCACGCTTAGCAGCAACAACCACGCCTGAGTCGACAGCAAGTGTACGTTCAATACCTGTACCAACTAGCGGCTTATCAGCCTTCAGTGTTGGAACAGCCTGACGTTGCATGTTCGCACCCATCAATGCACGGTTCGCGTCATCGTGTTCTAGGAACGGAATTAGTGATGCCGCAACAGAAATAATCTGCTGTGGTGATACGTCCATATACTGGATGTCAGATGCACCCATAAATGTTGAATCACCTTTGTGACGACAAGCAATTAGCTCATCCATCATGCGGTTGTTTGCATCTAATTCTACGTTTGCCTGAGCGATAACGTAACGGCCTTCTTCGATTGCTGACAAGTAATCAACTTCTTCAGTAACCACGCCATCGATTACCTTACGGTAAGGCGTTTCTAGGAAGCCATAGTTGTTAGTACGCGCAAAGGTTGACAACGAGTTGATCAAACCAATGTTTGGACCTTCAGGCGTTTCGATTGGACATAGACGACCGTAGTGAGTCGGGTGTACGTCTCGAACTTCGAAACCAGCACGTTCACGTGTTAGACCACCTGGACCTAGAGCAGAAATACGACGCTTATGCGTTACTTCTGACAATGGGTTGTTTTGGTCCATGAACTGTGAAAGCTGTGAAGAGCCAAAGAATTCTTTAACAGCTGCAGAAATAGGCTTAGCGTTGATCAGATCTTGAGGCATTAGCTCATTTAGATCACCAAGGCTTAGACGCTCACGTACGGCACGTTCAACACGAACTAGACCAACACGGAACTGGTTTTCAGCCATTTCACCTACACTACGGATACGACGGTTACCTAGGTGATCGATATCATCAACTTCGTCCAAGCCGTTACGGATGGCGATGATGTTCTTCATCACGGCAACGATATCTTCTTTAGTTAAGATACCCGTACCTTCGTCGTCATCAATACCTAGACGACGGTTGAACTTCATACGACCTACTTTAGATAGATCATAACGTTCTTCACTGAAGAACAAGTTCTGGAATAGTGCTTCAGCAGCATCTTTGGTTGGTGGCTCACCAGGACGCATCATACGGTAGATTTCAACTAATGCTTCTAGGCGGTTAGTTGTAGAATCGATACGTATGGTGTCAGAGATATAAGCACCGTTATCAAGTTCGTTGATATACAGAGTGCTGATCTCTTTGATGCCAGCCATAGATAGCTTAGCTAGATCTTCTAGGCTGATCTCTGCGTTTGCAGAAACCAATACTTCGCCTGTATCTGGATCGATATAGTCTTGACCAGAGATCTTACCAGCGATGTACTCAACTGGTACTTCAAGCTCAGTAGTATTTGACTTTTCAAGCTGACGAATATGACGTGCAGTGATGCGACGTCCCTTCTCAACAAGAACAGTGCCTTCAGCGTCTTTAATGTCATAGCTTGCAGTTTCGCCACGAAGACGGTCTGCAACAAGATCCATTACTAATGAATCTTTCTTGATCTTAAAGTTTACGCGATCGAAGAACAGGTCAAGAATATCTTGAGTAGAGTAATCTAGAGCACGCAGAATGATCGAAGCCGCTAACTTACGACGACGGTCAATACGTACAAATAGTGCATCTTTAGGATCGAATTCAAAGTCTAACCAAGAACCACGGTAAGGAATAATACGTGCGTTATATAGCACCTTACCTGAAGAGTGGGTTTTACCACGGTCATGATCAAAGAATACGCCTGGGCTACGGTGTAGCTGAGACACGATTACACGTTCAGTACCATTGATAACAAAGGTACCGTTGTCAGTCATAAGAGGGATATCCCCCATATAGACTTCTTGTTCTTTAATGTCTTTTACTGTGCCAGGTGCAGCTTCACGGTCATACAGAACCATACGCAGTTTAACGCGTAGAGGTGCAGAGTATGTAACACCGCGGATTTGACACTCTTTCACATCAAAAACTGGCTCGCCTAGTTTGTAGCTGACATATTGCAGCTCAGAATTACCAGAAAAGCTCTTGATGGGAAAAACGCTACGGAAAGCAGCTTCAAAACCACGCTCACCTGTAGGATCTTGATCGGTGAACTTCTTAAAAGAGTCCAACTGGATTGACAAAAGGTAAGGGATGTCTAAAACACGTTGACGTTTACCAAAGTCTTTGCGAATACGCTTCTTTTCAGAATAGGAGTAAACCATGGGTTTCCTCTGATTGCGAGATGTGACCAAGACTGAATCAACCTAAATGTTGAAACAGCGCGTTTGCCCATCACCGTTGAAAGCAAGAACCCAACCAGTAATCTCTGCTAGGAACTGCGAAATCTGGCGATAAACGGTGAAAAAAAAATCGCCTGCGCTTACAGCGCAAAAAAGGCCGACGGTTAAAAAACCGCCAGCCTCCGCCCGATTACTCGGGAGGTTGTAAGTTATAGTATAACTTACTTGATCTCTACTGCAGCACCAGCTGCTTCAAGTTCAGTCTTAAGAGCTTCAGCTTCTTCTTTAGAGATAGCTTCTTTAACTGCTACTGGAGCAGATTCAGCCATGCCTTTAGCTTCTTTCAGGCCTAGACCTGTAGCGCCACGAAGAGCTTTAATTACTGCAACTTTGTTGTCGCCGTGAGAAGTAAGAATTACGTCGAATTCTGTTTTCTCTTCAGCAGCAGCAGCTTCGCCACCACCTGAAACAACAGCAGCAGCTGCAGATACGCCGAACTTCTCTTCCATAGCTTCGATTAGTTCAACAACTTCCATTACAGACATTGCTGCAAGGGCTTCTAAGATTTGGTCTTTAGTGATAGACATAACAAAAAATTCCTAATTGTACTGAATTCAATTTAATTAAGCGGCTTGTAAAATTAAGCAGCTTCTTTCTGATCGCGTAGAGCGGCCAATGTACGAACGAACTTGCCAGCAGATGCTTCTTTTAGAGTCATCATGAACTGAGCTAGTGCTTCTTCGTAAGTTGGTAGTTTTGCTAAACGATCAATGTTGTCTGCAGGGATTAATTCCCCTTCAAAGGCTGCTGCTTTGATTTCAAACTTCTCTTGCGCTTTAGCGAAATCTTTAAGAAGACGCGCAGCTGCACCTGGGTGCTCGTTAGAGAATGCAATCAAAGTAGGACCAGTGAACGTATCGCTTAGGCACTCAAAATCAGTACCTTCAACAGCGCGCTTAACTAGAGTGTTACGTACAACTTTAACGTACACACCAGCTTCACGAGCAGCTTTACGAAGACCGGTCATATCACCTACAGTTACACCGCGTGAATCGGCTACAACTGCAGATAAAGCACCTTTGGCAGCTTCGTTGACTTCAGCAACAATCGCTTTTTTGTCTTCGAGTCTTAATGCCATTGGCTATACTCCTGGATTCGATCTAGGGAAAGTTCCCTAGCAATTACCATGCTAAGCATCTAATGATACCTAGCGACTTACGGCGCGAATATATCCAGCAGAATAAAATCTATCTGGGGTCCGACACCGTCTACGCAGGAAATTAAGTCAATTACTTGAACCGACACCTACGGTCTTGGACGGAGGCTAGTCTTTAACCTAAAAGGATAAATCACAGCCCCAACCCTACAAAGTGCGCGCATTATAGACTAATGCGCGAGCTTTGTAAATTTACTTAACGTCTTCCAGAGTACTCTGGTCAACAGCAACACCTGCACCCATAGTGGTAGAGATGCTTACTTTCTTAACGAAAACGCCTTTAGCAGCTGCTGGCTTGGCTTTTTTAAGTGCGCCAATTAGAGCTTCTAAGTTTTCCTTAAGTTGAGCTGGTTCAAAGTCCACTTTACCGATAGTAGTGTGGATGATACCGTTCTTATCGTTACGGTAACGGATTTGACCCGCTTTAGCGTTCTTAACTGCTTCAGCAACGTTTGGCGTTACAGTACCAGTCTTAGGGTTAGGCATTAGACCACGTGGGCCTAGGATTTGACCTAACATACCAACAACGCGCATTGCATCTGGAGATGCGATAACTACGTCGAAGTTCATTTCGCCAGCTTTGATTTGTGCGGCAAGGTCATCCATACCAACAAGTTCAGCACCAGCTGCAGTAGCAGCTTCAGCGTTAGCACCTTGAGTGAACACAGCAACACGTACTTCACGACCAGTACCGTGTGGTAGCACAGTAGCGCCACGAACGTTTTGGTCAGATTTACGTGGGTCAACACCTAGGTTAACGGCAACGTCAACACTTTCAACGAACTTAGCAGTAGCTAGTTCTTTTAGAAGTGCAACAGCTTCATTGATGTCGTAGCTCTTAGTAGCTTCAACTTTCTCGCGGATTAGACGAGCGCGTTTAGTTAGCTTTGCCATTATATTAGTCCTCTACTACCAAACCCATTGAACGCGCAGTACCTTCAATTGAGCGAGTCATCGCTTCAATATCAGCACCAGTCATATCAGCGGCTTTAGTCTCAGCGATTTCCTGGACAGCGCTACGCTTGATAGTTCCCACTTTTTCAGTGTTAGGACGGCCAGAACCTGATTTCAGACCAGCTGCTTTAAGCAGTAGGAAAGACGCAGGTGGAGTCTTAGTTTCGAAAGTGAAAGAGCGATCAGTGTAAACAGTGATAACTACAGGAATTGGCATACCTTTCTCGAACTTTTCAGTACGAGCGTTGAATGCTTTACAGAATTCCATGATGTTAACACCTTTCTGACCCAATGCTGGGCCTACTGGTGGCGACGGGTTTGCAGCACCGGCTGCGACTTGCAGTTTGATGTAACCATCAACTTTCTTTGCCATGAGACATTTCCTCAAGTTTGGGTTCAAACGCCATCAACACTATGTTGAAAGGCTCCCCGAAAAATATGGGTGCGAATTATATATAAATTCGCACCCATTTCCAAATAGTATTTGCGCTTTATTTAATCAGCTTTTTTCAATCTGACTAAAATCAAGTTCTACTGGTGTCGAGCGGCCGAAGATCATCACAGAAACCTTAACGCGGTTCTTCTCATAATCCACTTCTTCAACGGTACCGTTGAAGTCAGCAAAAGGTCCGTCAGTAACACGAACGACTTCACCTGGCTCGAACATAACGCGATGCGTTGGAGACTCAGTAGTTTCTTGAAGACGCTGAAGGATTGCATCAGCCTCTTTATTCGAAATTGGTGCAGGACGATCAGATGTGCCACCGATGAAGCCCATTACACGTGGAATGCTCTTCACTAGGTGCCAGCTTTCATCGTTCATTTCCATCTGAACTAACACGTAGCCAGGGAAAAACTTGCGCTCGCTCTTACGACGTTGGCCTGCACGCATTTCAACGACTTCTTCAGTAGGTACCAAAACCTCACCAAAGTAATCTTCCATGCCATGCATTTTGATATGTTCAAGCAGAGTTTTACAAACACGGCCTTCATAGCCGGAAAACGCTTGAATTACATACCATCTTTTTTTAGCTTCAGTAGCTTCAGTCATACTTAATGCCTATACGCCTGTAATAAAATTAACAATTCTAAGCAATACTGCATCTAAGCCCCAAAGGACTAAACCTAAAACGGCTGTTGCAGCTAATACAATGAAAGTTGTATTGAGTGCTTCTTGACGCGTAGGCCAAACCACTTTACGAACTTCAATCTGTGATTCACGAGCAAAAGTTAAAGCTTGCTTGCCTTTTTCTGTTTGCAACGCAATGAAACCAGCGATAGCAAAAGTCACGACTACACCTAGGGCGCGTACAACGACACTTGCTTCATTAAAATATTGATTGCCAATAATTGCAGCAGCCAACAAGATTACGACTAGGCCCCACTTTACGATATCCAGAGAGTTACCCTGGCTTTCAGTATTTGTTGTCATCGGTTAATTCCGTTACTCACTACGTTCTGAGGCAAGGAACGCTATAAAATAGCATTTTGCTCAGTGAAAAATTCAGTCAGACTCGCTATCCGAACTGGCGACTGCCGAATATACTCTTAATAAAGTATAAGCGACGAGTCAAAAATCGGTCATAGATTGTATTCTTATTCCACTTATTTGGCAAGAATACAAAGCCCAGCTTCACTAACAAATTAAACGTAAATGCAATAAAACAAAAAAGGCAGCCTAAGCTGCCCTTTTCAATATTGAGTTAAGACTCGTTGCTATTAAGCAATGATCTTAGCTACAACACCAGCACCAACTGTACGGCCACCTTCACGGATAGCGAAACGTAGACCTTCGTCCATCGCGATTGGGCAGATTAGAGTAACAACCATCTTGATGTTGTCACCAGGCATAACCATTTCTACGCCTTCTGGTAGTTCGATAGTACCAGTTACGTCAGTTGTACGGAAGTAGAAC
>NZ_JAKEVD010000052.1 GCF_022398325.1 Shewanella sp. Isolate13
ATTTAATAATGTATAAGTAAAACTTATCTCTGTTGTTATTTACTACAAGGTACTGAGGATGTTTGATTACGCACACCTAAAAGCCCTATCAATTGTCGTATCCCAAGGCGGATTCGATAAAGCCGCCCAGCACCTGTTTATCAGTCAATCGGCGGTATCTCAGCGGATCAAGCAGCTCGAAGACAAAGTCGGTCAAGCCTTGCTCGTTAGGTCTAATCCTGTAGTCGCAACTGAAACCGGCAAACGACTCCTAAGACATTATGCTCAGGTACAATTGCTTGAAAGTGAACTGCGATCTGAAATGGATGTGGACGATCCTTCCCTACCCACAATAGTAAAAATAGCGGTTAATGCCGATAGTCTAGCGACTTGGTTCCTTCCTGCACTAACCGAAACCTTTAAATACCATAAATGGTTATTAGAGCTTGTTGTTGACGATGAAGCTTACACACACCACCTATTAAAAAGTGGTGAAGCCGTTGGTTGTGTAACAACTACACAAATTGCCCTGTCGGGTTGCAGCAGTGAATATCTTGGTAATATGGAGTACCAATGTGTTGCGACACCGGCGTTTATCGAGCAGTATTTTCAATCAGACAAAGCAACTGATGATATTGCCCACGCCCCCGCAGTGGTATTTTCAACTAAAGATAAACTTCACGATAAGTTCTTAAGCTTTTACTTTGATATCAATGACAAGAGTTGGCGGGAGCACAAAATTCCCTCATCCGAGAGTTTTCTTGAAGCCATAAGAATGGGACTAGGTTATGGCTTAGTGGCCCACTTACAGGCTAAACCCCTTCTTGATAGTGGTGAGTTAGTAGAAATCTTCCCCCATAAACGCATGCAGGTACCGCTTTATTGGCAACACTGGAACATCAAGGCGAAGCAAACCAGCATTATTTACCGTGCATTAGCCACGAGCGCCAAAAAGCTACTACTCTGCTAACACTTCCCTTTCAAGCTCACAGTAAAAAGGGGCTCTATGGCCCCCTCTATCACACAGATACACACTACTTGCTGTCTTGTAATCTATCATCTTCCTGAGGCGTAGCTTTATTCTCATCAATTTGAAGAGGTACTGGCCAAGCATTGATGACGGCCTTGACGAGTGACGCCAGCGGAATAGCAAAGAACACCCCCCAAACGCCCCATAAACCGCCAAAAATCAGTACTGCAGCAATAATAAATACCGGATGTAGATCGACAGCATCTGAGAATAAAAGCGGTACTAATACGTTGCCATCTAGTGCTTGAATAATCCCGTACCCCACCATTAGATAGCCAAACTCAGGACTTATTCCCCACTGTACAAATGCTACTAAGGCTATAGGGAGGGTCACTAATGTCGCACCAACATAGGGGATCAGAACCGACAGCCCAGTTAACACTCCAAGCAGTGCCGCATAACGCAGATCCATTAGGGCGAAGAAGATATAACTGACCACCCCGATGATAACAATCTCGATAACTTTTCCACGTATGTAATTAAAAATCTGTTGGTGCATCTCGTTCCAGACTTTTCGGGCTAAATCACGATTAGTCGGAAAGAAGCGCTTACTGCCTTTTATCAGTTCATCTTTATCTTTTAAAAAGAAGAACACTAATAAAGGGATTAAAATCGCATAGACCATGAGCACCAACAGTGATGCAGAGTAACCTAAGATCTGCTTGCCGATATCCAGCAGATGCTGGGTATCTAACATCTTCTTAAGCTCTGCAACCATGGTGTCTAGCTGACTTGGGTTCACAAATTGGGGATATCGATTGATATAAAGCTGGGCGGTGTTAAGACCTTTGTCGATCATGCTCGGTAAATCTGCCATCAAGCTAACCCCCTGACGCCAAATACTCGGTACCAGGCCAAAACTAATTAACAGCATTAAACCGATAAACAGTATAAGAACTAAAGAGGCCGCTGTAGGCCGATTGATCCCGATCCGGGCCATCTGAGCGACTGGCCACTCTAATAAAAATGCCAATACCAAGGCGATCAATAATGGGGCTAATAAGCCACCGGCAAAGTATATTGCGAGCGCCAAGCCCACTAAGATGAGTACTAAGGTTACAGCTTGCGGATCACTAAAACGTTCTTTATACCAACGGCTTAAAACAGATAACATTCATACTCCCTAGCTAGACGACTGAGTTGACAATTGCAGCCATCGTTAAAATCATATTTCACTCAATGTAAAACTGTATAAAGTCTCTTTTACTTGGACACGGTTATAGACAAAATGCTGTCATTATCTTGTTCAACAATATGGCAATAACCCGCTTTTTTCAGGTAACGGGGAACATCTTGCCTAGAACCGGGGTCAGATAATACAACACGAATGCTGTCGCCTGTTGAAAGTTGCTTGAGAGCCAGTTTGACTTTAACAAGCGGCAGCGGACAACGATATGGCGTTAAATCAATAATAATCATAATGAACTTGCTATAACCAATCTAAGGCTATTATCCTAATAAGCAACGCAAACCACAAGCAAGCATTGTAAATTGCTAATAACAGAAGCATAGCCCAAAATAAGGATCCGCTTGAGTAAATCAACTTTATCACAATCCGTTATCGCTGGTGCCCTGTCTTTTATTTTATGTACAAGCTCAGCAGCCACTTATGCCAATAACGACTTACCAGACTTAGGCACAGCCGCTGTTAATACCTTTAGCTTGGAAAAGGAAACCGAAGTCGGTGACGCTTATATGCGAGTGATCCGCGGCTCCGCCCCCATGCTTAATGATCCAGTGTTAAACCAATACCTAACTGAGTTAGGTAATAAATTGGTTGCTCATGCAACAGGTGTAAAAACCCCCTTCTATTTTTTCTTATTAAGAAACGATGAGATCAACGCATTTGCTTTTTTCGGTGGTCATGTCGGAGTACATACTGGCTTATTTCTTAATGCTGATACCGAAAGTGAACTAGCCTCCGTTCTGGGTCACGAAATCACTCACGTTACTCAGAGACATCTCGCACGTTCAATTGAGGCACAACAAAAAACTTCGCCAGCCACGATTGCCGGTATGCTCGGTGCAATCTTATTAACGATTGCATCCCCTCAGGCGGGTATGGCTGCATTAGCAACAACTCAGGCTTTAGCGACGCAGTCAAAAATCAACTACACTCGCTTGCATGAGAAAGAAGCTGATCGGATCGGCATGCAAGTCATGGTCGATGCTGGATTTGACCCCAATGGTGCCTCAGATTTTTTCGGTAAGCTTGCAACTCGATATCGGTTCACCACTAAACCACCACAAATGCTACTGACTCACCCCTTACCTGAATCGCGGATCTCAGAGGCTCGGATTAGAGCTCAGCAATACCCCCATAGACAGATCCCCGATAACCTTAATTTCCAGCTGGCTAAGGCTCGAATTCAGGTAAGATTTTCTGGATACAGTGAGCAAGCAGCACTTTCTATCTTTGATAAACAGCTCAAGCATCATCGCTATACATTTAAGAGCGCGGCTCTATATGGCAAGGCGTTGGCCTTGTTTAGGCTAAAGAAATATGACGAATCAGAAAAAATCATCGATGAGTTATTAGCTAAGAGCCCCAACAATCTGTTTTTTATCGATACTAAAACCGATCTGCTTAGCCAAAGAGGAGCACAAAAGGAAGCCATTTCTCTGTTATTAGCCCAGAAGCAGTTGAAACCGACCTCTCAAGTTGTTAATACCAACCTTGCAAACGTCTACATTGAAGATAATCAAGTCAATAAGGCTATACCTTTGCTTGAGGAGCTTATCTTTCTTGATAAACAAAATCAGCTGCCCTACTTCTTACTGAACGAAGCCTACAAGAAGAATGGTAACAAGGCGATGGAACACTTCGTAAAAGCGGAGTCTTTGGCACTCGTAGCTGATTACAAGACAGCTATCGACCAGCTCAATTTTGCTTATAAAGCGTCCAAAGGTGATGCGCTGCAACTGGCGAGAATTGAAGCACGGATCCGGCAGTTTAGACAGGCAGATAGAGCCTTAGAACAATTACAATAACACCAGTTTGGTTGTGACTATGATCACAAAATAAAGTATCATGGTCACAACTTTCAATAACAATAAAATGCATATGACAAACGTTACTATTTATCACAACCCAAGATGTTCAAAAAGCCGCCAAACTCTAGCCTTACTAGAAGAGAATAACTGTAACATTCATATTGTTGAGTATTTAAAAACCCCCGTTTCCTCTGCAGAACTTACCGATATATTGACTAAACTCGATATTGCTCCTAGGGCGCTAATGCGAGTCAAAGAAACTGAGTATAAAGAGTTAGGTTTAGCCGATGCAGCGCTAAGCGATGAACAGCTAATTCAGGCTATGATCACAACACCAAAGCTTATTGAGCGCCCTATTGTATTGGCAAATAATAAGGCCGCGATTGGCCGACCTCCAGAAAATGTACTCTCTATTTTATAAGTGAGGGCTATCATGAACTCAACTACCCTATTTAAGCTTTGCCGCACGGGTTATGTGGCATTGGTCATGTTGTTAGGGACATGGTTCATACGCCAAGGGCTAACTGGCGAATATTCAATGCTATTTAGTCTACTCTGGCTAATACCGCTATTACTCCCCATAAAAGGGATCCTAACAGGCAAGCCCTATACCTATGCCTGGGCGAGCTTTATTCTATGCCTATATATGCTACATGGACTGACCTTAGTCTATGTAACTGAAACTGATACCCTGTTCGCCGTTATTGAGTGTCTGCTTATCGCTAGCCTACTTATTGGCTTTCCTTTTTATGCACGGATCCGCGGACGTGAACTTGGTCTTGGATTAAAGAAAAAGAAAAGTTAAATAATTCGATAATGAAGACGAGCTTCGTCTCGCCTTCATTTCTCAATTGCGAATCGCTATTATCTCGCCGACACGACATAACAATTCATTAAACTATCCTTTGTTTGCGCAACAATTGCCGTGCTATATTGCCTACTTAGCCAGCAATAAAAACAATAAAAAAGGATAAATTCATGCAACGATCCTTAAGTTACCTATTGATAAGTGCCATTGGCCTAACAGGCTGCGGTGGAAGCGGCGACAGCTCTAATGGCGATATAGTCACTCCGCCGCCTGTTGTACCCGATGGCTTAGTGCGCTGTGATACTCAATCCCTGAACAATCCTATCAACACCTCGTCCGATTTAACCTTTATTACCGAGGCCAATTACCATGCCGGTCAACCCGCAGCTGTCATCGCGACACTCAAGGGAAAAAAGGTCTCAGACTATCAATTCAATTGGACTCAAACCAGCGGCCCCAACCTCATTTTAAAAAGCAGTAAAAGCCCGGTTTTGGCTTTTACTGCCAGTGAAAGTGGTAACTATAAGTTTGAAGTGACTGCAGTTGGCAGCCAAACATCTTATTTAGAATCAATTGAAATAAGCATAGATGCGGCTGGTTCCGCCCAACTTGCCGCGCGAGTAGATCATCAAGCCAGTGAAGGTAATTCAGTCAGCTTTAGAATCGATACCCCCGATGTCAATCCTCCTTCCCAAATTAGCTGGTGTATAGCGGCAGGTCCGGATGTTGATGTTGACATTAGCAGTCCAGAAAAAGCCTTGTTTACCGCCCCAAGCGTTAGCGAGGACACTCTATCGACTCTGAGAGTATCGGCCATTATAGACGGTCAGTCCGTTAGCGATGATGTACTACTTTTGATCACTCAAGAAGATGCCATCACCTCCCAGTACTTTGATGAAAGAGTGGCAAAAACCTTCGCCTATAATGATAACTCCCCCTATAAAGATGACTTACAAGCCTGTGTGTACTCCAATCAGCTTCAGCAAAGTTGTAGCATATCTCGTCTTCCATTAATCGGCCAGGAAGCCAGTATCGACACCCAGGCAATATTGGACAGAGTATTAGTATCACATCAGTGGATGGGGCAGAACTTCGAGTACTTTCTTGAAAATCTCGATCCCAACAGCGATTTCGCCACTCTGTTACAATCGGTAACTGCCATTGTGATTAGTTATGATGTCCGCCCCTCCTTTTACTGGGTACTCACTGGGGCAATATATTTAGATCCAAACGATCTTTGGCTATTAGCAGAGGAACGTGACACCATAAACGAAGCCCCTGATTACCGTAGTGGTTTTGGTAATGAGTTAAACTTCTTAATGCCTTGGCGCTATGTAAAGAATAACAGCTATACCTCATATGTAGTGCCAAGGAGCGTACGTACAGATCGAACAGCTCAAGAGATGATGCCGGATTTAGCCTCATTGCTCTACCATGAGTTGGCACACGCAAATGACTTTTTTCCCCGAAGCATACACGCAAGTTTATCTGGGCCGACACTACTCGATGATTACCTCCGCCGAAGCGATGCAAAACAGCTGATCTCCGATCAACTGGAAATACTTTATCCCCTTGCCAGCCAAGAGATGGCAAGTTTGGCCGAAGTCAGCTTTAAGGGCGAAACCGCTAACGACACCCAAAAATCCTATATTGCCAGCGATATCAGTAGCTTCTTTTCACCGGACCGCGCCACAGACTACTATGCCTACTCCACAAGACGGGAAGATGCGGCAATGTTATTCGAAGAAGCTTTGATGAGTTATCGATACGCAATACAACGAGATGTCGCAGTAACCGACAAGCCTGATAATCCGACAGCGAGTAGTATCACCGTCGACTGGGGACAACGCGGGCGGATTGGCGATATAAAACTCGAGAGCCGCGCTGTATTTGTCATCGACCAGATGATGCCTGAACTTAATGCGCTCTCTTTAGTCAGTGGCTTACCTGCTCCAATTGAGATGAAGCAGGGTCAGTCTTGGTCTGAAAACTTAGCCATCTCCCCCACTAGTAGCCCACAACAAAATAGAGCCGCACCTCAGAAAAATTATTCTCCTGAATTACGTTTAAGCGGTGATAGGCATATAAAACCCGTGGATTAGACGACTGAATAACAACACTTAAAACAGAAAGCCCAGATGATTATCTGGGCTTTTTTATTCGACGAATCAATGGAGCTAAAGGCGCAACATCTCTTTAATGAAAGGGATTGTCAATTTTCGTTGGTGAACCATAGAGGCTTTATCGAGCCTATCTAGGACATCAAATAACGTTCTTAAATCTCGTGCTAAACGATTTAGTAGAAAACGTCCAACATCTTCCGGAAGCTGCAAGCCCCGCATAGCCGCTCTGCGCTGCAGTGCGGCAAGCTTTTCATCATCAGCCATAGGCTGCAGCTGATAATTAAGCCCCCATTGCATACGAGACACGAGATCCGGCAATGAAAAACCGCTGTCACTCGGTGAAACACTTGCACTTACGACTAACGCACAAGTTTTCTGTTCTGCAATTCGATTGTAAAGATCAAATATCGCTTCTTCCCAAAGAGGGTGTCCTGCAATCGCATCGACATCATCGATACAGACCAAATCCAATTTTTCTAGACCTTCCAATAATGCGGTAGAGATACTCGCATGGATCCCAAGGGGAATATAGAAACTACTTCGACCGAGATCGTTAGCATGGGCACAGGCGGCGTGCATAAGATGGGTGCGTCCAGATTTTTCTGGGCCCCATAAAAATACAGCACCATCCGACTTGCCCTCTGCACAATCTTGTAAACTTTGAATAAGCTCGTCATTACCCGCTGCTGGATAATAACTATTGAAAGTTTCATCATCAGGTAGATGAACTGGCAGTGATAATTGTAAAGGAGAGTTTGACTTCACTCAGGTACTTCTCAATGGCGCAATATTTCTATATTAGACACACATGGTAGCATGTGTGTCCCGTGATTGGGAGCTATTGCCCTTTCCAATAATAGATCTGTGTCTCTTTCTGAGAGGCTTCTATCGCCTCTACCGAGGAATATCCCTGGTTTTGCTGATTATTTGACTCAAAGGTTCCAACTTGAGGATCCAGAGACAGTAGCCTATGTAGATCGGCTTCATCGCCAAATAGTGCTAGGTTAAACTCTACTCTCTGGCCTTGAATACTGGCTATACTGGCCGACTTAATCGCACTTAATTGAGCAAGGTAGCGCTCGATCACCACAAGCTGCTTGATATCCGTTACATCAACAAAGGCTATTTTAGTCGTGTTACGCTCTCCAGAATCGGCAATCGCATACTGACCAACATAATATTCACTGGTTGCAGCTACTATCGCGGTAACAGCATCTTCAATGGTCGCTGCCTCGCCACTACTATTAATAAGCGATGTCATTTGCAGTGCCTGTGGATCTTTTTCTCTAGGGTAAAGCCCCATCTGATACTGATACACTGCCCCTTGGGGTTCGATTGTCGCCATTAAAAAATAATTTGCCTGATATCTTAACGAGGCATTAGCAACGTTATCGGTGAAACGTCCTCGAATATCATTCACCCCCACCTTCATTGAGTCATCAAGATCCATCAATGGAAAAAGCAAAGGGACTGCGCGGCTCGATGACTCAGAGTCAAATGTGTTACGACTTGATGAGGCTGCGCCGTCACTTAATATTTCACGATCTCCATTTTCGTTAATAACTAGCCAAACTAAGGTTAGGGGTCGTTGTTTCCCCCACACAGGTAAGCCCGCCTCTCTCAGTAGTCGAATAATGCGCTTATGGTCAAAGTTCACCTTAAGATACAGTTCACCGGCATCTTCAAAATAACCATATTGAGTCATTAACGAGCTGGCGCTCTTTAACTGTTTTTGAACTAATGGATTAGTTAAAGCTGCCTGTGTGCCTGAGTTTTTCAAGATCACAGCTTCAAAGGCCTGCTTAATCCCCTCACTTCTTAGCGTTGTGGCTCTTGACTCAATTGAGACTGCGGCTTCATCAAGCGAATTGACATCTGCAGCATGTACAGCTGCAGATAGACTCGCAAGAAACGGAAAAATAACAAAAATACCTAATATGAATTTCAACATGTTTAAGATTCAAGGACGACTCAATAGGCAAAATTGTACCACATATTTTTTGCTTTAGGCCGAGTAAAAACCACCAGACCACCACAAACCGATTCACACTTTCCGACAGGGTTCACACACCTTGCTACCGAAAACAGTTATCATTGATAGGTTTACATAAAATTAAGAGAAAAAGAATGAAAAAACTAATGATGCCTTTGCAGGGTGCGCAGATGCTGTTTGTCGCCTTTGGCTCCCTTGTATTGATGCCCCTTCTTACGGGCTTAGATACAAACGTTGCACTCTTTACCGCCGGTATTGGTACCCTACTGTTCCAATTGATTACAAAGCGTCAAATCCCTATCTTTCTAGCTTCATCTTTCGCGTTTATCGCGCCCATTATGTATGGCGTACAGACTTGGGGGATCCCATCGACAATGGGTGGCTTAATGGCTGCAGGTCTGGTCTATGTTATTTTGGCATCAATTATAAAAGTCAGAGGTGGCGGTTTTATTAAACGCCTCCTACCACCTGTTGTAGTCGGCCCTGTCATCATAGTTATCGGTTTAGGCCTCGCTCCTGTTGCCGTTAATATGGCTGTAGGAAAGAGCGGTGACGGTAGCCTAATGCTTGTTGAACAAAACGTTGCGTTGTTTATATCACTTGCCTCGCTCATCACTACCATAGCCGTAGCTATTTTCGCTAAAGGCTTACTAAAGTTAATGCCTATCCTTGCTGGTATATCTGTTGGATATGGCTTAAGCCTTGCTTACGGCATTGTTGACTTTACTCCTGTTAGAGACGCTGCATGGATTGCGATGCCAAACTTCGTCGCTCCTGAATTTAACTGGCATGCCATTTTATTTATGATCCCGGTAGCAATCGCGCCAGCGGTCGAGCACATCGGCGATATCCTCGCTATCTCAAACGTCACAGGAAAAGATTATCTTAAAAAACCAGGGTTACACCGCACACTCGCCGGTGACGGCGTTGCAACCATAGCAGCCTCTGCATTTGGTGGGCCGCCAAATACAACCTATAGTGAAGTCACTGGTGCAGTCACACTGACTAAAAACTTTAACCCAGTTGTGATGACTTGGACCGCAATTACCGCAATTTTGTTCTCTTTTGTTGGCAAGCTAGGTGCACTACTGCAAACAATTCCGGTGCCTGTTATGGGTGGCATCATGTGCCTACTGTTTGGTTCAATTGCAGCAGTCGGTCTTAACTCACTAATTAAAAATCACGTTGATATGAATGAGCCACGTAACCTAAGTATCGTCGGCGTAACATTAGTGTTCGGTATCGGTGGGATGGCCTTTGGTATAGGCTCGTTTAGCTTAACGGGGATCAGCCTTTGCGGTATCGTGGCTATTGGTATGAACTTGTTGTTACCAGATAATGCTGCCTCACATGAGAAAATTATCGCAGAGAAAATTAACTCATCTTCATAATGGCCGCTAAATGATAAAAAGCCCCTATTGATTTCATCATTAGGGGCTTTTTATTAACTTAAAGCTGTAACACAATAAAGCTTATGCTTGATCGTCTTCAGTCTTAAATTTTGCTGCTGTTTCTTTGATAAGCGTTTGTAGCTCACCTTTTTGATACATTTCGGTCAGAATGTCACAGCCACCAATTAATTCACCTTCTACCCATAGCTGAGGAAAAGTAGGCCAATTAGCGTATTTTGGTAACTCGGCACGGATATCCGGGTGCTGAAGGATATCAACGAAAGCAAACTGCTCTTCACAGTTGATCATAAGCTGTGCTACCTGAGAAGAAAAACCACAGCTTGGTAACTTAGGTGAACCCTTCATGTAAACGATAATTGGATTTTCGGCAATTTGCTGCTTGATTTTATCTACAGTTTCCATTTTATTTCCTGATTTAAACATCACTACAATCGCCACATTGTACGTCAGTATTTCACAGAACAAAAACCTACTTTTTGCATGGGTAATTACCAATAGAAATAATCGATTAAGATAATCGCTCTTTTTGAATAAACAATGATACACTTCACAAGTTTATTAGGTAAAATGTGCCGCAGTGAGCAAGAACACACAAAATAACAAACCAGAGTTAATGGAGAACAGAAATGGCTTTTGAATTACCAGCTTTACCGTACGCAAAGAACGCACTTGAGCCACATATCTCGGAAGAAACAATCAACTTCCATTACGGTAAGCATCACAACACTTATGTTGTTAAGCTTAACGGTTTAGTTGAGGGTACAGAGCTTGAGCAGAAGAGCCTAGAAGAGATCATCAAGACCTCTACTGGTGGTATCTTCAATAACGCAGCTCAAATCTGGAACCACACTTTCTACTGGAACTGTCTATCACCAAACGGTGGCGGCGAAGCGACAGGTCCTGTTGCCGACGCTATCAACGCAGCCTTTGGTTCATTCGAAGCATTCAAGGCTCAGTTTACCGATGCTGCAGTTAACAACTTTGGTAGCGCATGGACTTGGCTTGTAAAAAATGCCGATGGCACTGTAGCAATCGTCAATACAAGCAATGCGGCAACTCCGCTTACAGATGAAGGTGTTACTCCAATCATGACTGTGGATGTATGGGAACACGCCTACTACATCGATTACCGTAATGTGCGCCCTGACTATTTAGCACACTTCTGGGAGCTGGTTAATTGGGATTTTGTTAACGCAAACTTCGCAGGTTAAGCTGTTAACTTTGCAATTAAATGAAAGGAGCCTTAGGGCTCCTTTTTTATTGCTTTCTTAAAAATACAGCCCTTCATCTCAACTGCAATAATTGCAAATGCAACTATTTCTTATTGTTTTTATTTAGTTTTTTCCCACACAGCTCTCATTTTGCGTCTAACATTAAAGGTAGGGGGCGAACTTTGTTTACCTCTAACCTTACTAATTTTGCGTTTCAGGGGGCCGATTATGAGTATATTTGAGCATTACCAACAGCGCTATGAGAAGAAGCTTGATGAAGAATATTCATTAGAAGACTTTTTAGCTATCTGTAAGAAAGACCGAAGTGCCTATGCTTCTGCTGCAGAGCGGTTATTGGTGGCAATCGGTGAGCCTGAGCTCATCGATACCTCTAAAGACCCTGTTCTCAGTCGATTATTTTCCAACCGTCTAATATCCCGCTATCCAGCATTTAAAGACTTTTACGGAATGGAAGAAGCCATAGAGCAAATTGTCGCCTATTTAAAGCACTCAGCTCAGGGGTTAGAGGAATCAAAACAGATCCTCTACCTGCTTGGACCTGTAGGTGGTGGTAAGTCATCGCTGGCTGAAAAACTCAAAGCATTAATGCAGAATGTCCCCATCTATGTGCTAACGGCCGATGGCGTACGTAGCCCAGTAAACGATCACCCTTTCTGTCTGTTTAATATCGATGAAGACGGGGAAATTCTAAAGCAAGAATATGGCATTCCTGAGCGCTACCTCAAAACCATCATGTCACCATGGGCTGTAAAGCGCCTGCATGAATTTGGCGGTGATATCTCCAAGTTTAAAGTTGTTAAGGTGTATCCCTCAATTCTCGATCAGTTAGCCATCGCGAAAACCGAGCCTGGAGATGAAAACAACCAAGATATCTCTTCGTTAGTCGGTAAGGTCGATATTCGTCAACTCGAACACTTTGCCCAGCATGACGCCGATGCTTATTCATACTCTGGCGCCTTATGCCGTGCCAATCAAGGGATGATGGAATTTGTGGAGATGTTCAAGGCCCCAATTAAGGTACTTCACCCGCTGTTGACAGCGACACAGGAAGGTAATTATAACGGCACTGAGGGGCTATCTGCCCTGCCCTTTAGCGGTATTATTCTTGCGCACTCTAACGAGTCTGAGTGGCAGACCTTTAGAAATAACAAGACCAACGAGGCGTTTCTTGACCGTGTTTATATCGTCAAAGTGCCCTATTGCCTCAGAATTTCTGAAGAAGTACGGATCTACCAGAAGTTACTTGCTAATTCAGAGTTAGCAAATACCCCTTGTGCGCCAGGTACATTAGAAACCTTGGCACAATTTAGTGTGCTCTCTAGGGTCGTTGCACCGGAAAACTCGTCTATTTACTCTAAGATGCGGGTATATGACGGTGAGAGTTTAAAAGACACAGATCCTAAAGCTAAATCTTATCAAGAATACCGTGACTATGCGGGTGTAGACGAAGGTATGCATGGATTATCGACTCGCTTCGCCTTTAAGATCCTCTCCAGAGTGTTTAACTTTGATCACACCGAAATTGCGGCAAACCCAGTGCACCTATTTTATGTGCTAGAACGTCAAATCGAGCAGGAGCAGTTTCCATCAGAGTCTGCAGAGCGCTATCTGGAGTTTTTGAAAGGTTACCTTATCCCCAAATATGTAGAGTTTATAGGTAAAGAGATCCAAACTGCGTATTTAGAGTCTTACTCTGAGTATGGTCAGAATATTTTCGACCGTTACGTCACCTACGCCGATTTCTGGATCCAAGATCAGGAGTATCGTGATCCTGAAACAGGACAGCTATTCGATAGAGCCGCGTTGAACTCTGAACTTGAAAAAATCGAAAAGCCTGCCGGGATCAGTAATCCAAAGGACTTCAGAAATGAAATCGTTAACTTCGTTTTACGCGCAAGGGCAAACAACGAAGGCACAAACCCGCTGTGGACCAGTTACGAAAAGCTGAGAACCGTCATCGAGAAGAAGATGTTCTCTAACACTGAAGATCTGTTACCAGTTATCTCTTTCAACGGCAAAACTTCGACAGATGATCAGCGTAAGCATGATGACTTTGTCAATCGAATGATGGAAAAAGGCTACACCCAAAAACAAGTAAGACTACTTTCAGAGTGGTATTTGAGAGTAAGAAAGTCTTCTTAAAAAGCCCTAAGGGGAGATTTTCTCCCCTTCTAATTGGCTAGGAGGTGCGCATGACAAGTTTCATTGATAGAAGGTTAAACTCTAAGGGTAAGAGTACTGTTAATCGACAGCGCTTTATCAATCGCTATAAAAAGCAGATAAAAAAAGCCGTTAGTGACGCCGTCACCCACCGTAGTGTTACCGATGTCGACAAGGGTGAGAAGATCAGTATTCCTACAAGAGACATCAGTGAGCCTACTTTTCATCAAGGTAACGGTGGCGTTAGAGAGCGAGTCCACCCTGGTAATGATAAATTTGCTAAGGGAGATCAAATCGAGCGTCCGCCATCTGGTCAAGGTCAAGGTGCTGGCCAAGGTGAAGCTTCAGACTCCGGAGAGGGTCAAGATGACTTTGTATTTCAGATCTCAAAAGATGAATATTTGGAACTTCTATTTGAAGATCTAGAACTACCAAACCTTCAAAATAATCGATTAAATAAACTGGTTGAATACCAAGTTTATCGAGCAGGTTTTACCAATGACGGTGTACCAGCCAATATCAATATTGTGCGCTCACTTCGCTCATCGCTTGCTCGAAGAACGGCGATGACCTCGACTAAAAAAGCCAAGTTAACCGAACTAGAGCAGGAGTTAGCGCTGCTAGAGAATACTCCCGGCTCTAAGGCCGAACGTATTTTAGCCATCAAAGAAGAGATTGCCGACCTTAAGCAGCGTATTAAGAAAGTCCCATTTATTGATACCTTCGATCTTAGATACAACAATTTCGCCAAACGTGAAGTACCGTCAAGCCAAGCGGTTATGTTCTGCTTGATGGATGTATCGGGCTCCATGGATCAAGCGACCAAAGATATGGCAAAACGCTTCTATATTTTACTCTATCTATTCTTGACTCGAACTTATAAGAATCTGGAAGTGGTGTATATCCGTCATCATACCCAAGCTAAAGAGGTGGATGAGCACGAGTTTTTCTATTCACAAGAAACGGGTGGGACCATAGTTTCCAGTGCACTTAAATTGATGCATGAAATTCAGCAAAAGCGTTACCCCGAAAACGAGTGGAACATTTATGCTGCTCAGGCTTCGGACGGTGATAATTGGGCTGACGATTCCCCCTCTTGTCATGAGCTATTAGAAAAGAAATTACTGCCCGTTGTTCGCTATTTCAGCTACATAGAGATCACCAACCGCGCCCATCAGACACTTTGGCGCGAATATGAGGATCTGCAGAAGTCATACAGCAATATTGCCGTACAACATATAAAACAAGCTGAAGATATCTACCCAGTATTTAGAGAGCTATTTAAAAAGCAGGCTGTTTAGGGGGCGATTATGGAAAATCCAAACAAAAAAACACCATTAGACGATGGCCCAGATTGGAACTTCGACTTATTGCAGACCTACCTTACTGAGATTGAACGGGTGGCTGACTTTTACCGATTAGATGCCTACCCTAACCAAATTGAGGTCATTACCGCAGAGCAAATGATGGACGCGTATGCGGGTATTGGTATGCCCATCGGCTACACACATTGGTCATTCGGTAAACGCTTTATCGAAACGGAGCAGGGATATAAGCGCGGCCAAATGGGGCTCGCTTATGAAATTGTCATCAACTCTGATCCCTGTATTGCCTATCTAATGGAAGAGAATACCATCACCATGCAGGCGCTGGTGATGGCCCATGCGAGTTTCGGTCATAACAGTTTTTTTAAAGGTAACTACCTATTCAAAACATGGACCGATGCCAGTTCAATTATTGACTACTTAGTATTCGCTAGAAATTATATCAGCGAATGTGAAGAGCTTTACGGCATAGAAAAAGTGGAGGGGATTATCGACTCCTGCCATGCACTGATGAGTTACGGTGTCGATAGATATAAACGCCCTAGTGAAATCTCATTTAGAGAGGAGAAGATGCGTCAAAAGGATAGAGAGGCTTATCTTCAAAGTCAGGTGAACGAACTTTGGCGCACGATACCAGATCAACCTCAGGAAGAAGCAAAAGAGGATACGAAGCATTTTCCGTCTGAGCCGCAAGAGAACATTCTTTACTTTATTGAAAAGAATGCTCCTCTACTTGAGCCATGGCAGCGAGAGATTGTGCGAATTGTCAGAAAGATGGGCCAATACTTCTATCCACAAAAACAGACTCAAGTTATGAATGAAGGCTGGGCCACATTTTGGCACTATACCATCCTCAATCATCTCTATGATGAGGGGTTAGTAACCGACCGTTTCATGCTTGAGTTTTTACAAAGCCATACTAATGTCGTTGCTCAGCCTAGCTATAATAGCCCCTATTACAGCGGTATAAATCCTTATGCATTAGGCTTTAATATGTTTGTCGATATTAGACGGATCTGTGAAAACCCAACCGACGAAGATAGGCAGTGGTTTCCGGATATCGCAGGCAGTGATTGGTTAACTACCCTACACTTCGCCATGGAAAATTTTAAGGATGAGAGTTTTATTAGCCAATATCTGTCACCTAATATCATCAGACAGTTTAAGCTATTTGCAGTTTTAGATGATGATCGGAAAAACCACATCAGCGTTTCGGCGATTCACGATGAAGAGGGGTATAAAGCGATCAGACAAAAGCTATCACAGCAGTATAACCTGTCTAATTTAGAGCCCAATATTCAAGTACAGAATGTCGAAATCACCGGTGACCGCTCTATCACCTTAAGGTACATACCAAACAGTCGGATCCCACTGGCTGATACTTGCCATGAAGTGGTTAAACATCTACACAGGCTGTGGGGCTTTGACGTAAAGCTTGAGCAGTATGATGATGGAAAATCCCACATCATCGCATCCTGCCCAGAAAACACAGAAACGCCTTGATTTAGGTGATACACGAAAACCTAGATATAAAAAAAGCGCCTAATAAGGCGCTTTTATCAAATTGACTTAAAAATTAAGCGAATTTGAAGTCAACGTGTTCAACCATTGGCTTGAATGCGTGACGTTGCATGTCTTGAACGCGAACTTTAACGTCTTTACCTTCTAGAGCGATAGTTAGCTCAGAAGTGTAGAAATCTTGGTTCTCTTGGATGTTGATGATGTCTTTGTGTTCAAAAACAATAGAGATAGCTTCTTTACCTGGACCGTAGATAACACCAGGAACTTTTTTCGCATGACGTAGGCGGCGGCTCGAACCTTTCCCGATTTCTGTGCGAACTTGTGCTGGAATAGTGTAAGACATATTTAACTCACTTAATAAAATATATAAAATAAACGGCCACGATTTTCGACCAACCATGACCTGCTAAAAGCGGGCGCATTTTACCATAGAAGATTACACTTAACAAAGATTATCACACCAAGAATAAAACTTTGTTTAACCTACCGTCACCAGTGTCTTACTGGCCCAGTATCGATATGAACGAAACCAGATTTCGGATAATAACCAACGCCACCAAGTTTAAGCTCGATAGCCGCTTCCCGAATATGGGCAAGCTTAACTCCAGGTAGCGCTAAATCTAATGCCATGCCTTTCATATGATAGCTTTTTTTGGCTACGCCATTACTCTGTTTTGCGAGCATCGCATTGGTTTTCGGCGAGCGATACCCTGAAATCACATGCAGTTCATCTTTAAAACTCAATGACTCTCTTAACTGATATGCGAAATCAAACAGGCGCTTATCCATTGGTGCAGCTTCATTTTGTCGGTGATCACGAAGAACCTGACTAAAGTCGGTTAAAATTTCACTTTGGTAGTTTCCATCTATCCAGTAGCTTCCCTGCCCGCGTTCACCGGTATGTCTGTTATAAAAACCTAAACTTCTAATCCCTTTAGTTGAACGACTTGCTTGGGCTTTTGTTGGTAGCATTGAGAACATCGCTACGCCACCTAACCCTAATAATAATTGCCTACGAGAGGTACACACTACTGACACACTTTCACCACTGACTACTTTTCCTACAACAGGCAGGAAAACTACCTTGCCAAATGCAAGAAAGCAAGCTATCGAGCTAAATTAGTGTCAACTACTTTACAAGTCGTTGATTTGTGTCTCGCTAGATGCAGCAAGTTAAGAGCCTGCCTGCATCTGATAGATATCATTTCTATACTGCACTTGATTGGAGTCATCTATCCAAGCGGTCCAATACACCAAATGTACATCAAGCGTTGAGTTCAGCGCGAACCATTGGGTTCGCTTTCTGTCTGCATGCCTATCTACCCAGGTTTGCTTATCCTTAACTAAGTTTGCTGCCATCCAATTTGCCAAGCCTTCGACATTCTCGACTCTAATACATCCAGAAGAAAGCGCCCTGTTACTACGCTGAAACAAGTTAGGGTCGGAAGTATCATGCAGATAAACACTAAATTCATTTGGGAAGTAGAATTTATACCGCCCCAGCGTATTATTACTTCCTGGTCGCTGAACAAACCTAAATGGAAATGGCCCCTTCGCTAAATCACGCCACTGTTCGGGCGTTCTCACGACCAGGTTATTATTTCGATCAAACACATCGAAATTACGTTCTGCGATATAATTCCCATTAATTCTTACTTGTGGCAATAAATCGTTATACATAATTTTTTTAGGTACACGCCAACTTGGGTTAATTACCACATTAGAAATCGCGCTACTGAGGATCGGGGTTGGCCTATAGGGCTTTCCAACTATCACCCGAGAAAATAATTCTACTTCACCATTATCAAATAGTTTCATCTCAAAGGCTGGGATATTAATAATCAGGAAGCGACCATCTCTTTGCGCCATAAATTCAGCGCGTTGAATATAATTCTTAGCCAAAATTGAAGCTCGTTGTGCAGGAGTGACATTGAGCCATTTGAGCGTTTCTGGTCCTATAATCGAATCGGTCTTAAGCCCATGACGTAATTGAAACCGTTTTAATGCATCAGCAATAGGTGGAGTTAATGTATCTGTATCAGTTTCAGCATTCCTTGCATCGCCCAGAAGCCATAAACGTCGTGCGACATCAGGAATTATTGGGTCATTATCACCTGGGCGGATCAACCGCTCCAATTCAATTTCTGGCCACCAATCCTGCTCTGCTAGCCACTGCAAGTGACGAATGCGATTTTGAAGCTCTAGATAGCCGCTCAACTGGGGCTCTATAGCCATTGCTCTAATAAAGGGATCGTCAGTGCGAGTCAGCACTTTATTTCGAATGGGAATTTGACGTTGTAACCAAAACTGGGCAATGTCAGATTCGATGTTTATCCGTTGTTCTTCAAATAACTCTGGCTCGGAAAGCACTTGTTTATAAAGATTAAACTTATTGCTATCATCGACTAAGGCGAGTATGGATACCTGCTGATATAAAAGTTTTTGAGCGCTCTGCATCCGCTCATTCGCAGATGAAACAAAACTCATAAATAACAAAATTATATAGCAAGTAACACTTAAAATCCGCATTTAACCACCCTATCAAACTCAACATTTAAAGTATGGCAAACAATTATGTTTTGTATATGACGGGGCAAAAAATTAGTCGCCAAGTTTGTAAGCTTTGATTAGTTTAGCTGCATTAAGATACAAAAAAGCTCCTGCTGAAGAGGAGCTTATGAATCAAAGAGCTATTTTTACGGGACTATGGACCGAGTACACTTCTGACAATTTCAGTCTTACCCGAACCAGGATAGTATTGTAAGCGCCAGTTCTCACTGCCTCTTACTGGATTATCCGCAATATAGTTATAATAGCAATAGCCATTAGGTAAACTGATATCCTCCCCCTGATACCAATAAACAATATCATTGCCTTTTGCAAAAGGATCTCCAGAATGACTCACGAGTGTATATTCATCATTATCTAGCAGTCCTTGCCAGATCTCTTTGCAATACTCCCCGTGTAGTGTAGTACCATCGTTGCTCCCGGAAGTATCCTTGCCCAGAGGGTAGCCAGTTACTGAAGAGTCAAGCGTTCCATCACCATAGCAGGCTAAATCCACTTGATAGCCACTCTTCCCCGACGTTAACCAGCAGCTGTGGTACAACTTCACTGCTGACGTAAAACTACCAAAGGCGCTTTTTATCGATGCATCATGAGCATCTTGGCTTAGGTTAATAAATTTTGGGGCGGCGATAACGGCTAAAATCCCTAACACGATGATAACGACCACCAACTCAATTAGGGTAAAGCCTTTAGCTAATACTTTCATAAGAAAATCCATTACAAAGAGATCGTGGACAATATAACTCTCAAATCCAGTTTCGTCACTCACGATTAATTAAGTTTAGTGAAAACATTAGAGATAAGACCTCTCTCTATGATTTCAGTCAAAGATCGCAATACGCTAAATTAGGAACCCAGTTTTCATAACTCTGTGATGCCGTCGGTTTGACTCATTAGGCTGAATTTTATGGTGACTTAAAGCCTAAAAGGAGAGTTCTGTGGTTCTAAGACCAGACTAGCGCTGCAGCTCTTGCTCTGCAAAGCACCTGTTATAAAACAAATCCCTTGTACTTCTCTTTCAAATATCAGAATTCAAACTTAAAAAACCAGCTCTAGGCTGGTTTATTCACTCTTCAAAAGAAGATGGTACCCGTGGCAGGACTTGAGTTATTTCACTTACTCTGCGAGGCGGCTCTTATAAAAAGCAATCCCTTGTGCTTTCTTCGTAAACAACAAATACAAAAAAGCCTCCGCACGTTAATGCAGAGGCTTTAATGATGGTACCCGTAGCCAGACTTGAGTTAGTTCACTTACTCTGCGAGGCGGCTCTTATAAAAAGCAATCCCTTGTGCTTTCTTCGTAAACAACAGATACAAAAAAGCCCCGACACTGTCGAGGCTTCTCTGCAACTCTACGAGAGAGTTATTTGGTACCCGTGGCCAGACTTGAACTGGCACGCTTATTCAGCGAGGGATTTTAAATCCCTTGTGTCTACCGATTCCACCACACGGGCAAACTCTTTGACTTTGACGATACGTATTATCGGTATTAATACTGCTTGCTCTTTATTGAGCAAACTCACCAAACTCTTAAATTGTGGAGGCGCGACCCGGAGTCGAACCGAGATCGACGGATTTGCAATCCGCAGCATAGCCATTCTGCCATCGCGCCACATATTTAAATTGGAGCGACATATCGGGTTCGAACCGATGACCTATACCTTGGCAAGGTATCGCTCTACCAACTGAGCTAATGTCGCATTTCAATTTAAACTGTNTCTTAAATTGTGGAGGCGCGACCCGGAGTCGAACCGAGATCGACGGATTTGCAATCCGCAGCATAGCCATTCTGCCATCGCGCCACATATTTAAATTGGAGCGACATATCGGGTTCGAACCGATGACCTATACCTTGGCAAGGTATCGCTCTACCAACTGAGCTAATGTCGCATTTCAATTTAAACTGTATTCAAGTCGTTGCTTAGTTCGCTTCCCCTTGACTACGGAATGGCATTCTACCGATTTACTTCGAAGAGTCAACGCTATATTTATAGATAAAAAATCGTTTGCGCACTATTTGATCTTATCGGTGTTTTAACAGACTATTCGGCCGTTAAATCTTTCCATGCGGCTAAAATATAACTGACCATAGACCAGAATGTCAGAACTGCAGCCACATAAAACAGCGCA
Organism: Shewanella sp. Isolate13; assembly: GCF_022398325.1. GTDB lineage: Bacteria > Pseudomonadota > Gammaproteobacteria > Enterobacterales > Shewanellaceae > Shewanella. Next base: position 21,275 of record NZ_JAKEVD010000052.1, read on the forward strand.
AATGCAGCATAAGTTACCAGTTCATTCGGTTGCCAAATCAATCCGGTGATAGCAATCATCTGTGCAGCCGTTTTATATTTGCCAATCCAAGAAACTGCGACGGCTCCTCTCTTGCCAATTTCCGCCATCCATTCACGTAATGCTGAGATCACGATTTCGCGACCAATCATGAATAACGCTGGTAGTGTCAGCCAAATATTACTGTATTCGGAAATTAACAAGACTAACGCCGTTGTCACCATGATTTTATCGGCAACAGGATCGAGGAAAGCACCAAAGCGAGTCGACTGCTTTAATTTTCTCGCGGCATAACCATCTAACGCATCTGTTACCGCTGCAAGCCAAAACACAAATGCAGCAGCAAAGGGAGACCAAGGTGCTGGTATATAAAAAAGTACAACAAAAACAGGTAACAGTAATAACCTGAACAATGTTAACGCAATAGGAATGTTAAACGGCATTTTAGAACCTAATATTCAAAAGCAGCGCCAATCTTGCCTTAATTTTGTTACCCTCGCAATGCATCATGTATCGTTTGTGCCATTTCTAAGCTAATACCAGGCACTTTTACCAATTCAGACACACTTGCCCCTTTAACTTCTTGCAAACCACCTAAATATTGCAGTAAGGCTTTACGCCGCTTAGGTCCAACTCCCGCAATAGACTCTAGGCTTGAGGTGTTGCGAGTTTTCTGGCGCTTGTTTCTGTGGCCTGTAATGGCAAAACGATGGGACTCGTCACGAATATGTTGAATGAGGTGCAAAGCGCCCGAATCCGCTGGAAGCGTAAATGACTCTTCGTTCTCTCCGTAGATCAGTGTTTCAAGGCCTGGCTTACGCCCTTCTCCTTTTGCAACACCTATCAGAGTTGGAGCATTGTCCAGCGAGACAAACTTCTCATCCACTATTTTCTGCGCGATTCGTAACTGCCCTATGCCGCCATCAATAAACAGGATATCCGGAACCTTGCCACCACTGCCTATTTTATCAAAACGCCGAGTTATCGCCTGCTTCATCGCAGCGTAGTCATCGCCTGGGGTGATTCCAGTAATATTATAGCGTCTGTAGTCAGCTTTATTCGGTCCCTCTCGATTAAACACCACACAGGAGGCTACAGTGCTCTCTCCCATGGTATGACTGATGTCAAAACACTCCATGCGCTGAATTTGATTTGTCGACTCGATCGCTTCCTCTAGCAGAAGAAAGCGCTGTTCGATGGTATTTTTATGAGAAAGACGCGTATTAACGGCATTGGTAGCATTGGTCAATGCCAAGCGTAAAAAGCTTGCTCGCTCACCTCGTACCTGTGTCTTTATCTCAACTTTCTTGTTTAGAGCGGTTTGAATTGCATCAGCTAGTTCATTTTTCTCATCAAATGGTTCACTGATTAAGATCTCTTTCGGCGTTAACCGCTGACTATCCGAATTCAGATAGAATTGCAGCATAAATGAGCGTAACACCTCAGACACTTCAGTGTTAACTGGGACCTTAGGGTAATAACTTCTGCTACCGAAAATCTTGCCCTCTCGGATAAATAGCAGATGAAAACACGCAACGCCAGAAGCATAATATGCACCTATCACATCCATATCACCCGATGCGTTCGATACTTCTTGCTGCTCGGAGACTCGCCTTAAAGCGGCAATTTGATCGCGATAGAGCGCCGCCTGTTCATAACGCATTTCGCTAGCAGCCAGCTCCATCTTATCAACCAGTACCGACATCACTTGTTGGTTCTTACCTTTTAAAAACAGGGTCGCGAGTCTGACCTGCTCCTGATAATCCTCTAGTGATACCTTGTCCACACATGGCGCACTGCATCGACCAATCTGATATTGCAAGCAAGGCCTTGAACGAGACTTATAGTAAAGATCATCACATTGCCTTATCGGGAAGATTTTCTGCATCAAATGGAGACTTTCTCGTACCGCGCCGCCATTAGGGTACGGGCCGAAGTACTGCCCCTTATCACGCTTAGCACCACGATGGTACGCCAAACGTGGATGTTTATGGTTACTCAAAAGGATATAAGGATAAGACTTATCGTCACGCAGCAGTACGTTGTATTTAGGCATGTACTGCTTGATATAGTCATTTTCGAGGATCAAGGCATCGGTTTCACTATGGGTCACAGTGACATCGATATTTGCAATATGGGACACCAATGCCTGAGTCTTAACATTGGTTAAATTTTTACGAAAGTAGGAGGAAAGTCGTTTCTTTAAATCTTTAGCTTTCCCCACATAAATGACAACATCTTTGTCATCATACATCCGGTATACACCGGATGACGATGTAACAGTCTTTAAAAATTGTTCGGCATTAAACGCATCAGACATAAGTTAGAGGCTAGCTGTTTAGAATTGTCCTGTATCCAACATTTTATATCGAATAGCCAAGCGAGTCAGCTCTACATCTCCACCAATGCCCAATTTAGCGAATAAACGGTAGCGATAACTGTTGACTGTTTTTGGACTCAAATTTAACTGCTCAGAGATCTCACTCACTTTTTCGCCATTAGTGATCATCAACATGATCTGCAGTTCTCTTTCCGATAGTGACTTAAATGGATTATCTTCAGATTGGTTAAACTGACTCAATGCCATCTGCTGCGCAATTTCTGGCGACAAGTACCGCTGACCATGTGCCACCTGTCTGATTGCCTGCAATACTTCTGGAGAGGTTGCCCCTTTGGTCAGGTAGCCAGATGCACCGGCTTGCATCACTTTGGTTGGAAAAGGATCTTCAGTATGAATGGTGAGCACAATAATTTTTGCATGTGCTTGAAAACGAAGGATCTTACGTGTCGCTTCTAAGCCACCGATGCCAGGCATGTTCATATCCATCAAAATCACATCGGCTTCATTCTTGCGGCACCACTGAACAGCGGTTTCGCCGTCTCCCGCTTCCCCCACGACTTTAATGCCACGCTCGTCTTCGAGGATCCGCCGAATGCCTGTTCTGACTAACTCGTGGTCATCAACTAAATATACAGAGATCAAAGTCGCCTTACCTTTCGCTGTTCAACTTAAAGTCTGGGAATTATCAGACTCCAAATCGATAATGTTATAAAGGTTAATTTATCGCATCTAACTGCATATAGAAAGTAAAATTTAACAGATATGACTCTGAGGTATAGCTAAAGATACCAATCCTTTTCAATAACTTACATGGACTAGAATGCAAAAAGGCAGCCTTTTGGGCTGCCTTTTCTGAATGTGGCGGAGAGATAGGGATTTGAACCCTAGATGGGCTACAAACCCATGCCGGTTTTCAAGACCGGTGCATTCGACCACTCTGCCATCTCTCCGAACGCCGTAAATATTATGCGTTTCCTTTAGTGATGTAAACCCATTCCCAGCAAAAAAATACTCTGGCTGACGCTAGCGCTCAACTATTGGCCGATATGCATGCTGCCATAGTCGCTACAGACTAATTAAACGACAACTTCATCACACCTTCGAGTTCAAATATAGCGCCAAAGCGGTAACTGGCAAAGCTTGCTTAAAAATGTGCTAGTATCTCCCTACTAAAACTAGACATGCACTTTTATGAACTCAAACGTTATTCCTGTTTCTGCTCTTACTCCAAGTTTCAATCTTGCTGCTGAACAAGCGTTCATCTCAAGTCCTAAGGCAGATTTACTCGGTCAAGAGCGAAGCCTAGATGCATTTCGCTTACTTACCGAAACCGATAATCAGCATATGTATTTGGCCGATTACTTTGGTTGTAATCGAAAGCGAATTATCAATGCTTTAGTTAAAGAGCAAGGGCAGTTCCCGACATCAAGCTTAATTCTTGATGAAGATAACACCACCACCTGGGTTGAGCATAAAGAGCAGCAAAACAAAATGCTTGCGACTAAGACTCATCAATATCAATATCTATCGGGATCTATACGCAAAGCCGATCTCATTGGACGTTATAATAGCGAAACACAGACCTATGAGGCTGGCCTGCTTGCCAGTTGCCACTATCTGTTCATCTGTGCCGACTCATTATGGAAAAAAGAGAACCTGTGGGATCTACTACTCGAAATACTCGATAAGCAATCCTATCACGTCCACTCACAGCTGCCAGCTGTCGCATTTAAATGTAAAGTAATCTTAATTGGCTCAAGCCACCAATATGGTAGTTGCTGGTTAGGCGAACCGAGCTTCTCGCGCCACTTCCCTCTGCTTGGCGAATTACTCAATGAGATGGATCTGTCTGAGCATACCGCATTGGATTACTGCCAATGGCTAGCCCACATATTTAATGATCTTAATATCACGCTAACGCGCTCTGCGCTGCTATTGCTGTTGCAATACAGCTCAAAGCTCGCGGATCATCAGCAGCGCCTTAGCCTAATGGCGGTAAATATAGAACAGTTGTTGGCTCAAGCCAAAGCTTATGCTCAAAGCCTTGAGGTCTCTGAACAGGTGCTACTACACAGCATTGGTATGATTAACCAGCGCCATAATGCCTCAGAAAAGCTCTCAGAGCAGAATTTTGATGATCTCTTTATCAACCTACCTACCCAAGATGAAATCATAGGTCAGATTAATGGCCTAACCGTGGTTGAAAACGCAGAGTTTAGTTACGGTGAACCTGCGAGAATTACCGCATCTGTTCATTATGGTGATGGTGAGGTAGCCGATATTGAGCGCAAGTCGGAATTAGGCGGAAATATTCACGCAAAGGGAATGATGATCCTCTCGGCCTGCCTCTATCGGATCTTTGGTAAAGATGCCCCGCTGCACCTCAACGCCAATATTGTATTTGAACAGTCCTACCAAGAGATCGATGGTGACAGTGCGTCTCTTGCTGAATATTGTTGTTTAATTTCAGCTATTTCAGAGAAACCAATTAAACAGAGTTTAGCTGCAACGGGCGCTATTGACCAATTTGGTAATGTCCAAGCCATTGGTGGCGTTAACGAGAAAATTGAAGGCTTCTTTAAGCTTTGTAAACGTCGAGGACTGACTGGTCAGCAAGGTGTAATCATTCCTAGCTCTAACATGCAGCAACTCAATTTACATCACGATGTGGTCGAAGCCATCACTGCTGGTAAGTTCACCTTATATCAAGTGAAGCATATTGACGAGGCCGTCGAGATCTTGATGCAAACACAAGCTGGCACTGCCGATGAAGACAACCAATTTCCAGATGACTCACTCTATGGCTTAGTGCAATCACGCTTAGAAAACTTAGCGGGCTATCAAGAGGAAGAGAAGAGCCTTTTTGCAAGATTGATCGAAAAATTAGGATTTTCCAGCTGATCGGAGTTGTTTAGCGTACACGTGTTCGCTAACCTTGGCGACTCAAATTGCTGGAGTATCTAAAATAATGAGTAACGCAAACAGTTTTACCAAAGAAGACCTTATTGCCTGTGGACTTGGCAAACTATTCGGACCTAATTCTCCGAGACTACCTAAAGACAACATGTTGATGATCGACCGTGTTCTAAAGATTAACGCGGATGGTGGTGAATTCGGTAAGGGTGAAATTGTTGCTGAACTCGATATTAATCCAGATCTTTGGTTCTTTGACTGTCACTTCGCAGGTGACCCAGTTATGCCGGGATGTTTAGGTCTTGATGCTATGTGGCAGCTAGTCGGATTCTTTCTCGGCTGGGAAGGCGCTGAGGGCAAAGGACGAGCGCTAGGTGTAGGTGAAGTCAAATTTACTGGTCAAGTACTACCTGAAGCGAAAAAAGTCACCTATAAGCTAACTATTAAGCGTAAAGTATACCGTAAGCTGGTTATGGGTATTGCCGATGCCACTATGGAAGTAGACGGCCGTGAAATCTATAGTGCTAAAGATCTTAAAGTCGGGATCTTTACAGACACCACTAGCTTCTAGTTCCCAAGCATTACACTCGCTATACCGCAATAAAAATGCCCTCTTTCAAAGAGGGCAAAATTGTTTCTCAACGATTATTTACTTCAAGATAATTCTTAGAATTAGGTTACTGAGTCTTGTTTATTCATCAGCCTTACTTATTAAATAAACCGCTCAGCCGACCATCAATGCCTTCACGCCAACCTCCAAGCCATTGTGATTTTGAATCTAGTGTCGAATATGGACATATCTCTTTCGACCGGCCACCAATTCCTGCTTGAAAGCCTTTCGAAAAAGCTCTATCTAATCGATCTCTTTTTTGTCTTTTCATGCAAGCATCCTCTCTGAGATAACAAAAGAAGCTAACGCTTCACCACCATAAATAATGCTTTTTAAACTCGAGATCAATCCCTAAAAACCACCAAAACCACGGTTAAATTTTAAGCTATTGAGAAGTCTTACAAATTTATTTCAAAAAAATCGAGGCATATAGCCTCGATTTCTATTGAGTAAATAATCTATTCAGCCTTACTTAACTCGACGTCTAAACCATAGCAAAGGTAAGGCTAGAAGCCATGCAAAACTTGCTGCACCTTTACGCTCATAGTTATCATTACTGCCATCATCGTCCTTAACCGTGCAAGCTTCTGCGCCCGATGTACTCGGCTGTAACACGACCATACGTGGTAAAAATGAGGTAACAGGGTCACCGTAGCCATTCACCTCGAAGAATGGTAAACCGTTTTCACCTATCACTAAGTTACCGTCTTCATCGAACTTATATGATGGTTTACGAATAAAGGCGGTTCCTACAATAGTGCCGTCTTCGTTGATGCTGTTACCCTCAACGACAAGGATCTCACTCTTATAGGTCAATGTCTTACCCGAGCCATCTTGCACTTCGACTAAGTTACGCTCCCACTCACCATCAGCATTCTTTTTGTAGCCTTTGGACTCACAGGTCAGTAAATCGTTTACATTACTAAACTCATCCTTTGGTAGATCATATAAGAAAGCAGCTTTAGGGCGTGGCTTCTCTTTATCGTGTGTCGTCTCGATATAACCGACAACTTGACCCTGATTGTTAATATCGCGCGCGCGGCTACTCAAATCCGATAGATTTTCATAGAAGTCATTAGGCGTAACCAGCGGAGTTTCAGGGTTATTAGTGTCGAAATAGAAGAACTTATCTCTTCTATAGCCATTGATGTACTTGTTATAGCTACCAACTAAGATGCCGTTATCATTGATGTCATAAGCAATCGATGAATAAACGTCTTTTGCTTTATCGACATCAACCCAGTTGTACTCGTAAGTGCCATCAGCGCCTTTAGTCCAGTAGGCTGCATCATAATACAATCTGTCTTTATCGTTTTTACGATAAACATAAGAGCGTCCGGCAACGACCCCCTCACTGTTGATACCTAGACCTTGCGCACTATAAACTCTCTCATTATTGGTAACTTCCAGGCCTAACGGAAGCTGTGTCGCCGTGACTCCACCCGTCTCGTATTGCCAAACATAACCACGGATCTGATATTGAATGTCGCTGTAGCCATATTGATTTGGAAACTGCTTAGCTTGAATACAGATGTCTTGCGGCGCAGTGTCACTATCGTTGTCGACACATGATTTGATAATGCTTGCACTGTTATCGCCGATGTCGGTACTGGCATAACCCGCGACTAAACCGCTAGCGTTAACCGCTGCTGCACTAGAGAAACCACCAAGATTAATAGTTTGCTCATCTGATTCCCCTTCCTTATAGATATATTCACTATAAGGAGGAATTAACGGAATTTCAGCATCGGTACCTGCTTTAACAAAGCCGCGCTGCTCATAATCACGGTAGTACCAAAACTCCTGTGTTTCGCTACTACCATCATACTTGACCGTTTTCTCTGGTGCCGTCATGGCACCGACTTTCACACCGCTGTCATTAATGTCATAGAAGAAGGTATCGACCGAGTTAACCGTAGCCTCATCTTCTGGGAATGTCGGCGCTGTGGTGCCATTCACGCTTTCAAACGTTGGTAACCAAGGTGTATCTGGATCATTCTCTATTGCAGTAAAAGTAAAGTTGTTCGCAATAATCGGAAGGTTAACCGAATAGTTAATGGTTTCAGAGTCCGCCACCCCATCTTCAATGTCGATAACACCATCATCATCTTCTGACACTGTCAGTTTCTTTTTACCTTTAGCCGCGCCTACAGCTTCATTATTCGCATTAACAGCCATACCATAGCCGTTACGGGTATTCTCGATGGTGCCATTGAGATCATAAGTGTCTAGGTCGATATTAATAATTTCATAAACAGGCGCCGCTTGAGCTCCCTGAAGTACGCTTAATACACCAACAGCTACTAACGATAGGGTTTTATCCAACTTAAACTTCATTAACTCGCTTCCTATTTCTTATTTTTTAGCTTACTTCAATGACTCGAGCTCTTCCCATCGCTCAAAGCAACTTTCAAGCTGGCTTTCCTTATCGGACAATGCTTTCAAGTTTTCATTCACTATTTTTTGCTCCTGAGCATAAAACTCAGGTGAACTAACAACTGTTTGCAGTTGTTCGATTTCCACCTCTAACTGCTCCATTAAGGCAGGTAGAGACTCTAATTCGCGTTGTAACTTGTACGAAAGCTTCTTCTCGGCTTTTTTAGCCACTTTCGGTTGTACAACGGCTTTAGCCTCACTCACAGGAGCTTCGACAGCTTTTGCAGCTTGAGGTTCCTCAGAATAAAATCTGGCTCCTTGAGAAACTGCATCTTGGTAGCCGCCAACATACTCACTCCAGCCACCATTGCCGGTAAACCACCAGCTACTGGTCACTGTGTTGTCAATAAACGCACGATCGTGACTTACCAATAACAGCGTGCCTTTATAATCGGCAAGCAGTGACTCTAACAACTCTAAGGTTTCAATATCAAGGTCGTTTGTTGGTTCGTCGAGAATAATTAAGTTTGCAGGTCTTAGCAATAAACGCGCTAACAGCAAACGATTTTTCTCACCGCCTGACAGTGCCTTAACTGGCGTTCTCGCGCGCATAGGCGAGAACAAGAAATCTTGTAAATAACTTAAGATATGGCGGTCTTGACCGTTGATGGTTACCGTTTTCTTACCTTCACCAACGTTATCTTCAACAGTTTTCTCAGGATCTAAGGCTTCGCGATACTGGTCAAAATATGCAATTTCAAGTTTCGTACCGACTTTCACACTACCCGATTGTGCTTCTAATTGACCAATAAGTAGTTTAACCAGTGTTGATTTACCACAGCCGTTAGGACCGATTAACGCGATACGGTCACCACGCATTACCGTTGCGCTAAAGTTTTTAACTAAGTTCTTCTCTGGTAAATTGTAATCAAGGTTTTCGATATCAAACACCAACTTACCTGAGCGCTCGGTATCGGCAACCGTCATCTTGGCATTGCCTTGGCGATTAAGACGCGCCATTCGCTCGACTCTAAGCTCTTTAAGCGCACGTACACGCCCTTCATTACGGGTACGGCGTGCCTTAACCCCTTGACGGATCCAGGCTTCTTCCTCTGCTAACTTCTTATCGAAATGAGCATTTTGCTCGGCTTCTACTCGAAGCCATTCAGCCTTACCGTCAAGGTATGCTTGATAATTACCAGGCCAAGAGGTCACCACACCACGATCTAAATCGACAATTCGAGTCGCCATGCGCTGAATGAAGCCACGGTCGTGACTGACGAACACTATGGCACCACGATAACTCAGCAGGAACTGCTCTAACCATTCAATCGTGTCAATGTCTAAATGGTTGGTAGGCTCATCGAGTAATAAAAGATCTGGGTCGCTAACTAAAGAGCGTGCTAAAGCAACCTTACGCTGCCAACCTCCCGATAGTTCAGACAAGGGAGCATCGGGGTCAAGGCCGAGTAACTCGCAGTTTTGGTTAATGCGATTATCTAACTGCCAACCATTAAGATGGTCGATATCTTCCTGCAAACGTTCCATCTGCTTAAGCATCCGCTCCATCTCATCTGGAGTAGCGGTGCCAATATCGTGAGAAAGTTGATGGTAACGCTCTAGCTTCTCACCGACCTCTTTCAAGCCTGCGGCGATATAAGCATAAACAGTGCCTTGCTCGGCCTTAGGTGGGTCTTGCTGCAAACGACTTACTTTAACGTCGGTGGCGATATTAAACTCACCCTCATCCAGTAATACGTCGCCACTTAAGATCTTCATCAGGCTAGATTTACCGGCACCATTACGACCAACGATACAAACGCGTTCACCAGCTTCAATTGTAAAATCAGCATTTTGTAATAATGGGGTATAGCCGTAGGCTAAAGATCCGTTATTAATACGTACAAGACTCAACTTACGCTCCTAAAAATTCTTCTAATGCTTCGAGATCAAACGGCCAATTAAGTTCACTTTGGCTATCGGCAATTTTTACGACCGGGATTCGAATACCATATTGCTCAGCTAAATTGTCATCATCACAGATATCCAAGGCATCATAGTCAACGCCGGCCTGCATGAGTAAATCTGCTGCTAATTCACACAGATGGCACGCATCTGTGTGATATAAAATAACTGAGGCATTAGCCTGCATGGGTAATTAACCATGTGTTATGGATATGCGGATTGCGCTTGTAATCCAGTGGCAGTGTTTGATTGTCGATGTTTTTAATCGACATACCTTGTGCTTCCAACTCCGCAATTTCCATCTTAAATTTACGTTTGTTGTTAGAGAAAATGATTTCCCCACCTGGATTTAGCAGCTTGAACACATCAGTGAGCATAGCAACGTGATCACGCTGAACGTCAAATGAGTCTTCCATACGCTTCGAGTTTGAGAAGGTCGGAGGATCGATAAAAATCAGATCAAATCTATCGTGAGTGCGTTTTATCCACTGAAGGCAGTTAGCCTGAACAAACTGATACTTATCACTGTTTAAGCCATTTAACGCAAAGTTCTCTTTTGCCCAATCGATATATGTGTTGGACATATCGACTGTTGTGACAGACTTCGCCCCGCCAAGCGCAGCATGTACAGATGCAGAACCGGTATAAGAGAACAGGTTACATACACTGCGTCCCTTAGACTTGTCCCCCACTAACTTACGCGTTAAACGGTGATCCAAAAACAGTCCGGTATCTAAGTACTCTTTCAGGTTTAACTTAAACTTAGCACCATACTCAGTAGTAATAAGTTCAAGCTTGCTTGCGACTAACTTCTCATATTGATTCGTGCCCTTCTTACGTTCACGGGTCTTCAAAATAATATGGTTAGGGTCGATGCCGATAGCGCCAGGCAATGCAATAAGCACGTCTGTCAATCGGCGTTTTGTGACCGCATCTGGAATTTGTGATGGCGCTGAATACTCTTGAATAACCACGTAATCGAGGTACTTGTCGACTGCAACATTATACTCAGGTAGATCCGCATCATAGAGACGATAGCTATCAATCCCCTCTTTCTTAGCCCATTTCTCTAACTGTTTAAAATTCTTTTTAATACGATTAGCAAAAGGCACTGCGATATCACTAACATCACCTTCGATCTTAATGTTTGCAGGGTCTACACGACGGGTATTTTGTGCATGAACCGTATAAAGATTGAACGCACACTCAAGCGCACCGTTGTTCATCTTCATCTGCTTATCGGCTTTAAGCTTCAATGCTGATAAGAGTTCGACATCGCTATTTAGGATCGCAATGTTCCAGCCGCCAAACTCAGCTTTAAACTTATCACCTAACTGGTAATACAGTTGAAGTAGTGAAGTCACATTGCCTAAACGCTCACCGTATGGTGGGTTTGAGATTAAATATCCCGTTTCTACCGGTACTTTTACATCAAGCGCGTTACAGACGCTAAAGTCGATAAGCTCGAGTACACCAGCATTTTCAGCATTACGTTTTGCTAGCGCGACCAGCCTAGAATCAATATCTGAACCGAAGAACTTGATACTACAACGGGTTTTACCGATCGATGCACGTGCTTCGGCTTCATTTAATAGCTCTTGCCAAACTTTTTTGTTATGAGGTAACCAATGGTCAAAACCAAAACGCTCACGATGGATACCTGGCGCGATATCACAAGCCATCATTGCCGCTTCAATCAAAATGGTGCCGCTACCACAGAATGGATCGAGTAGATCCATTGGTTTAGCCTGCCAACCACTGCGCACTAGCATATTCGCAGCAAGGTTTTCTTTCAGTGGCGCCTCACCGGTAGTCGAGCGATAACCACGTTTGTGCAGCGCTGGGCCAGAGAAATTAAAACCAATAGTGATCTCACCACGTCTGAAATGGGCATCGATTCTAAAGTCGGCATCCACTCTTTCAACATTCGGACGAGAAAAGTCATCATCTCTAAAACGGTCCACAATCGCGTCTTTGATTTTCAAGGCACCGAATTGGGTATTTTTAATGAATCCACCTAGGCCATGAAAGTCGATACTAAAGGTGCTGCGATTGGAAAACTGCATCTGCCAGTCAATACCATAAGCAGCGTTGTAAAGTTGCTCTGGAGATTCACAAGGACCTTTATAAATGACAAAAATGATTCTGCTCGCTAAACGCGACCACAGCGTAATACGATATCCAAGCTCTAACGAAGCCGAAAAATAAACTCCGGCAACACTTTCTTTAATGTCTGAAGCGCCAAGCTCGGCAAGCTCAAGTGATAACGCGTATTCATAGCCCCGAGGAGCTGCAGCAAAAAAATTTAACATTGATAGTCGACACACAGTAAAAATTAGTTGGACATTATACCTGTTAGCGCCGTTAAATGATAAAAGTTATTGGCTAAAGCTTAATTAAAAACCAGTAATAGCAATTTAAGCGCCTATAAATCGAAAAAGGTTCAAAAAACAGCCGAGTAAATAATTAATTTAAAATGTTTCTTGCAATGTACCTAAGCCATCGCTATAGTTCGCCACCTCTTCGGGGCAGGCAGCTGAGTACTCACTCTATTGAACTGCTTTGAGGTTTAAAATCGGACGCGGGATGGAGCAGTATAAAAGCTACTCGGACTCAACTATTTATAGACATGGCGAAGGTCGTTGCCCTGCTATTATAGAAAGTAACCCGGCTTTCGAAACCACTTCCTTATAATGAAGTAAAACTGATAATTACAATTCGGACGCGGGATGGAGCAGTTTGGTAGCTCGTCGGGCTCATAACCCGAAGGTCGTTGGTTCAAATCCAGCTCCCGCAACCACTTCCTTATAACGAAGTAAAACTAATAAATACAATTCGGACGCGGGATGGAGCAGTTTGGTAGCTCGTCGGGCTCATAACCCGAAGGTCGTTGGTTCAAATCCAGCTCCCGCAACCAATTCTTTTATAACAGAATAAAGTTATATGTAGGCCAGCGAAAGCTGGTTTTTTTGTACCTGAAATTTGCGACTGCGCCGTATCTAACACTAAGGTAAAACGGATACTTCGGTGATGATTAAGTGAAGATAGGGATGGAGCCGTTTGCTAGCTCATCGGGCTCAACTATTCACAACTCAATGCTTTTAGAAACAGTACGAAGCTCGTTGCCACTTCTCTTATTGAAAGTAATGCAACTCCCGCAACCAATTCCATTGCTAAGAATCTTGCTAACATCTAGGCCAGCTAAGCTCGTATTTTTGTGCCTGAATTTAAAGTTTCCTTCAAGACTCCAAGCTCTAGCGTAAAAAACTCATCAACGACAAAAATATCAACACTGCGCCAACCTGCGACAGTTTGTAACCATTAGCACTATCTTATTGCCCCTCTATTCTAAATTGTTAAAATCATACCTGCTACAAAATCACAACATAATAAACACAAATAAAACCACAACAATTTGTTGATGTCCTAAATAGAGAGAACAAAATGAATAAAGCAATCCCTCTGCTACTGTGTGTTAGTTTAACCGCTTGCGGTGGCAGCGATAGTGAAAGCGCGGAGACTCCACCACCAACTCAAGCCCCCGATTTGCAAGCCGATGTCTGCTATTTGATGTCGACGACTATGGGGGATGTCACCCTAGCTATCGACCTAACGAATATGCCAATTACCGGAAGTAACTTTAAAAACTATGCCGATGAAGACTTCTATAGCGGCACCCTATTTCATCGCACCATCAATAACTTTGTAATACAAGGAGGCGGCTTCACAAGCGGTTTAGTCGCCAAGCCAGGAAACGACCCCATCACTAACGAAGCAAATGTTGGGATCAGTAATGAGCGTGGCACCATAGCAATGGCAAGAACGAATGCGGCTCACTCTGCAACCAGCCAGTTTTTCATCAATGTCTTAGACAACCCTCAGCTTGATGCTTCGAGTTCTAGTTATGGATACGCGGTATTTGGAAAAGTGTTGCAAGGAATGGATGTTGTCGATCAGATAAGCATTGTTGATACCGATAGCGCTGATGTTCCAACAACTGAGATTATTATAAACTCACTAACCGAAACAAGCTGTGCGATTGATTAACAGTCAATAAATCGATTGCCGCGTCATCTCAAGTATGACGCGGTATACACTAATTAAAAATCAAAACTCAGTAAGCTCTATCACTATTAATCGAAACACTTATATTTAACCATTAATAAAAACCAGCATTAAAAGAACCTACTTTCTACTGTAATCGAAGCTTCAAAATTTAAGTTAGTGATTGTTCGAGTCGTCAAATCTTGCGACAAAAGGTTTTGACGACTCGACTTATTGAGGCATAAAGAAGAAACAAGAGAAATGAACCGAATATAACATCGGCCTAACAAAGTATAATACCGTGTAATTTTTAGGCTGCGCGAAACTGTTGCTGAGTCTTAACCGATAAAGGTGCTAATCTATCGTGCATAACTTTTATCGTCTCAAACTGATTTAACTTTTTCGAATCCGTTAAACGACACTCTGCAGACAGGATCATAACTAAAGATGCCTGCAAGCCAGACTCAATGACCATAGCCAGAACGGTATGCTCGCTCGTAGTAAGTTGAAATAACTTACCAACTTCACTATAAACGCATTGATTTGACGTATTAAAAAACCAGGACTTAGGCATCTGAGGTTTTAATAAAAAATGTGCAGCGGTTGCATTTAAGGCTATTTGAACTAATAGTGCATCATTCAGTGCAAGTGTTTTTGATAAACGGTCAACCAGATCAATATAGAACTTAGCATGCTCGACACTAAACTCCATTATTTCTTTGGCATCAGGTATTAGGGACTTCAATTTATAAGGCGATAAGAACTCCATATCATCCCCTAATGAAACACTTAATACACCATACGTTTCATTATATCCCCATTGCCAATCCCTTTTTGGCATTAATAACATAACGTTTACCTTTATTTAGATACAATTGGATAATAGATGATTAT
>NZ_JAKEVD010000053.1 GCF_022398325.1 Shewanella sp. Isolate13
ATTTTAGGTTTTTTTGTTTCTAAGAGCTGACTCTCGGTTCCAAAAACAAAGCCGAACAGTGGCTATAACTAAATTACCCACCAAAATCTCACTAAAACGCTATAAAAACCCAAAAGCCAATAGATAAAACCAAACCTTAGATTCCATTTAGGTATAAGTTATAACTTTAATCTTCGGTTATGTTTGTATCGTATTTTCATGCACTTACATTTAGCTTTTACTAATTCAGCAATAAAGGCTATTGTATTCAATTATGTCCCCTCTCCTCACAAACGCATAAAGCTTCACCCAACCAGCATAAACCCAGCCATGCGGTCAAAAAGAGCAAATAATTATTCACGTAAAGAAATCTATCCATTTCCCGTCTCTTTTCGCTCGCGAATTAACACTTCATTTACAAACTTTGTTTAGCTAGATACATTTTCTCGTCGCAACCACAGAAACTTGAATAATGTTCTGTAGGCAACACTAAAAATAACAAGATATTCTAAATGACATGGAAGACAGTAATGACTACAAGAAATTTAACTAGCGCTGCGTTATCGCTTTCTGTTCTTACACTGGCGATCTCTGCGAGCGTAAATGCAGCCCCATCATTTGATCCTCAGCTACAAAATAACGGTTTACAAGTGGGTACTGGTAACCCGTTACCCAAACGCTATATCGTTAAGTTTAAGCGCGCCGATGGCATCAGCGGTTTTGCCCAATCGAGCAACAGTATTGCAGATGCCCAATACCAGCCAAGGAGCAATGAAGTCTTCTCTCATTTCCGCGCACTTAACAGCGTTGCAGCCAAAGAGATGAAACGCATCGGTCGCAGTAATAGCTACTCAGTAAAACTCGATAATCAAAGACTGCAAGAGCTTAGGTTTCGTGCCGATGTCGATTATGTCGAGGAGGATGTACCACGCCGACTGCTGTCAGAAACTACACCTTGGGGGCAAACCTACGTTGGCGCTACTGTTTTAAGCGATAGCCTAGCTGGCAACAGAACCATCTGTATTATCGACTCGGGTTACGATCGTGGCCATAACGATCTCAACGCTAATAATGTCTCTGGCACAAATAATTCCGGCACGGCTAATTGGTTCGAACCAGGTGCAAATAATGCTCACGGTACCCACGTTGCGGGCACCATTGCCGCCATAGCAAACAATGAAGGTGTGGTCGGCGTTATGCCTAACCAAAATGCCAATATCCACGTGATTAAGGTGTTTAACTCAGATGGGTGGGGCTACTCCTCATCACTTGTTTCAGCTGTGGATACCTGCGTAAACAATGGATCCCATGTCGTCACCATGAGTCTAGGTGGTTCAAGCTCAAGTAATACTGAAAGAAATGCTCTCGCCGCCCACGCAGACAACGGCGTGCTATTAATCGCAGCTGCTGGCAATGATGGTAACAGTAGCCATAGTTATCCCGCTTCATACGACTCTGTGATGTCGGTTGCTGCCGTTGATAGCAATAAAGACCATGCCGCGTTCTCGCAATACACCGATCAAGTAGAGATCTCAGGCCCCGGTGAGGCGATTTTATCAACGGTAACCCGAGGTGAGGGTCGCTTAGCCGATATCACCATTGCTGGTCAGTCTTACTTCGACAATGGGGTTGTTCCTCATAATCGTTATGTTCAATCGGGCTCTAGTCATGTTAGCTCACCGATTCTTGGGAGTGTAACCGCTACACTCGCTGAATGTTCAGTTAGTGGCAGCACATTTAATTGTGGCGATATGAGCAACAAGGTCTGTTTAGTCGAGCGTGTCGGTAATCAAGGTAGCAGTTACCCAGAAATCAATGCCGTTAAAGCCTGTAAAGCTGCTGGTGCAAGCGCAACCATTGTCTACAGTAATACAGATCTACCCGGCTTACAGAACCCTTTCTTGGTGGACAGTAGCAATGAAGCGCCCATCGTATCGGTCTCGGTAGATCGCACAACCGGTTTAGCCCTTAGAAACCAATTAGGTAGTAGCATCACAGTAGCGAATACCGATAACGAAGACTATGAGTACTACAACGGTACATCAATGGCAACGCCACATGTATCGGGAGTGGCAACACTCGTTTGGAGTCACCATACCCAGTGTAGTGCCGCGCAGATCCGAGAAGCCCTTAAAGCAACGGCTGAAGATCTTGAGACAGCGGGACGCGATAACAAGACCGGCTTTGGCCTAGTCAATGCTGATGCAGCAAAGGCCTATCTCGATGAGTCATGTACAGGCCCTACGGATCCGGGAACAGGTACAGACGACAATGTGCTGGTTAACGGTGTAGTAAAAACAAACCTTGCGGGTGCGAAGAGTGATGAGCTGCATTACTACATCGATATCCCAGCGGGTGCATCCGATCTGAGCTTTAATATGAGCGGCGGAAGCGGCGATGCAGATCTCTATGTGCAGTATGGCGCAGCACCGACAACGGCTAGCTATGACTGCCGTCCTTGGAAGGGAGGAAACATAGAGTCATGCTCTATCACAAATGCTCAATCAGGAACTTACTATGTCATGGTTCAGGGTTATAGTGCGTTTGATGGCGTTAGTCTTGTCGCAAACTATAGTGAGTCAACTGGCGGTGGTAGCACGGGAGGAGCCGCTACTTACACAAATAACACTAGCTATAATATTCCAGACAACAACAGCGTGGGTGTAGAGAGTACAATATCAGCGGCTCGCAGTGGTGACTCAGGCATAGTTTCTGTTGCGGTCAACATCAGCCATACCTACATTGGCGACCTACAAGTAGAGCTTCATAGCCCATCGGGGCAAGTCGCAGTACTACACAACAATAGTGGCGGCAGTGCCAACGATATCGTTAAAACATACACCGTCGATATGTCGGGAGTAGACTCGGCTGGTGTCTGGAAACTTAAAGCCGTAGACAGTGCTCGACGCGATGTTGGCACCATAAACTCATGGGAGCTTAGCTTCCAATAACAGCAATAAAATGACGTCACAAAAGAGAGCCACACGGCTCTCTTTTTTTACAATATTAAGCTCAAGACCTGTTATTAATAAGCTGGTATAATTACCTCATTCAGGTAAGTACCAACAAGACGATTGCAATAAGACTATGACTCAAGTAAACAACCCACTCCACGGCATTAAGCTCGAAGACTTATTAACGGATCTTGTCGATCATTATGGTTGGGAAGAATTAGGTAGACGTATCGATATTCGCTGCTTTAATCATGACCCTAGCATTAAGTCGAGTTTAAAGTTTCTGCGTAAAACTCAATGGGCCAGAGATAAAGTCGAATACCTTTATTTGAAAATGAACAAGCTGCCTTTACCTGCGCCAAGAGTGCGCTCTGACAATGAGTTTGTCAGTAACGTGCAAAAATCTAAAGAGCCGCTACCCGAGGTCAATGCGAAGATCTGGGGCAAGTAACGCAAGCGCTCTAGTTGCATCATAGGTTGGCTTAGCGGTTAGTTAAGCCAATCTAATACCAATCAGTATAAGAATTTGATCAACTCAGAACGATTTTTGGCAAACTAATTCAAGGCGAATAGCTGCAATAATGGTTGTTCCCTTATAAAGGTATTCAACGCAGAAGTAGGCAGCCAAAAACGCTCCAGAATGGCGAGTTTTAGTGATTCTGATGCTGTGACTCTTAACAATTAAAGAGGGAACTTGAACCTAGTTCAACTATGCTCTTCATTCGTTGCAAACCACATGGATGTGGTGAATGTCATTAAAGCAGGAGCACTTAATGACCTTGCCTCAAAACCGCTAAATTCTCGCTGAGTGACTAAATGTTTATACTGATTGGTATAACTAGATTGGAAACTCAAAAATTAAACGCCATACCTCAACCCCATCGCCGCCACGATAACTTAAACCAAAGCGTTCAATATTGATTAAGTCCCAACCTACTGGCTTAGAAAACGCAAAGGTTAGACCAACCTCAAGGCTACTGGCCACCAGCACATCCTCTTCAAATGGTGTGGTGAACTTTAAGCGATCGAAATACCAATAGCCCGCAACGAAGAAACGGGGCTCAACTTCGACTCCCCCCATCTGGAAAAAATAGTTAGTCCCGATATCGACACCCGATTGCACCGCAGAGTAAGTTTCACTCGCACCATCATTTAAGGTGCTATAGCCAGCAAAAAAGACGCGGTTCACCCACAAGGGGTCACTATCACCAAAATTAAAGTTGAGTAGGCTAGACATGCCAGCCGAATAGATAACAACGTCGTTGCCATTGGTAAAGTTAGTGCCAAAACCGAGATCGGCGTAGGTTTGAAACTCATGGTTATCAGCATTTTTTACCCTGTACTCGAGCCCTGGGGTAACGCTTAGGGTGCCGACACTCGAAGGGAACTCACCGTCTGGTAAGTCGCTCCAGGTAAAATTGAAGAACCCCATAGATATCGGCGTTCGTAATACCAAAGACTCCTCTTCGGAGCGCTCAAGGTCAAAACTGAGTGGAATATTAACGACTGTCGCATTTTGGCCAGCAGTGCGGTAGATACCACTGCCCAAATAGTTCGAGAAAGCATAGTGGCTGTAATCGGTTTCCGCAGCAACAGGTAAACCAACTAATAGCAGTAAAACAGAAAGGACTCGTAAACGGGTCATAGATCGACTTTAAACTTAATTAAACTCTAATAGATAACCCGAATATAACGATATAGCAGGGGAAAAGCCAAAAAAATTAAGGCTTTCCCTATCAAACTCAGTCTTTGTCGCCGTCGATAAAGTGATGCTCAGACATCATATGTCCCAGCTGAGTCGACTTAGTCTTGAGGTAGCCTTCGTTATAGCGGTTCTTACCCACTTGCAGTGGCACTCGCTCAACTACTTCTAAGCCAAAGCTTTGCATCGCCTTCACTTTACGCGGGTTATTGGTCATTAAGCGTACTTTATCGACACCGATCTTTTCCATCATAGGAATGATCATGTCATATTTACGCATATCGGCCTCAAAGCCTAAACGCTCGTTAGCTTCAACGGTATTCGCACCTTGATCTTGCAGTTCATAAGCACGAATTTTATTAAGCAAACCAATGCCACGCCCTTCTTGGCGCAAATAGAGAATAAAACCTTGTCCCTCTTCCGCGATATTTTGCATCGCTGTTTGTAACTGAAAACCACAGTCACAACGTAAGCTAAATAGCGCATCACCTGTTAAACATTCTGAATGAATACGCCCAAGGATAGGTGTGTCTGGGGGAAATGTACCAAAGGTAAGCGCTACGTGCTCTTTACCTGTCTCACTATCTTCAAAGCCATGCATTTCGAAAACACCCCAAGGGGTCGGTAATTTTGAAGACGCGATATATTTAATCGACATGAAAAAACCTTAACGACAACTCTCATTCCATGAGACTGCAAACGTCCTGATAAAGAAAATAAATGCTTGAGACGATACTCTTGCTAGCTCAATGATTCAATCAGCCTATGGCTTAAACGCTAATTAATTCGCCATAGACTAAACTTGAGTCAGCATAAGCCCAGTGCTTAAAGATAACCTTGAAGCGGCTCACTAAATGAATAACAAAAAGCGCTTAAAACTCTTTAGGTGCAAAGCCTGTCACTTGCTTAATGCCCATTTCACGACCTAAAGCTGTCATTGGGTGTACAACGACCAAGCCCTTTACTGACTTTTTCAATTTACCCATGTCAGCCTGTTCGGCTTTCGTTAGCACTCGACTAAACTTTAGACCAGAAACAGTGCTACCTTGCTTACTCAGCTCACGTGTTTGTTGACCTTTAACGCTACTAATACGTTTAGTTAAAGCAGCAATCTCCTGCTTAAACTGCATAATAACAGTCGGATCCCCACGCTTTTCAGCGGCTGCTAGCTTACGACGAAATCTGTCTAACTTATCGTTGAGCGTTTGCAGCTCCTGCTTTAAATTCATTTACAAACCTTAAATTCAAATCTAAATAACACGTCTAGAAACAAAAACAGCCTCAGTTAACTGATGCTGTTTTGCCATTAATTGCCACATTATAACAGTATACAAGACCATTTTGCCTAGGTTTATAGCAAGCTTATCTTAGATAGTGGATTTCTTGGTTACTGCTTCCCCTAAATAATAAGCTTGGATCGGCAAGAGACTGTTCAAACTTACCATCGACAACAACGTTGACTAAGTCAACTATCTCTTGCTGTGCAGCGCTCAAACTCCCTAAGGTATAACCTGTCCACAGCCAGATATCTTTACCGGGGCAATGCTCTCTCACCTGTTTAACAAGTGACAATATCGCCTCTAAATTAGCTGGAAATAACGGATCACCACCAGACAGTGATAAACCTCGCCTCTTGATTCTGTCATCATTTAGATCATCAATGATGCGCTGCTGCATCTGCTCATCAAATAGATGACCTGAACAGGGGTTCCAAGTCGACTGATTGTAACAACCACGGCACTGATGCTCGCAGCCTGAGACAAAAAGAGTGGCACGTGTACCCGGCCCATTAATCACATCTGTTTGATAATATTGATGATAATTCATAATAAACTCATTCCAGCTAAAGAGATAAAAAAGGCGCTGATAACAGCACCTTTTTATTTAGAGAGCGAGCAGCAGCTTATAAGTGCTTAACGCGACGCTTAACTTCTTCCTGCTTACCATAGTTAAATGGTCTAGCATCTGGGCTACCTAAGTAGCCACATACGCGACGAGTTACCGATACTCGACTTGGCTCATGGTTGCCACATTTTGGACAGGTAAAGCCTTTACTGGTACAGCTAAACTCCCCCGTATAACCACAGTCATAACACTCATCGATTGGCGTGTTAGTACCGTAATAAGGCACTCTGCTGTAGCTGTAATCCCAAACATTTTCTAACGCTTCAACGTTATTTTGCATGTTAGGGAACTCGCCGTAACAGATGAAGCCACCATTCGCTAGTTCAGGGTATGGCTGTTCAAAGTCGATTTTGTCGTAAGGGTTAACTTGCTTTTCAACATCCAAATGGAAGCTGTTTGTGTAATAGCCCTTAGCGGTCACACCATCAACAACACCAAACACTTTCGTATCTAGGGCGCAGAAACGGCTACACAAGTTCTCACTTGGCGTACTGTACAAGCTAAAGGCATAGCCAGACTCTTTCTTCCAGTCTTCAGTCGCTTGCTTCATGTACTTGATCACTTCGATAGCTTTTTCACGCAGCAATTCACTGTCGTAAACATGCTCTTCAGTGCCATAAAGTGCATTAATGGTTTCGTGTAATCCGATATAACCCAAAGAGATCGACGCGCGGCCGTTCTTAAAGATCTCAGAGATATCATCATCGGCGCGTAAACGCACACCACAAGCACCTTCCATATATAGAATTGGTGCGACACGAGCCTTAACGCCTTCTAGACGGGCGATGCGTGTATCTAAGCCCTTACGAGCGATAAGCAGACGCTGATCTAGAATGCGGTAGAATTCAGCTTCATCACCATTTGCTTCTAATGCGATACGTGGCAAGTTAAGGCTGACAACACCTAGGTTGTTACGACCTTCATGAACTAGCTCGCCATCTTGCTCAAACGTACCAAGGAAACTACGGCAACCCATAGGCGTCTTGAACGAGCCTGTGACTCTTTCGACTTGCTCATAGTTAAGGATATCTGGATACATACGAGTCGACGCACACTTAAGCGCCAACTGCTTAATATCGTAGTTACAATCGCCAGTCTTGTGGTTAATGCCATCACGAATAGCAAATACCAGCTTAGGGAATACCGCAGTTTTACGGTTCTTACCAAGACCCGCAATACGCACCTTCATCATAGACTGTTGAATTAGTCGTGACTCCCAAGAGGTGCCTAAGCCAAACCCGAAGGTGACGAATGGCGTTTGGCCATTAGCGGTATGCAGGGTATTTACCTCATACTCTAATGACTGGAATGCGTCGTGACACTCTTTCTCTGTTTGTGCTGTGGCAAACGCTTTAGCATCGGTAATACCCCAAGTCAGAGCCACTTGGTAATGCTTGTCATAGCTCTTAGCAACGAACGGCGCTAATACTTCGTCGATACGGTTAATGGTGGTGCCGCCGTAGATATGGCTCGCCACTTGAGCGATGATCTGCGCGGTAACAGCCGTTGCAGTAGAAATTGACTTAGGTGTTTCAATCTCTGCGTTACCCATCTTAAAGCCTTGGGTTAACATGCCGCTTAAGTCGATTAGCATACAGTTAAACATTGGGAAGAATGGTGCATAATCTAAGTCGTGGTAATGGATCTCACCGGACTCATGGGCAGTTACCACGTCTTTTGGCAGAATGTGACACTTAGCGTAGTGCTTAGCCACGATGCCCGCTAATAGGTCGCGCTGAGTCGGGATCACTTTAGAGTCTTTGTTAGCGTTCTCGTTTAGCAAAGCGGCGTTGCTTTGCTCAACTAGGCCGCGGATCTCTTTATTTAAGCGGCTGCTAACTTCGCGCTTAATATCACGATCATGACGGTATTCAATATAAACACGCGCCAAAGATTTGTGTGGGCCTTCCATCAGCAAGTTCTCAACTGAATCTTGTAGGTCGTGAATGTTCACTTCCTCTAAATCAGATACAGTTTGTCTTACTTTTTCTGCAACTTGTTGTGCATATTCAGCGCACTCAATACCTACCGAGTTAGCAGCTGCTATCACGGCATCTTTAATCCTTGTTTCGTCAAAAGGCGTACGGTAACCATCCCGTTTAATAACCACTGGCATTGTATAAATCCTCTTCGGCTCGCTAATCAAAGTAACACTACATATAGTGCTACTTTTTCAATAAATCACAATATGTGGCGCATTAAGCTATAAAATAAGAACGGATACATTGATCCAGATCATACTTTTAAAAGAGGAAGACAATAAGAAAACAGTTCTGTCTATAAACCCGCTTATCTAAAGATATGCCCTTGACGGCGACCTAGAAGCGGGCTAGTGACAGGATAATTGAGGTATAAATTGTGGATAAAAATCTAGTGCCTTTTCGCCAAGGCAAGGTAGCTGTTGAGCTGACCATTTTCTTGCTGATGTTCGCCCGTCATAGAAGCGAGTTGCATCAAAGATTTAAGCCCTTTGTACTGATTGACTTGGGCTTCACTCAGTGGTTTTTCAGAATTTAACAACTCGGTGATATGACTTGAAACACGGTTAGCTTTCTGAGCAACCAATGGCGATTGAGAGATATCCATCGCTCCCATGACCCACTTTGCATCATCTAACATCGCAGCTAGCTTTTTATCGTCTTCACTATCGCTCAGGCCTGCGCGTTGCTCATCAATAAAGTCGGATAGCGATTGCTCATCGGCAGGAGGAATTTCAAAGCCACTATTAGACAAGCGGTTCAACTGCCCTTCAGATAAAATACCATCTTGATACAGTCGCTGGATAAGTGCGGGCAGTTGCGCCGAGGTGAAAGTCCCGCCTTTGAAGAAGTCATTTGCCATCGCTTCGATTTTTTGTGCTCGCTCGGCACGACCCGACAACACCAAGGTATTGTCACTCTTTGTCAGCTCTGCGGTGGCGTTTGGAGTCAATTTAGCATTCGTTGCTGCAACATTTTCGGCATTGGCGACGTTTGATTGCCCCCCATTAACGCCATAGGCGTCAGATAGCGTATTACTGTTTACTGCGGTGTTGATACTGCTAAGTAGGTTCATCGTCAAAAAGCCGGCGTTAAGTGAGAATTACCTCGTTAAAGCATTTAACGTGCCGACTTATCAACTTGAAAACTAACTGGCTACTTTTGCGTCAACTCATGGGTTAAAGAGAGGCATAAGGTTCTGAGTGACTCAACTTGCTCGTCTGTCATATTGACTTTTTCCAGCAAGGTTTGCTTCAGCGCCAAGGCCTCTATTTTAAGCGCATAACCTGTGTCAGTTAGTGCAATCACCTTTTTGCGCTCATCGGTTTCATCAGCAAGCCGCTGTAAAAAACCTTTAACCTCGAGGCGCTTAACAATTGGCGTTAAGGTGCCCATATCGAGTCGTGTCGATTGAGAGACCTGAGTTAAACTCACTCTGTCTTGTAACCACAAAGATTGCATCACTAAATACTGAGGATAGGTGAGTTCATATCGCTCTAATAACGGCCTATAGGCTCTCATCAGGGCATTTGCCGCGGTATAAAGCGCAAAGCAGACGTTATCGGAAAGGTTCGCACCACAAGTATTACTTGAGTCGTTATTAGTCACAGCTACTAAGCTTAGGCAAGTCGAGAATGACGCTCATATTAACTCACAACGGAAATGAAGACTAGTTTGCGCGCCATCTGTTTGTAAGCAGTATTTATTTGCGCAAATAGTTTGCGCGCAAAGCATTTGCAAAAGTAAGTTTACTTGCCTATGATGCAAACAATTACTTTGCGCACAAAATAAATTAAGGAAGGATATGAATAGCCAACAAATTCAATTGAAGTCTCGTCCAGAAGGCATGCCTAGCGCCGACAACTTTGCTCTAACCCAAGTCCCCCTCTCCCCCATCAAGCAGGGTGAGTTCTTAGTCAAAAATCTTTGGATGTCTGTCGACCCCTATATGCGTGGCCGTATGATAGACAGAAAGAGTTACATAGCACCTTTTGAAATTGGCAAAGTATTAGAAGGCGGCGCGATTGGTGAGGTTATAGAATCACTCAACCCTGACTTTCCCGTTGGCAGTAAAGTTAGCAGCATGCTCGGCTGGCGCAGCCACTTTATTAGCAGCGGTACTGAGATCACTGTGCTACCTAATACACCGATTTCCGAGTCGCATTTTCTTGGAGTACTCGGCATGCCAGGCATGACAGCTTGGACCGGACTGAATCGTATTGCACAATTAAAAGCCGGCGAAACCCTGTTTGTCTCTGCCGCTTCTGGTGCAGTTGGCAGCGTAGTTGCGCAAATAGGCAAGCTGATGGGAGCTCGTGTGGTCGCCTCAGTTGGCTCAGATGAAAAAACGCAATATCTCACCTCTTTAGGTGTCGATGCCGTGATCAACTATAAAACCTGTGGCAATTTAGACACAGCACTCGGTCAGGCCGTCCCTGAAGGGATTGATGTCTATTTTGAAAATGTCGGTGGCGAGCACCTTAGTGCGGCACTCAACCATATGAAAGATCATGGCAGAATTGCCGTGTGTGGCATGATAGCCCAGTACAACGATACTACGCCGACACCAGGACCGAGTAATCTTGCTCAGATCATTATTAAGAAGTTAAAGATCGAAGGCTTTATCGTGTTTGAGCATTGGGAGCACTACCCTCAGTTTGCAACACAGATGGGCCAATGGTTAGCCGAAGGCAAAGTGCAAGCAGAGCAAACGATTTATGAAGGATTAGCAAGTGCACCCGAGGCGTTTATCGGACTTTTTGAAGGCAAGAATCGCGGTAAGATGGTCGTAAAACTTGCATAAGCTAAGATAACAACGAGTAATCCGAGGCACAGACCACAGCATAAAAAGAGCCTTAGCCTCTTTTTATGCTGGTCACAATAGCTAAATTAACCTGTATGTTGAGCCAGTGTCGCCTCAATTAAGTGCGCCACTTTTTCAACTGCGGCTTCACCGGCGGCAATCGCTTCTTCGGCGCGATGGAACTCCATGGTACCAATATCACCTAGATCTGGCACGATACAGATGTCCGGCGGATCACCCATCAAGCGCGCTCGTTTATGACGCCCTTCCAAAATTTCCATCGATTGATGCATGACCGCTAGCATCCCCGGATTAGGGTTATGCGGTGCATTGCTCTTACCACCAAGAGAAAACTTATCGGTTAAACCCGTAATGTAACCCCGGCCCCGAGCTAACAGATCGGTAAAGCCTTTATCTTTATGCTTCTCAGCCTCATGCGCTTCTTCGACTGTTGGCTTGTTACTTTTCATATTCACTGGTAACACTTGCATACGGCCACGACGCAGCCCATGCAGATCGACCGCAATAACGATGTCTACACCCATAGCGCGGCTAACCGAAACAGGCACAGGGTTAACGACCGCACCATCAACCAACCAACGTTCCCCAACCTTAACGGGTGGCAAAATCCCCGGCATAGAGCAAGATGCTCGTACCGCGTGACGTAAATCCCCTTCCTTAAACCAGATCTCTTGACCTGAATAGAGGTCAGTTGCAACTGCAGCAAATGGCTTTTTCAACTCTTCGATCTGCAGTTCACCAATACGCTGCTGCAGTACATCAAATACTCGCTCACCACCGATAAGTCCGCCTTTACCCCAGCTAAGATCCATCAGCCCAAGTACATCCCAGCTACTAAAACTGCGCACCCACTGTTCAAGCTCTTCTAAGTGATCATTGGCGTACGCCGCACCGACTAACGCACCGATTGAACAACCTGCAATTTTATCGGGATAGATCCCCATTTTAGCTAGGCCATTTAACACACCGATGTGCGCCCAGCCTTTGGCTGCGCCACTGCCGAGAGCTAAACCTATACGTACTGCACTTTTATTTGTCGACACGGGAAAAAGACTCCATAGATCCGTTTTAAAAACAACCAAATAATAAGAAAGGTTCATTAAGTATCAATGAACGCAAACGGAAAGACCGTAAAGAAAGAGGGCCATTTTAGCAGAGTTATGACGATTTGAAGAACAAAGTTGATGAGTATTCGTAGCACATTGCTAAATCCGTAGGTTATAATACGCGGTCGTATCATTTATGGAGTACACCTTTGCAATTTACCGATTTCTCACTGGATCAACGCCTGTTACAGAGTCTCAAGCATATGGGGATAGACACCCCGACTGAGATCCAGCAGGAAGCAATTCCAGTCGCCCTTGCAGGCAAAGATCTGATGGCCTCTTCTAAAACAGGCTCAGGTAAGACATTGGCCTTTTTATTGCCGGCGATGCAGAGACTGATTTCGTGTAAAGCATTGAGTAAACGTGATCCTCGCGTAGTGATCTTATTACCAACGCGTGAGCTCGCCACTCAAGTGTACAGTCAGCTGCGTTTATTGGTCGCAAACACTCAGTTTAAAGCGATTAAAATCCTAGGTGGCGAGAACTTTAATGATCAAGCAAAAGCCCTAGCCCGCGACCCACACTTTGTCGTGGCGACACCTGGGCGCTTAGCCGATCACCTAAAACAGCATCACCTACACCTAAATGGTCTTGAGCTGCTTATTTTAGACGAAGCCGACCGTATGCTCGATCTTGGTTTTGCCGAGCAGTTAAAACAGATTAACAATGCTGCCGACCATAAGCGTCGTCAAACATTAATGTTCTCGGCAACCTTAGATCATGGTGATGTCAATGAAATTGCCGCTGAGTTACTGAAAAACCCTGAGCATGTTGCTATTGGTGCAGGTAATCTAGAACACAAAGATATTACCCAGCGCATCTTCTTATGCGATCACTTAGATCATAAAGAAGCGATTTTGACCCGCATTCTAAAAGAAGAGCAGCAAAAGCAGATCATCATCTTTACTGCCACAAGACAAGATACCGACCGCTTGGCGAAGAAGTTAGCCGATGATGGCTTTAAAACCGCCTCACTCAGCGGTGAGCTAAAGCAAGCGGCTCGTAACCAGATCATGGACGAATTTAGCCGTGGTATGCAGCAAATTCTAGTGACGACCGATGTTGCCTCTCGTGGATTGGATCTACTCAATGTATCGCTGGTCATCAACTTCGACATGCCTAAGTTTGCCGAAGAGTATGTCCACCGTATCGGCCGTACTGGTCGTGCAGGGGCAAAGGGCGACGCCATCTCGATTGTTGGTCCAAAAGACTGGGTAAACTTTACCCAAGTACAAACCTTCCTGAACAAGACATTCGGCTTTAGCGAGCTTGAAGGGCTAAAAGGCAAATTCAGTGGCTTAAAGCCTAAAGCAGTGAATAAGCGTAAAGCGAAACCTGCGGCCGCAGCGGCTAAGAAGAAAGCGGCCACGGCCAAGAAGAGATCATCGGCAAAAGCGGCTGCTAATCGCGATAAACGCTTTGCGACTGGTGTCGATGTCGGTGATGCGCCAATGCTGAGAAAGCCTAAGTCTAAGCTTCAAGATACGCCGGAAGACTAAGCCGCCCCTTCTACTCAGTGCATTGCAATGCACTGAGTTAAATGAAAAGCCGCATTGAGTCATTCTCTCTGCGGCTTTTTTATGTTTGCATCTCGCCCCTCCTCTTTAAGCGCTAGAGGAAACAAAGTCAAAAAGTTATTTGAATAACGCCTAAATCCACATTAAAACGCTGACCGTTTCAGGAAATAGCGTTACAATAGCCGTAATATTGTTTTTTTAAGGTTTATCATGAGAGTTTGTGGCGTAGAGTTAAAAGGTGGCGAAGCCATCATCAGTTTATTAAGTTATGAAGGCGAAACTTATAACGTGCCGGATTGCCGTCAAAAGTCGTTCGCGATTTCAAACTCTGAAAGCACTGAAACCATGCGTGATTTTCACTTTGCATTTGGCAAGTTGATTGAAGACTACCGAGTCGATGAAATCGTGATTATCCAGCGTGAACAAAAAGGTAAAGGCGCGGGCAGCGTAACTAGCTTTAAGTTAGAAGCTTTGATCCAAATTTTACCTGTTCCTGTGTCTATCGTATCGCCAGTGGCAATCAAAGAGCAGCTAAAGCGTAACCCGCCACAAGTCGATTTCGAAGGCCTAGAGCTTAAGCGTTTCCAAAAGAACGCATTTGAAGCGGCTTACGCCTTCCATAACATGACTATCTACAAGACAGACGAAGCTTAAGGCTTACGAATTGTCACGCTAGAGACTAATTGGGCGCACTCAGGGCGCCCTTTTTATATCTTCAAATACATTTTATTTTTACATCTGAAAAATATAACGACTGCATGCAAACACTCACCTACCTAGCCGGTTATTCAAGCGATATCCAAGAGCAAGTTCAAAGCCTGTTAGAGCAAGATAAGCTGGGGCAGTTTCTACTCAGGCGCCACCCGAATATCCATACTATTCGCACAGACAAAGCCCTGTACGATTACACCATCGCAATTAAGAACCAGTACCTGCGAAAATCTCAGCCACTGTCGAAGGTGATCTTCGATGACAAAATATCTCTGAGCCACCAAGCGCTAGGTTTACACTCTTATGTCGCCCGTAAACAAGGTGCCAAAATCAAGGCGAAAAACGAGATCCGCATCTCTTCACGTCTTAAAAAGGTACCGGAAGGATTATTGAGAATGGTGGTGGTGCACGAGCTTGCTCATTTAAAAGAGAAAGATCATAACAAAGCCTTTTATCAGCTCTGCAGCCATATGGACGGTGACTACCATCAACTGGAATTTGAGTTAAGACTGTTACTCACCTTAATCGATGCAGATAAGAACCCCTACGCTTAATTCGAATAGCCAAAGCAACCTTGGCTAATCACTTGCCTCCCCTGCGATGAGCATTCGCCATGCTCTGCTTGCTCTGCGTATTAGTCACAATCACCTCAATGTGAGCAGAAAACTCAGCTCCCCCGCTTCTCATACAGACACGATAAATGTGAACGATAATGATTTTCATTTAACCAGTTTTAGATTACACTCTAAGTCATTGAGCATAGAGGCACTAACGGTTCATTTGGCGGCCTGCGATAAGTGAAGAGTAGTGAGTGAAAAGTGATGAGTGATGATTTAATTAACAAGCAGCAGAAATCACGCCGTAAGCTAGCTAAGTATCAGCAAAAAATCAGCTATTACACCCAACTCAGCGATAGCGATATCTCGCTGAAAAAGCGCGCAGCCAAGCTAGGCAAATACCGTTTAAAGGTTATCAAACGTCAACTCAAGCTTAAGCGTATTGAAGCCAAAATCAATCTATGCTCAGCATACACAAAACTCACACCTGCTAATGATGCCATTACTCATGCATCCCTATTTACACAGCGCAATATCAGCCTCTCCTCCCCAGCTCAAACAGACTTATATCGCCCCCATAAGAGCCAGCCCTGTAAAAGCTGCCCCGCCCTTCGTGGGAAAGCCTGCTTATGTGCGATGAAAAGCGAGCAGCGTCAACAAGCTTAGCTTCAGCCTTTGAATGAAGGCTTTTTACATTTATTTTGGGGTGGTGTTACCAAGTAGCCAGATCTGTGTTGCTGCTTAATCGTTATCAATCGCCTGCAGCGAGTGCTGGACAGGATGTCGCGCTCACATAGTCAATGATGTGCCTTACATCATGACGACATTCCCAATTTCCCTATGGGTCAGATGTGAAGGAACGACCACATGTGCAGATACAGCTGTTATCCTCAAATATCAATCGTCACCACGAAGCGCTTTGCTTTCACGAAGAACACGAAAGTAAGGATAAAAGGCGCTAACGGCTTGGGCTATTATCTTTCTTCGCGCCCTCTGTATTCTTCGTAGTGAGTTGCTTTTAAAGTGAAGCAGCTTCCTTTTAACGCTGTTTACCCACAAAATCGTTATGTCCCTCTAAAAATTTACCGCTTTATTAAATTTATTAAGGAAAAAATCGAACAGTGTAAATTGTACTCTAAAATTGCAGCATCGAAGCCTCGGTGGTAGTAACGGGAAATGGTACTTTGAATTTCTCGTTACTATCACCACAGTTGTTCAACGCTAAGGTTTTTCTTTAGCATTCAGACTGGTTGGCCTTGTAAATGAAGAATAATGCTATTGCAATACAAACCATCGCCGCAATACGCCAAGGATTAAGAGCTATTGATGCATTCCCCAACCAACCTTGTGTATCAATGAGCATGCTCATAATCATTTGACCGAAAATCGTAGATACCGTAGCTACGGCTATTCCCACACGCGGAACCGATGCAACCATAACGATGAGATACAAAATGCCAAAGAACGCCCCAGTCAATTGCCATTTAGGTACCGTGAGTAAATTTGACTCATATACAGGTTCAAAAAATAGAATAAGTAGTGCCGTTATGACAGTCGCAATACCAAAAGTAATGAGTGCGGTCTTCACAACACCGATTTTTTCGCCCAGTTGACCATTTATTGCAGCCTGTGTACTTAATGCCATACCTGATGCAATGGCGAGTATAATAATTAAAATCACGATATTGCCCCAATATAACTAAAGCACAGTGCAAACAATACAAAGATAAGACCGATAATTCGCTGTGGATTGGTTGGTTTTTTAGTCACACCAAACCATCCAAAATAATCAATAGCAAAGCTTTTGGTTATTTGACCAAATAAAACACAAACCATGGTCATGGCGACTCCAATAACGGGGGTCGCTAGAGTTAGGACGACCACATATAGAGACCCCAGCACGCCACCAATTAGCTGCCAACGAGGGATATTTTGCCATTTATAATGTTTGTGTTGAGGGGTAAAAAAATCAACTAGCCACAGAACTAGGGTTCCCACGCTGACAATGCTCATTGTCGCCCAAAGCTTACCAACTTGAGTCCCTAGAGGCCCTAAGATCCCCGCTTCAAATGAGAGTCCCATGCCTGCGAAAACAATTAAGGTTACAAAAAAAATGTTCATCGTGGGTCAAATAGCCTAACTGAGTTCTGCTTCATAAATGCTTTTCCATTTGGATAAGAAACAAGTTCTAATTGCATGCCCCATGGAGCCATAAAGTAAACCCAAGACTCCCCCTCTGTTGGGCCTTCTGTCATCACGGTTGGCTCCCCCAAAACCTCAATGCCTTGCTGTTTCAGGTACGTCACCGCGGCATCCATATCTTCAACGTAAAATGCGAGATGGTGCCCGCCAATATCCGCATTATTTGGCGGTGTTTTACAGCGTTCAACTATATCTGCGTATTCAAATAATTCTAGGTTAATACCTTTCGCATTCATCATTGCAATATTGATGATTTCGGCGCGGGGGTGAACATTGAGTTGTTCTGCCATCCAGTTATCATCTGAGGAGAAAGGTCCAAACTGGTAAGCGAGCTCGAAGCCAAAATATTGAGAGAAAAACTCAATAGCCTCTTCAACATTCGGCACGGTAAGACCTACATGGTCAGGTTTTTTAAGTCCAGGAATGGTCATTTGAGATACTCCTATACCCTGTGGGTATGTAAAAAATAAGGGGAGCAACGATCCCCTCGAGAAAATAGAAATTAGATATTAATGTAGTTGTAGCTATCATCGCTCTTATCACGTTTACCACGATATTTGTCGCTGTAGTTGTCAGCCCAAATTGCTGATGCATCTTGATTTTGGTTCCAATCAAAAACGGTTGAGCGATGTTTGATTTTCCACTCTCCATTACGACGCTCGAAGCGGAAGTGATGGCGACCACCAAGAATGCCTTCTTTATCCACACCATTATCTTCATGTACATGGTATGCCCAGACGTAACACTCAGCTGTTGCCATATCACCATCGATTTCAATCAACGGGTTACTGATTCGGTGTTGAGTCGCTTTCAGTGCGCGGAAACCTTCCATTGCAGGTTCTACAAATGCGTGAGCATTGTCATTATAGAAAAACAGATCAGGGAAAATAGGATCTTGGTGCTCTTCAATCGCATCTTCCCAGTAGGTGGATTTCATTAATTCGCCATCTACTCGGTCTAAAGCTCGAGCGAATTTGTACATAACTTCTGTCATTTCTTGTTTGTCTAGCAATTGCTGTAATTTTTGTTGCATATCCATTTTGTTTACCTCTCTGAATATGTAAATGTTTATCTCTTCATACGGCGTATAAAGGATAGATGTTATTTCTCGTACTATTTTTTCCACGAGCCAATTGAATTTAAAACAGAAAACTTTCTAGGGCTGGCAAGCAATTCAGGTAAGTAAACTTCGTACTCATCTCGGTAACTCTTGCCATGCAATTGGTTCTTCACGAAGTCGTCCATCGACGACTCATTCCAAACTTCATACAAAGAGAATTTATTAGGATTATCTACATGACGATGAAATTGCGTTGACACAAATGCGATCTCTTTAGACATCGCCTCTAGCACTTGCGTTGCTCCTTGAATAAACCTCTCAATACACTCAGGTTTAACCTCGAACTCAACATAGAAAATAAGGTTGTTTGACATACTATGTTCACTTTTTGTGTAATCTTTATTTGGTGGTTGCGTGCTAATAGCCAGCCACCTTGGATTCTCTGAATCGTTGGCTATCGATGCCACCTTTCAATCGATGAATAAATATTACATGCGCGCTTTGTCGAATGTAACCAGGCTAATAGCTATAGCATGTATTCCATTTTGGAATTCATACTTGAATAAGCGAAAAAACAAGAAACATGGAGGAATGTCGTGGATGAAAAATGAGGGGGGGCATATTTGACTATCACATGGTGTAACAACCACTAGTTTGAAGACTAATTTCAGAAAACCAACCTCGTACTGAACTAACTAAATGTCTCCTCTATTTATAAGGTTTTCTGTAACTAGTGAAAGAACAGCTCGGTAAAGTATGGATTGCTCGCTAAGTCAAGCTCGTCGCTACAAGCAGGAGTCGCTTTGGAATATT
Source organism: Shewanella sp. Isolate13 (assembly GCF_022398325.1). Lineage (GTDB taxonomy): Bacteria > Pseudomonadota > Gammaproteobacteria > Enterobacterales > Shewanellaceae > Shewanella. The sequence goes on from NZ_JAKEVD010000053.1 coordinate 19,310, forward strand.
TGAGGTAATTCGTAGATTACTAATCTTAGCAAGATAACTAGCTCACTGTTGTCCAAAAATGAGTTTTAATAAGATTGTGGCTTTAGCCATAACTAAAAGCTATCAGCTCATTACAAACTCACAGAAAACACCCATTCCCCATCGAAGTTGCCGAAGTACGTTGAAGAAATAGGCGTAATGCCCACATGGATGTGGGCATAGCTTTCGCGGGGCAGGATGCCCCATCGGAAGCGTTAGACTATTTCGAATAAGTATGAGGCTCGTATCTAATGCATGTAACTTCGTCTGGGGCGCTGAGGGTTTGTTAAGGGGGACAAGCGCTTTCCCCCTTGACTCGGGTGCGGGCGAAGCGCCACGACGTTAATTGTTAGACGGAGTCTAACTTGAAGTCCGTGTGTGAGCTGGAAGCTCACTAACTTTATCAAACGAAACAAGCTGCAAGCTCCAACTGACTTTTGTCCAAACATAAGTTTAAAACATCTGAGAGAGCTAATTCGGAGAGATGATGATTCAGATGTTGTGTGTGATTCATAGACATAGTTTCAACCTGGCGATCTCTAAATCTAGCTTATAATTTGCGTCCTGAACCCTTTCGTTTTTAATATCATAGTTACTCATGACTTCATCAGAGAATGGCGTTTCATTTGCTATATCGAAGTATTTTTCCATCGGCGTTTTGCCTTTGTGGGCACTATGAGGTCGCTCCCAGTTGTAATAATGTTGCCACTCAGAGAGCTGGTTATCCAAATCGTCCGAAGTGATATCTACC
>NZ_JAKEVD010000054.1 GCF_022398325.1 Shewanella sp. Isolate13
ATTTACAAGCATTCACAGAGTAAATTGGTAATTTTTCTACCAGAAAAAACAACAATTAAACCAATATTAAAAACAAAAAAATTTTACTAATTTTTCGTTTGTTTGAGCTATATCAGGATTTTCGTCGCAGAGGTGGCGACTCTGTCACCGAGTTTGGTGGTCAGTTAGGTAGCGGCTAACTGTCACTTTAAACGATCAAGCTTTGCTTGATAAAGATCGTGGCTGTGCCACATTGGTAACGCATCAGGCTACGCCCGAATTTTAAGTTAGACTGCGTCTAACAACTAACGTCGCGGCGCTTCGCCCGCCCCCGATAGCTAATCAAGCTGTGCTTGATAGCATAACCATAAAAGACTCGATATATTTTTAGGCTGAGAGTTAGCACATAACAAAAGTGGTTCCAATGGCCTGCGGCCCGCGTATGTGGAGACACTTCTGAGGCACGCTCCAAGTACGTCTGACCTCCATGGACGGAGGGAATGCCAAATTCTGTATGGAACAGAATTGGCCCTGTAAGCTCTACGATGGCATCCATGCCATCAAAGGCCTCAGCTGTATCTGCACTAGGCTAGAACAGCACAACCTTTGGCATCAATCACTCTCAACTGAAAATTGAGAAAACAAAAAAGCCTTTATCCGAAGATAAAGGCTTTTGTTTTTTAGTCTGAGGCTGAAACTTAACTCAAATCTCAACCCCGACTAACACTTCCAAGATTAGTCTAAAGAAGACTATTTCTTTTTAGCGTATTCAGCTGCATTCTCACCAGCCATTCTACCGAAGGTCACGATATCAGAGATAGCGTTACCACCTAGACGGTTAGCACCATGAACACCACCAGTTACTTCACCTGCGCCATATAGGCCTGGGATAACTTGCTTCTTCGCATTCATGATTTCAGACTTAGAGTCAATCATCACGCCGCCCATAGTGTGGTGAACACCTGGAGTCACTTCGATTGCATAGTAGTTACCTTCGTTAAGGGCACGAGGTAGGTTAGGACGACCGAAGTCTTCATCTTTACCGCTCTTAACAAAGCTGTTGTAGCGAGCAACGGCTTCAGTCAGTGCTTTACCATCAATCTGTTCCATTTCACCTAGCTTAACTAAGGTATCAGCGCTTGGTGCAACACCTAGACCGATATACTTATCAATCTTGCTTAGCGACTTACGTACAGAGTCATCAAAGATTAGGAACGCAGACTTACCCGTTTGGTTCAAAATCGCTGCCGCAGCCTTGTCACGTGTGGTGATTTCGTTAACGAAACGCTTACCTTCACGGTTAACTAGAATTGCACCGTTACCACGAACCGCTTCAGTTACCATCACACCACCTTTAACAGATAGCGTTGGGTGAGCTTGGATGTACTCAAGATCTTTCATCGCCGCGCCAGCATTGCCTGCTACGTCGATACCGTCACCTGTTGCACCTGGTTGGTTAGTTGATACGAAGCCTTTTAGCTTAGGATCTAACTTAGATACACGCTCGTTGTTCTTAGCGAAACCACCTGTAGCTAGGATAACCGCGTCAGCTTTAATCCAGTAGTAACCCTTGTACATACCTTTAACTAGCAGACCTTTAACGTTACCTTTGTCATCTTTAAGGATTTCGATACCACGGGTGTTCATGCGCATATCGATATCACGCTTAACAGCGTTATCGTAAAGCACTTGAATGACGTGAGCACCAACACCAGCACCACCCGTTGGACGGTGTGAACGGTTAGCCGATGCACCACCCATACGACCTACGTCGTTAAGGTCAGCGCCCATCGCAGTTAACCAATCGACTGAACCTTTAGAGTGAGAAGTTAATACTTCTACTAGTGCAGGGTCGTTAATGTCACGGCCACCTTTCATGGTGTCTTTGTACATAGACTCGACGCTGTCTTTAATGCCTTTGGCTTTTTGCTGATCGGTCCAAGCGGCGTTCATACCACCTGCTGCAAGCTTAGCGTTACCACCAATAACAGGTTCTTTTTCAATTAGGATCACTTTAGCGCCGTGATCAAATGCAGATACTGCAGCAGAGAAACCTGCACCACCAGAACCAACAACCACTACATCAACTGTGTCACGTGGTGCTTCAGCAAGTGCCGCTTGACGGTCAGACTTGTCTTTTAGTAACTCATCGATGCTTGGCTCATGACGTTCCCACTTCTTAGTGTAAGGCATGTCAAAGTCAAAGCTATGGCAAGAGTCACAGTAAACCATTGATTTTTCGTGAGCGCTGTGACAAGAAGTACAAGCCACATCACCAGGGAAATGAGAGTCATGGGCATTGTAGTGCTCATGTTTAGTTTCTTCAGCAACTTCAGCCAATGTACCGTGACAAGATACACACTGGGCGTTCTCGTAAGTTAGGCTGTCGTTTGATAGCTCACCATCTGGCATATGGCAGCTATCACACTCTTGGTTTTCACCATGGAATTCTGCCAAGTTATCAGCTGCAATAGCATTAGACATCAAGCCAGCTGAGCCAAGAAGTGTTGCAATACACACTGCTTTCTTAAAGTTTTTCATCTCATTTCCTCACTTTTCATGACTGCCTTAGCAGCACTAAAAAGCCATCACGGTTAGATTTGACGGTCATAAGCGCCGTCTTAAATACTCAATTCGAGGTAATTGTCTGCCTGAAGCCTGCGCCCTTCAACAACATCTCCTGACAGGCTCAAGAAACTGAACACTCGATCACAGCTTGCAAAAGCGGTCATGCAAAGATGCATAACCTCATAGGTTGTTATGCAAAAATGCATAGTGAGCCGTTAACAAGATCACATCTCTTGTTCATGGCTCACCATTTGCAAAATAACCCGAGATAACACCAACGCTAAACGCGGCTAAACCAATGAATTTCAGCATGATTAAACTGTTATAATCAGCTAACTAATTCCTTAGCAAATCGAGAAACCCCGCACAGTTATCCTGCATAAGCTCATGCTAAGATTCGTTTATGAAAATATTTGTTAACTTAGTTTGCACGCTTTTTACGCTTTGTGTGCTTGGCTTGGCGGGGCTATCGCTGCCATTACATGCCGCAGAGCCCTATGAGAATCATAGTATAATCTTCGGCGTTCACTCTAAAACTGCACCACTAGAATGGCGCAACAATGGTGTAGATCAAGGTTTTAACCTTGAGCTGATGGATCGCATCGGCCAGCTTATGGGCAAACGCATCGTTATCCGCCGTAAGAGCTTCCAACAACTTTTAAAAGACGTGCACAACCGTGACTCACTCATTGATGTCATCGCCGTGGTCAGCCCGATTACAGTCGATAGAGAGCTGAGCCAATCTGATCCCATTTATGCCACCCACGCCAAGGCCTATACCTTGCAGGGAAAATCCTTTATCAACGGCTGGAATGATTTGGCAGGCAAACGCGTCGCCATCAAGAAAGGCGCCTTCGTCGATGTCTATATCTCAGGTAAAAAGCAGGATTTCACCCGTGTCGATGTCGACCTGTATGAAACCGGCTTTCAACTGCTGATTAAAGGTGAAGTCGATGTGGTGATCGCCGAGAACTTTGTCGCCAGACGACTCATGCCCCTGTATCCATCGATCCGTAGTTCAAGCGACCCGCTGATCTATGGCGCATTTAACTTTGTCAGCAACTATAAGAATGCTGAGATGATGGCACAGATCAACGATGCCCTAAGACAACTTAAGCTCTCCGGCGAATATGACCGTCTGGTCAATAAGTGGTTTGGTACTGGCCGCGAGAAGGTTGACCTTAACTCTGCGCAGAAAAAGATGCTGTCGCTGGCGATTTTTGTCAGCCTACTCTCCGCCGTCGGCATGCTGTTAACCGGCTTTATCAGCCTGAGCCTGCGCAAACGCTCCAAGGCGCTTAAGGTAGAGTTAGCCAATAGAGAGAAGGCCGAGCTCGCCATCTCAAATCTATCGAAACAGTTCCAGTCGGTACTCAACGGTATTCCCCACGGTGTCACCCTATTTAACCGTGATCTTGAATGTCTTTGGAGTAATGATAACAACAACGATCTGCTAACTAACCCCGATTTTCACTATATTGATGGTGAGACCTTTAACTTAGGCAACGCGCTCTGTGATGCCCTAGTCGAGCAAAAATCCCAAAAAGCCGATATGCAGATCAACAATCAGTATTGGCAGCTCCAGCTTCACCCAATTAGTAAGCAGCAGGTGGTCATATTACTCGAAGAAGCCACCGAGCAGCACAGGTTGCGTCAGGCTAACGATGAAGCCAGTCGACTCGCCTCACTCGGCGAGCTATCGGCGGGCATTGCCCATGAGATCAATAACCCCACCGGGATCATCATTCACTCGATAGCCTTTATCAGCGACGCCCTAAAAGATCTGTCGGAAGCGAGCAGTCATTACCAGAAACAGAACCCATTTTGGACGGTGGCAGGGCTATCACCGGATCTGGCCATGGGCGAATTGGACCTCAGCAGCAACTCGATAGAGGAAGGCGCTCAGCGAATTAGCCGTATCGTTAACGACCTTAAACGCTATGCGCTGCCGACCCTAGCCAACGAATACCGAGCGATTAACCTCAATGAAGTGGTCGAGGTTTCGTTACGTCTGACCGCCAATCAGACCAAGATTTTTAACGTGACGACCGATCTACTGACCCCAAGCCCAGTTGTTATGGGCGATGCGCAGCAACTGCATCAGGTACTGATTAATCTCATCCAAAATGCCTGTCATGCAATAAGGCAAGATGCCGACTGCTATGAGTGCAAGGAGCACATCAATATTAAGACCTGTGTCGAAGACAAACATATTTGCCTCGTCGTCAGTGATAAGGGCTCGGGCATGGATAGCGCGACACTACAACGCATTACCGAACCTTTCTTTACCACCCGCCGCTCAAGCGGTGGCAGTGGTTTAGGGCTTTCCGTGTGTAGCCGCATCATTAAAGAGCACAAGGCCGACATGCAGATCACCTCACGGCTTGGCAAAGGCACTGTGATAAAAATACGCTTTCCATTGGAGTACTGATTGCGTGACTAAAAGTGCCGTGACTCAAAGGCGAATTAGCATTGACTCATCATTGTGCCTTGAGATGAACAGCCTAAGAGGCTCTGAACAGAACAGATATTTTATAGGACTGGTATCACATGAAACTTGCTAGAAATATTCTCCTTGTTGACGATGAAGCGTCTTGGCTTAGAACGCTTTCCATTACGCTTAATCGTCTCGTGCCAGAAGCGACGATCGATACCTGTGTCGACAGTCGCCAAGTGATGAGCCGCTTACAGACAGGGGATTACGCTTTAGTGCTGCTTGATCTGACCATGCCGTTTCACTCCGGTGAAGACTTACTTGAGATGATCCGTAAAGAGTTTCCTAAGACCCGCGTCATCATAGTGACTGGGGTCAACGAGGTCGACACCGCAGTACGCTGCATTAAAAACGGTGCCTATGACTACTTTATCAAGACCGATAATGTCGATGATCTGGCGCGCACCGTGCGCCGCGCGCTTGAAGTCGTCGGCCTCGAGCGTAACTACCTGCGGATCAAAGAGAGCTTCTTAAGCCGCACCTTAAATCGCCCCGATGTGTTTAATAACATCCTCACCTGCGAGCCTGCGCTACTGGATCAGTTTCGCTATCTGGAGGCGGTGGCCCTAAGCCCTGAGCCCATCCTTATTCAAGGCGAAAGCGGCACAGGTAAAGATGAGTTCGCCAAGTCTTGCCATCAGCTTATCTGCGCCGATGCCCCCTTTGTCAATGTGAATTTAGCGGGGATCAGTACCTCGGCATTCGAGTTGCAGCTATTCGGTCAACTCCACACAGGCGAAGACGGCCAGATCAGCGCCCAAGCCGGGGTATTGCATCAGGTGCAGTCTGGCCTGCTGTATCTAAATGAGATTGGTGACTTGCCCATCGAAGCCCAAGCTAAGCTTGTCGATGTGATTGAACATAAGCAGTATTACCCAATCGGTAGTGACAGAGCCTATCCGGTACTGTGTAAGATTATCACCTCAACGCAGCACGATCTATTGGCGCTGAATCAGGCTGGAAAATTCAGAAGCGATCTGCTCTATCGCCTGCGCTCACACACCATCAAGCTGCCACCGCTAAGACAGCGTAAGCTGGATCTGTCTATGCTGATCAACCACTTCATAACCCTTGCCGCCAAAGAGATGGGACTGTCAGAGCCACAGCAACCCGCCTCCCTTGCTCAGCAGCTCAGTGAATATGATTTCCCTGGCAACCTGCACGAGCTTAAAGGCATGGTGTTTGACGCCGTGAGTCGCAGTGACGGCATCCTACTGAATATCACCCCCTTTATGGAGGCGATAAACCAGAGTAAACCGAGTAGTAGCAGCGACTGCGACCAGCTTATCTTCCCTAAGAATCTGCCGACATTGGCCCAGATGAGTGACGCGCTCATTCAAGAGGCGATGAACCGCACCGCCAATAACCAAACCGCTGCGGCGCAGATGCTTGGCATAAGTCAGAGTGCGTTGAGCCGGCGCATCACTAAAGAAAAGTAAGAACAAAAACAAGAAAAGCTAGAAAACAAAAATGCCAGCAAGTTGCTGGCATTTTTAATCTTCAAACAATAAGTGCGAGTCTGTTGTCGCTAAGCTTAAACTCAGATTCAGGCTTGGGCTTGAGCCTGTACTTGTGTTTGAGCTTGAGCCGGAGCCAACTTAGCGTCAGCATCCTTTTCGGTTTCATTCACTATGGTCAGTACCGCGGTGTCACCCACTACGTTACACGAGGTCAGTACCATATCAATTAGACGGTCTAGCGCTGCAACAATTGCGAACGCTTCGATAGGTAGCCCCATCTGATGGATAAGCACACCAATCATCACCATGCCGCCGCCAGGTACACCACCCGCGCCAACAGACAGTAAGAAGATACTAAATAGCAATGCAGGTAGCTGCTCCATCGAAATAGGCGCGCCAAATGCGTTAGCAACGAAGAAGATAGCGATAGTGATATAAATTGATACGCCGCCCATGTTCATGGTCGCGCCTAGCGGTACACCAAAGCCAGCAACAGAGCGATTAACCCCTAGCTTTTCAGTTAGCGTACGCATAGTTACCGGGATGGTCGCATTAGAACTCGCCGTCGACAGTGAAAATAAAATCTGTTCGCGGGTCTTAGCGCGGAACTCTTTAGCTGAAGTTTGAGTAAACAGACCAACGGCGAATGGGTAGACCACAAAAATCCACAGCAGTAATAGGCCGATGATCAGCGCTAGGTATTCGACCACACTGCCAAAGATTGCCGCTTCCAATGTCGCGCCTAGCTTTAGCATCAGCGCAAAGACACCGATAGGCGCCAGCTGCATCACCACACTGATCAGCTTCATCATGATCTTGTTTGCCACTTGGAAGCCGTTTACCGCGCTTTGCGCCGCTTCACCAAGAGACTTAATCACGCCGCCAAGTAGTAACGCCATAAAGATAACTTGTAGCATGTTACCCGAACCAAATGCCGTAATCGGGTTGCTCGGTACGATACTGACAATCAAATCGACTAGGTTAGGTAGCTCTGTCGCCACGATATCGACGCCGCCACCGCTAGACATATCTACGCCCTTGCCTGGAGCAAGCAACAGTGCCACGCCTAATGCAGCGAAAATCGCCACTAAGGTGTTGATGATATAGAAGCCGAATGTCTTGCCGCCTAAGCGGCCGAAACTATTGAGATCTTTAAGCTCGCACACGCCGCAAACGATACTGACGAAGACCAGCGGTACCACTAGCATCATGATCATATTGACGAACATAGTGCCTGCGCCTGAGGCTAGCTCGACGATTGTGCCAGAGAAGAAGCTGATATCAGCGAGAAAGTATTGGATGATAGAGCCAAAAATAAGCCCTGAAAAAAGACCGATAAAGATCCGGGTCGAAAGTGATTTTTTCATTTGCTTGCCTTATTGGGACATGTCTTAGCGCATGCCTTCTATTGCCTTCAATCTTGATGAAAACTTGATTTCCATCTCATTGTGCAGGGATAGTGAAACATGCTGGCAAGAATTTCAATCTAAAAGGGCAAAATAGTTTTTGAAACAGCTTGGTAACCCAGCCAGAAGCAACCACCTAAACCACTGATTCTAAACAATTTAGATTACCCGAGGATACAACCCACCTAGACGCAACTTTTACATCGACAACATATCTGCATCATTTTAAGAACGAAAACTTAAAAAGAATACAGTTGAAAACACCACCGCGCCGACCTGCAGCAGAATTAAAAGCCACGCAAGACGGCGAAAAGGGTATTTATCGTTACATATCGGCAAACACACCGATTAATGCTCATAAAAAAAGCACCTTAAAAGGTGCTTTTTCTTGGCGGTTTATCCGTCAATTAAAACGCTATGCCAGAGCGCTCAAACAAAGTGCTCAAACAGAATGCTATGCTAGCCACAGCTCCACATCTTTAATGATGAAGTTACCGCTATAAACCGGGTCGGGCTCACCGATATGCTCAAGTTCGAAGTAGCTTCTATGCTCTTCGGGTAGGCCCTCATAGCCGCAGATCACCTGATACAACCAGGACTCTCTATCCCAAGGGAGTTGCTGCTCATCTAGGTACTCTAGCGCCGACTGACTCTTACCCGAATCAATCACCGCGCAGAAATAGCCATCAACCGCCAGCTTAAGCGGATTATCAGGAATGTCGAAATCTTCTGCTTGGGTAAGATCAACCGAGACATCTTGCTCACGCACAGCACCCACATCATTTAAGCGATCGATACGCTTAATGTTAGAGACAATTTCAAGTAGCTCAGGCTCTAAGCTATGGTTATGCACATCCACAGATGCCGGAGCCAACAGCGGCTCGGCGATATTAAACAGTGCCGGGAGTTGCTTGTGACTCACATGATCGGCAGGTTTGTAGTCTGGATGCAGATCGGTATACAGCAACCAGCCTTTTAGCAAACGGGTACGACCACGGATTTGACGGAAACGACCCAGTAGCTCTAGCAGACGCGCCTGCACCACACTGAGCTCTTGAGTACAGTCACTCAAAGTTTCCTGCAGTGTGGTCACCAGCAGCTTTCTCAGCTCGCGAATATCGCCGGCTATCTCACCGAGTTCGCTAAACTGGAACATCTCAAGGCCGTTTAGCAACTCGGAGACTTGGCTCTGGGCCAGCTCGTTCTCACGGATTTTAGCGTTGATACTGCCGACATAACCAAACTCGTTGTTGATACGGCTCCACAGCACACGGATAGAGTAGCGTAGACCATCGGCGAAGCTATAAACATGCTCACTCAAGTCGGCAAGGTAAGCCTCTGAGGCACTGAAATCCACATTATGGCGCGCCTCTTTATAGTGGTCGGCCAAGGTCTTGATGGTAGCTAGGGACGAGCCCACATTAGAGTCAATTTGCCGATTACGCTCATCGCTCAAAGCCTCTTCCAGTAAGGCACGCACCGAACGCTTCAACCGCAGTTCTTGCTCAGGCTCGGGTCGCCACAGAATGTCGCTCTTTTGCAGTTTATCGATGGCTTGAGCGTTACTCTCATCGACCGAGACTGAGCCCGATAAGTAAACGTCCATCACCAGCTCTGCATGGCGTCCAAGCTGTTTTAGCAGCTTAACACCGGCTTGGTGTAAGTTACTGCTCATATTAGATCAGATCCCTTTGAGTGGCGGTTTCAGCTTGGGCTTCAAGGCTTAAGCCTTCGGTCTCATCGATAAAGCGGATCACCTCATACAGGTAATCGAGCTTACCGGTAGCGATATAGATCTGCTTTTCGCTATTCGGGCGAGTCAGGTAACCGAGTTCGACTAAGCGCTTAAACACCAGCTTGATTTGCGCATCAACATTGGTACTGGTTGAGCCAAATAAGCGGTAATGGCTGATTTTCGCCAGCTGCTCACGAAACGCTGGCGTATCTTCGATACGGGTCTGCAGCTCGGTTAAGCGCACGGCAACACCTTCAGATAGCGGTGCATCTTGGCCGCTGCCCTCTTGCACCAGTACCAGCCACTCCACCAGCGGGATCAGCGCATTACAGATATCTTTAAACTGCGATGAGATCACCTTGCGCTCACCATCGCCTAGCTGCTGATAGCCACAGAAGAAGACTTCACCTTCACCCGCCGAGCCTATGGTGCGATTGATCTGATTTAAGTACTGCTCAACATAGTCACGAGTCGATGGGCTTTTCAGTGCGCGCCAGCCGTCTTCATCAGTAGTGCGACAGATAAACTGACCTTTGAGTAAACGTTCAATAAGGGCGCTAGTGCCAACGATGGCGGTTTCGGTTGCTTGGCTCATTACACAGCCTCCTGAGTGCGACGCTGATTAAGTTTCTCGGCGATCGGATTAACTTGAGGCTTAACTACCTGCAGTTTCTTAGTTTGTTTGTTGATGATGTAACGGTTCGAAAACAGGTTCAGTACCTCAGACTCAGGGTTGGGGAACGCCCCCAATACTGAGATATTGTTGTTCTCACAGGCATCGAAAATCTTCTTCACGTTACCGTGGTGTAAGGTACCGAGCTCATCGATCGGCCAATGGATGGTCACCTCGGCGCGGCCACGCAGTAGACGGGTAAACGCCAGCAGGAACTTACATAAGATCAGGTAAGCCATACCGTGACTCGATGACTCGTTTAGCTGTCTGTCGGTGCGGATAACTAAGTCGCTATTGCCCTCTTTTAGGCGCAGCTCAATCTCAAGCAGCTTAGCGATACCACCAGAGAGTGCGGCGCGGCCGATAATGTCTAACGCGCGGCGCATGCTGTTGGTGTAATCTTCACCTGGCAAGTCGTTAAAGCCATCGGCCTTCCAACGTTTAAATGCCTTAACAAATAGCTCTAGCTCAGGCCAGAACTCTAGTTCGCTGATGCGTGAACGAATTTTAACCGCAGATTCTGATACGCCATCGAGGAACAGCTCCTCACCCACTTCACGGGTAATGCGCGCACTTTGTGAGGCGATGCGGCGGTCGATATCGGCCAGTACATCGTAGAAGGCAGTTAAATCGACACCAAAAATTCGCCCCTGCTCACGCAGCGCCATAATTGACTGCGGCACCATCACGTTAAGTAACTGCTCTAGCTGTGGCACTAACTTGCGGTAATCAAGAATACGGATGCCTTTGTCATTAACAAAGCTCGACTCTTCACGGGCTCGCTCCCAAGTCTCCGATAACCCTGAACCTGATTTACTGGCGATCACCGAGTCGAAGTGCTCAACATACTGCTTGACCGAGCCCATCAATGAGTCGCGTTTCAGTAGCTGATCTTCACCTTGGCGTAGACGCTCAGACAGACTGCCCTGAGCATCATCGTTACTGGCTGGTAGCTTAAGCTCACTCAGTTTACGCATTACGCTGCGCAGCTTAGTTAAGTTTTCTGAGGCTTCAATCTGCACCGCATCGGATTGCTTACGCTCACTGTCTAGCTCGTTGCGTTTAGCCTTAACTTCATTAGCCTTACTCTTAAGTTGCTGCTCCAGATCTAGGCTGGCGTGTTTGACCTTACTTAGCTCCGATTGCAACTTAGGCTTGCGTTTAAGCCAAGTGTGCTGATACCAGTCGTCGTAACGTAGCACTTCGCTGCGGCGCTGCTCCGCCTTGCTGATATTGCTCTCGAGGGTGCGAATTTCGGCCTTAAGGGCGACGATTTTAGCTTCGTCGACACCACGAGATTTAAGCTCGTTTTTGTACCACTGCTCACAGGCCTTCTGCTCACTTGCTGCGTGCTCACGGCGGTTTTGAATGTTGGCTTTCACTTGGTTTAGCTGGCTGTCTAACGCACCAACCACTTCTTGCCAGTAGGCATTCTTCTCCATGCGCGCTTCAAGCGCCTGCTCTTTTTGCTCTTCTAACCACTCTTGCTGCTGACCCTGAAGCTGCTTGATATCGCTGTCGATACGGGCAAGCTGCTTCTGCGAGGCGGATTTACGCTCGTTCAGTGCAAGGTTAATCTTCTCCTGCTCGGCGCGTTTATCATCAAATAGGCGGCGTAAGTCATCACGGCTATTTTTGTAAGCCGTGCGGGCAAAGGTCAGCTCACGCAGTAACTTATCTAGCTCTGTGTTGCTGGCAACTAAGATATCTTCCGCTTCGGCTTGCAGTTCTTTGGCGCTAGATAGCGCCTCTTCAGCGGCGGCATGTTTAACTCTTAGCTCTTGCTCTGAGGCGGCATATTCTGGCGCGTCGATGGCTTTTAAGTCCAGCGCGATACCGTATAAGGCTTCTAAGTTTTCACTGCTAATGCTTGGGTGTAGATCGCTGCGGTGCAGTAGCTCAGAGTTAATCACCTTACCTAAGGTATTTTCCCAGCCAGCGGCTTCTTTACGTAAGAATTCCAGCAAAGTATGCGACTGCGGGAACAGCATATGAGTCAGCTCTTCGAGCTCACTCTGGCGCTCAGTCACGCGAATGCCAGCAACACGCAGACTCTCGTTAGCCTGATCGCGCTTGGCTCTCAGCTTGCGCTCTTCACTCGATAGACGGTCCACCTTGGCATTACAGGCTTCCTGCTCTTCATCGGCGCGGGATATACGCTCATCGAATACCGCTAGCGCCAGTTTTTCCTCTTCAGAGTAAGTCACGCTGTCGACGCGCACCTTAAGCTCGGCGGCATTGACCTTAAGCTGATAGGCTTGCTCGCTAAACTGCGCCTGACCTTTCTCGGTCGACTCGCGCCACTGCGCCTCTAGTTCGGCAAGCTCAGTGCGGCCAATCTCTCTTTGTTTGTCACGGGATTCACGCAGGCTATCTTGTTCTTGATGTAGGTTTTCTAACTCGCGGTTAAGACCTTCACCAATCTTGCTGCGACGGGCATTGTAGGCCGCTTCAATATCTTGATGCTTCTCGGTTTGCAGCTTATGACGCTCGCTTAGGTTCTCTAAACTGCCGCGCCAGCTTGGAAGCTGCTCTAGATCTAATTTGGCCTGCTCGATATCGGCGTCTTGGAAGCTGGCATGCTGATCTTCAATCGAGTCCAGCTCATGTTCGCACTTAGCCACATCGCCCTTGGCGGCAGATAGATCGAGGTTAAGCTCGTCACGTTGCTCTTTCCACTCGTCATCGAGTTGACGCAGCTGAGCATTGAGAGCCTTAGACAGGTCTTGATGATGCTCTTGGCGCTCAATTTCGGTGGTTTCATCTTTGCTGTAGCCACGGCGCAGACTGGCAAGACGCTGCTCGGTGCTCAGCAGCTGGTCAAACTCCTGCTCGAGTTTTTCAAACTCTGGGCGAATTTGCTCAAAGCCTTGAATGAGCTGACTCTCACGGATCCAAGCTTCGACGCGTTGCGGGTTAAGGCGTGAACTTGGCGGGTTAACCCCGTCCTCTTCCAAGATGGCGGCAATCATCGACTTGATGGTTTCCATCTTGCCCTCTTTCGAGTGCACCGCCTTGGCCAACTTTTCGATATGGCGTAGTGAATGCTCGGCTTCACACAAAGAGAACTGACGCGCGTAGTTACGCAGCTCATTGCGGTTACTGCCCGTGCTCAGTAGCGCACGGTCGTTTTGGATAATAGCCCTAAATTCACGGGTATTAAGCAGGTTAGTCACTGCCACACCGGCGCGCTTCATCTCTCGACCAAGTTCAGCCATGGTGAAGCATTGAATGCTATCGCCCTGCTTAGTCTTGATGTAATCCTCAAGCTCGAAGCCCTTGGCAATAAAGCGGTAGTTCACCCCTTTACCGTCACCTGCTGACGCCAACACCGCTTGGTAGGCTAGACCATCTGACTTGATATATTCATAGATGATAAAGCTTGAATCATGGGGCAGGTACCAACGCTCGAAACTGTCACGGGTTGATGGCACCACTCGACTCGGGTATTCACCATAAAAAACCGGAACCAGACGCTGCAGTGTGGTTTTACCCGATGCGTTAGTACCACAAATATTGGTGTGGCCATCCAGGGCCAGTTCTACCACACCAGGTAGATGAGTATCGATAAGTATGATGCGATTTAAGCTTGGCATTGCATTCCTTAATCCAAACAGAGCCGTAACGGTAAGCGCTGTGGGCTTACATTAAGCTAAAATTGTCAGGTCTAATGTTAGAGCTAATATTAAGGCTAATATTAGGGCTATAAAAAATTTTGATGGTCACTAAATTAAAGGAAAGCGCCACGCTTGGCAATTATGCCAAAGTGACTAAAGCGGCGGTTTCTGTGACCAAATATCAGAAGCGAGATCATACGCCATTTTTAGGCATTTTAATGCTCAATCAATCGGCAGTTAACAGGCGACAGCATCATCTACAATCTTTAGCTTTTTCGAAAAACAGCCAATAAAAAGCCCACCTCACTATTGATGAGATGGGCTCTATTTCTAGCATTGATAATTCACTGAACTTTCAAGGTTTTTCGCTTGTTAAAGCCAATAGCCTTGAGCGGTCTATTTCAATAGTAGCCTTAAGCCAATGAGCTTTGGGTCGCTAATGCTTGCTGCTTGGCAAAATATTTGCGGGTCTCTTTTAAGATCACATGCCTTAAACCAATCAGTGCAATCAAGTTAGGAATAGCCATCAAACCGTTAACGGTATCGGCTAGCATCCAGATAAGATCTAAGTGAATGAAGGCGCCACCGGCAATCAGGGCTAAGAAGGTAAATTGGTAGATCTTAATGCCTTTCTCACCCAGACGACTATCGGTTAGGTAATACCAGCAGCGCTCGCCGTAATAATGCCAACCTAAAATGGTGGTAAAGGCAAAGCACACTAAGGCAATGGTGACCACGTATTGACCAACAACTTCTGAACCACTAGCGGCAAATGCCGCACTCGTCATGGCCGCACCGGCTGCATCACCGCTCCACACACCGGTAATAATCAGTACCAGACCTGTCATGGTACAGATTAAAATCGTATCGAAAAAAGTACCTGTCATGCTCACAAGCCCCTGCTCTACAGGCTCATTGGTTTTAGCCGCAGCAGCAGCAATAGGCGCACTACCTAGACCCGACTCATTAGAGAACACCCCGCGAGCAATACCGATCTGCAGCGCTTGAGCAACCGTTGCCCCGAGGAAACCACCCGCCGCAGAGATAGGGGTAAAGGCTGAGTGAAGCACTAACTCAAACGCTGGAATGATTTGATCAGAGAAGGTAAACAGTACCCACATACAAGCCAGCACATAACCGAGCGCCATGCTTGGTACTAGCTTTTGCGCCACGTTAGCGATGCGCTTTACACCGCCCAGTGTCACCGCAGCGACCATTAGCGTTAAGATCACCGCCGTTACCCAAGATGGCACCTCGAAGGCGATAGTCATAGCATCACTGATGGCATTAACCTGAGCAAAGGTACCGATGCCGAAGAAGGCCACACCCACACCGAAGATGGCGAAGATTTTAGCTAACCACTTAAGCCCTAAACCACGCTCGATATAATACATAGGGCCGCCAGCGATATTACCGCGAGCGTCTGTGGTGCGGTACTTCACCGCTAGCATACACTCGGCGTACTTAGTTGCCATCCCAAAAAAGGCTGCTAGCCACATCCAAAACAGCGCGCCGGGGCCACCAATTTTAATTGCGGTGGCCACGCCGACGATATTACCGGTACCGATAGTTGCCGACAGCGCAGTACATAACGCGGCAAAAGAGGATAGATCGCCCTTACCGGTTGCAGGTTTAAACAGTAAACCTAAAGCCATAGGCAGCTTAAACACTTGAATCAGTTTGAGTCTAACGGTGAGATAGAGGCCGGTTCCAACCAATAAGCACAGGGTAATAGGTCCCCAGACAATGGCATTGATGTCGGCTAAAAGCGCGTGAAAATTCATGATATTCCTCGAGTATTAAACAACAAAACTCTCTAAATAAGAGTTATTAATAATCGGAGGAGGAAAAGAAATGGCTGTTGCAGATCACCGACGGATGCAACGAGCGATAGACTCGGCCTGACTTCACTTAAGCGTAAGGTAGGCAGAAAAAGGCGCAGCGACAAACGACAGTGACTTTATGTAGCTAATAAGAGCTAGCACAGTCATCCTCTCCTCTGTCCTTTTGCCTGAGCGTTTCGCGTTAACTCATAGCTGGGTTTAATAGCTGAGCTAACACTTTCGCCTTCGGCGCTGTGTGACAATTAAGCTTACGAACACTTAGCTGCTCACAGTCTCTCCAGAGGCTCGTCCAGTAACAGTCCTCACCACTATGTGGCACCTGAAAGAGTGCTTTGTTTAGCGTAAAGCCTAACAAAGTTGCCTCGTCGGTGTGGGGTTACTCCCCACTCTCCTGCTACCTTCATCCGAACGGATCCCAATCCTTATCTAACCATTAGGGTCAGCAAGCGATAGGGACAGATAGAATGCTCCCTCATCGCATTTGCAGCAAGTGAGCTTAGTCACATTTTTAATCTTAACCGTTCATTTGCGCGTTTTTGATACGAATCGATGCTATTTTGGGCTATAGCCTAGACTGAAAACAAAAAGCCACTCAAGCAAAATTGCGTTAAGTGGCTTTAAATGGATTCTAAAATGAACGGCGGTCTAAACAGTTAACCGAAGGCAACCCTACGACTCTCATAGGCATCACACATCTGTTGCGCCGCTTCCTCTTCATAGGGGCGTAAGCCACTCATCACCAAGGTCTTCACGCCACTGCCCACCACAGTATCACCACTGAGTAACTCAAAGGTCAGTGTCACATCGCCGCGCTTACCTTCAATCTGTAAGTCTTGCTTAACCAGCTTTAAGCTGACTTCGGTAAAGTCTAAGGTGGTTAAGTCAAACGACATGCTTTCGTAGATCACAAGTGGGCGCGCAGGGTTAATCATCATCTGATGCTGCTTCATCATAGGCACTAAGATGTGCATGAAATTTAGCCCTGAGAACGCCACATACTTACGAATAAACGACTCAATTTGCGTCTCACAGTGACGCACATCGCCGCTGCGATGCACTTCGAGATAGCACTTATCTTTATCATCTCGAATATCAAAGTCTTCCGCGACCATGTCAGGAAACTGCAGTTTAACCCCATCGCCGACCATACCAGCGAAGTTAAAGGTCATCTTCTGGCTTAAACCATACTCGTTGAGTACCAAGGCAAAAAGCAGATCCCCAGGCACACAAAAACGCTTAACCGCAACATCATGGATAGGATTGAAGTCTTGTGCGACGCCTTTGGCAAAATCACTCGCCTGGGCAGGAGTGATAGATACAGATTGATTTTCTTTTTGAAAATAAGAACTTAAAAACATATTCACTCAAACATCTTGTTAGCCATAAAAATGACCCGACAGTGTATACCAAGATTTGATTTTGACTCACCCGATGACTTGCTCACTCATAGCCTCGCCCCACTAGGCTCCTTGTTAACAAATGTAAAGAACTACCGCATTAAGTTAATTTTAAGAGTTGAAGAATAGGATTCAACGCAAATGATAATCAATCCCATTAACATTTAATGGGTCATTCGAAGTTATATCCAATACGGAGCTCCTATGTCACACCGTAAAACACGTTCTTTAAGTCTACTTTCAACTGCACTGCTCACTGCCCTTTCGCCTCAATTAATGGCGCAGGAGTCAGGCTCCCAGCCGACCATGGAGCAGATCAGTATCTTTGGTAAGCAAAACCCGCTCAATACCGTGCCTGGTAGTGCACACCTCATCAATCAAGCTGAGCTGGATACCTTCAAATATACAGATATCATGCGCACACTCGCGAGTATCCCTGGGGTCTATATTCAAGAGGAAGATGGCTACGGTTTAAGACCTAACATAGGTATGCGCGGCACCGGACAGAACCGCTCAGAAAAAATTACTATCATGGAAGATGGTGTCTTGGCAGCGCCAGCCCCCTACGCCTCTCCCGCCGCCTATTACTTCCCTACACCTGGCAGAATGCAATCTGTTGAGATCCTAAAGGGAAGTTCAACCGTTAAGTACGGGCCAAGAACCACAGGCGGGGTAATCAATATGCTCTCCCGCCAGATCCCTGAAGAGGAACTAGCGGGCAAGCTCGATGTTGCAGCTGGGCAAGATGGCTTCGGTAAGCTCCACGCCTATGCCGGTGGGCAGGGTGAACGAGTCGGTGCCGTAGTGGATCTCTATCGTTATCAAGCCGATGGCTTTAAAGATATCAACGGTGTGGGTGGCAACACTGGATTTGAAAAGAACGATGCACTTGCAAAAGTAAGCATTCGCTCTGCTGATGATGCTAAATATGCGCAGGTGTTGGAGTTTAAGCTGAAATACTCAGATGAAGTCTCAAATGAGACCTACATGGGCTTAACCGATGCCGATTATGAAACGACACCCTATGCTCGCTACTCAGCTTCGCAAAAAGATGTGATGAACACTGAGCATAAACAGCTACAGATAAACCATATTATCGACTTTAGCGATAACCTCAGCCTTGGCACAACCGCCTACTACAACGACTTTGCCCGCAACTGGTATAAGGCCGATAAAGTTGATGGACTCAAACTCAGTCAAGGTGGTGTAGAAGCCGCCTCTGAATTTGATAACAACCCATCAAGGGCGTCAATGGATGTACGCGTTAAAGCCAATAACCGTAGCTATATCTCACAGGGTATTCAGACTGAACTTAACTGGTACCTCGATAACCATGATCTGGCCTTCGGCGCTCGCTACCATGAAGATGAGATGGATAGATTCCAGTGGGCGGATCATTATGATCTAGATTCAAATCAGGTGATGACATTAACCGAGAGCGGCATTCCCGGCAGCGACTCTAACCGCGTAGATAGCGCCGAAGCCTTAGCCCTCTACGTACAAGATAAGATCCAGTTAGGGGATTTTAACATTACCGCTGGCGTTCGCTATGAAGATGTAAAGACTAACCGCACCGACTGGGGTAAAGAGAACCCAGGCCGTGACGGTCAGCCAAATAAAGATATCGACAACAGTTTCTCGGCAACCTTACCTTCACTCTCGGCAACCTATCAGGTAAACAGCGACTTCTTAGTACTCGCCGGAGTTCAGAAAGGCTTCGCCCCCGCCTCTCCAGGCAATGCCGATAAAAAAGAGGAGCAGAGCTGGAACTATGAGGCCGGCGCCCGTTACAACACAGGCGAGTTTAGCTCCGAGGCTATCTTCTTCTACAGCGATTACAGCAACATGCACGGCGAATGCACGGCATCTATCGGTTGTGATGATGACAATATTGGTAATCAATACAACGGCGGCGAAGTTGACGTTAAGGGATTAGAGCTAAGCTTGGCTTATAGCTTCAATACTCAAAATGACATCAGCTTTCCAGTAAAGCTTGCCTATACCTACACAGATGCCGAGTTTGCTAACAGCTTCGAGTCTGATTTCGACCCATGGGGTGATGTGAAAAAAGGAGACAAACTTCCCTATATCGCCGAAAACATGCTATTTGCCTCGGCCGGAGTCAAAGTCGATAGTTGGGAACTGACTGTTGCAGCCCGATACACCGATGATATACGCACCAAAGCAGGCCAAGGTGAAATTGCGCAAGAGAATTTAATCAAAGCCAAAACCATTGTCGACTTATCGGGCCGCTATTTCATCAGTGAATCCCAGGAGCTTTACCTCACCGCAGAGAACTTATTCGATGAAAAATATGTCACATCGAAAGTCTATGGTTCCAACTTTGTTGGCAAGCCGATGACCGTTTCAGTGGGATATGCGTATAAATTTTAACCAAAACAACGGCAACACTGCTCAAACCTTAAAAT
>NZ_JAKEVD010000055.1 GCF_022398325.1 Shewanella sp. Isolate13
GTTTTTAATATATATTAAACCTTAATCGACAGGCTCTAGCGTATCGAGTGGCCACCTTGGCTGACCTTTTACCGCCAAGTCTTCAACTTGTCCGGCCTTTAGACGCTGCAAGCCCGCATAGGCGATCATCGCGCCGTTATCGGTACAAAACTCGCCGCGAGGGTAATATACCTTGCCCCCTAAGCTTTGCATCATATCGGCAAGTGATGCACGCAAACGCGTGTTGGCACTCACGCCGCCAGCGATAACAAGATTCTTATAACCTGTTTGCTTCAACGCACGCTTACATTTAATTGCCAAAGTATCGACAACCGCTTCTTCAAAGGCGCAAGCGATATTGGCACGAGTTTGCTCATCATCTGGCTCTGCCGCGATAGTGTTTGCCGCAAAGGTTTTAAGGCCCGAGAAACTCATGTTCAGCCCAGGTTTGTCTGTCATCGGACGTGGGAAACGGTAACTATTAGGCATACCTTTAGCGGCAAGCTTAGAAAGTCTTGGGCCACCAGGGTAATCAAGCCCCATCAGCTTCGCCGTTTTATCGAATGCTTCACCGGCGGCGTCATCGACCGACTCACCAAGTACCGTATAACGCCCAATGCCTTCAACGCCAACAATCATCGAGTGACCGCCAGAAACTAACAGCGCAAGAAATGGAAACTCAGGTACGTCATCCTCAAGCATAGGTGCTAAAAGGTGCCCTTCCATGTGGTGCACACCAATTGCTGGCTTATCCCATGAAAAAGCCAACGCACGACCGACACACGCCCCCACCAATAGAGCACCAATAAGGCCTGGTCCCTTGGTGTAAGCAATACCATCGAGATCGTCGATGCTCATATCGGCATCGGCTAACGCTTGACGTATTAAAGGTACAATTTTGCGAACATGGTCGCGAGATGCAAGCTCTGGCACCACTCCACCATAATCAGCATGCAATTTAACCTGACTATAAAGCGTATGCGACAGCAAGCCCTTTTCATCATCATAAACCGCAATTCCTGTCTCATCACAGGATGTTTCTATACCTAAAACCCGCATTATTTCTCGTCTTCGGTTGACATAACTAGCGCCAATTCTACCTGCTGTGCTTTAATTACTCCATAGCCCTATCGCGGTCTGCGGATAATATCGCCAAATATGACTCATTCTGATCGTTTTAAGGGGTTTACAAGAGGGGGCGAGTCGGTATAGAATTCCGCACCATTTTTAAATTATCTGAGTCAAGTAATTGTCTCACACAACCTACACCTAAGGGGTGATGGCGTATGCCAATTATTAAAGTACGTGAAAACGAACCATTCGACGTAGCTCTACGTCGTTTCAAGCGCTCTTGTGAAAAAGCTGGTATCCTAGCTGACGTTCGCGCTCGTGAATTCTACGAGAAGCCAACTACTGCACGTAAGCGTGCTAAAGCCGCTGCAGTTAAGCGTCTTGCTAAGAAGCTTTCTCGCGAAAACGCACGTCGCGTACGTTTATACTAATCTCATTATGAGCCTAGTTGATCAGCTAAAAGACCAGATGAAGGAAGCCATGCGCGCGAAAGAAAAAGTGCGTCTGGGGACTATTCGTATGGCACTAGCCGCCGTTAAGCAGATTGAAGTGGATACCCGCGAAACTCTGACTGACGACCAAGCTATAGCGGTCTTAACCAAAATGGTAAAACAGCGCCGCGATTCTATTGCTCAATATGAAGCAGCAGGTCGCAGTGAACTAGCGCTAGCAGAAGCAGAAGAGATTCAAGTTCTTGAAGACTTTCTGCCTAAGCCTCTTTCCGAAGAGGAAATTGCAGCGCTAGTTGATGCAAGCATCTCTGAGATGGGCGCATCCACCATGGCGGATATGGGTAAAGTAATGGGAGCATTAAAACCTAAGGTAATGGGTAGAGCTGACATGGCGGCAATTGGCGCTATGATCCGTGCAAAACTCAAGTAACTTTAGTTTTATTGCATGAATGAGCCGTGCTTCTGCGCGGCTTGTTTGTTTTCGAAATTCCCAAATTTGATTTCACGAAATGTTTGATTTCACGAAACGTTTAATTTCGAGTAACTTTTGATTTCACGTAATAAAGGCGGCATTTAACAACACTAATGGCGATACCTCGTGATTTTATTAATGAGCTAGTAGCTCGCACTGATATAGTCGATCTAATCGACCCCAAAGTGCCCCTAAAGAAGGCGGGTAAAAATCACTCTGCCTGTTGTCCTTTTCATAGCGAAAAATCTCCCTCTTTCACCGTAAGCAGAGACAAGCAGTTTTACCATTGTTTTGGCTGCGGCGCGCACGGCAACGTTATCGACTTTGTCATGGAATATGACCGACTCGACTTTGTTGATGCCATTGAAGAACTCGCCGGACAACTCGGACTAGAAGTCCCAAGGGAGCAAGGCACTGGCAAGCCACGAGATCAAGAGCTTAGCCGAGACTTATATCAGTTGATGGAAGAGGCTAGCCTGTTCTATCAAAGCCAACTTAGGCAACACACAGACAAACAAAAAGTCCTTGATTATTTAGCACTTCGAGGCCTTTCTAAAGAAGTGGTTGAGCACTTCAATATCGGTTTTGCCCCCGATGGCTGGGATGGCTTACTGAGCCGTTACCGCCAAAATCAAGATTCACAAGCCAAGCTATTAACCGCAGGCATGGTCATCGAAAATGACAGCGGTAAGCGTTACGACCGATTCCGTGACAGACTGATGTTCCCAATCCGTGATAGACGCGGACGGGTTATCGGCTTCGGCGGACGAGTTTTAGGGGACGGTACACCAAAGTACTTGAATTCTCCAGAAACGCCCATATTTCATAAGGGTAATGAGCTCTACGGTCTATACGAATTAAAACAGCGTCACCGAGACCCACAAAGAGTCCTGATTGTTGAAGGCTATATGGACGTGGTGGCATTGGCACAGTTTGACGTTGATTATGCGGTTGCCTCTCTCGGCACCTCAACAACGGCGGATCAGTTCCAGTTATTACTGCGTAGTGCAAAAGAAGTTATCTGCTGTTATGACGGTGACAATGCCGGTAAAGAAGCAGCATGGCGTGCACTAGAAACCGCTTTGCCGTTATTAAAGCCGGGCAACCAAGTTCGATTTATGTTCCTACCAGAAGGAGAAGATCCCGATACTCTGGTAAGGCAAATAGGCAAAGAACAATTCGAAGCCAGAATCGACCAAGCTATGGCACTACCGGAGTTTTTGTTTGAAAACCTAGCAAAAACCTACGGCAACGAAGACAAAAGTGTATTGGCAAAAAATGCCATTAAACTGATAGAAAAAGTGCAGGATACTGTACTACAGAGCCTGTTACTCGAAGATTTAGCACACAAGCTAAGAATGAACGGTGCTGATGAGCTTAAGCGAAAGTTCAACTTTTCGGCTAAGACGGCTGAAAAGCCAAATCAGCACAAAGCGTTAAAAGGACGCGGTACCCCACTACGACTAGCCATCGCATTGTTGGTACAGCATCCGCGTTTAGGAGAAAACCTACCTGAACAACCAGCGCTAAAACACATACAGATGGCCGGCATTGACTTGCTGACCCTTGTATTAGATTTAACTCGCGGACAAGTGATAAGCAGCGCACAACTACTTGAACAGTTCAGGGGCGATAACCAATTCAGCACCCTAAAGAAACTGACCCAATGGGATCATCAAGTGGCGGATGAAAACTTGCTTCAAAAGTTAAAAGAGACCCTCGTTTGGTTAAACAACCAGTATCTTGAGCAACGATACCAAGAACTGAGTATGAAGAAGAACCTCACGAAAGAAGAGCGGTTACAGCTTAGTAAGCTAATTTCAGTGATTAAAAACAAGGCTTAATTAAAAATTCAGCCTCAAAAGTAAACACTTGGACTAGCACAGAGAAGCGCCGAAGGCTATAATTGACGACTTGCGTGGCTGTTTTTTGCCCGTCGTTTTAACAGTTTCCCAACTTGGATGATATCTATGGATCATACTCCGCAGTCGCAACTTAAATTGTTGCTCGCCAAAGGTAAAGAGCAAGGTTACTTAACCTATGCAGAAGTGAACGATCACTTACCTGCAGACATGGTCGATTCTGACCAGATTGAAGATATTATCCAGATGATCAATGACATGGGTATTCGAGTCTACGAACAGGCTCCGGATGCTGATGAAATCATGATGTCTGAAGACAGCACCGATGACGATGCTGCAGAAGAAGCTGCTGCTGCGCTTGCGACAGTAGAAGCTGAATTAGGTCGTACAACTGACCCAGTACGTATGTACATGCGTGAAATGGGTACTGTTGAACTTCTAACACGTGAAGGCGAGATTGTTATCGCTAAGCGTATCGAAGAAGGGATCAACACGGTTCAAGCATCTGTTGCAGAGTACCCGCAAGCGATTGCGATGATCCTTGAGCAATACGATCGCTACGAAGCCGAAGAAGTAAGGCTATCTGATATTATTTCTGGATTTGTTGACCCAAATGCAGAAGATGTTGCCCCAACCGCGACTCACGTTGGTTCAGAGTTATCTGATGAAGACTTAGATGACGAAGATGACGACGATGATGACGATGATGATGACGATGATGGTGAAGGCGAAGGCGAAGATGGTCCAAAGGGGCCAGATCCAGAAGAAGCCAAAGAGCGCTTCACTCAACTTCGTACTGCCCATGAAAACGCATTAAGAATCATTGCGGAGAAAGGTCGTGGTCACCCAGAGTCGACAGTAGCACTTTTCGAAATTGGCGAGATCTTCAAAGAGTTCCGTTTGATGCCTAAGCAGTTTGACCGCTTAGTTAAAAACATGCGCTCTATGATGGACAAAGTCCGTGTTCAAGAACGTTTGATCATGAAGCTTTGTGTTGAACAAGCCAAAATGCCGAAGAAAAACTTCGTCAAAGTTTACACCAGCAATGAAAGCAGCATCGAATGGTTTAACGATGAACTTGCATCAGGTAAGCCATATGTAGAAGGTCTACAGATGGTTGAATTTGATGTGCAGCGTTGTCGTGCCAAGCTTGACGCTATCGAGACCGAAACGGGTCTAGCGATTGGTGCAATTAAAGATATCAACCGTCGTATGTCTATCGGTGAAGCGAAAGCTCGTCGTGCGAAGAAAGAGATGGTTGAAGCGAACTTACGTCTAGTAATTTCTATCGCGAAAAAGTACACCAACCGTGGTCTACAGTTCTTGGATCTTATCCAGGAAGGTAACATCGGTCTGATGAAAGCGGTAGATAAGTTTGAATACCGTCGTGGTTATAAGTTCTCGACTTATGCAACTTGGTGGATCCGTCAGGCGATCACTCGCTCTATTGCTGACCAAGCAAGAACGATCCGTATCCCAGTACATATGATTGAGACTATCAACAAGCTTAACCGTATCTCTCGTCAAATGCTGCAAGAGATGGGTCGTGAACCTTCTCCTGAAGAGTTGGCAGAGCGCATGTTGATGCCTGAAGATAAGATCCGCAAGGTACTTAAGATTGCTAAAGAGCCAATCTCAATGGAAACCCCTATCGGTGACGATGAAGATTCGCACTTAGGTGATTTCATCGAGGATACCACCCTCGAGCTACCATTGGACTCAGCGACAGGCGAAAGCTTGAAGAACGCGACTCACGAAGTGTTAGCAGGTCTAACCGCTCGTGAAGCTAAAGTACTGCGTATGCGTTTCGGTATCGACATGAATACTGACCACACGCTAGAAGAGGTAGGTAAGCAGTTTGACGTAACACGTGAGCGTATTCGTCAGATTGAAGCCAAAGCGCTACGTAAGTTGCGTCACCCTTCTCGCTCTGAGATTTTGAAGTCTTTCCTAGACGAGTAGTAAATAGTCGAATAGGAAATAGGCGAGTAATCGTCTCTAACGAGTTCAATTTCAAATAAAAAGCTGCCTACGGGCAGCTTTTTTTATGCAAATGAAATTAAAACAGCAAAGATTGATTAACAGATAAGCAGTTGTTCACTTAAGAGCGTATTTCTAGTAAAAACGCTGGTGACAAGTGCTTACAAACCTCGTATACTTCTCTGCGCTTTCGATAGTGACGACTATCTTAAGTCGGCCCCTTAGCTCAGTTGGTTAGAGCACACGACTCATAATCGTTAGGTCCACGGTTCAAGTCCGTGAGGGGCCACCAATTTTGATAAGCCGCTTAAAGAAATTTAAGCGGCTTTTTCATGTCTGTAATTTGACAGCCAGCAATAAAAACCATAATCGTCATCAACTCCAGCACCTCAAGTCCTTAAGGGACACCTATTTAGAACAGAAAAGCCCTCACTGATTTAGACAGTGTATTTGTAATCCCTTAATAAAATTTCACTATCGCTGAGCAGAACTAAGCTCATCTTTTGCGAGCGACCTCAAACTTTACAAGCAATTTTTGTGGGATATTTTCTCTAACGTATCAGTTTGTATCAAATACTAAATGAGGTCTTCTATGGATTTTATAAGACATGTGCCCGCACTATTCTCTATGATTATGGGGATCGCCATTGTCGAGTGTGCTGTTGTCATTTTTGGGCTTTGCATGAATCGACTGAAGGGCTTGTTCGGCGATAAATAACTGCTCCCTATCGCACGGAAATAGCAATAAAAAAAGCCTGCGATGCAGGCCTTTTTATTGTTTTATCTTCGGATCTGTTAAGCGCTTATTTTACTTTCAATACCACTTCAAAACAGGCGCGAATGATCTCGAGCCCTTTGTCGATTTGCTCATCGGGCGCCGTTAGCGGTACGAGGATACGCAGTACATTACCGTAAGTACCGCAGGAGAGCAGGATAAGCCCCCTATCTCGCGCCTCTTTAAGCATTTGCGCACACAACTCAGGCGCAGGCTTACCATCCTGCATCAGCTCGACCGCTATCATGGCACCAAGTCCGCGTACATCAACAATTTGCTCATGCTTGGCCGCCATCGCTTGCAGTGACTCCTTAAGCTTAGTGCCAAGTGCATTCGCTCGCTGTAATAGCTTTTCTTCTTCGAAGACCTCAATCACAGCCAGTGCAGCAGCACAAGCGAGTGGGCTACCGCCATAGGTGCCCCCTAACCCTCCGGAGCCAATTGAGTCCATCACTTGGGCTCGCCCTGTAATACCCGATAGTGGGAAGCCTCCTGCGATAGATTTTGCAAAGGTGGTGATATCTGCCGCAACACCCATCTGCTCCATGGCAAAGAAGGTGCCTGTGCGTCCAGCACCCGTCTGTACCTCATCGGCAATCAGCATAATGCCATGCTTATCGCATAGCTGACGTAAACGCTGCATGAACTCTACCGAGGTATGGTAAAAGCCCCCCTCGCCTTGCACTGGCTCGATGATAATTGCCGCTATATCATCGGGCTCTGCGTCATTTTTAAAAATACGCTCTATCGATGCCATGGCATCGTCATCACTCACACCATGAAGCGAGCCGGGAAACTCGGCTCTAAAAACGTTGGCCGCCATCAAGCCCATGCCTTTACTGTAAGGTGCGACCTTGCCTGTTAGTGCCAACGCCGCCATAGTCCGGCCATGATAGCCAGAAGTAAAGGCGATAACGCCGCTGCGTTTAGTGTAAGCTCGTGCCACTTTAACTGCGTTTTCAACCGCCTCTGAACCACTGGTAAACAATGCTGTTTTCTTGGCGAAGTCACCCGGCACTAAGTGATTTAGCTTCTCACATACTTGAATATAATTCTCATAACCCAGCACCATAAAACAGGTGTGTGAAAACAGCTCGAGTTGCTCCGCCACCGCCGCTTTAACTTTATCGTGCAGGTGACCAGTATTTAGCACCGCAATACCACCGGCAAAGTCGATAAACTCACGCCCCTCCACATCCCAAACAGTGGCGTTGTCGGCACGCTGAGTATAGATAGGATGTATTTGGCCAACACCGTTGGCAACGGCAGCCTGACGGCGCACCATAAGTGACTCATTAGTCGTCATAATCATTTCCTTTTAACTGACATACTGATGAACTTAATCTTCAAGTATTAAACTGACATACAGATCCACTTCATATCCAAGTATTAAACGGACATACAGATGTACTTCATCTCCAAGTACTCTTCGATACCAAACTTAGAACCTTCGCGGCCCAGCCCCGATGCTTTAATTCCGCCAAACGGCGCAACCTCTGTGGAGATAAGGCCGGTGTTAACCCCAACCATGCCGTATTCCAGTGCTTCAGAGACTTTCCACACCAGTGAGATATCACGCCCATAGAAATAGGCGGCTAGACCAAATTCGGTGTCATTGGCCTGCTCAATCACATCATCGACATCAGAGAACCTAAATAGCGGCGCTAATGGGCCAAAAGTTTCCTCTTTGGCGACTAACATGCTTTTGTCGACCTGAGTGATAATCGTTGGCTCGAAGAAGTTGCCACCAGCACTTGCCAGCTTGCCGCCAGCAAGCAATGTCGCCCCTTTCGACAAGGCATCATCTAGGTGTCTTTGAACTTTAGCGACCGCATCACTGTTGATTAGCGGTCCGGTAGTCACACCAACCTCGGTGCCAACTCCCACTTTTAATTTTGCTACGGCCACGGCTAGCTTCTGGGCAAACTCGTCGTACACAGCGTCTTGCACATAGATGCGGTTGGCGCAGACGCAGGTCTGTCCGGCGTTACGGTATTTAGCAATCATCGCGCCCTCTACAGCGGCATCGATATCGGCATCATTAAACACGATAAAGGGGGCGTTACCACCTAGCTCTAGTGACATCTTCTTAAGGGTAGGCGCACACTGCTCCATTAGCTTAATGCCAACAGACGTCGAACCGGTGAAGGACAGTTTGCGAACCACAGGATTGGCGCAAAGCTCATTACCAATGGCTATTGCATCCCCCGTCACCACACTAAACACACCTGCAGGAATACCCGCACGCTCAGCAAGCTCAGCTAATGCCAATGCCGTAAAGGGGGTTTGCGGGGCAGGCTTGACCACCATGGTACAACCCGCCGCCAAAGCTGGAGCAGCTTTACGGGTGATCATAGCCGCAGGGAAATTCCAAGGGGTAATCGCCGCCGTCACACCAACGCTCTGCTTAATCACCATCAGGCGCTTATCGCCCTGATGGCCAGGAATGGTATCGCCATAGACTCGTTTAGCTTCCTCGGCGAACCATTCAATAAACGACGCTGCATAGGCCACTTCGCCTTTAGCTTCTGCTAATGGTTTACCTTGCTCTGTGGTCATCATCAGCGCGAGATCGTCTTGATGCTCAAGCAGTAACTCAAACCAGCGATTCAGCTTGGCGCCACGTTCTTTCGCCGTTAATGCACGCCAGGCTGGGAGAGCCTTCTCGGCTGCGGTTATCGCGGCTTTGGTTTCTATTGTGCCCATTACAGGTACACTGCCAATCACTTCATGGGTTGCAGGATCAGCTATCTCAACCTTTTCACCACTAATGGCTTCAAGCCACTGACCATCTACATAGCATTGCTGGCGTAGTAAGCTCATATCATTTAACTGCACGGGTTACTCCTTAATTTGCTTTGGCGCTTTTTAGCCGACCGACTAATTGGCTTCGACTTCCTGAAGTCGAGTTGAGTTCATCATTAGCGAAATAAATTTACACCCCTAACTTGTCGCGCATGGTGTAGTACCAAGCACCAATGGCGCTAAATGGCACCTTGAACATGTGCCCGCCAGGGAACGGATAGTGTGGCAAACCAGCAAAGGCATCGAATCGCGTTGCCTGACCGTTTATTGCCTCGGCTAAGATCTTACCTGCCAGGTGAGTATAGGTGACACCATGTCCACTACAGCCTTGTGAATAGTAAACATTACTACCAATACGCCCTACCTGCGGCAAACGAGATAGTGTCAATAGGAAGTTTCCAGTCCAGGTGTAATCAATCTTGACATCTTTAAGCTGCGGGAAGGTCTTAAGCATCTTAGGACCAATGATCGACTTAATGTCAGCAGGATCCCTTGCGCCATATACCACGCCGCCGCCATAAATAAGGCGGTTATCACCGGATAGACGGAAGTAATCGAGTAAGTAGTTACAATCTTCAACGCAGTAGTTCTGCGGCAATAGGCTTTTAGCCAACTCTTCACCTAAAGGTTCTGTGGTGATCACCTGCGTACCGCAAGGCATGGACTTGGCTTGTAGCTTAGGCATCAGGCCGCCAAGATAAGCATTACCCGCGACCACGACGAACTTAGATTTAACGCTACCATGGCTGGTATGTACTACTGGATTTTCGCCCTCTTCGACCTTAATCACCGCCGAGCCTTCAAATATCTGTCCGCCCAATGACTCGACAGCCTGAGCCTCACCTAATGCCAAATTGAGTGGGTGAATATGACCGCCGCTGGTATCGAGCAAACCACCAACATAAGACTCGGTGTCTACCACTTTACGAATGTCGTTTTTATCGAGTAGTTCAAGATGGTTCATATGACCATGCTTTTCCCACAGCGCTTTTTGCGCTTGCAAGTGCCCCATCTGCTTATCGTTTAACGCTGCAAATACGCCACCATCTCGCAGATCACAATCGATATTGTATTTATTGATCCGCTCTTTAATGATGCGCGCACCTTCGAAGGCCATCTCACCGAACAGCTTACCAGCCTCGGTGCCAACAGTTTTTTCAATCGAGTCGATATCGCGGCTAAAGCTGTTAACTATCTGCCCCCCATTGCGCCCCGATGCGCCCCAGCCGATGCGAGCCGCTTCAAGCACAGTGACTTTATAGCCCATCTCAAGTAAGTGTAATGCTGTCGATAAGCCGGTATACCCAGCACCGATAATACACACATCGGTCTCGATATTGTCTTGCAACATTGGTCGCTCGGTCTTGTCGTTGGCCGATGCCGCGTAATATGAATCTGCATGGGGGGGAGTAATCATGGTTTCCGCCTGTCTCTCATTGATTATTATTGACATAACTTCTGTCCTCTCGTTCTTTTCCCTTAAGCTGCTTACTTTTTTGACCTCGTTAACAACCCGTTTAGGGTTCACTCCCCTTTGAGTAGTGAACCACTAACAGCTAGATCTTCAGCAGATAAAGGACATAGATATAACTTGCGGGGATAGCGGCAAACGCAGCCTCTATCCCCAAGTGACGCTGATAAGGTTACGCTGAGCTAGAACGCTGCTTAATATCCGCACGACGCGCGAAGTACCAAGAGATAAATGCGATAAGCGACACGATAAGAATGATCAAGGTCGCCAGTGCATTAATCTTAGGCGATACCCCCATGCGCACCGAGGAGAACACCACCATAGGCAAGGTCGTTGCCCCCGGCCCTGATGCAAAGCTGGCAATCACTAAATCATCAAGGGATAAGCTAAACGACAGTAACCAGCCTGCGACTAGCGCAGGTGAGATCATCGGCACCGTAATAGCGAAGAAGGTTTTAAATGGGGTTGCTCCTAGGTCTTGCGCAGCCTCTTCTACCGAGCGGTCAATCTCTCGTAAACGAGAGGACACCACCACGGCGACATAAGCCGCACAAAACGTCGAGTGAGCAATCCAAACAGTCAACATGCCCCGTTCTGCAGGCCAGCCGAATAGGTCAGCCATATGCACAAACAGTAGCAACAGAGAAAGACCGGTAATCACCTCAGGCATCACCAGAGGGGCGGTGATCATGTTCGATAAGGTTAACTTACCCCAACCTCGGGCAAATCGTGTCATCACAAAGGCTGCCATGGTGCCTAAGATCACCGCCATGGTGGAGGCATAAAAGGCGACCTGCAAACTGGTCCAAACCGCATCGAGGATCTGCTGATCGCGAAATAGCTCACCGTACCATTTAGTCGAAAATCCAGCCCATACGGTAACTAGCTTAGACTCGTTAAATGAGTAGATCACCAAGATAAACATCGGCGCATACAGGAAGAACATCCCAGCCCAAAGCATAATGGTAGAGAAATTTAATTTCTTCATGCTGTCTTCTCCATCTCTTTAGCCTGATAGCGGTGGAACAGGGTTATCGGGATGATCAGCAGCCCTAACATCACGATTGCAAGTGCAGAAGCCACAGGCCAATCACGATTATTGAAGAACTCCTGCCATAGCACCTTACCAATCATCAGTGAATCTGGACCACCGAGTAACTCAGGGATCACAAACTCACCCACCACAGGAATAAACACCAACATGGAGCCAGCTATTACGCCGCCTTTTGATAGCGGTAGCGTGACTTTCCAGAAAGTGTTTAAACTGCGTGAGCCTAAATCTGCCGCCGCTTCTAGCAAGCTGCCATCTAACTGAGACAAGTTGGCGTACAAGGGCAAAATCATAAACGGCAAATAGCTGTAGATGATGCCGATATAGACGGCGGTATTGGTATTTAAAATCTGTAGTGGTTCGGAAATAATACCGCTCCACATCAGCAGGTTATTGATCACACCATTGTTGCTCAATATACCCATCCAAGCGTAGACCCTAATTAGGAATGAGGTCCAAGAGGGCAGCATCACCAACAGGATTAACATGGTTTGATTACGCTTAGGCGCGCGGGCAATGGCGTAGGCCATCGGATAACCAATGAGTAAGCAACCTATGGTTGAGATCGTCGCCATCTTTAGCGAGCCAAGATAGGCATTGTAGTACAAGGAGTCATCGAGAATGAGCAGGTAATTGCCCAGGTTCAACATGATCTGCAGCGACTCTTCAGCATACTGAAACAGCGGCTCATAAGGCGGTATCGAGATGATAGGTGTTGAGAAACTGATCTTAAGGACAATTGCGAACGGTAGTGCGAAGAACATCAGTAACCAAAAGTACGGGACACCTATGGTCCAGCATTGGCCTTTGGGTAATCGAAATTTTAACGGCTTTTTCATGATCGTATCCTTATGATCTAAGGACCACTCCGCTGGTGGCCTCCCAGCTAATGAAAACCGCCTCTTCCCATGTTGGAGGATCTGCGCGACGTTCACGATTAGTCATGATGGTTTGAATAAGCTGTTTGTTAGGTAGACGAATGTAATACACTGAAATACCGCCAAGATAAGCGATATCCTCTACTACACCACTAGACCAGTTATAGTCACCTTGGGGCTGCTCACGGGTAATACGAGTCTTCTCTGGACGTACCGCTACCCACACGCACTTATCATCGACACTGGTAGACACACCATGATCGATAAACAGCTTCTGGCTTAGACCTTGAGTCTCAATAATAACGTGGTCGGCCTTATCTTCGACAATCTCACCTTCGAACAGGTTTACGCTACCAATAAACTCGGCCACCATTCGACTGCTGGGGCTTTCGTAGATATCGGTTGGCGAGCCAGTCTGTGCAATCCAACCCTCATTCATGATTGATATGCGCCCAGCCATGGTCATCGCTTCTTCTTGATCATGGGTCACCATCACGCAAGTCACACCGACCGCCTCTAAGATATCCACCACCTCAAGTTGCATCTGAGTACGCAGTTTCTTATCCAATGCTCCCATCGGCTCATCGAGGAGTAATAACTTAGGACGCTTAGCAAGCGAACGAGCTAAGGCAACACGTTGACGCTGACCGCCTGATAGCTGGTTAGGCTTACGTTTGGCATAGCTTTCCATATGCACGAGCTTCAACATCTCCTGCACGCGGGATTCAATTTCAGCTTTAGGTAACTTGTCCTGCTTTAGGCCAAAGGCAATATTTTGTGCCACTGTCATATGAGGAAACAGCGCATAAGACTGAAACATCATATTGATCGGGCGTTCATGGGGAGGCATATCGGTAATGTCTTCACCATCGAGAAAGATACGCCCTTCTGAAGGTTTCTCAAAGCCTGCCAGCATACGTAACAGCGTCGACTTCCCCGAGCCTGAACCGCCTAGTAATGCAAAAATCTCCCCTTTCTTGATATTGAGCGTGACATCATCTACTGCACGCACTTCATCGAATAGCTTACTCACTCCGTCTATCTGAAGTAGCACTTCGCCCTGCGTCTTTTTAATCGAGTTATTGGTGACGTCTAAGGTACTAGCCATATTACTTCTCCAACTAAGGGCAATCATCCCAGCCCTTTGTTCCAATTCATTTATTACTTACTGTGTCAAAAATAGCTGTTGATCAAAAAGGGCAAGGCTGCGCCTTGCCCTTACTTGCTTAGTAGCCTGATTTCACTTTGGTCCAAACGCGTGTTAGTGAACGCTGTGATTTCATCGGACGTACATCACCGACATATAAACGGTCTAGTACTTCTTTAGTTGGGTAAATAGACGTGTTAGTACGCACGTCTTCATCCACTAATGGCAGCGCTGGTACGTTCGGGTTAGCGTAAGCCACATAGTTAGTGATAGGTGCAATCACCTCTGGACGAAGTAGGTAATTAATAAAGGTATGAGCATTTTTAACGTTAGCCGCGTCCGCAGGGATCGCTAACATATCAAACCAAAGGTTTGAACCCTCTTTAGGGATCGAATACTCAATGGTGTTACCATTTTCCGCTTCATCGGCGCGATCGGCAGCTTGGAAAATATCGCCCGAATAACCGAATGCAACACAGATATCACCATTTGCTAAGTCAGTGATATAACGCGATGAGTGGAAATAGGTGATGTAAGGACGTACTTTAGCCAGTACTTCACCCGCCTTTTTAAAGTCATCGGCTTTAGTACTGTTTGGATCTAACCCTAGGTAGATAAGCGCCATAGGCACCATCTCATCGGCACTATCAAGCATAGATAGACCACACTGAGACACCTTTTCTGCATACTTAGGGTTAAAGATAAGCTCTAACGAATCAACTGGTGCATCTTCGCCTAATACCGCTTTAACTTTTTCGACGTTATAACCTATGCCGTTTGTGCCCCACAGGTAAGGAACTGAGTACTGGTTACCAGGATCGGCAGACTCAAGTTGAGTCATCAACTCAGGACTTAAGTTCTTATGATTTGATAATTGATTTGAATCTAGCTTTTGGAAAGCCCCCGCTTTAATCTGCTTTGCCAAGAAACTATTTGATGGAACGACAATATCGTATCCAGAACGACCTGACAGCAGCTTAGCTTCTACCACCTCATTGCTGTCGAACACATCATAGATAACACGAATACCAGTTTCTTTCTGGAAGTTATCTAAGGTATCTTCCGCAATATAATCAGACCAGTTATAAACTCTAACGACTTCCTCAGCATAGGTCGTAGTCGAAGCCATTACACTTGCGGTGACGAGGGCAAGTGTGGTCACTTTTTTCAATAGTTTCATGCTTTCTCCTATTAAGCGTAGCAGCAGGAAATCCGCCTCTGCTGTCCATTCATTGTGTTGTTGTTAGTTCTTATTGTTCACCAATGCTACACCCGAAAAACCGCATCGGCAGTGTGGTACTGCTTTACAGCTTTCATATAGATAGCACTCTTAAAAATGCTATCTGTATGAATAACTCCCTTTACATATTGCAATCATTTAAGATCGCGGCGATGCATCCCCAAAATCCATCGCCGTGATATTTTCTATACCGTCAGTAACAGGAACTCACGCTCCCATGAGCTGATCACCCTGCGGTAGTTTTCAAGATCTGCTTGTTTAACAGCGATGTAACCGTTAGTGAAGATATCGCCTAAGTACTCACGACAGGCAGAGCTTTCAGCCATAATGGCGAGTGCCTCTTCTAGGGTCAGTGGCAGAGCGGCGCCGCCACGGGTCTCATTTGCACGACCTTGTACCGGTGTAGATGGCTTAATATCGTCTACCATGCCCATGTAACCACATAACAGACTCGCTGCTATCGACAGGTAACTGTTGGCATCGGCACCAGCAATACGGTTTTCAATACGTAAGTTTTGTGGCGACGACTCTGGAATGCGTAAGCCGCAGGTACGGTTTTCCTCACCCCACTCAAGGTTTACTGGAGCCGAAGCGCCCGGCAGGAAGCGGCGGAACGAGTTAACGTTTGGCGCAAACAGTGGCAATAACTCTGGGATAAACTTTTGCAGGCCGCCTATATAGCTATAAAACAGTGGGCTCTTAGTACCGTCATCATTCGAGAAGATATTCTTGCCGGACTTTACATCGACGATACTCTGATGCAGGTGCATTGCACTGCCAGGCTCATTAGTGACAGGCTTGGCCATGAAAGTCGCGCAGACATTATGCTTAAGGGCTGCTTCACGCAAGGTACGCTTAAATACAAACACCTGATCGGCTAGAGAGAGTGCATCACCATGGGAGAAGTTTATCTCCATCTGCGCCGTGCCCTCTTCGTGGATCAAGGTATCAATATCTAACCCTTGCTCTTCACACCAGTCATACATATCTTCGAACAGTGGATCATACTCATTTGCCGCGTCGATAGAGAAAGACTGACGTCCTGACTCTTGACGACCAGAACGACCTACTGGTGGCGTAAGAGGATGATCAGGATGTTCATTAATGCGAGTTAGGTAGAACTCCATCTCCGGCGCAACCACAGGCTTCCAACCTTTATCTTCATAGAGTCTAAGGACTTTCTTAAGTAGGTTACGTGGAGACAATTCAATAGGGTTTCCCATCTTGTCATAAGTATCGTGGATCACCTGAGCGGTGGCTTCTATGGTCCATGGCAGCTTAAAAACGGCATCTTCATCAGGCACACAAACAAAGTCGATATCCGCTTCATCGAGCAGTGCATCATAGGACTCGTCATCAACATAATCGCCCGTCACGGTTTGCAATAACACGCTCTCAGGTAGGCGCATGCCCTTTTCATCGATAAATTTATCAACTGGAGCGATCTTGCCTCGGGCGATCCCCGTCATATCACAGACCACACACTCTACTTCGGTAATTTTTTGTTCTTTTAAATAGCTGACTAATTTTTTCATGTTTATTTCACTCTGCTTGCTGCACGGCGTTGGCATGCTTTATTAAAGGCTTCAAAAATCGCGGTATAGAAAGGACTGTCGAGAACTTTCCACTCCGGATGCCACTGCACACCAAGTGCAAAATCCTTTGCGTCTTTGACAGAAAACGCTTCTATCAAACCATCTGTTGCATATGCTTCAGGCCGCAACCCAACCCCTAGGCGATCGACACCTTGGGTATGGACAGAGTTCACCTCTGCAGAGCTGCGGCCCCAGGCCTCATGAAGCAATCCTCCAGGCTCTATTTGAACCTCGTGAGATATACCGTATTGCACCTCTACGGGTTTGGTCTTATCTTCTCTGTGTTCAATAAAGCCACCCACTTCATGAAGCTTCTGATGCAAGCTGCCCCCAAAAACAACATTCATCTCTTGAAATCCACGACAGATTGCAAGCACAGGGATCCCTGCTTCGATTGCCGCCTTCAGCAAAGGCAGAGTCGTTGCGTCACGCTTAGGATCATGATGCGTCCCCTCAGCACTAGCTGGGCCGCCAAAATGATGGGGCTCGATATTTGAGGGAGAACCTGTAAACAAGATCCCGTCCAGACGAGGCAGAATGACTTCTGCAGGACAATGCCCTAATGCTGGGATGATTAATGGCCAAGACTGGGTTGCATCCGCTATCGACAATAGGTACTTCTCACCTACGATATTAAAGGGATGTAAGCCTAACTGCTGATTGCATGCAGTCACACCCACGACTGCAAGTCCTACTTCCGACATAAAACACCTTCAATCCTTGTCTTCGTAATTTTTAGAATTATTTTGAGTAGTTTTTATCTTGATTTACGAAATTTTTAATAATGAACAGTAATTATCCAAATGTTCATTTTTTCACACACTACACTGAAATAATAACGGAGGCAAGGAAAGAGGTGATGGGATTGTTAAAAAATACAGAGAAACGCTTCAACCC
>NZ_JAKEVD010000056.1 GCF_022398325.1 Shewanella sp. Isolate13
TGCTTAAATAACGGGTGAGTGAAGTTAATAACTCCCACTCACCTCGGTTATGTATCTGGAGTGAATACTAACCAAAACATTGATTCGATAAAAACTGCTTACGAGATAAGCTTAGGACTTAGTCAATAATGAAGGGCTGGTTAGTCCCTCTCTGCACCAGACCAATTTAGAATAATCTACATTGTGTGATTCATAGACATAGTTTCAACCTGGCGATCTCTAAATCTAGCTTATAATTTGCGTCCTGAACCCTTTCGTTTTTAATATCATAGTTACTCATGACTTCATCAGAGAATGGCGTTTCATTTGCTATATCGAAGTATTTTTCCATCGGCGTTTTGCCTTTGTGGGCACTATGAGGTCGCTCCCAGTTGTAATAATGTTGCCACTCAGAGAGCTGGTTATCCAAATCGTCCGAAGTGATATCTACCGTTGCGTAAAATTCGGTTTTATCCGTTTTTTGAGAACGTTCAACTTTACCATTTAAATGTGGTGAAGCTGGTTTGTTTGGGCGAAATTTGATACTTAATGCCATCATCTTTTTCTGTACTTTCTCAGCAAAAAACTCTCGACCTCGATCAGTCTGGAAACGCTGTATTGGAAATGGCATCTCTTCAATAACAGCATCAATGAAATCTAAGGTATTAGCAGCCGTACGCCTCTTGTAGAGCCTTAGAACCCTATATYTAGTGCAATCATCAATAGATGTGTATTGGTAAAGTCCTGGGGCTATTTTACAGGTATCCATCTGAACTCTATCGCCAGGTAAAGGACGTTCGTATCTTATGAAATCCGTTTTTCGCCTGAATTTTTGAACCGGCTTCACTTGATGTTTTTTGAGAATCTTATGGATTGTAGCAAGGGCTAATGATATTCCATGAAGCCTAGAAAGCTCACTTTGAAGTCTTCGAGCACCAAGATTTCTTGTCGCACGTAGCTCTAAGACCAAAGCTTCTACTTTGTCTGTAACTTTGAGATTTGGGGACGAGTGAGGACGTTTACTCTGGCTGACTAATCCATCCTTACCAAACTCTTGATAGCGTTGCCACCATTTGCGGAGAGTAGGTCTAGTAATACCACATCTTCGGCAAACTAGACCTGCATTCTTAGTCTTTTTAAGTAACTCGATCCACACTAATCGTTGCTGAATGTCATCGTTCATAATACGTAAGTATAGTGAAAGGATGTCTATGAATCACACACATTAAGAAACGTTTGTGTTTCAAATTTTAGATTAATAAAAGCGGAGTCACGCCCTCTCATCTTTTGCTCTAGAGTTACTCTAACCCCATCAGGGTCAATCGCCACCCAACGCTTACCATTACAGCGCCCCTGTAAGACACATTGATATGAACTCAGCTCGCCAGAGGTAAAATCTATAACTTGATAACCACTATCAATGAGTGAATCTTTAATTTTATGAAAATCGCTTTTGAAACTAACGCCATGAGCCGAATAATCATGCGTACTCATAACCACTTTCACTAGCCCTTTTTCGGGAATTTGAACAAGCTTGTACAACTTCGCGAGAGAATTGTTTTTAGGTAGGTAATCTGTTTTAACTTCAGAGTAATCCTGAACTTTAGTCACCTTCCCATACTTGCCTATGTCCTCACCCCAAGTAATTCCAAAAGGAGTCGACGCTGATACAGTCATCGGTACTATCAGTAAAAGCAAACTAAGTAATTTCATCTATCATTCCATCGAGTCAAAATTTTGGCGCATACTACCATTAAAGAGGTATACGTCAAGAATTTAGATCACATA
This sequence comes from Shewanella sp. Isolate13, assembly GCF_022398325.1. Taxonomy (GTDB): domain Bacteria; phylum Pseudomonadota; class Gammaproteobacteria; order Enterobacterales; family Shewanellaceae; genus Shewanella. Next base: position 1,768 of record NZ_JAKEVD010000056.1, read on the forward strand.
AATAAAAAACGCTAAATTACAATGAGTAAAGCTCATACCTCAAAGGCCAACTTTCGATATCAAGCTCTTTAAAGTGCAATAAATTGACAGTCTTATCCTCCACTCTCCAACTACTGCTTAGTTCAAAATCAACTTAAGCAAAATGACATATAAACTCACTAAATCGAATTAATCCAACTTAGAAAATACCTATATGAGTCCAAGTGGACTTTATGCTAGTTTGCCCAGCTAAATATATCTAATTGGTTAGATGGCGATTGCTCGCAATCAAGAACTGCATATAAAGGACAAGGACTCAATGAGATCATCTAAGTTAACCATCGCCTTGCTAAGTTCAACCCTATTGACCCTAAGCGGCTGCGCCCTCACTTCAGCGCCTAAGCTTGTAAGTGAGTTGCAATTTAACGATCCGCAGTTTGCAAAGTGCGTACAGCAAAATGGAATAGAAGAGCTAGCTCAGATCACTGAGCTTAGCTGTAATGGCCAGCAAATTACCAATGTAGATGAGGTTCGCTTCATGCCTGCGCTGACGGCATTGGTATTACTGGATAATAAAATCACTGACATAGATATCAGCGAGCTTGAGCATCTAGACCGCCTTATTATCGGCAATAACCTACTGAGCCATATCGATCTGTCTAACAACCCACAACTTATCGCAGTTAATGTTTCCGGCAATAACATCGACGCATTGGATGTGAGTGGGAACCCTATGCTCAAGAGTCTCTATGCCTATAAGTTACCACTGACCAGCATAGACGTTTCAGCGCAACCCAAACTCAGGGATCTCGGCCTAAGTCGCCATCAACTGACCGATATTGACCTATCAGCTAACCCAGAGCTACAGACATTGAATTTATCGGTCGGTACTCTCAATAAAATCGATCTGTCGAATAACCCAAAGCTCAACCACCTCTATTTGTCAGGTAACCAACTTACAGAACTCGACCTCGGCAGCAATCCCGAACTAAGAGTCGTTGCAGTCAGAAATAACCAGCTCAAGCAGTTAGACCTGAGCCACAATCCGCAACTGATTAAAGTCAAAGCCGACTACAACCAGATTGATGACATTCAATTCAATGATGGCGCACCATTAACCGAGCTAGAGCTGAATAATAATCGCATTACAGGGCTAGATATCTCCTCGTTCAAGCCGCTCGAGAAACTCGTTGCATTCAATAATCCCCTACAGCAACTGACCTTAAATGAGCAACATCAGCCAAGGATACTCTCAATAGAAGGCACACCGGTTTCGATGGCCAATAACAGCCTAAATAAACAGGCTATCTCTAACTTATTATCACCACGGGTGAGCATTGTTGAAGGTGGCACCATTACTCAAAATGGTAATCAATACCATGTGTCTGCCAGCCAACTAGTGATGCCGGGTCTCGGCCAATATATCGGCTTTCGGTACGCGGTTAGCCTGCCAAAGGACAGCTCAGGCAAAGTCGACTCTAGCCTTGCCAATCAAAATCAATTTCCGATTACGGTGCGTATGACTCATCCAGAGATAGTCGACCCTAAAAGTGGCAAAGGCTTTACCAGCTCAAGCTGGACTGACACCATGTTCAAGCACGACCGTAATCTGGCCATGTGGTATTTCGGTGAGCCACATGAGCTAGTTACAGGGCGCTGGACACTGGAACTCCTCTATCGCGATGCCGTTGTGGCCAAAAAATCTTTCATGTTAGTCAATATGGATGAGAAAGCTGAACTAAACAGTCAGCAAAACAGAGTCATTGAGCAAGGATTAACGCTAATGAGTGTAGTCACTCAGGGGGAGCGTTATCTGTGTGGTGAGAAGAAGTATCGCTCCTGTTTTCAATTTGATGATAGCGATAGCTGTGCACAAAGCTTGAAACCATATAAAGAGCAATGCCAGCAAGTGACATTAAAAGCCATTAATCAACATTCAAGCAAAAATTCAGACCTTAACGAGCAACTAAAGGCCTTTTTTAGCGGCTACACTGCCTGTATGGGCAGCCAATACATCCAAGCGACTGAGCTTAACCCACAACAGGTAGGCAACTGTTTAAGCCAATAGCGCTTAAGCGTTTTATAATAAACATCTTTTCAAGCCCGCCTCGAGCGGGCTTTTTCTTAATTAACTCCCACCAACGACTTAAACATGGGGATCGAAAGTCCCGAGTCTTCCTGCTCCAACAATACTTATTAACAATTCAAATGTTGACATTTTATAACGATTCTAGAAGATAGCTTAGTTAACAATAATAAAAAGTTTATTAAAAATATCATAATAAAGTCCGTTAAAAACGATAATAACTTTTGACAAGGAAGAAAGCATAAAAATGAAAAAGTCCTTAATTGCTATTGCCTTAGCCACAACCTTTCTAGGTGGCTGTGGTACATCAGACGTAAGTAACGACACCAAAACCGAAGTCACGAAAACCGCCAATACTCAAGCTGAGTTAGGCAGCTTCGGTGTTGATTTAAGCGCACGAAACGAAGCGGTAAAACCTGGTGATGACTTCTTTATGTACGCCAGCGGTACTTGGTACGACAACTATGTGATGCCTGCTGATAAGACCCGCTTCGGCGCCTTTAATGCTCTTGCTGAGCGTAGTGAAAAGCAAGTTAAAGAGATCATCGACGATATTGCAAGCCGCAGCGACCTTAACGCCGAAGAGCAACTCATTGCTGATTTCTATCAGTCTTACATGGACACAGATACCATCAATAAACTCGGTATCAAGCCAATCCAAGGCACCCTAGATCAAATTAAAGCCGTTAAAAATACTGATGATTTAACCAAGGTTTTCGGTCAATCTTGGCTCACAGGTGCTAGCTCACCAATTTATGGTGGCATGTGGTTCAACCGCCTCGATCCAAATCAGTATGAGATGTCGATTGGCGCAGGCGGCTTAGGTTTACCAGACCGCTCGTACTACCTCGAAGACGCTGAGCGCTTTGTTAAGATCCGCAAAGCTTATGTCACGCATATCGCTGAAATGCTCGCCTTTGCAGGGATTAAAGATGGTCAAGCCCGTGCCGAAGCGATCTTAGCGTTAGAAACTAAGATGGCCGAAGGTCAATGGCCACGAGAGAAGCGCCGTAACCGTGACTTAACCCTAAACCAAATTAAGCGTGCCGATCTTGCAAAACAGTACCCAGGCTTTGATTGGGATGCTTACTTTGCACAAACGGGTTACCAAGTACCACAGCTAAACATCTCTCAACCAGATCCGGTTAAGGCGATGATTGAGCTGGTCAACAAAGAACCACTGAATGTGTGGCAGGATTACTTAACTTTCCACACAGTAAGTAACAACGCCGGCCTGTTATCTGAAGATATCTACGCAGCTAACTTTGCCTTCTATGGCAAAACCCTAAATGGTCAGCAAGAGCCGCGTCCACGCTGGAAGCGCGCAATCTCTGAAATGTCTGGCACTCAATCTTTAGGCTTTGCCATCGGTAAAGTGTATGTGGCACGCTACTTCCCTGAGTCATCTAAAAAGCAGATGGCCGAGCTGGTTGAAAACCTACGTACCGCGATGGGCGAACGTATCGATGATTTAGACTGGATGGGCGCCGAAACTAAGGTGAACGCCCATGCTAAGCTTGCCGCATTTAACCCGAAAATCGGTTACCCAGATGTTTGGCAAGAGTTTGATGGTGTAGAACTGACTAACAACAACCTTGTTGGTAATATTCAAAACCTACGTCAATTCTTTAATGCCGATAGCGTCGCTAAAGAGCTTAAGAAAACTGACCGCAACCGTTGGGGTATGACACCACAGCGCGTTAACGCCTACTACAACAGTTCGTTTAACGAGATTGTTTTCCCGGCAGCAATTCTACAACCGCCGTTTTTCGATCCGAATGCCGATCCAGCCGTCAACTACGGTGGTATTGGTGCGGTTATCGGTCATGAGATGGGTCATGGTTTCGATGACCAAGGCTCAAAGTCTGACGCCAACGGTATCCAGCGTAACTGGTGGACCGATGCAGACCGTGCCGCCTTTGAAGCCAAAGCTGATCAACTTGCCGCACAGTACAGCGAGTACGAACCTATTCCCGATAACTTCGTTAACGGCCGTAACAGCCTAGGCGAAAACATCGGTGACGTCGGTGGCCTTGCCATGGCTTACCATGCATACAAACTAAGCCTTAACGGTAAAGAAGCGCCAGTGATTGACGGCGTAACAGGCGATCAACGCTTCTTCCTCGCATGGGCACAAGTGTGGAAGGAAAAACGCACAGAGCAAAGTATGCTTAACCAGCTACGTGCAGGAACTCACGCACCGGGTCGTTACCGCGCCCTAGCGCCACGTAACCATGATGCTTGGTACAAGGCGTTTGATGTTAAGCCGGGTGACGCACTGTATCTACCTGAAGATCAGCGCGTACGCATCTGGTAATCGGCTAATGTTTATCGATTAATCTAAAAATGCCAGTCAGCTATCTGACTGGCATTTTTTATTGCTAACTTTTTATAACTAACCTTTTATTCCAACTTTTTTATTCAAAAGTCATCTCAATCAGATGAAACGGTTATATCTGCAAGGGTTTTAAAAGCATAAATCGACCCGATATTGATATTGTAGAACCGGAATAATCAAAACGGCTCAACCATTAAAAACGATTAAAATCGATAGGACATGAGATGACAAACCAATACACACCCGCAAGAGTTTGGACCATGGATGAGCAAAATGGTGGCCAATGGGCCAATATCAATCGTCCCGATTCAGGCCCTAGGCATGAGCAAGCATTACCTAAGGGTAAACAACCGTTGCAACTGTATTCATTAGCGACACCTAACGGCCAAAAAGTCACCATTATGCTGGAGGAGTTACTCGCCAAAGGCGTAAAAAGTGCCGAGTACGATGCCTATATAATCAACATTGGTGAAGGCGACCAATTTTCATCAGGTTTTGTCGATATTAACCCGAACTCAAAAATCCCCGCACTGCTAGACAACTCAGCAGATAAGCCAATTCGTGTATTTGAATCGGGTAACATTCTGCTTTATCTAGCCGAAAAGTATGGCCATTTTTTACCCAAAGATCTTGCCGCTAAAACAGAGGTGATGAACTGGCTATTTTGGCTGCAAGGTTCAGCCCCATACTTGGGTGGCGGTTTCGGCCATTTCTATGCTTACGCACCAGAAAAGTTCGAGTATCCAATTAACCGCTTTGCCATGGAGACCAAGCGTCAACTCGACGTGCTCGATAAACAGCTTGCCAATAATGAATTCATCGGCGGTGATGAGTACAGTATTGCCGATATCGCTATCTGGCCTTGGTATGGCAATCTCGTTCTGGGCAACTTATACGATGCTGCCGAGTTTTTAGATGTTACCAGTTACCCTCATCTGCAACGCTGGGCGAAGCAGATAAGCCAGCGCGATGGCGTAAAACGGGGTCGTATCGTCAACCGAACATTCGGCGAAGAGTGGGAGCAGCTTAGCGAGCGCCACAGCGCCGCCGATATCGATGCGGTGCTAGCGAAACAACCTTAACACTGTCACAATAAGATAACGCCAGTCATCGACTGGCATTACGCTTTAAAAATAATCAGTTAGCTTTCCCTCATAGCGTTGTGAGATCCACGCCAAACTTCCAAATTTCACAATATGTTAATTTTCGCATCATCGCTTATTTGAACAAAAGGTTAACGCCTTTTGTTCAATGAGGTGTCATCGCCTGAAACAAACCCGAACAGTAAACTGACAAGGATGCATACGTGACTACAGCGACTACAGCCGAAGTAACACACAGCCTTTCGCCCCTTTCCAACGCCATTGTTGATAAAGCCATTGATAACGTCACCCGTAAGCTGGTTGGCGGAATGAGAAACAAAAATAACTCCCAACCCGGCAGCAAAAATCCCAGCATAAAACAATCTATGTCTGACACGCTTGCAGCCACCTCGGCCGAAGATGTTATGCAAGTTGCCAATAGAGGAGTTGCGTGGAAGGAGATGATCACGAAAAGCTTATCTCACGGGATCTCGTCACTATCTAGCATGCAATACGATGGCCAGTTCACCGTAAAAGACGGTATGGCAGAGGGCTTACACCAAGTGCCGAGGACCCCTGGGGTATATGTAGTATTTGATAAAACAGATACCCCAGTTTATGTCGGTGATAGCACCAATATTCGCAGCCGCTGGCATGCAGGCCACCTCAATGAAAATCGTCAAAAGCTCAATAATGGCGAGCAATATAAGCTTTCAGAGCAACTTACCGAAGGTTGTGTGGTGAAGTTTATCTCTTGTGAATCAAAAGAAACCGCAGCGGCAATTGAAGCCCACCTAATTAAGGAAGCACAACCTGCGGTTAATGCTCGCGAGGAATTACTGAACGCACAAGGAACTCGCTCAAATATTGAAGCTAAGAAAATGAAAGATGCTTCAGGTAGCACTGCTAGCCTTGCTACAGGGGCTGCTAAAGCCGCTGTGGAGAATGTCGGTTGGAGCGTACTAGAAACGCTGATAACGACTTGTATTAAAGCCCTTAAAGATGAACTTGTCGATATTGTTTCCGGGGGCAAAACCAAACTTAAAGATCGGATTAAACGACTATTTAAAAAGGTCTGGGCTGTTATTGCCAATATCCTGAAAAATCCAGGTTCATTACTTAAAGGCATTTTCGAATTTATTGTTAATGCGTTTTCGAGTGCTATCCGTAAAATCTACCAATTAGCTCGCAATATTTACGACCTAGGTTACGCTGCATGGCAGCTGTATAAGGGTAAACAGACTCTGAGTAAGGCAGAGCTTGTGCAAAAAATATCGGAAACCATCATTACCAGTGGCTGCTTGGTCATTTGGGATGCGCTCGATCCCATCATTGAAGCCCAATTAATAGCATTTATCCCCCCAATTGCGCCTTATGCACCTTACATTGCAGCGACCATCGCAGCGATTGGTTTTGGTGTATCTAGTCACTACTTATCAGGTTTTGTTCCGAAGATTGTTGAGAAGATCGTTAACTACAATCCGATGCAACAGCAATCTCTAGAGCAGCAAAGAAGCGCCTGCGAACAGTTGGTGATTAATGCAGAGAAAGAATTAGTCATGATTAATGGTCTTGAAGATTATATGCGCTCTTCAAAAGAACTTGTCACCGAGTTGACCAGCCACACTCAGCAGTTAACACAACACCAAGCTATCGAACGTTTCAGCATCGAAGATAGACTAAATAGCATTTCCTTAGGAGCAAAAGCGTGACATTAGTAAAAGCCAAACAAGAGCTTATTGAAAGGCAAGAGTATCAAGTGTTCTTTCAAGATTTTGAAAGCAACTTAACTAAACTCACCCAGGCATTAAAAACCACTAAAGATGTGCAAAAGCTTGCTAATCAAATCAATGACAAAGGATTTTGGAGTAACGCCTTTGGCAGCATTTCAGGCCGCAACGATAAAGATCTCGCGGCTATGGTGGAAAACCTTGGTGCGAGTCTAGAAGTCACCCAAAACATCTTAACCATAGTGCTCAAGGTGCAGAACATTAAAAATGGCTTCCTAAAAGAGTTTCATGAAGCCTTAGTCGAAAAGATTGTAAAACTGAGCAAAGACGATCGCACGTTAGACAGCAACCAAAAAGAAGCCGCATTGGCTATCGTCAGCAAAATCGAACAGCAGGTCAGTTATCAACTCGCTCAATCACAGCAGATAGAAAACCATGAACGAAAGCTTATGGAACTGGATGATTTTGTAGAAGTTAAAGATATTCTCGATTCAGAGCAAAGTGCCAAAATAGCTCATTTAGATAAAACTTCACAGCAGATCATCCAAGGTGCCGATAACCGCCAAAAATTAATCAATGAGCTACAACAAAAGAGTGAGGCTAAGCGCAAGAAAGATCTCGCTCAAGATGAAGATATTAGCCAGTTGTCAAAAATGGCTCAATCACTGCAGGACGAGCTCAAACAAAAGAGTGAAGCTAAAAAGCTAAAAGATGCCTCCCAAGACAGCGCTATCGAAATGCTCAACCAACAAAAGGTCGAGCTAAAACTGCAACATCAACAAACAAGTCTACAGTTGCAAGCGCAAGCTGAAGAGATTGATGCTCTCAAACAAACTGTTCAAACACTGTCTGAGCAATCGCAGCGCAATGAACAGCAAGCTAATAAACTGGCTGCGAAGCTAGAACAAACGGCAAGCCACTTGAATCAAGCACAACAGCAACACATTGATTATGTGGCTTTTCAAGGGAAATTGTCTCAACGTTTAGTGCGAAACCTATTACCAATAGTGGCAACCATAGCCAGTACTATCGCCCTGTATTTAGGCCTACAACCACTGTAATACCTATCGGTATCGCCCCTTGCAGCGAGACTGTTTATAGCTAGGCTCTTTAATAACAAAGGGCTTTAACAACAAATAGTGAGGAGGCTTATTCTGATTACGATTAGAACCTGCCTCACTATTGTTTAGCTTAGAAGTAGTATGAAATCCCAAGTTCGACCCTATGGTCATTATCGATTTCAGACAAAGCCCCACCATTGAATTTACCACTTTGGCTTGCCTTAGCATCGCTACGGGTATAAGTGTGGCTTAACTCTGTCCACCAATTGCCATTATCACTAATCGGCATCCCAAATCCTGTTTTTACTTTAAAGATGTTGGCCGATAGCTTTGCTTTACTGCCAGTCTGGCTTGGTTTGCCGTCAAGATGCATAAACTGGGGTTGAATAACCAAGTATTTCCCCAAATTCCCTAGTGCAATAGAGCCAAAGAGGTTGAGCTGATAACCGCTTAAATCGACACGGTTACCACTACCTTGTTCTGCCTTGCCTTTCACATAAGCGATGTTAGGGTAAAGTGATAGTGCTTGCCATGGTGTTGGCATTTTTGCAATGGCGCCAAGAGCGACAATATCGCTGCTGGTATCGGCATCAGTGCTTTTCCTATCTTTCATGTAATCAACAGAAAATCCCGCTTGTGGCAAAATGTTGCTGTCTGTATCTAACACTTGAAAATAGCGCAGGCGTGAGTTCTGGTCTTTTTTTTCCTAATTGATTATTTTTGGTAGCAACGTTATGTTCAACAAGGCCAATAAAGTTATTACCTTCAGAATAGTTGCCAGCTAACCCTAGCATGGCATTGAGTTTCCCCTCGTTGTCTACTGTTCCATAGGCAAAAGAGTTAACTGCTGTAAGATCCGATGGATCTGGCTGAGTGTCACTCGCCCAAGCAGCGCCAGATAAGCTGAGAGTTAGAGTGAGAGCGAGTATTGCTTTGTTCATAAGATCTCCTAAAAGGCATCTTTGCCAATGGTCTTAAAACGAAAAGAGGGATATGCGTTAACGATAAAGAACCATTGTATAAATACGCTTTGGCTAGACATCACTAGGAGAGTTAGTTGATGTTAATGACGCTGCTATATCTGGAATAAGAGAGGTGAGGTTAAGCTTTTAAATAACTTAACTCTTTAGGGTTTAATGCAAAGGCGCGAGGTAATTACCTAGCGCCTTTTGTAAATAGCGTGAATTCATCGACTAACTAGCTATGACTAGCTGCCAACGCCGCAGCGGCTTAAGCGCTTAATCACCGCCTCATGCTGAGGGTAATCCTTTAATAATGTTTCCTGGCTGAACAGCTCAAAGTCATCGAAGGTAAAGCCTGGCGACACCATGCAACCCACTAATGAAAAGCCCGGCTTGTTCATCGCCGAGCCAAAGATACAGCCTTTCGGTACCAGAAACTGTGGCCGCTCACCTGCTGCCAAATCTAAACCTAGCTGCGCCGTAGTTAGCTCGCCTTGCTCATCAATCATGTAAATCGTTAACGACTCGCCCGCGTGGAAGTACCACATCTCATCGGCAGTTAAGCGATGGAAGTTGGACACCTCACCTGTACGTAATAAAAAGTAAATGCTAGTCCATAGCGAGCGAGTATCGTCAAACTCTTGATCTGAGCGATATGATGAGCGGAAGTAGCCGCCTTCAACATGCTGTTCTAGTTCTAGATGTTCAATAAAGTATTCAGCGGTTTGCATTACAACGACCTATTTTGTTGTGAACGTTTTTGTAGGAGTGTTTTATAAAAAACAGCGCAGAAGTGTAATCCAATACAAGGCAAAAGACTGCGACCACTATTAGAGTTTTACTGTTTATCTATCGCAGTTAAAAGCGCAATAAAAAACCCAAGGCGCTAACCTTGGGTTTAAAAGAGAGATCTTCTTATCAATTGCAATAGCAATTGGCGTGGCTTGCTTAATGCTTGCCCATTACGCCGTCGCGAACCATCTCTTTGCCAGTCTCATACACTTCATCTGTTACCCAACGGGCGTGCAACAGTTTATGGTTCGCATCAAACACTGCAACAAAGTGACGGCCATCAGCATTGTTGGTTGCCATCCCGACACCTTCCACACCTTGAAGACCCAAACCACCGGTTTCAACCGATACTAAAAAGCGTCTTAGATCGTCTAGGTTATCAATTACTTTTTGCTCGTCACTCATACTTAATACTCTTATCTGTGCCATCAACGACAGCCATCAACAACAGGGCGTTAAGCCCCAAATATACTATGCGGCGTACTTTACAGATCATAGCCAAAGATTAAAAGACTGCAGCATAAATAACAAAAGCGCTCACTCAAGCCTGAGGGCTATAAACAACTGCATGTGATTTAAGCGCATGCTTATTTAGTCTATTAGCTTGGTCACAATTCACGGTTTAATTTATTAACTTTCAACCAGCCCATGTAATACTCCCGCCGCAATAATACCAATCAGTATAACCCTACAATTAAGATGGATTACTCTCGATGTCTGAAATTAAATTTGGTGTATTAGGCCAGTATTTTCATTGCCCAGTGAAAGGTGATTTTGAGTATGCGTCTAACGCATTGGTGCTTGTTGATGATGGGGGTATGATCGCCGCAATCCTCACCGAAAAAGATACCGACTTTCAAACACAGATCAGCCAATTATCTGCCAATAAGCAACTCACCAAATTAAGCAACAGCCAATATCTAATGCCGGGCATGGTCGATTTGCACGTACATGCGCCGCAGTTTCCACAAGCGGGTAAAGGCCTAGATTTGCCCCTTTACGATTGGCTACAAGATTACACCTTCCCATTAGAAGCCAAGTTTGCTGATATGGACTTCACTAAGCAGATCTATCCAAGCTTAGTTAAGTCACTGCTGGCTAACGGCACCACCAGCGCGGTGTACTTTGCAACCATTCATAAAGATAGCTCTGTTGAGCTTGCTCGTGAATGCCTAAAGCAAGGGCAGCGCGGCTTTATCGGTAAGGTCAATATGGATGAGGCCAGCCAGTGCCCACCATTTTATATTGAAGCCTCAACCAGCGATGCCCTAATCGACACCGAAGACTTTATCCAGCAAGTTCTGCAACTTGAAGGCAATGAACACAGATTGGTTTCACCAGTCGTGACGCCACGCTTTGTGCCAAGTTGCACTTCAGAAATGCTGCAAGGTTTAGGCGAGCTGGTACAAAAGTATCAATGCCATGTGCAGACTCACTGCTCAGAGAGCGATTGGGCACGCGATTATAGCCAAGAGAAGTACGGCAAGACCGATGTTGAGATCTACAGTGATTTTGGCTTAATGACCAACAAGACCATTCTGGCACACTCTATCTTCTTAACGCCCAATGATCACAAGGTGATTAAGGCGACTGGCGCGAGTATTGCTCACTGCCCGTTATCAAACATGTACTTTGCCAATGCGGCGATGCAGACCCGCGAGATTTTAGATAATGACTTAAAATGCGGTTTAGGTAGTGACCTTGCTGGCGCCCCTATTCCATCAATCTTCCACACTTGCCTTGATGCGGTTAACCATTCACGCGTACGCGAAGATGGCACATCGACCTATCTGCCAGCCGATACTCGCGGCGAAAGCGGTTCTCGCATCTCATTCTTAGAGTCTTACTGGATGGCGACAGTCGGTGGTGGACAAGCGATTGACGCCAAAGTGGGTTTGTTCCAGCCAGGCTTTGAGTTCGATGCCTTAGTGGTCGATACATCAGTTACTGACAGCAACATCTTTATCCTCGATGAGATGGATAGCGCCAAAGATAAGTTAGAGAAAATCATCACCCTAAATAGCCGCCAAAACATCCGTAAGGTGTGGGTTAAAGGCCAATTAGTGATAGAGAAGTAACCTCTAAAATGACTCTTCTGGTGTTACACCAGATATAAAAAAGGCTCAGAAGAATAAGCTTCTGAGCCTTTTTTTGTTTATCAGTTTTACAAACTACACATTCAAGCGAGCCGGATTAATGCCCATCAACAAAGGCAAACTTGATAATAAACAGCAATGCGACTATCGCCACACCAGGGTGAATTTCACGCCAGCGATTAGTACCCGCTTTTAGCACGCAGTAGGTAATAAAGCCTGCCGCCACACCTTCTGTAATCGAGAAGGTAAACGGCATCATCACCGCAGTGATAAAGGCTGGGGCCGACTCAGTTAAGTCTTTGCCGTCGATTTTAGCTAGTTCTGACGACATTAAAATGCCCACATACACCAGCGCGCCCGCAACCGCATAACCCGGCACCATAGCCGCCAGTGGCGAGAAGAAAATCACTAAGATAAACAGTAGGCCAGCAACAATTGCGGCTAAACCCGTGCGGCCACCCGCAGCCACGCCCGCAGAGCTTTCAATGTAAGCGGTAACCGTTGATGTGCCCATATAAGCGCCAACGACAGAGGTTGCAGAATCGGTCATTAACGCTTGCTTCATACGTGGGAAACGGCCGCGCTTATCGGTAAAACCACATTTTTCGGTCACACCAATCATGGTACCTGAGCTATCAAATAGGCTAACCAGTGCAAATGAGAAAATCACGCCCATTAACGCCACATCGAGTGAACCCGCTAAATCCAACTCACCAAAGGTATTAGCGATACTTGGCGGCATAGACACAATACCTGTGTATTCGATATCGCCCATCAAGGCCGCAATGGCAGTCACGATAGCAATCGACACCAACACAGCAGAATGAATACCACGAGAAGCTAAGATAACGATGATAAAGAAACCTAACGCGCCTAATACACATTGCAGCGAGCTTAAGTCGCCCACAGTGATCATGGTTGCAGGGCTTGCCACTACAATGCCAGCGTTACTAAAGCCGACCATGGCGATCAGCAAACCGATACCACTCGGAATACCGATGCGTAAGCATTTTGGAATGTTAGTTAAGATCCACGAGCGGATCCCAAGTAAGGACACAATCGCAAAACAAACTGCGCCCCAGAAAATGGTGCCCATGCCGACTTGCCAGCTCACGCCCATGCCAACTACCACAGAGAAAGCAAAAAACGCGTTTAAGCCCATGGCTGGCGCAAGTGCGATAGGCAGGTTAGCAATCAGACCCATGGCGATACAGCCGATGGCGCTGATCATACAGGTCACCACAAATACCTCACTGGCATCCATTCCGGCAGCAGAAAGGATTTGTGGGTTAACAAAGACGATATACACCATGGTCATGAAGGTGGTAATACCCGCGATGACTTCGGTAGAGACTGTGGTGTTATGGGCCGAGAGTTTGAAAAAGCGTTCCATCAATCCCGCTTTAGCAGGGATTGCCGCTGAATTAGCAGCCGTGTTAGCGGCTTCAGGGCATGCTTCTACATCACAGTGCGGTGTGTTACTTGGCGTACTCATAAATAGATTGTTTCCAACTTTAATTCACAGAACCAGCGCCCTAAACATTAGGTTTTAAGTTAACTGCGCCAATACTGATAGACAGGCGCGCGCACTTAATCGCCAGAAACAGGTATTCCGGCGATGACGACTTAGCGATTACGGTTTTATATAACGAGGGGCGCTATTGTAGGCCACTGGCGGGGGCAAACAGGAGTGATTAGCCTCACAAATTTCAGAGTTATTTAGAAAATGGTCAACATAAATAACCGCCAATTTGGTTACCGGTTTTCTCGGCAGTAAAAATCTTCGGGTTCCAGCGAGAGCGCAACCAATAAGACCTTAACCTAAGCCTTTAGATACAAAGAATTATTGAGCTAAAACACGCTCAATGCTAGTGTCAGCCAAAGCTTGTTCACATTCCAAGGAAAGAAAAATGCTAAAGAAAATCTTAGCCAGTGTCGGCATTGGCAAGGCGACTGTCGATACCATCTTGCTCGATGAGCAATTAAGAGCCGGTGAACCTTTTAAGATCGAGGTGGTGATTAAGGGCGGCGACGTCGAACAAGAACTCAATGGTCTTGAGTTTGCCATCATGGCCGAAGCCAAAGCCGAGCAAAAAGTCGGTGACGATGAGGTAAAGTACAACAAGAGCGTGGTATTGCAAAGCTGGACGCCTATGCTCAAGCAAAGCATCCAACCGGGTGAAGTGATCACTCGCCAGTTTAATCTGGAGCTACATCCAGAGGCGCCTGCTACTAGCCTATTTGGTCAACGCATCGCTAAGGTCTGGCTACAAACGGGTCTAGATATCAAGAACGGCATCGACGGCTTAGACAAAGACCCATTGGTGATCGTCCCGTCCAATACCCAACTTGCAGTGTTAGAGCTTATCGAGAACAGCGGTTACCGTTTGTTTAAATCGGATATCGAAGCAGGGTTTGTTCGCGCACAGGGGTTTGCATCGCATCTGCCTTGCTACCAAGAGTATGAGTTTAAGCCTCAATCACGCTCCTTTTTTGGTGCACGTGAACTAGAGGTGACCTTTGTCGATAATGGCGCCGAAACTGGGGTATTGATTGAAATCGATAGAGCCTTTACCGGCGATGGCTACCGCAGCATCTCAATTCCTAATCACTGCGATAGCGTAGAGAGCGTTCGCCCCTATGTGGAAAGGCTGCTCGGTTAGAAGTAATTAGCGGCAAGAATAGCGCGCGTAAATAATGCGAGTAAACACCGCGGTAAATCAGCTAATTGAACCTATCATGGCTCCCCTTTACTGGGGTCGCGATAGCAAACAGCAACTTTTACTCTTCTTGCAGAAGCTAGGGTAAAATGAGCGTAAAGCTAAAAAGCCAGCATCAATTGCTGGCTTTTTCTTCATACACTATCTACATAGGAAAAGACTTACAGTTTACTCAGGGATAGGTTTTTTCTCGGCTTCTCGCTTTAGTTCCTCTGCTTTTTTACTGGCTTCGCGTTCATACCTTTCGACATCCTCTCTCGCATCACGCGCATCCTTCTGAGCTTCTTGCATATCCTTGTCCGCAGCTTTACGAGCCTCGCGCTCATACTTGTCGGCATCCTTCTGACCCTCTTTCATATCCTTGTCCGTAGCTTTACGAGCCTCGCGCTCATCCTTCTGAGCCGCTTTCATCTCCTTGTCTGCAGCTTTACGGGCCTCACGCTCATCCTTCTGAGCCGCTTTMATCTCCTTGTCTGCAGCTTTACGGGCCTCACGCTCATCCTTCTGAGCTGCTTTCATCTCCTTGTCTGCAGCTTTACGGGCCTCACGCTCATCCTTCTGAGCCGCTTTCATCTCCTTGTCTGCAGCTTTACGGGCCTCACGCTCATACTTGTCGGCCTCCTTCCTCGCTTCTCTAGCCTCTTTCTTCGCTTCCTTTTGTGCCTGCTTGTCAGCTTTTTCCGGGGGCTCGGCCATTGCATTCGAAGATAGTGCGGCCAAAAACGTAGATACAGCTAATGCTTTAATCAGTTCAGCTACTCTCATTTTCAAACTCCTCTGTCACCTAATACCTTTATCCAAAGCGATTTATCTTGCGATTTCCAACATTAAAAACGAGTTCAATTCATTATAGCTAAGCAGAAAAAATGAGCCCTTCCCCAGAAATTAATAAGTGTTTTGCTCGGTTTTAAGCCGACAAAAGTCATAAATTCAAAATATATAAATAAATATTAATCTAGTTTGCTTATTTTTCACTCTTTCAAAGATATCCCATAGAT
>NZ_JAKEVD010000057.1 GCF_022398325.1 Shewanella sp. Isolate13
TTAATACATACAGCAATTTTTAAAATTAGATAAAACCTAGAGATTTATTTAGCTCAAACAAGTTGCGTAATACCAATTAGTATAAAGATTTGGTCGCTCAGCGAGAATTTAGCGGCACTGAGACAAGGTCATTAAGTGCTCCTGCTTTAATGACATTCGCTGCATCCATGCAGCTCGCAACGAGTGAAGAGCATAGTTGAACTAGGTTCAAGCTTCCTCTTTATTATCAAGAGTCGCAGTATCAGAGCCGCTAAAACTCGCCATTCTGGAGCGTTTTTGGCTGCCTACTTCTGCGTTGAATAACTTCACAAGGGAGCAACCATTCTTTCAATTATTCGCCTTGAATTAGATTGCCAAAAGCGCTCTGAGTAGATCAACTTCTTATACTAATTGGTATAAAATAACCTCCCAAGAGTCGTAGCCACTTAAATTATTAAAAACATGGAGTTAGTCTTGAGCGAATACTTCTTTGCCAGAGAAAATGTCGGTATCGCCTGTTATGTTTTTCCTGATGAACATATCAATGCCGTACCTGTCGACTCATTTACTTATCCCACAGTGCCAGTACCTCTAGTCATCCAATATGATTCTGAAGCAGGCTGCAGCGTGCCTGACGTATTTGAAATGCCTGCATTCTCACTACGAAAAAGCATATTTGACACCTTAGATTTAAACTCTATCGCAGGGATAAATTGGGTCAATATTGATTTGGTTCACAACGGTAATCATGAGTTTGTCATGCTGCAAGTTGCCAATCACCTAAAAGCAATAGATAGAGTAAATAGTGATATAAAGCGCTACCGCAAGGACGACGACGGCGATGAGATGATTAGCGGTATTCGTCAGTTACGCATCGACCCTAAAGCATTGCAAGAAGTCGAGTTAGCACAACGGCTGATATTTATTGATCCAGCTTGGTACAAACAGGTGTTTTTCCACAAATCAGTGGTCGAGCAACTAACTAAGCTCAAGTTAACTGGCGTGGAGTTTATTCCAGCTGAAGGCTATTCGGATTTTGGAGGCTAAAGGTTACTGCATGAGTGATTACTTTTTTATAAGAGAGAATCAGCCCACTCCAATATATGAAGTCGCAGAGGAGTATGAAGAAGCTGCATTAAGCACTCGGTTTACCTATCCAAGTGCGCCAGTGCCAGTTATAGCCACTCATAAACCAGAACAAGAGTATGCAATTGCCGATATTCTACTTGAGCCGGAGTTTGCGATATCTCAGCGCCTGTTTGATTCGCTAGCACTTAAGCCGCTATATGGCGCGAACTGGATCCCGCTTAAGCTGCTCGATCAAGGCGAACATGATTTTATGATGCTGCAACTCGCCCATGAACTCGATGTCATTTGTCATGAGCAAAGCACATTTAAACGCTTCAAACGCGGCTACATTAGTGGCATGAAAACACTGGTGATAGACCCCAACAAGCTGGCGCAGACTCCGCTATACAAAAGGCTAGTGTTCCGCGATACATCTTGGGGCTTTCATACCTTTTTTCATAAAGATATCGTCAATCAAATCATGCGCCACTCACCAACGGGCATTGAGTTTGTACCGATTGAAACCTTTAACGAGTCTTGGGCAGGCTAGCTATGTATATTCTGTTTAGCTAAAGCTAAGTAAAGCTTAGCAATTGATTGTATTAAAAATTAATCAATTAACTTGAGCATGATTAGGGCTGACAAATAAAGCAACAACTAGTATCTTGGTAGCACTTAACTTGATGTAAACAGGAAGTCACACAAGATGCTCATGGAAAGAGGCACCCTTGTTCGTTGGAACGAAGACAAAGGCTTTGGCTTTATTAAGCCTGAAGCCGCAAATGCCAAAGATGTGTTTATTCATATATCGGCGCTAAAACACATGGCTCGCAAACCCATTGTTGGTGACCAAATTCTGTTTCATCGCGAGCAGCAAGCCGATGGCAAAGTTAAAGCCAGCAAAGCCAATATTGAAGGTGTTGCGGTAGTCGCTACTACGTCAACAAGCAAAGCGAACAATAGGCAGCGTAAAAATCACAACCATCGCAATAAACCCAGCTTTTTAAGTAAACTCGCCATACCAGCAATCATCGCTATTGTTGCTCTCAGCTACAGCCAATATCAGCAGCTCAATAAAAACGCTGTCATCAGCAACGATGATATTGAACAGACCCAATGGCAACTTCCGCCTAAACAGAAAAGCAATACATTTAGCACTCAGCCTCAATTTCGCTGTGAAGCAGGCAAAACCCATTGCAGCCATATGCGTTCATGTGATGAGGCCAAGTTTTATCTGAAAAACTGCCCAGGTACAGAAATGGATGGCGATAGAGATGGCATTCCCTGCGAGCGACAACATTGTGGTTGGTGATGACAAACTAAAAAGCAAACAACACAACCTTTATTATCAAGCAGCTAGCTAATCGTTTATAGCTAGGCAGTAGAACGGACGCTATTGATAAATGATTCTGAAAACCAAATCCCTGCAAAATGTGCAATCAGCGCAAGCGATTGCAGGCCAGCAGCAAGAACAAAACGTGGCATTTTTTCTGCGCCGCGCCTATAAAGATCACCCGCAAGTGCTGGTCATCAACGACTTCAAATTCCGCTTTAACGACGAAGTCGCCCAGATAGACCACCTTATCATTTATAGCTACGGTTTTATTCTAATTGAATCAAAGAGCATCAGAGGCCAAGTAAAGGTCAACCAGCAACAGGAATGGACGCGTAGTGTTGGTGCAAAATGGCAAGGCATGCCCTCGCCCATCAAGCAAGTAGAGCTGCAACAAGCTCTGTTACAAGACCTACTCCGTGATAATCGTGCAGAAATCTTAGAGAAAATGTTTGGACTCACTCAAGGCTTTGGCGGTCGATGTTGGGATCATTTGTGTGCAGTATCCAGCGATGCAATCATTGATAGAAAGTCGATGCCTAAAGCCGTATCAGACAAGCTGATAAAGTCTGAATTTCTAGTAGAAAAGCTCAACAAGGTGATGAACCTAAAGGGCAAATATTTACGCTTAGCTTATCTTGCCGATACTCGACCTTTCTTCAACCAAGAAGAACTCGAATCAATAGGATCGTTTCTTATCAACCAACATATCGCACCGAATACGGCTGCAGACACTGAAACAACAAAAGCAACAAGCCAAACAGCCACTGAACAAGGTAGCGCACCACTAGCAAACACACCAATAACAGCAGCCGCTAGCACTGTGCCGGTTCAACACATGCCAGCTCAACTAATGCCAGCAGAACCAGTTGCACATACAGAAACAGAGAAAACCCAAGCAATTCAGATAGCTTTGCGCTGCAAACATTGCGGAGAATCAACGAATTACACCCCAATGTATGGCAAATTCGGCTATTACATACACTGCAAACAATGCACTAAAAACACGCCAATGAAACAAACCTGCCCACAGTGCAGCAGCAAGAATACAAGAGTTAAGAAAAGCAAGGAAACCTACACACTAAACTGCCAAGAGTGTGGTTGTGGACAACAACTTATCTAAATGGCTTTTTAAGCGAATTGCTAGTCTGAAACATAGCTGCTAAAGGTTAGAGAAGTGGTTCCAATTGCCTGCGGCAGGCGTATGTGCAGATACTTCTGAGGCTCGCTGCAAGTACATCCATGTATGCTCAACGAAAACATCCATGTTTTCGACGGCCTCAGCCGCATCTACACAGGGTTAGACAAGCAGTAAACTGAAGCTTATGAGCTAAAACAAGGGACTAGCTGGCCTTTGATATTGGAGCTGCTTTCCCTACAACACTAACAACCTGCTCGCCAAATGCTTTCGTTGGTGTAGTATCACCATGTTTTTTATCTAATGTTGTTGAAGCGTTGAATGAAATAGCATCAATAGCCTGATTCATAAGTTTTTTCATCATTTCATCATCCGAATCTGATAATTCTTTAATCTGCTGCTTAAAGCTCTGATAAGACTTAGCTAAAGCCTCTTTATGAGCATATTCTTGATGAAGTCGATGAAACTCACTTCTTCTCTTTGAAGCAAATAGAGCCAACCACAATATAGGTAGAATAAATGGTAGCCTCCTGAGCACCCCTAGTGCTAAGTCTTGCCAACCACCTATATCAATTAGCGTTATAGAAAGTTCAGTAAAATTAATATCTTTAGCAATTAAAGCCCCAGACAAAAGAAACAATGCAGCCATGCAACCATAAAACACCCAGCTAAATATTAGAATCTGCTTTTCACATGAGGTTTTGAGATCGTAATACGCTTTTGCCAGCCCAGCTGTAATAGCACCTGGCATGGCCTCTTCAATTTGTTTAATAAGTGCGGAATACCGTGCTTCTTGTTGCACTTTGAACTCATCTAAATGGTTTATTCTTTCTTTTATTTCGCTCTCAAGGCCACCAGCAATTTCCCCCTCTTCATTCTCTCGGCCAAATACATCGCTATAAAATCTTCTCAAGTGAGATAAATTAGATTCAGCCTTAGATAATTGCTCATCGATCTCAGAACGTGCTTTCACGATCTTCTCACGTTCATTATTTATCTGAGATACTATCGAGTCATCTACAGTGCTGCCATCAAACAGTTCAGTTTTATATTCCTGAATTGCAGTAAATGATTGCTCAATATCCGACATCAACTCTGTAATACGAGTATCAACACTCTGCTCTTCGCTCGACCCTATTAAATAGCGCTCCTCTAAATGAGACATTTTAGTATCAATGGCTTCTATTGTGCTTGCGCCCTCTTTTGCCTGACCAAGAGCTTCAGTTATGCTATCTAGATCCGCCTCAGCTTTTTCAACAAACCGACTAAGTGCACTTTCTATTGTATAGCTATACCTTTTAAAGGAAGCACTAGCTGCCCGAGCTGCATTTCCTTTAACCATCATATAAGGCCTAACATAAGTTAATAGATTATCTAAATGTGAATTAGCACTCGTTATATGCCCTATACCTCTATTTGTTTCATATGCACGCAATTGGCTCAAACATGATGTTGCTTGCTGATTGAAAGAATCCCATGTTTGCAATGGGATTAATTCAGGGTCACAAGCTTTTAGAAGTTCATCTACATAGCTAATAACCTTGGTTGCACGGGCGACTTCCTGCACGCTAGACGTAACTGTTTTATCATCAACATCTAAACCATCAGACAACTCTATAATTGCACTCCAAACTGACTGAAATGCGTGTTGTTCAAAATGTTCAACCCAGCGACTTCCCATATCCAACCCTATGCATTGATGCTATAAATTTTGTTATAACATCATGATACAGCAGAGTTTAAATTTATAAATGAATATTTTTTACTCTTACTAAACAGTTCTATACGCATTAAGCTGTGCATAAATGTGGGTAGAGTTAAACTAAAATTGAATCTAGACTCCCGATACAGGCATAGCTGAGATAATGCTACGCCTAACCACACTGGTAGCCAGAAAACAAAAGCCCCGATATCGTTAGATATCGGGGCTTTAATCTATTCACCAAGAGCTCTTTTATAAGGAGTGGTTTTAAGCTTTTAGGCTATAGACCAGCAGACATTTTTGCTAATTTTGGGCATCAAAAAACCCGACACTGTTGCCAGTCTCGGGTTTTATTTTTAGGTTAGCTCTTAGCTTTTAAACTAAGAACTCAGGCCTATGGGGTAGACGTTTTTACGTAGGATAAATCGCTTTAGAGCAAGGCTTTTTGCCACGACGTGTAGTGTTTTTCTACACGAGCGGCAAAGTAACGCCGCTATAAACGATTTAGACCAGTAAAAATCTAACGCAGGAAAAATGGGCTTTAGAGCAAGGCTTTTTGTAGCGACGTGTAGCGTTTTTCTACACGAGCTGCAAAGTAACGCAGCTATAACCCATTTTAACCAGTTAGATTACATGCCCATGCCGCCCATACCGCCCATTCCCATTCCGCCCATACCGCCCATATCAGCAGCAGAAGCATCTTGTGGGATCTCACCAACCATTGCTTCGGTAGTGATCATTAGGCCTGCAACAGACGCTGCGAACTGTAGTGCGCTACGCGTTACTTTAGTTGGGTCTAGGATACCCATCTCTAGCATGTCGCCGTATGTGTCGTTACCAGCGTTGTAACCGTAGTTACCTGTGCCGTTCTTCACGTTGTTAGCCACAACTGACGCTTCTTCACCTGCGTTAGTTGAGATTTGACGTAGTGGCGCTTCCATTGCACGTAGTGCGATTACAACACCGTGCTTCTGGTCTTCGTTGATCACTTCAACGTCAGAGATCTTGCTTGCTACGCGTACTAGTGCAACACCACCACCAGCAACCACACCTTCTTCAACTGCTGCGCGAGTTGCGTGTAGTGCGTCTTCTACGCGAGCTTTCTTCTCTTTCATTTCAACTTCAGTTGCTGCGCCAACTTTGATTACGGCTACGCCGCCAGCAAGTTTAGCCATACGCTCTTGAAGCTTTTCTTTGTCGTAGTCTGAAGTTGATTCTTCAGCTTGGATCTTGATCTGTGCAACGCGAGCAGAAATTTGCTCTTGCTCACCAGTACCGTCGATGATGGTTGTGTCATCTTTAGTGATAACAACGCGCTTAGCCGTACCTAGATCTTCTAGCGTCGCTTTTTCTAGCTCTAGACCAATCTCTTCAGCGATAACTGTACCGCCAGTTAGGATAGCGATATCTTGTAGCATTGCTTTACGACGGTCACCAAAGCCTGGCGCCTTAACAGCTGCAACTTTAACGATGCCGCGCATGTTGTTTACAACTAGTGTTGCTAGTGCTTCACCTTCAACGTCTTCTGCAACGATAAGCAGTGGCTTACCAGTTTTAGCTAGACCTTCAAGGATTGGTAGCAATTCACGGATGTTTGATACTTTCTTATCTACTAGAAGAATGAATGGGCTTTCTAGTTCAACGCTGCCAGTTTCTGGCTTGTTGATGAAGTATGGAGATAGGTAACCGCGGTCGAACTGCATACCTTCAACTACGTCTAGCTCGTTCTCTAGTGCTTGACCTTCTTCAACTGTGATAACGCCTTCTTTACCAACGCGCTCCATCGCAGTTGCGATAATTTCACCGATTGACTCGTCTGAGTTAGCAGAGATAGTACCTACCTGAGCGATAGCTTTAGTGTCGCTACACTCTTGAGAAAGGGCTTTAAGCTCAATAACGGCTGCAGCAACGGCTTTGTCGATACCGCGCTTAAGATCCATTGGGTTCATGCCAGCAGCAACGGCTTTTAGGCCTTCGTTTACGATAGCTTGTGCAAGTACTGTTGCAGTTGTGGTACCGTCACCGGCTGCATCGTTGGCTTTAGAAGCAACTTCTTTAACCATCTGTGCGCCCATGTTTTCGAACTTGTCTTCTAGCTCGATCTCTTTCGCTACTGAAACACCGTCTTTAGTGATTAGTGGTGCGCCGAAGCTCTTGTCTAGAACTACGTTACGACCCTTAGGGCCTAGAGTAACTTTTACTGCGTTAGCAAGAATGTTTACGCCCGCTAGCATTTTTACGCGTGCGTCATTTCCAAAAACTACTTCTTTAGCTGCCATCTTTAATATCCTTTCAATTCTTTGAGCCGTGGTTACGCAATTGCGCCAACAACGACAATAATGCTTGGTCTTTTACAAGAGCTGGGATTAACCCACTACAGCCATAAGATCTGATTCAGATAGGATCAGAACTTCTTCACCATCAATCTTCTCTTTCTTCACGCCGTAACCTTCGTTGAAGATAACGATATCGCCAACTTTAACATCTAAAGGCATTACGTTGCCGTTTTCAAGAATGCGTCCATTGCCTACAGCAAGAACTTCACCGCGGCTAGATTGTTCAGCAGCACTACCTGTTAGTACGATGCCACCAGCTGACTTTGATTCAACTTCTGAACGCTTAACAATGACACGATCATGTAATGGACGAATGTTCATCGATGGATGCTCCTATTATTTTTGTTTGCCTGAACTCAGTGTCAGACGAGTATAGTTAGTAACGACTTTGCTTGAACTCACTTTAGTAAAAGCAAAAGTATCGCTTGATGTTCGATACATGGGGGTCAATGTCAGCAGATCCAAGCCCTATTTACAAAATAAATCCATTTTTTTTAACTGTGTTTTATAAAAAGCGTACCATTCCTGATAGAATCGCCCTCCGAGCAAAGACTAGGCAAGACTTCCCCATGAGAGACAGACACGGGCTGCTAACCCAGCCAATTGGTCGTGTACTGCTAAATATGAGCCTTCCAAACCTGATTGGTATTTTAACCATTCTCGGGTTCAGCCTCGTTGACACTTTTTTCATCAGCCAGTTAGGTACAGAGTCCCTAGCTGCCATCAGCTTTACCTTCCCGGTGACCCTAATTATTACCAGTATTGCCATTGGCATTGGTGCTGGCGTATCGACCAATTTGGGGCGCTTAATTGGTGGCGGCCATGCCAACAAGGCCAAAGTGTTCTTACACGATGCCTTGATGCTGACCTTCTTGTTGATTGCCTTTATCTCGCTATTAGGCAGTCTGTGGATCGACCCGCTATTTAGCCTGCTTGGCGCTAACGACTCTAGCCTGCCGCTTATTCATGACTATATGTTTATCTGGTACTTAGGCGCGCCACTGCTGGTGCTTTTGATGGTGGGTAATCAGGGGCTGCGCGCCACCGGCGATACAAAATCCCCCGCTAAGATCATGATGCTAGCGGCGCTGATTAACCTTATTCTCGACCCGCTGCTGATTTTTGGTATCGGGCCCTTTCCCCGCTTAGAGATCGAGGGCGCGGCGATTGCGACTGTGATCTCTTGGGTGGTGGCGCTGTCGCTATCGACCCATCTGCTGATCTTTAAGCGTCACCTTGTGGATTTTGTCGAGCCTAATATTAAGCGGCTCAAGTGTAACTGGAAGCAACTCGCCCATATTGCCCAGCCAGCAGCGCTGATGAACCTACTTAACCCATTAGCCAATGCCATTATTATGGCGATGCTGGCCCGTATCGATCACAGCGCGGTGGCCGCCTTTGGTGCGGGTACCCGTTTAGAGTCGGTGATGCTGATTGCAGTGATGGCGCTGTCATCGAGTCTCGTACCGTTTGTGGCGCAAAACTTAGGTGCTGGGCAGACAAGACGCGCCCGCAATGCACTCTTGCTATCGCTTAGGTTTGTACTGGTATTCCAGACCCTTATCTACCTGCCACTGCTGTTTTTAGCCCAGCCTCTTGCCCAGCTGTTTAGTGACGACCCGCAGGTGATAGAGTGGCTAACCTTCTATATCTTAGTGCTGCCTGCCGCTTACGGTCCGTTAGGCATAGTGATCTTAGTGGCAACCTCACTCAATGCTTACCATAGGCCGATGAGCTCTTTAATTCTCAACGTTTGCCGCCTGTTTTTAATCATGTTACCGCTAGCTGCACTGGGCTCATACTTAGGCGGCGTAAAAGGCTTACTCTTGGCATTGCCTATCACGAACGCCATCATGGGCATAGCCTGTTATATCTTGGCGACTCGGATCACTGAACCTGAGAAGACCGACATTCGGGTGAGCCAAGCTTAACGCTGATACAAAACGCTAAGGAGCGACACCATGCAAGCCATAGATCAAATCTTTAATCGCGAAGACTTTAGCGATCAAGACTTGCAAGATGCCCGCTTCGAGCGCTGTAGCTTCTACCAATGCCGCTTTAACCATAGCGATTTAACCGACGCCCAATTCATCCAGTGTAAGTTTATTATCCTCGGCGAAGATGAGGGCTGTGACTTTAGCTATGCCACCTTAACCAGTGCTAGCTTTAAGCACTGCAACTTGAGCATGGCTCTGTTTAAAGGTGCACGCTGTTATGGGCTAGAGCTGCGCGATTCTAACCTGCAAGGGGCTGACTTTAGCCGTGCCAGCTTTGCCAATTACATCACGCCTAAAAGTTATTTCTGCTCGGCATATATCACCGCCTGCAACTTGGCCTATGCCGACTTGAGTGAGTTATTGTTAGAGGAGTGCGAACTGTTCGATAACCGCTGGCGCGGCGCTAACCTGACTGGTAGCTCGATGAAAGGATCTGACTTGAGCGGCGGTGAGTTTTCCCCTGAACAATGGGGTAGCTTCGAGCTTAAAGGGGCTAACCTGACTCGGATTGAGCTAGAGGGTTTAGATCCTCGCGTGGTGGAGCTCGATGGAGTAATAATCAACCAGTGGCAACAGGAGCAGCTACTGGCGCCACTCGGACTCATAGTGACGGCTGATTAGCCCGATTAAGCAAGTTATTTTCCGCTCAAAGTTTGTCCAACATCAAGATTTCAGCTATCAACTCCCCAAAAGTCATCACTCGAGGCTGAGGCACTAGAGTAACCAGCAAGCACGACTATACTTAAGAAAACGATAAACTTAGGCTCGCGTATGCGAAGCCTTAACTAATGCGATGCCTTAGCTAAGGAGGTCCCTATGACCGCCCTCAAAGTCACACTGCTGACCGCGATAATATTTCTGGTGTTCTTTCTCGGGCTAAAACCCAACATCAGCTTTAAACATCAGGTGCTGCCCATATTCCAAGCATCTTGTATTGAGTGCCACTCAGATACCGGAGAAGGCTCCGTGCGCACTGGGTTAGTGCTCGATAGCTATGCAAGCCTGATGCGCGGCACTAAGAATGGCCCAGTAATTGTGGCCGGCAGCCCTGCATCGAGCACATTATACTTGGCTATCGACCATCAGCTCGACACGTCTATTCAGATGCCGCCCCATCATGACGATCATTTAAGCCAAGGTGAAAGTAAGCCGTTGACTAGCGAACAGATCAAAGTGATAAAAGAGTGGATCGAGGAAGGCGCTCAGGATAATTAATACCAATCAGTATAAACATTTAGTCGCTCAGCGAGAGTTTAGCGGTTTTGAGGCAAGGCAACGAGCGAAGGGCATAGTTGTTCTACGTTCAAGTTCGTTAACACAGCATCAGAATCGCTAAAACTCGCCAGTCTGGAACGATTTTGGCCGCCTACTTCTGCGTTGAATAGATTTATAAGGGAATAACCATTATTACAGCTATTCGCCTTGAATTAGTTTGCCAAAAATCGTTCTGAGCTGATCAAATTCTTATACTGATTGGTATAAATAAACAAGCCAATGTCACAGATAGCTGACATTGGCTGCTTTTTAGTGAATGCTTAGCGCATCGAGCGTAATGCCTTAAATCATAGACTTAAATGCACCGCGGATCTTAATACGTCCGTCGCAGCCACCGCTTTGCATACACTCCTCCATCGCGTTCATCATATAGTCGATAAAACGTTGACTGGCTAAACTGATAAAACGCCGCGACGGATAAACTAAGAAACACTTGCCCTCATAGGGCTCTACATCTTCAAACAGCATCTCTAGTTCGCCGCTTTCAATATGCTCCTTGGCAAAAGGTAACGGCATCATGGAGATCCCCCGCCCCATCAGGGTCGCCTCTAAACAGGTCGCTAAACTATTTACACATAGATTGCCTTTCACCGATAGGGTGCGATCTTTGCCAAAGGGCACATCGTTAAAAATACGACCGTTAGGATAACGAAACAGGATCGAGTTATGCTCGGGTAACTCATCTGGACTAGTGGGACGTCCCGCTTTATTCAAGTACTCAGGACTAGCGAAGAAGTGCACGCTTTCACTAATGATGTGGCGCGCGACCATCTCATTTTCGTTAAAGGCATCTTCTAGCATAAAGGCGAGATCAATATTGTTGCGGATCATATCCTGCGGCTCTGTACTAACGATGATCTCAACGGTGAGCTCTGGGTGCAGATCCATAAACTCAAAAATGGCATGGGTAATGTGCATGAGTTCAGGTACAGGGAAGATCAAGATCCGTAGGTGACCCGTCACCTCAGATTCTTCACCGCTGAGCTCGGATAACGTCTGCTCCAGCGAGGCCAACATCGCGGTGCTTTTATTATAAAAATGGCTACCCGATGCGGTTAGCGTCATGGCGCGACTTTGACGATGAAACAGCTTAACGTTGAGTTCATCCTCAAGCGCCTGTAAACGCCGACTCAGGGTCGATTTGGGCAGATTTAATATGTCTGCAGCCTCGACTAAACTGCCAGTTTCGACAATTCGGTGGAACAGGGCAATATCTTCAGTTTTCATCTAAAAAATCTCTAACATTTAACGTGCTGACTACGGGCAATGATCACTTTGCTCACAGTTGTGACGGCAAAGCAAGTGAAAGCAGTTCCATTTTTCGGAACTGATGATTCCACATAATTCCATTTTGCTCAACACTAAGGCCTGCTATCTTTGATCCCCCTAATATTAGATCTCGTTATATGGAATTTGCGTTATGAAAAACCTGACTACTTCACTCTCACTGCTCCTCTTGGCGGCACTCGTTTCAGGTTGTAACGCAGAGTCTAGCGAGGTGGCAAAGCCAAGTGTGCGGCCCGTTAAACTGCTTGAAATCGACGATATCAATGCAGGTTCACTGCGCACCTTCCCCGCCAAAGTTGCCGCGACCAAACAAGCAGAGCTTGCCTTTAGACTGCCGGGACACTTAGTAGAGTTGAACTTAGTCGAAGGCCAACAGGTTAAAAGAGGCGCTGTATTGGCGCGCTTAGATAGACGGGATGCACAAAACACCCTGCTGAATCGTGAGGCCGATTACGAGTTAGCTAAGGCAGACTTTAAACGTAAAGGCGAACTGCTGCGCCGTGAGCTGATCTCACAGGCGGAATACGATCTCGCCTCGGCGCAACTAAAATCGTCGAAAGCCAATCTTGCAAGCGCTCAAGATCAACTCAGCTATACCGAATTAACCGCCCCTTACGATGGCACAGTGGCGAAAATCGCTATCGACAACTACCAGATGGTACAGGCGAACCAGCCAGTACTGGTGCTGCAAAAAGATAGCGATATCGATGTCGTCATTCAGGTGCCAGAGTCACTCGCCAGCAAGGTGACTCAATTTAATCCAAATGCTATCACTCAGCCTGTGGTGCGATTTGCCAATGACCCTAGCAGCAGCTACCCCGCGCTGTTAAAAGAGCACGCTACGCAAGTGACGCCAGGCACCCAAAGCTATGAGGTGGTATTTACCCTGCCTCGCCCAAGTAACATGACGGTACTGCCGGGGATGACCGCCGAACTCACCATGGATCTTGCCAAGCGAAACTCCCTATCGGTAACGGCCATCCTTCCCCCTAGCGCTATCAGCAAGCGCGACCAAGATGGTCAAAGCGTGGTTTGGGCCTATGACAGTAAACACGGCAAGGTCAACCAACAGATAGTAACGCTAGGTAAGGTCACCACCGATGGCATCGAGATCATCGATGGTATCAAGGCAGGCGACAAAGTGGTTGTTGCAGGTGTGCAGTACCTGTCTGAAGGGCTTGAAGTCAAACCACTACGTTGGCAAAGAGGCGTATAACGCCTCCCTCTCTACTACCCATTGATACCGCTTAAACGCTGCTATTCGCCTGCTTTACAAGAGATTTAATTGATGAATTTTGCTGAATATTCCATAACCCACAAAGTCATTAGCTGGATGTTTGCACTGCTACTCCTAATTGGTGGCACTATCTCATTTTTTAGCTTAGGTCAGCTAGAGTTCCCCGAATTCACCATCAAGCAGGCCTTGGTGGTCACCGCCTATCCTGGCGCATCACCTGAGCAGGTGGAAGAGGAAGTGACCCTGCCTCTTGAAGATGCACTGCAACAACTTGATGGCATCAAACATATCACCTCGGTCAACAGCGCTGGCCTGTCGCAGATTGAAATTGAGATCAAAGAGAATTATGACGCCAGCGAACTGCCTCAGGTGTGGGATGAAGTGCGCCGTAAGGTTAACGACAAGGCGGTAGAACTGCCACCGGGTGTGCATGCTCCCTCTGTTATCGATGACTTTGGCGATGTTTATGGCATCTTGCTCAATGTCAGTGGTGATGGCTATAGTGACCGAGAGCTGCAAAACTATGCCGACTTTTTGCGTCGAGAATTAGTGCTTGTTGATGGGATCAAGAAGGTCACCATCGCAGGGATCGTCAATGAGCAGGTGGTGGTTGAGATCTCACAGCAAAAACTCAACGCCTTAGGCTTAGATCAGAACTATATCTATGGCCTTATCAACAGCCAGAACGTGGTCTCTAATGCTGGCAGTATGCTGGTTGGCGACAACCGCATCCGTATTCATCCAACGGGTGAGTTTGATAACGTGCAGCAGATGGAACGCTTGCTGATCAGTCCGCCGGGTAGCCCTAAGCTTATCTATTTAGGCGATATCGCTAAGATCTACAAAGACACAGAAGAAACTCCATCGAATATCTACCATGCCGATGGCAAACAAGCGCTGTCTGTCGGCATCGCCTTCTCAAGCGGCGTCAACGTGGTTAAGGTTGGCGAGGCGGTCAATCAGCGTATGAGCGAGCTTGATAGCGAGCTGCCTATCGGTATGACACTGGATACGGTTTACGATCAGAGCAAGATGGTGGACCAGACGGTCAATGGCTTTCTGGTTAACTTGGCGGAGTCAGTTGCGATCGTCATTGGAGTACTACTTATCTTTATGGGCGTTCGTTCTGGCCTATTGATGGGTTTAGTGCTGCTACTGACGATCCTCGGCACCTTTGTGATGATGAACATTCTCAACATCGAACTACAGATCATCTCTCTTGGCGCCTTGATCATCGCTCTAGGTATGCTGGTCGACAATGCGATCGTG
Organism: Shewanella sp. Isolate13; assembly: GCF_022398325.1. GTDB lineage: Bacteria > Pseudomonadota > Gammaproteobacteria > Enterobacterales > Shewanellaceae > Shewanella. The sequence continues at coordinate 14,622 of NZ_JAKEVD010000057.1, forward strand.
GTGACCGAAGGGATCTTAATCGGCATTAAACGGGGGCAAAGCCGTTTAGAAACCGCTAAACAGGTGATCTCACAAACCCAGTGGCCGCTACTTGGCGCCACCATTATCGCCATCATAGCCTTTGCGCCTATCGGTCTATCTGATAACGCCACGGGAGAGTTTTGTGCCTCCCTATTTCAAGTCTTGCTGATCTCGCTCTTCATCAGCTGGATCACCGCGATGACGTTAACACCCTTCTTCTGCAACCTGATGTTCAAAGATGGCGTGGTGAGCGATGATGACAACGACGATCCCTACAAGGGCTGGTTATTCGGTCTGTACCGCCACAGCCTCAACTTTGCCATGCGCTTTAGGGGGCTAACGCTTACCTTAGTTATCGCCGCCCTTATCTCATCGGTGATCGGTTTTGGCTATGTTAAAAATGTCTTCTTCCCGGCATCGAACACACCTATGTTCTTTATCGATGTGTGGATGCCTGAGGGCTCAGATATCAAGGCTACCGAGCGACTACTGAGTCGCATCGAAGCAGACCTGCTACAGCAACAAAAGCAGCAAGACACGGGGCTGGTAAACCTGACGACGGTCATTGGCCAAGGCGCCCAGCGCTTCGTGCTCTCTTATGTGCCAGAAAAAGGCTACAAAGCTTACGGGCAGATCTTGCTGGAGATGACAGATCTACAGACGCTTAATAAGTATATGCGGGTACTTGAGCGAGAGCTCAGCCTGAAGTTTCCTGAGGCTCAATACCGCTTCAAGTATATGGAGAATGGCCCAAGCCCAGCCGCTAAGATCGAGGCACGCTTCTATGGCGAAGACCCTCAAATCTTGCGTCAGCTGGCGGTGCAGGCTGAAGAGATATTAAAGGTTGAGCCAACGGCCGTAGGCGTAAGACACAACTGGCGTAATCAAGTGACCTTAGTGCGTCCACAATTGGCACTGGCTCAAGCCCGTGAAACTGGGATCAGCAAGCAAGATCTCGACAACGCCCTACTGACTAACTTTAGCGGTAAACAGATCGGCACCTATCGCGAGAATAGTCACCTATTACCGATCATTGCCCGCGCGCCGGACGAGGAGCGACTCGATGCCCAGAGTATCTGGAAGCTGCAGGTGTGGAGCAGCGAGAATAATACCTTTGTGCCAGTCACTCAGGTGGTCTCTGATTTTAGTACCGAATGGGAAGATCCTTTGATCATGCGCCGTGATCGTAAGCGAGTGATCTCAGTACTCGCCGATCCCATTAACGGCACAGGTGAAACCGCCGACTCGGTATTTAGAAAAGTGAAAGCCGACATCGAAGCGATCCCACTGCCAGCAGGCTATGAGCTTGAATGGGGCGGCGAATATGAAACTTCAATGGAGGCACAGGAGTCGGTATTTAGCTCTATCCCGCTCGGTTACTTGGCGATGTTTCTGATCACTGTGCTGCTGTTTAACTCGGTCAGGCAGCCACTGGTGATCTGGTTTACCGTACCACTATCTCTGATTGGCGTGGTCTCTGGTCTACTGCTATTCGATGCGCCCTTTAGCTTTATGGCACTACTTGGCCTGCTGAGCTTAACCGGCATGATCATCAAGAACGGCATTGTTTTAGTGGATCAGATAAATCTTGAGTTATCCCAAGGAAAAGAAGCCTATCAGGCGGTCGTTGACTCCGCCGTGAGCCGAGTGAGACCAGTATTGATGGCAGCCATTACAACCATGCTCGGTATGCTGCCACTGCTGTCGGATGCCTTCTTCGGCTCGATGGCGATCACTATTATCTTCGGCCTTGGCTTTGCCTCGGTGCTGACGTTAATCGTTTTGCCGGTGACCTACACCTTAGCCTTCAGAATTCCTTACCCAGCTAAGCAGGTCTGAATAAGGAGGTCGACTCTTAAGTAAAAAGTAACATCAACCCCAAATTGCTTCCCGGCGCCCCTGATTAAGTGAGCTATCACTTAGTCAGGGTTTTTGTCTTTCTTCCCTAACCCGAGCGATTAAACAAAAATTTATGAGTATTTCTACTACGTGGCTGTTACTGTTAATCCATAACTTGCCATACAAGGTAGATAGATGCTGCTCTCTTATCGTAATCATATAGCTTCTAGCCTCATCCTATTAAGCTCGGTGCTCACTCTGCCAGCCATGGCAACTGAGGTAACACAATCCGACGAATATGCCATTGGTGTGATGGTCAAGTCTCTCGATAATGCCATTAAGCATCCATCGGAGGAGTCACTCAGTACCATTACAAGCTACGGCACCGACTCTCGCTATTATGTGATGATCCGCGGCTGGTTAGTGCAGGAGCTACAAGGTGCAAATAGCCAATTGAATGCTTATCGCAAAGATGATGAGATCAAAACGCGGCTGCAGCGAAAAGTCGACTTTCTTAAGCGTGCGATCCGCCGTATCGATCTGGAATGATCCCAGCTAGCTAAGCCGGTCATTGCTAAGCCAGTCAAGCACCGATAAAGACAAGACCAAGACACTCTATATATAGAAT
>NZ_JAKEVD010000058.1 GCF_022398325.1 Shewanella sp. Isolate13
ATAGATGATTATTTCATCAATATCAAAATAAATTTTGTTCGAAATGATATTTAATTTTACAAGAAAAAACGATCATTAAGATCCAATTAAGATCCTAATGATCGTTTTATGATCTAAATATTAAACTTAGATCGAAACAGACTTATTTAATACGGTATGCTTCAACAATATCTTTAATTAACTTTGGACCTTGATAAATAAAACCAGAATAAATTTGTACCATTTCAGCGCCAGCATCTAATTTATCGAGTGCGTCTTCTGCACAGTTAATACCGCCAACACCGATAATTGGAAGTTGGCCCTTCAAACAATCGGCAAGTTGTTTGATAACCATTGTTGACAATGAATTCAATGGCTTACCACTCAAACCGCCTGCTTCATTAGCATTTAGCAATCCGCTAACACCATCGCGAGTCAAGGTTGTATTGGTAGCAATTGCCGCATCAAATTCACTTCGAATTAATGCATCCGCAATTTTTTCAATCTCTTCGCTAGACAAGTCTGGCGCAATTTTAAGTGCAATAGGTACGTACTTACCATGCTTCTCAGCCAGCTCTTTTTGCTTCTGCTTAAGGGATCCAAGTAGATCATCTAATAGATCGCCATATTGCAGCGAGCGTAAACCCGGCGTGTTAGGTGATGAAATATTGACGGCGATATAAGCAGCGTAAGGATAAACCTTATCCATGCAGATGAGATAATCCTCTTTACCCTGCTCTACGGGTGTGTCTTTATTCTTACCTATATTGACACCCACCATCGCATTTGACTTGGCAGCTTTTAGATTAGCAACAAGATTATCTACACCTTTGTTGTTAAAGCCCATACGATTAATAATCGCCTTGGCTGGCTTAAGTCTAAAACAGCGTGGCTTATCGTTACCTGGTTGAGGACGTGGTGTGACGGTACCGACCTCAATATGACCGAAGCCCATCGCATGGAAAGCATCGATACATTCACCGTCTTTATCCATACCAGCAGCAAGACCTACAGGGTTTGGAAAAGTCAGCCCCATCATAGTCACTGGGGCTGGCTTAATATTTTGCGCATAAAAGCAATTTAAAGGTGAATTACCAGTAGATTTTAAACTGCCGATAGCAAAATTATGGGCCAGTTCTGGATCCATCTGAAACATGAACTTTTGTGCGATTTTATAAAACATGTTTTCTCCTAGACCGAAAAAAGCCCCGGCATCTGCCAGGGCTTCTGATTTAAATCAGATTACTTTTGTCCTTCACAATGAAGGATCAAAAGGTTAAGTTCACGTAAGGCTACAGAGAACTTTGCAAACTCATGGCTTTGCGAAGTCTTAAAGTCAGCGAGCATATGGAACCAACGCTCCAATAAGCTCTGATTTGACTCAATCCATTCTGAAATGATCTTATTCGCATCACAGCTTTCAGTACAAGTTCTCAATACCACAGAACTGAGTGCACGCTGCTGCCAATCAAGCTCTTCTCTAAAGGCCGCTCTAGCAAGCGCTTGCCAGTGGTTCGAAACCGGTTGTGCACTGATTTGCTCTAGGAACCAATGTAAATCTACACTCGCTCCAAGCTTAAAGTAAGTTTCGGCCACTAACGGAACTGGCTTGCTTTCAAGATCACAGATTTGGGCAATATCCAGCGCAGAGAATAAGGTGCTCACATTTGCCACAACCATGGCCACATCTTCCGGTACACCTTCATTAATCAACGCATTCGATTCAGCACGAATACCTTCGACTTCTTCGTTAACCATATATTGGTGAACGCTTGCCTTCAACTCATCAAATACTGGCTTGAAGAACTCAATCGTCTGTTCGATATTCAAGTTACGATTACGATGACGCAAGAACCAACGACTCGCGCGGCGAATATTGCGGCGTAGCTGATGCAGCATTTCACACTGTACAACAGCTGGAATGACACCATTCAAATCTGTAATTGATTTAGTTAAATCTGCTAAACCAAACACTTCGCGTGCCATAGTATAACAAATGGCAGCTTCCGCTACTGAGGCACCTGTCTCATCTTGCATACGTTGAACGAAATTAAGACCCATATCATTGACTAACTCATTTGCCAATGAAGTTGCTATAATTTCCCCTCTCAGTGGGTGCGATGCCATATTTTCGATGTACTTTTCCTGTAACTGCTTAGGGAAGTACTCGATCAACAGCTGACTCAAGAAGCTATCTTCGGTGATCTCTGGCGTTAATAACTGCTCCTTCAACACCATCTTGGCGTAAGCAACTAAAACTGACAGTTCTGGTCTAGTTAATGACTTTCCGTTAACTAGACGGTCGGCCAACTCATCTTCATTTGGTAAGAACTCAAGTGCTCTATCTAGCTTGCCCTCTTTTTCCAAGTGATGGATGAAACGAATTTGCTCTTTTAACTGCTCAGCACCGCGCACCTGAGTGACAGAAATTGTTCTGGTTTGATCTTTACAGTCCTGTAGAACAATACGGCTCACTTCATCGGTCATCTCTTCAAGCAAGCGGTTACGCTGTTTAAGCGTCATCTCGCCATCGGCAACCAGAGCATTAAGCAAAATCTTAATATTCACTTCGTTGTCAGAGCAATCAACACCGCCAACGTTATCAACGAAGTCAGTATTCATACGACCGCCATTAGCACAGTATTCGATACGGCCTAGCTGAGTACAACCTAAGTTACCACCTTCACCAATAATCTTTGCTTTAACTTCATTACCATTAACACGAATAGCATCGTTAGCACGGTCACCCACTTCGGCGTGAGACTCGCTTGTCGCCTTAACGTATGTACCAATACCACCGTTCCAAATAAGGTCCACTTGCATCTTAAGTAACTCTTTAAGTAACTCAAGTGGTGTCATCGATGCTTTCTGGCTCCCCAACATCTTCTTCATCTCTGCAGACAATGGAATTGATTTAGCAGAACGTAAGAATATGCCCCCGCCTTTGGAGATAAGCTCTTGGTTGTAGTCTTCCCAGCTTGAACGTGGCAGTGCGAACAAACGCTCACGTTCTTCATAACTGGTGGCAGCATCAGGATTTGGATCGATAAAGATATGCATATGGTTAAACGCTGCAACTAAGCGCGTATGCTTAGACAGCAACATACCATTACCAAACACGTCACCCGCCATATCACCGATCGCTAAACAGGTAAAATCGGTTGTTTGACAGTTAATGCCCATTTCACGGAAATGGCGCTTAACCGACTCCCATGCACCACGCGCGGTAATGCCCATCTTCTTATGGTCATAACCGTTACTACCACCCGACGCGAAGGCATCGCCTAACCAGAAGTTATATTCGATGGCGATCTCGTTTGCGATATCTGAGAAAGTTGCCGTGCCCTTATCGGCTGCAACGACAAGATATGGATCATCCTCATCATGTCTAACGACATTGTCAGGGGCGATCACTTCACCATTGATAATGTTATCGCTGATATCGAGTAGACCACGAATAAATAAGCGGTAACATTCTTGCCCTTCAGCGAAGAATGCCTCGCGGCCACCATCCGTTGGCAGTTGCTTACAGACGAAGCCACCCTTTGCGCCAACTGGCACGATAACAGTATTTTTAACTTGCTGCGCCTTAACTAGGCCTAGTACTTCGGTACGGAAATCTTCACGTCTATCAGACCAGCGCAAGCCACCACGAGCCACTTTCCCACCACGAAGATGTACACCTTCGACACGTGGCGAGTAAACAAAGATCTCGTACTTAGGCAGCGGCTTTGGCATCTCAGGGATCATAGCCGGTTCAAATTTGAACGAGATGTATGCTTTAGGCAGGCCGGTTTCTGTAACTTGATAAAAGTTAGTACGATTAGTCGCATTAATAAGGTCAAGGTAACGACGAATGATACGGTCATCATCTAAGCTAGAAACGTCATCTAAACGTAGATTAATCTGCTCGATAAACTTGTTTAACGTACGCGTTTTCAACTTAGGGTTGAACTTACGAATGTACATTTTAACTAGCAAATCAGCTATTTGAGGGTAACTTGCGAAAGTCTCTTCAATATAGGCTTGGCTAAACGTAGAATCGATTTGACGCATATATTTAGCGTAAGCGCGAAGCACTGAGACTTCACGCCCAGTCAGGCCTGTGGAGAGTACGAGACGGTTAAAACCATCATCTTCTAACTCTTTTTTCCATACATGAGACAAGGCTGTTTGGAAACGTTCTTGGCTATCTGCCAAATCATCTGAGGCAACACCTTGAGTCGTCATCAAGAAGTCTAAGATCCAGAATGTTGCGCCATCAGCGGTTTTAACTTCATATGGCCTTTCATTAATGACTCGTAGCCCGAAGTTTTCGAGCATAGGCAGCACATCTGAAAGGTGGATTGGCTCATCTTTATGGAACAGCTTAAGACGGACTTTATTATCGTTTAACGCGGTTTCCTGTGGCTGATAGAACAACATACCTAGCTTATGATCGTCATCCAGCTCTTCAAGGTGCTGAATGTCCACAACCGCCGAGCTTGGCAGTACATCTTCTTTATAGCTACGTGGAAATGCATCTACATAGCGCTTAATCAGGCTGTTGCCCAGCTCTTCACCTTGGGCACTGAACACAGCGCTCGCTAGTTTGTCTTCCCAAGAGCGAGCCGCTTCGGTCAAATTGTTCTCAATCGCTGCCACATCGACGTCCATATTATTATTGTCAACTTTGATGATGTAATGCGTTCTTGCCAAAGTAGACTCTGAGAAATAGGTGGTGAACTCCACATCTTCACTACTATTAAAATGTTGCGCAAGAATACGCTGAGTGTCTTCACGTAACTTAGTGTTATATCTATCTTTTGAGACATAAACCAAGCATGAAAAGAAGCGCCCAAAGCCATCTTTACGAACAAAGAGTTTTAGCTTGTCACGATCTTGCATCTCTAGTACGCCGTGAGCGATTGAGGCAAGCTGTTCAACACTGGCTTGGATCAACTCATCACGAGGCAGCGTCTCGAGAATGTGCATTAGGGCTTTATAATCGTGTGAACGTGGCGCTAAACCTGAACGGTCCAATACGCGCTGAACTTTTTGCGCTAACAGCGGGATCTCACGTGGGCTACGGTTATAAAGGTTAGATGCATACAAACCGATAAATCTGTCCTCACCAATGACGTTACCCTGCTCATCGAAGCGTTTAACACCGATGTAATCGACATAAGCTGGGCGGTGAACGCGACTCTTCTCACTGCTCTTAGTCAACACCAAGAGACTGTTATCTAGAGCTTCTTTACGCGCATTTTCCGAGAACTTAGACAGCAACAAACCCGTTTCAGTTTTTGCTTTTGTCGATTTACTCATTAAGCCTAGGCTGGTTGACTTATCAGCAACAAGCTCTAGGTCACCTTCCACTTTATGTAAGTCATATCGGCGATAGCCGAGCAAAGTTAGGTGATGATCATTAAGATAAGAGAGGAAGTTTCTCGCTTCATTAAGCTCTTCCTTTGTACCAGGATAAGGACGATTCTCTAGTTCGGTGATTGTCTCACCAAGTTTTGCGGACATCGCTTCCCAATCGTTGACAGCTGCGGCAACATCGGCAATGACCGACTCAATCTCTATGGTGAGAGCCTTAATATCGTCATCGCTACTTTGACGGTCGATCTCAATTAAAAACACCGCGACTTTATCGACGTTTTCTTGTTGTTCTGGGCTATAGCTTACATGGGTTACCACGCCGTCTTTACGCTCGATAGCCATTGGCGTATGCAGCATCATATGTGCGGTAATGCCTAAACGATTAATTGCCATTCCGACAGAGTCAACCAAGAAAGGCATATCTGGCTGAATAATTTCAATAATCGAGTGGCTTGATTGCCAGCCATGTTTAGACTGACTAGGGTTAAATACTCTGATATGACCTTCCCCGACGGCGGTCTTATTCAGTGCATTCCATTGACTTAACACAGCGCCATATAAGTCACTATCGTTACGCGCGTTAAGGTCGTCTTTCGACATGTGCGCATAGAGGCAGGTGGCGAACTGTTCTACTTGTTTAGCTTGTGAATTGGGTACTTTAGAGTGAATTAGGTTGACTACGTTTTCGAGCAGTACTGAAGGCATTGCATCTTTCAAGGCCATGTTGCTATTTCCTTAGGGGCTATGGCAGCGCTTTTTAATTTTTATGGATGCTTCGTAAACTGACCTGAGCCTATTTCTGTGACCTAGGTCATAGCGCGAAGTTTATTACTAAATCCCCTTCATTTCGAGAACTATTTTAGTGGTACAGCCTCCAAGAATGGCCCTAATCTCGGATTTTCTCCTTATATATGAAATAACAATCGGTAAGAACGTTTTTTTATGCATAAAAAAAAAGGAGCTAATGCTCCTCTTTTATCGGGTCTACTTGGGCTGCCGCCAAAACATAGCGGCTATCGCAGGCAAGATAATTATGGCTCCGAGCATATTTACCAAAAACATGAATGTGAGCAAGATCCCCATATCCATTTGGAACTTAAGTGCCGAGAAGAACCACGTACTGACGCCTATCGCTAATGTAAGCCCGGTGAAAATAACCGCGCTACCACGTTCGACTAGCGCTTCATAATATGCTTGTTTTACAGGCATACCATCTCGTAAACGCACTGCCATCGTCGACAAAATATAGATCCCGTAATCGACACCAATCCCCACACCCAAGGCAATTACAGGCAAGGTGCTCACCGCTAGGCCAATATCCAGCTGCGTCATTAATGCTTGGGCTAAGGTTGATACAACATACAAAGGTAAAATTACTGCAATAGTCGCTCTCAATGAACGGAAACTGATTAGACAGAGAAAGAACACCGCGCCATATACATATAACATCATAGGCAGCTGCGCCTCAGCCACAGCTTCATTGGTTGCCGCCATCACTCCAACAGGACCCGATGCCAACTTGAACTGAATTTTATCGGTGTCCATCTGTTGTTGAAGCTGGTTCACCTTGTCGATAACCACTTCAATGGTCTCTGCCTTGTGATCTTTTAGGAACAGATACACAGGCATTACCGAGCAATCGCTGTTAAGCAGTCCAGATGTTGTAGGAACCCGACCTACCGCCTGCACTAAACTAGCTGTCGTTCGAGGCAATACGCTCCACTTAGGGTTACCCTCGTTGAACCCTGAGTTAACCCGTTTTGCTACCGATGCCAAACTTGCAGTCGACTCAACGCCAGGCGTGTTGCTCACTTGCCACTCGAACTCATCTATTTGAGTCAGTACCGAGTGATAGGTGCAAGCCTCTGGAAACGCCTCAACGATAACCGTCATCACATCAGTTGTGATTGAGAACTTATCGGTAATAAAGAAAGTATCTTGATTATAACGAGAGTCAAGATGAAGCGCCGGCGCACCGCCTTGCAGATCGCCAATCTTCATCTTGTTCGCCTGCTGTAATCCTACCGCATACAAAGCTGCAGTGATCAATAGTACCCAAACCGCATATTTTGGTGTCGCGAAATTTGAAAGCTTTAGCCAGATATTATTAATAGGATTGGGCTTGTTCTCCGGCTTTGGTTCAACATGGGTAAAAGAGATCACTAATGGCAAGAGCACCAAGTTAGTTAAGATAATCACTGCCACACCTAAGGATGCTGAAATTGCTAGCTCACGAATGATCCCAATATCAATTGCTAGTAGGGTCATAAAGCCTATGGTGTCCGATAGTAAGGCAACGCCACCAGGGATCAATAGGCTTCGAAATGCTAGGGCCGCAGCCGCCTTTGTGGTATGGCCATCGGTTACGCGCCTTCTGACGGCGTTGATCATCTGTACACTATGACTGACACCAATAGCAAACACTAGGAAGGGAATCAGAATAGACATAGGGTCTAAGCCAAATCCGACAACCGTGAGTAAACCTAACTGCCAAACCACCGCTATCAAGCTACAAAGCAGCGGTAAAATAGTCAGCACGATCGACTTGGAAAAGTAGTAAACCATCACAGCAGTAACAAGGATCGCGATCAAGAAAAACAGCAACACACCTTTTGCGCCATCAGCAACGTCACCGGCCATCTTAGCGAAACCTATGATATGGATCTTAATCTCATCGGTTTCATACTGCTCACGTAACTGCTTTTCTAACTGAGCGGCAAACGCTAGCGTGTCTAGTGCCTCGCCCGTTTGTGGATCGAAATCCATTAACTGGGCGCTGACCATAGCTGCTGAATAGTCCTCAGCTATTAAACGGCCGACGATGCCCGCTTTCTCGATATTGCCACGGACAACCTTTAATCCCTGTTCTGTGGTTGTGAAATCTGCAGGGATCACCGGCCCGCCAGCGAAGCCATCTTCAACCACCTCGGTAAAACGGGTCGAGGGTGAAAATAGTGACTTAACCTGCGCACGATCCACTCCAGGGATAAAGAACAACTGATCATGTACATTCTTGAGGGCATCGAAGAAGTTAGCATTAAAGATATTACCGCTAGTGTCTTCTACCGCCACCATGATGCTATTCGCACCGCCAAATTGCTTTTGGTGCTTAAGGTAAGTCTGCATATAACTATGGTTAAGAGGGATATTTTTTACAAACGCAGCATCCATTTTAAGATTACTCGCCTGCATCCCAAGGAAGATTGTCGCTAGTGCAAAAAGAAATATGACAAACGCTCTATGACGAAATAGATAAGATTCGAATCCATTAACTAATTTATCTAACATAGTAAGGTCCTATTATTTTTGTTCTAATTTGATGAGACCTTTATTGCCGGCCACCCATAAGTTTCCTTCTGAGTCTTCGGCAATCGCGACTAGGTTTTCCCCCTGACGCTGCTCTACAAGTTGGCTTTCACCTGCAACAGATATGTCGATAATAACGCCTGCATTACCCACTAATCGCAACATACCTTCACCAAGCGTAATTCCTGCATTTATCGTTGAATCAACCGGTAAGCTAACCTTTTGCCAACCCGTTAAGCCTAAATCCGATTTAAACACATTGCCCCTAAGGCCCATAACAAATGCGGTATCATCTACCACCGCGGCATTAAACAAAGAGCCTTCATAGATAAAGTCTTGCTTTAGCCAGTTGTGGCCTTGATCGGTTGAGGTAGCAACGAGACCTAACTCCCCCACCATAATGAGAGTATTATCTGTTGCGTGAATAACCCGGTTAAAGTGCGGCAGTAATGTGCTTCTCTCTGAAAGGTAAAGCGCTTCATCCTCGGCTTTAAGCTCTTCCAAATAGGCGATATCCTCTTCAAAAAGGAGCTCTTGGTGGTATTCACTATTCCATGTTTGCCCACCGTCATTGGTGCGGTAAAATAAACCGTAGGCGCCTACCGCAATGCCATGTTGCTCTGTAAAAAATAAAATATCTAAGAAAGGTTTCTCTATCTCTTGGGACTGCATCTGCAGCTGCCAAGACTTCCCGCCATCGTTGCTGTGGAGTATGGTCGCGTCATGACCCACGGCCCAGCCCTTATCGGGTGTGATAAAAAAGACCTTAGTCAACAAGGCTTGTGTTGGCGTATTGACCTGTTTCCAGGAATCTTGATAAATGAATGCGTGACCTCGATCGCCAACGGCAACCAAAGTCTGTTGATTATTTACGATGTCTAAGACTAAAGAGTTCGCAGCAAGAGGCTGAATTTGTTGTTCTAATCTATTCTCTTGTGCCAGTACAGGAAAAGCCTGAGAAAGACTCACTAAACTCAATATTGAGACAAATCGAAGCATGCTAAACGACATACAGACTTCCTTTAAAAGATAGTGAGGGGCTTTCGCCCCTCGACAAGCTGGTTTAACGAATACCTGCACGGCGTAATGCCGCCGGAGTGAAGTTTGCTTCACTCAATTTGGCATCGAAGTCATACATACGGCCTTCATTATCTAAACCCATCGCGATATAGCGACGTGATTGAAGATCATGGAATACTTCTAAGGTGCTCCACTGGGTGGGAACTTCGTAGTAGTTTAGGCCATGGGCAATCGCAACTCGGTAAAGCTCATCACGGTTATCGTATAGATCCGCGACTGACACCTGCCATGAATCCTCATCAATATAGAAAGTACGCGTCTTATAGATATGACGCATGCCCTCTTTCAACGTTGCCTTAACCACCCAAACACGGTGCTTCTCATAGCGGACATATTCTGGATTGATATGACCAGGCGTGATGATCTGCTCATACTCAAGCTTATCTGAGTGCAGCTTGTAATCATTGTATGGGATGTAAAGCTCTTGTTTACCGACTAACTCCCAGTTGTAACGTACTGGAGAGCCATTAAACATATCAAAATCATCGGTTGTTCTTAAGCCGTCAGATACAGTACCGGGTGTATCAAATGCGACATTAGGTGCTTTACGGACGCGGCGTTGCCCCGTGTTATAGGTCCAGGCTTGGCGTGGAAGCTTCTCTTGATCCATCGTCTCTTTTACTAGCAGTGCAGTACCCGCTAAGCGTGCAGGCTGGGTAACAACTTGCTTAAAGAAGAACAAGGTATTGTCTTTAGAAAGCTTATCTAGCGTCATCTCTGGACGAGAGTATTGAAAGCGGATCTCTTCGGCTGTCTCGACCAAAGTGTAGCTACCGCCAGCAGTGGGTGCAGCTTGGCTTCGCGATGTCTTAATATCGATGCCACGGAAACGTAGAACATGGTTCCAAATCACCTCCAAACCGTTTTCAGGTATAGGGAATGGAATACCAATTGATGCTCCTTTAATCCCATTACCACCGTCAATCAGCTCGGCGCGAGTCGCGTTATCTTTAGTGGCATCATAAACAAACTGAGGCACAGAAGCAGAACGGCGAGTCTGGTACACATTCATTTTGAAGGTTTCTGGGTATAGCTCAAACAACTTGATCTGGCCATCTGACAAATACTCTTTGTACTTATCTTTATTGGCATTGGTAATCGTGAATTCGATTTTATCTTCTGGGAACGGATCAAGGTGATGCATTCCTTTACTGTAACCCGCAACAGGCTTTGTAATGCCACCATCCCATGCAGGGATAGAACCATCGGCATTCGCTGCTTTCTCTCCACCTAACGGGGTTAACTCAGTACCTAATTTTGCAGCATCTGCTTCAGACACTTTAGCCAAAGCACTTGGTGCGCTTAACGCAAACATCACTGCTACAGGCAATATCGCAAGTTTATTCATTGTTATTGTCCTTGTGATTTAGATTGAATACTTAATGTTGAACGATACATAATCTCTATCGGCCATTGCATTGGTTGTCCCTACGCCACCGAAGAAGGTGTTGTAAGAGATATCAGCGCCCCAGCGGCTCTGATAGTCAAAGTTAACGCCTAGGGCAACCGACTTCTTACCTTCGGTAAACAGGAACATAGGATCTGGCGTAATACCATCTACGTCATGAGAGAAAATGACTCTAGGTGCAATATTCACCCCACCCCATACATTGTTGTAATCGGCCTTAGCCACGAGACGATAACCCCAAGCAAAGTCCGTTGGGAACGGGTTCGTTTCAGGACCATTGTGCAAGGCTTCAATAATACCTGGCATATCAGGGTTACCACCGGAACGAGAGGTACCTGGTCCGTTGAGTCTAAGTTCATCATGACTCGGCATGTCGTGGATCCACACACCACCAATCTCTGCCAACATGGTCAAGTTGTCTGTACCTAGAGTCGGTCCAAATAGGTGGGTAAAAGTGGTTTGTGCTTGAGTGGTGTCTAAGCGGATAAAGCCTTCTGCGTATTCACCTGGACCATAGTTTTCAACTTGTGAAATACCATCAAAATCTGGACGAATTCCAGCATTAGCTAGCTGCTGAGGCATAGCTGCAAACAATAGTTCTACGTCATCAATTTGCAGTGGTTCATCAAGACGGTGAGCAATTTCACCGGCCACAGAAGTATCACCAACAAGCGTGTTGAAGCTAAAGCCCATTAACTGAATATCCTCAGGATAAACAATCTGTGCCTTTGAGAAGGTCTCTAGCGCTAGCAGATCTTCACGAGTCATGGCTTCGCCGGACTGAGCTTTACCACCTAGACGCTGAAGATCTCGACCAATCGCTTGTTCGGTAAAGTTTGCGGTAGTACCACTGATCAGCGGACGACGGCTGTGATAGTTCATGTAATACAAGCCAAACTCGGTCTCTCCCAACTCAGGAGAGTAATAACCTAGTTTCACACCCCATTGACCATCATCGCTCGCCGAGGCCGGATCTTCGACGAGTGTGGCTTTAGTAGGGTATGCCAAAGCAAGCTGAGCTAAGTCACCTGCGTCAACCTGATTGGAACCAACCATACCGATAAGGGTATTGTACTCAGACAATAAGAAGTCGAGGTTCATATCTGGGTTAGCGTTAAAACCTAACTGGGCATTCTGGTTATAACCGCCGTAGCCTGCAAAATCGTTAGTAGAGAAAATCGATCCTGGCGTTGGCACCCATACTGGTTCCCAATCGTATTGGTAGAAGCCTTCTACAGATAGATTGTCGGTTACACCGAACGAAGCCCAAACCATACCTTGTGGTCTAAAGGCCTCTTTTAGTTCCGCACCAGGAGCATTAAGGATATTAAGATCGACTGGGTTGATCACACCAATACCGTGTGCAATCAAAGTGCTTTCTCCCCAAGAGACAACCTGATTACCCACACGGATCGATAAAGGATTCGCGCCATCATTGAAATCAAAGTCAGCATAAACAAATGCATCCAATAAACGGATATCTTTACACTGAACTTCCGATGCCTTGCTGTCTTCGCAAGGATCAAACTCCTGACCAGTTAAAGGATCATTAAAGCCGAAATCACCATCGTTAAGTTTACGATCATAGAAATACATACCACGAGCAAACAAACCAAAATTCTGGTATTTCAATGATAACTCATGAAGGCCCTTAACGATCTCAGAGGTGGTGTCACCTTGAGAGTACAATAAGTTACTCAAGTCACCGTTACTCGAATAAGACCCAGGTTGGGCCCAGATCTCTGCCGAGCTATATTTAGTGTCACTAAAAGCAGAATAACCAGACCAATCGAAGCGAGGGTGGTTTACCTTACCAATTTGGTTATCCCAATCTCTGCCCTCAACGCGCCAACTTGCACCAGCAGTCCAAGTCGAATCGAATGTGCCTTCCACCTCGCCCCAATTAAATGAGACTGCATTAGCATGGTTTGTCATGCCAAAACCGAGCGCCGCGACTATCCCCAAAGCGAGCGCCGACTTATTAAAGCCGTTTTTAACCTTTTTCATTTTAGCTTCTCTCCGTAACCTGCTGGATTCTTTTGTTATAGGAATTAGTAGCCAACATTTCGTTAACTTACAGGTGACACCATTGTTACAGCATTTATACGAAGTGAGCAAGGATGAAACATAGAAAATCTTCAAAAGATTTCGTTACTTAAGGGAGATCTTATTGATGGTTTTCGCCGCTGTATTTAAATCAGCAAGAGGTAAACTGCCAAGTGAGAGGTTTAAAGGCCATTTTCCTCGTAATTACAATGACCTGAAATTGTGCGACTAGTGGATGCGGAGACGTTTTAAATAATCGACCGTTTGAAGTAATTACTCTAAACCTTTGTAAGGCTGATCAAGTTGCCTTGCCCATCGACAACCATATTAAAGTAAGCTTTTATTCCTGTGCTGGATAAAAAAGGCCGAAAATGACGTGCGTTGATCCACAGCGTGCGCCCTTTAATATCGATAACTTCTACTTTATTAACCTCACCACGATAGTAAGGAAGAAACTCTTGATAACTGATATTCAGTGGAAATTGAAAAACTTGATGGGATGATGCCAAAACCTAATTCTCATAAAATAGTTGGATCTCAATTAAGTCACCGTATCATACGATGACTGAGATTGAGATCCAATATGTCATTGACGCTTTAGACTAATGCTTTAGTGACCTTCTCGTAGAGATCTTTCGATAAACCTTCAACAGCGAGAATACGTTGAAGCTGTTGTTTCATCATTGCCTGTCTATTCCCATCGAACTTTTTATATTGAATTAACGGCGTAATGATTCGAGCTGCAACTTGAGGGTTAACGCTATTTAACTTAATAATAGCGTCAGCCAAGAACTGGTAACCCAAACCATCCTTTCGGTTAAATTCGAAGGTGTTCGCTGCAGCAAAGGCACCAATCAAGGAGCGGACCCGATTGGGGTTATTAAAGCTAAATGCGTCATGTTCAAACAGTGACTGCAGTTGGTGAATACACTTACTGCAGGCCAATGTTGCATGTAACACGAACCACTTATCCATGACCAGTGGCGTATCTTTCCATTGTTCCTCAAATTGACTCATCAACTCATCACGAATAAGCGATGACTCACCGTTGAGTGCCGATAGCGCGGCCAAGCTATCGGTCATATTCTCTGCAGACTGGAACTGCTGTTTTGCAAGGGCGGCGTAGCTTTGCTCTACCTTAAGCAATAGACTCAGACAGACGTTCTTAAGCGCCCTAGCCCCTGCATCGTCAACCTTTTCTAACTCACGTACCCGAGCTAACAATTCATCTTCGCAGTCAGAAGCGATCTCAAATACAACAAACTCTCTCGCTAGAGCAAGACTGTCGAGATCTACCCCCCCTTTTTGCTCAATAAGCGAGCCAGCACTCGGTAGCGTTAGAATTTCTGCCATCAAGGCTTGGTCGAGATCTTGCGCTAGAATGACCCCCTTAAATGCATCAAGGATCCTTGGGTCAATGTACATGGCTTGATTATTTTGCAGACGCTCGACATTTTGCCAAATTGACTGGCTAAACAGTGAAACAGATGCCTCCCATTTAGCCACTTCACTGGTGGCAAAACGCATGATATGGACAAGCTGCTCAACAGTGTAATTAAAGTTAAGTTTTACCGGCGCAGAGAAGTTCTGAAGTAACGATGGGATAGGTTTATGCATAATCCCATCGAAAGTGAAGACTTGTTTTTCTTCTTTAACATCTAGCACTTTATTAAATACTGTGTTGCCGTCAACATCGAGAAGCTCGATATCGAAAGGAATATGCAATGGCAATTTTTCCGCCTGATCCGGCGTTGCGGGTGTCATTTGTGATAGCGTCAGCTGATACAGATGAGCCTGTTCGTCGTAGTGTTCTTCGACTTCGACTTGAGGCGTTCCAGCTTGACTATACCAACGCTTAAATTGGCCGAGATCCACATTACTGGCGTCTTGCATTGCAGCAACAAAATCATCGCAGGTTACGGCTTGACCATCATGTCGCTCGAAATATAGCTTCATACCTTGTTGGAAAGCAGCTTCGCCAAGAAGCGTATGCATCATGCGGATCACTTCGGCGCCCTTGTTGTAGACAGTGACCGTATAAAAGTTATTCATTTCGATAACAGATTCGGGTCTAATTGGGTGAGCCATCGGACCAGAGTCTTCCGCAAACTGCTGATTTTTCATAACCTTAATCGCATGGATACGATTCACGGCACGAGAACCGAGATCGGAACTAAACTCCTGATCTCGAAAAACAGTTAAACCTTCTTTCAGACTCAGCTGAAACCAATCACGACAAGTGACTCGGTTGCCGGTCCAGTTATGGAAATATTCATGACCCACAACGGACTCGATACCATGATAATCATCATCGGTTGCCGAGGCTTTATCGGCTAGGACGAATTTAGTATTAAAAACATTTAGACCTTTGTTTTCCATCGCCCCCATATTGAAGAAATCAACCGCAACGATCATATAAATATCGAGATCATACTCTAAATTAAAACGGCTCTCGTCCCAAGCCATTGACTTCTTAAGTGAAGCCATGGCATGGTGGGCCTTGCTTAGGTTGCCCTTATCAACAAAGACCTGCAGCTTCACCTCTCGATTACTACAAGTGGTAAACTTATCCTCTAATAGGTCAAAATCACCGGCAACCAGTGCAAAAAGATAAGCAGGTTTAGGAAATGGGTCATGCCATTTAGCATAGTGACGTCCCTCTTGCGTATCGCCACTACCAATCAAGTTGCCATTACTTAACAAGTATGGGAATGCTTGCTTGTCAGCCTCTATTTGTACCGTATAGATGGCCAGTACGTCCGGCCTATCCAAGAAGTAGGTGATACGCCTAAAGCCTTCAGCTTCGCATTGAGTACAATAGGCACCATCAGACATATACAAGCCTTCAAGACTAGAGTTAGCCGCCGGATCCAACTGCGTGATGACCTCAAGTTTAAAATCTTCTAGAGCGGTTTCGATAACCAACTCTCCAGGCAACTGCTTATAGTCTGCCTTCTTGCCATTAACCATTACACTAAGCAGGGTTAACTCATCGCCCACCAACACTAATGGCTCTTGATGATTGCCTTGACGAGTCACTTTGCTGGTTGCAACAACTTTTGTCTGCTTCTCTGCAAGGGTGAAGTCTAAATCGATATGGGAAATCTGAAACTTAGGTTTCTGGTAATCTTTGAGGAATTTAGCTTGTGGCTGTGACATGAATAAACCTCTTATCTATTATTT
>NZ_JAKEVD010000059.1 GCF_022398325.1 Shewanella sp. Isolate13
ATCTAGAACTATCCACAGATCAACTTTGCTTGTTGATATCTCTGTTGATACTTATATGAGCTTTAATGATCTCGATCATTACTTTCAGTCGAAGCGGTTTATTTTGCGTGTCTTCTAGGAGGAATGTTCTTTTCTCCACATTCCTTACCATTATTTATTTCAATATATACACAAACAAGGATCTTATTTCTAGGTTGCTGGTGTTATTGATCCCTCCTGTTTGATGAGGGAGTCATTCGTCACTGCTAGGTGAAGTGGTGTAGAGGAAAGGGCTAGGTATTTTAGATCTACAACCGATAGCGTAAGCATATGAATTTGCTATGACCGGGATTCTTTATATTACTCCGGTGAAAGCAGAGCGTGAAGGCCAGCCGGGTGAGGTTAGGGCTGCCTGTTCAGTTGGTGTGTTGGATAATAGTGCTTAGGGAGATATAGGTTTGCTAAAGCTAAGGAAAAAAGCGAAAAAAACAAAAAAACCACTAGGGTTACTAGTGGCTTTTCTTCATTAATTGGGTAAGCAATCTGTTGATATCAGGCTATAACGATTAATATCTATACTTAGAACTGGAGTCTAAGTTTTACTTACCGATACAGAATGAGCTAAAGATCTTACCTAACAGATCATCTGAGGTGAACTTACCTGTGATCTCTGAGAGTGCCATCTGACACATACGTAACTCTTCGGCGAGTAGTTCACCCGCCTGATACACTTCTAACTGCTCTTTACCTAGCATTAGGTGGCTGCTAGCCAAGTCTAACGCTTCTAAGTGGCGGCGACGGGCAATAAAGCCGCCTTCAAGGTTGCTCTGATAGCCCATTAATGACTTCAGGTGTTGCTTTAGATCTTCTACGCCTAAGCCTGTTTTCGCTGAGATCCGGTAGATGCTATGTCCGGCTTCTTGCGTGATAGCGAGATCTTCACCCGTAAGATCGGCTTTGTTACGCACGACTGTCACACCTAAGTTATTCGGAAGGCGATCGATAAAGTCTGGCCAAATTTCGTGGGGATCAACAGCATCAGTCGTTGTACCATCGACCATAAACAGCACTCGATCGGCGGTTTTTATCTCGTCCCAAGCACGTTCGATACCTATCTTCTCCACCGTATCGGCGGTATCACGTAAGCCTGCGGTATCGATAATATGCAGTGGCATACCATCTAAATGGATATGTTCACGCAGTACATCGCGAGTGGTACCTGCAATTTCGGTGACAATAGCCGATTCTTTACCGGCGAGGGCATTCAATAGGCTAGATTTACCAGCGTTAGGGCGGCCCGCAATCACTACCTTCATGCCTTCTCGAATAATTGAGCCTTGCTTAGCGCTAGCTTGAACACCATCGAGCTTGCCAATAATCCCATTTAAAGAGGCGGCAATTTTACCGTCAGATAGGAAATCGACCTCTTCATCAGGGAAATCAATCGCTGCCTCGACGTATAGGCGTAGATTTGTGACCTTTTCTACCAGATCATGTACCTGAGTTGAGAATTCACCCTGAAGTGAGTTTAGAGCGCTTTTAGCGGCCTGTTCGCTAGTCGCATCAATTAGGTCGGCAATCGCTTCGGCCTGAGTCAAGTCAAGCTTGTCATTCATGAAAGCCTGTTCACTGAATTCACCGGGTTTCGCAATACGCAGTCCATCGACTTCCATCACACGCTTAATCAGCATGTCGAGAACGATTTGACCGCCGTGGCCTTGCAGCTCGAGTACATCTTCACCGGTAAAGGAATTTGGACCTTTAAAGAATAGCGCGATACCTTGGTCAATCACTTCACCTGTTTCATCTTTAAAATCACAGTAATCTGCGTAGCGAGTTTTAGGAATATGCCCTAAAACGGCCATAGCAACATTACTCGCTAAGTCGCCAGATACGCGAATAATACCTACGCCACCACGTCCGGGAGCGGTCGCTTGTGCCACGATAGTATCTGTAGTCATTACTGTGTTTCCTAATTTGATTTTCAGGTGAAGTAAAAAATATTGTCTCTACATAGAAAGCAAAAAAGCGGTCAATACTCAGTATTAGACCGCTTTTTGTTAGTCAGAGCTAAAGGTTATTTTAACCCTTTTTTCTCCAGACCAGCATAGATAATTTTCTGCTGCGTAATCGCCACTAAGTTACCTACCAACCAGTATAGAACCAGACCTGCTGGGAACCATAGGAAGAATACGGTAAAGATCACTGGCATCCACTGCATCATCTTAACTTGCATTGGGTCCATAGTCGGTGCCATTGGCTGCATCTTCTGCATAATGAACATCGAGATACCCATTAGGATTGGTAGCACGTAGTAAGGATCTTGAACTGACAAGTCAGTAATCCATAGCATGAATGGCGCGTGACGCAATTCAACACTTTCTAGTAGTACCCAGTATAGTGCGATGAAAATAGGCATCTGTAGCAAGATTGGAAGACAGCCACCCATAGGGTTTACTTTCTCTTTCTTGTACAGTTCCATCATAGCCTGACCCATCTTCTGACGGTCATCACCAAAACGCTCTTTTAGATCTGCAAGCTTAGGCTGTAGATTACGCATTTTCGCCATAGAGGTGTATTGCGCTTTCGTTAGCGGGTATAGCAGACCACGAACAGTTAGGGTGATTAGGATAATAGCGATACCCCAGTTACCAACGATTGATTGGAAGAACATCAATAGTTTGTAGATAGGTACTGCTAACCACCATAGGAAGCCATAATCAACTACTAGGTTTAGCGATGGAGAAAGCGCTGATAGTGCTTTTTGATCTTTAGGACCAACATAGAACTCAGCTGAAATCGTTTTTTCAGCGCCAGGAGCGATATCTTGTAGCTCACCACGGAAACCAATGTTCGCGAGTCCATTTTTTACGCTAGAGAAGATAATATTCTTCTCTGCTGCTGGTGGTACCCAGGCCGATACGAAGTAGTGCTGTAGCATTGCTACCCAGCCACCTAGTGTTGTGTCATCTAGGTTCTTATCTACCATATCGTCGAAGCTGTACTTCTCGTAGCGAACATCAGCAGTTGAGAACGCTGCGCCACGGTAAGTTGGCATCATCATGCTGCTTTCGCTCTTCTTGATGCTGTGCTTGATCTGTCCATACATTTGAACTTGAAGCTGTGCATCTGAAGTGTTGTTAATTTTGTAGTCAACAGCGACGTTGTATTTACCACGAGTGAAGACAAATACTTTGGTGTAAGTAACACCTTTGTCACTAACGTAAGTCAAAGGTACGCTTAGTGTGTCTTGACCATCAGTCAATTTGTACTCACGTGAAGCACTGTCAAAGTGAGCTCGACCTTTAACACTACTATCAATACCGTCACGACCAATTAGGCCACTCTGTGCGATATAGTAGATATCATTTGTCTGCTCAAGAAGAACGAATGGATCGTCTCCATTTTCTTCAAGCTTGTGAGCAAGAAGGGCTGAGTAAACAATATCACCACCAACAGGGTCAATTTTGATCTCTAGTTGGTCAGTAATAACTGTGATTAGCTCTTTTGATGCGGTAACCGTTTCTGGTACAGCTGAATCGGCATCAGGTACGTCTGAGCTATGAGCGTCAGCAACCGTTGAAGCAGGGATTGAAGATTGAGTTTGAGCTGCTGCCACCGGTTGAGGAGCTTTATCTGCTTGCCACTGTTGCCACAGTAGGAAGCTGACAAACAGCAAACCGATCAGCAATATATTGCGTTGAGATTCCATAACCTATTTATCGCACCTATGTTTTTTGTTAGGGACGGGGTCTTCACCGCCCGGATGTAAAGGGTGACATTTTAATATGCGTTTACCTGCAAACCAACACCCTTTCACCACTCCATGCAAACGAATTGCTTCGATTGCGTAATGTGAACACGTTGGATTGAACCTACAACGAGGCCCCAGCATGGGGCTTATGAGTAGTTGGTAACCACGAATAATCGTAGTTGCTAGCCATTGTAACGGCGACTGAGTTTTCGCCATAGCTTTTCTACTAAGTTTTTAAGTTCTGCGTTTTCCATATCAAGCACGCCATTTCTTACAAGCACAACGATATCCACAGCGGGTAGATCATGCTGGTGTAAACGGAAATTATCTCTAATTATGCGTTTAATACGGTTACGTTGGTTTGCTTTTTTGACATAACGCTTGGCAACAGTTAGTCCTAAACGAGGATGTTGTTCAGAATTAGGAATTGCAAGTAAGGTTATTTCAGCGGAGGACGCTTTGATAGGTTTGGTAAATACAGATTTAAATTGCGCGGGAGTTAACAAACGTAACTCCCGCGTAAAGGTGTAGCTAGTCACTTGCATTTCTACGATTACGCAGAAAGACGAGCGCGACCTTTAGCACGGCGACGTGCGATGACCTTACGGCCACCTACTGTAGCCATACGAGCGCGGAAGCCGTGAGAACGCTTGCGCTTCAGGTTGCTAGGTTGAAAAGTACGTTTACTCATTATGGCAATCCGTCTTTGTTAGGTTAATAATCCTTACACTCTATAAATAGAGCTAAGGGCAAAAAAGAGGCCGAATTGTAATCACTTTAGTTATCCTCGTCAACAAGGAAAGCGCACAAGTGATGAAATATTGGCATCTCCGAATATTCTTCGAAGGTTTAACGCTACTATAATGTGTGGATAACTCTGTGAGTTACCACTACATCTTGTGGTTTAGTAGATCAAAAAGCAGATCGAAGGTCATCTATTATAGATCGATCTGGATCGCTTTATAAAGCTGGATTTGCAGCTTGGCTAATTTTTTTTGATCGCAAGGGATCTTTTAAGATCGAGATCTTAATGATTAGTTGATCTATCTGGGGATAAATCTATTTAAAGGATAGCGATCAGCGTGATCTCACTATAGAATAGACCTCTTTTGTATGATCTTCTGGGGATAACTACAGTGGCGGTTTCACTTTGGCAACAATGTATCGCAAGGCTGCAAGATGAGCTATCTGCTCAGCAATTCAGTATGTGGATAAGACCGTTACAAGCAGAAATGGAAGGCGACACGCTCGTCATCTATGCGCCTAATCGTTTTGTTTTGGATTGGGTTAGGGATAAATACCTTAATATCATCAACCAATTTTTTACTGAACAAATGGGTAACGATGCGCCAAGTTTGCGTTTCGATATCGGCAGTCGCCCATCGGCGAAGCCAGTTGTTCAGGCCACAGCTGCAGTAAAGAGTAGCAAGCCTGCTAGTAGAGAAGTGGCCAAGCCTTCTTTCAATACTCCGCATGCAGAGCCAATGGCGAATGCTAATCATCGTAGTAACATTAATCCGACTTACCAGTTTGATAACTTCGTAGAAGGTAAATCAAACCAATTAGGTAAAGCGGCTGCTTTGCAGGTGGCTGAAAATCCTGGTGGTGCGTATAACCCGTTGTTCCTTTATGGTGGCACCGGTTTAGGTAAGACTCACCTATTGCACGCTGTTGGTAATGGCATTATTAAGAATAAGCCAGATGCAAAAGTGGTTTACATGCATTCTGAGCGTTTTGTGCAAGATATGGTTAAGGCGTTACAAAATAACGCGATCGAAGAATTCAAGCGTTACTACCGAAGTGTTGACGCGCTGTTTATTGATGACATTCAATTCTTTGCTAACAAAGACAGATCTCAAGAAGAATTCTTCCATACCTTTAATGCCTTATTAGAAGGTAATCATCAGATCATTCTGACTTCGGATAAATATCCAAAAGAGATCGATGGTGTTGAAGATCGTCTTAAGTCACGTTTCGGTTGGGGTCTAACGGTTGCTATTGAGCCACCAGAGTTAGAAACCCGTGTGGCGATCTTGATGCGTAAGGCACAAGAGAGTGGGATTAACTTGCCGGATGAAGTGGCGTTCTTTATTGCTAAGCGTTTACGTTCGAACGTTCGTGAGCTTGAAGGCGCACTGAACCGTGTAATTGCTAATGCTAACTTTACTGGCCGTCCGATCACTATCGACTTTGTTCGTGAAGCACTACGTGACTTACTCGCTCTACAAGAGAAGTTGGTGACGATTGATAATATTCAGAAGACGGTAGCGGAATACTACAAGATTAAGATGGCCGATATGCTGTCTAAGCGTCGTTCCCGTAGCGTTGCGCGTCCAAGACAGATGGCGATGGCATTATCGAAAGAGCTAACCAACCAGAGTTTGCCCGAAATTGGCGATGCCTTTGGTGGTCGTGACCATACAACGGTTTTACATGCGTGTCGTAAAATTGCGCAGTTGCGTGAAGAAAGTCATGACATTAAAGAAGATTATGCTAACTTGATAAGAACTTTATCTTCTTAAGATCAGGGATATTGAATCAATGAAATTCTCAATTGATAGGGATGCCTTATTAAAACCGCTGCAACTCGTTAGTGGCGCGGTAGAAAGGCGACATAACTTGCCTATACTGGCAAACCTTTTAGTTGAAGTGAGTAATCACTCACTAAAGTTGACTGGAACCGATTTAGAGGTCGAATTAGTCGGCGAAGTTCAGCTAGAAGGTGAGATCCTTGAGGGGCGAACAACTGTCCCGGCGAAGAAGTTTTTAGATATTGTTAAGTCACTGCCGGATCAGGTGGAGCTTAAAATAGAACAGCAAGACAATCGCTTGTTATTACGTTCTGGCCGTAGTCGCTTTACGTTAGCGACCTTGCCAGCTGAAGAGTATCCAAACGTCGATGCTTTTGAAGCTGAGATAGAGTTTACTCTGAAGCAGGGCACCATGAAGTCGCTAATTGATGCGACACAGTTCTCCATGGCTAACCAAGACGTGCGTTACTACCTTAACGGTCTGTTATTGGAAACCGAAGGGAATGTGCTACGCGCGATTGCGACAGACGGACACCGTTTGGCACTGAGTCATCGAATGATCGAAGCGTCACTGCCTGAAAAGCAAGTGATCGTGCCGCGCAAAGGTGTATTAGAGCTGATGCGCTCGTTTGAAGCCGACGATCTCGACGTGACCATTGCAATTGGTGACAATGCGATCAGGGCAACGACAGCGACGGCAGTATTTACCAGTAAGCTGGTGGATGGTCGTTTCCCTGATTATCGCCGCGTATTGCCAAAAGGCGGCGACAAAGTCGTTATTGCCAGCCGTCAGCAGTTAAAGCAAGCGTTACTGCGTGCTTCTATTCTGTCGAATGAGAAGTTCCGTGGCGTGCGCGTACAGCTGGAAAACAATTTAATTAAGATCACCGCTAATAATCCTGAACAGGAAGAAGCGGAAGAGATCTTAGATGTTGAATATGAAAATGCGCCATTAGAGATAGGCTTTAACGTCAGTTACTTACTCGACGTGCTGAATAACCTACCTTCAGATGATGTACGCATTACCTTGATAGATGGTAACTCAAGCGCACTTATCGACAACCACATAGAGCAAGACTCTATGTATGTTGTTATGCCGATGCGTTTATAGTCCCCAACCTCCTCTATCTTGACTTAAGGTCAGCCAGATAAAGGCGTTTAATATGCTTTATCTGGTTAACCTAAGTGACTCAGTAATAGAACACTCCCCGTTGTTATAAAGGTCATCAATGAGTCTTACTCGTCTCCATATCGAAGCTTTTCGTAATATATCCTCTGCACAATTGCAGCCGGGTGACGGGCTAAACTTAATCTATGGCCACAATGGCAGTGGAAAAACCAGTATCCTTGAGGCCATTTACTTCCTCGGTATGGGGCGCTCCTTTCGCAGCCACCTCTCCCAGCGTGTCATTAAGAATGACGATGATGCTTTGACCTTGTTTGCCAATATGGTTAACGGCGAAGAGCTCAGCAAGATAGGTTTACGGCGTTTTAGAAGCGGTGATATTGAAGTTAAAATCAATGGTGATAAAGTAAAGCGTTTATCGACATTAGCCGAAACTCTGCCGATCCAAGTGATCACGCCTGAGAGTTTTTCCTTGTTGTTCGAAGGCCCCAAATCTAGACGTCAGTTTATTGATTGGGGCGCGTTTCATTCCGACCCACGCTTTTATGCTGCATGGGTGAATGTTCGTCGAATTTTAAAGCAGCGAAATCAGTTACTCAGAGATGGATCGCCCTATAGTTCTATTCAGTTTTGGGATAAAGAATTTATTCGTTATGCTGAACTGGTTACCGAGATACGAAAGCAATATGTAGACTCGTTAAATGAGCTACTTAAGGGTATAATCGGAGAGTTTTTACCTCAGGTTGATGTTAAGGTTTCTTTTACTCGAGGATGGGATAATAAAACCGAGTATGCGCAGCTACTCGAGACGCAGTATCCCAGAGATTTAGCCATAGGCTATACCGTCAGTGGACCACACAAAGCAGACTTACGTTTGCGGGTAGGAACCCTACCTGCACAAGATGCTCTATCCCGTGGCCAACTGAAGTTGTTAGTCTGTGCGTTGCGTATTGCACAGGGAAAGTTGCTTAAACAACAAATAGATAAAAAAAGTATTTATCTGGTGGATGACCTTCCATCGGAATTGGATGCACAGCATAGAAAACTATTGTTACAGCAATTAGCGGATACCGGGGCACAAGTTTTTGTCACGGCTATTGAGCCTGCAGCGATAGTGGATTCGTTAATCACGCCACCAAGTAAGACGTTCCATGTGGAACAGGGTCGTGTAACGGTAATTGAATAACCGACGAGAGAATAATATGTCAGAGAATAGTTATGATTCTTCGAGTATTAAGGTTTTAAAAGGCCTTGATGCGGTACGTAAGAGACCAGGTATGTATATCGGTGATACCGATGATGGCACAGGTCTACATCACATGGTATTCGAAGTTGTCGATAACTCTATCGATGAAGCGTTAGCAGGTCACTGTAACGACGTCGATATTACCATTCATGCCGATGGTTCTGTATCTGTACGCGATGATGGCCGTGGTATTCCGGTTGCGATTCACCCAGAAGAAGGGGTGTCTGCTGCTCAGGTTATTATGACTGTACTGCACGCTGGTGGTAAGTTCGATGATAACTCTTATAAAGTATCAGGCGGTCTACACGGTGTAGGTGTATCGGTAGTTAACGCGCTATCTAAAAAACTTCAGCTTACTATTCGCCGCGACGGCAAGGTGTATGAGCAGTTCTACACCATGGGTGAGCCTGATGAGCCAATTAAAGAAGTAGGTGAAGCAACCAATACTGGTACAGAGATCCGTTTCTGGCCAAGTGCAGAGACCTTCTC
Source organism: Shewanella sp. Isolate13 (assembly GCF_022398325.1). Classification (GTDB taxonomy): domain Bacteria; phylum Pseudomonadota; class Gammaproteobacteria; order Enterobacterales; family Shewanellaceae; genus Shewanella. The sequence continues at coordinate 9,126 of NZ_JAKEVD010000059.1, forward strand.
TGATACACAATTCCACTTTGACATTCTAGCTAAGCGTGTTCGTGAATTATCTTTCTTGAACTCAGGTGTGGGTATTCGCTTAGTTGATGAGCGTGACAACCGTGATGAGTTCTTTAAGTACGAAGGCGGTATTAGTGCATTTGTTGATTTCTTAAACGTTAACAAGACCCCTGTAAACAAAGAAGTTTTCCATTTCTGCCAAGAGCGTGAAGACGGTATTACCGTTGAAGTCGCGATGCAGTGGAACGATGGTTTCCAAGAGAACATCTTCTGTTTTACCAACAACATTCCTCAGCGTGATGGTGGTACTCACTTAGCGGGCTTCCGTGGTGCGTTAACACGTAACCTGAACAACTACATGGAACGTGAAGGCTTTAATAAGAAGGGTAAGACTGCGGCAACGGGTGATGATGCTCGTGAAGGTCTAACTGCGGTTATTTCTGTAAAAGTACCGGATCCTAAGTTCAGTTCTCAGACAAAAGATAAGCTAGTTTCGAGTGAAGTTAAGTCTGCGGTTGAGCAGACAATGGGTGAGCAGTTAGGTGATTACCTAATGGAGCATCCAAACGAAGCTAAGTTGATTGTTGGTAAGATTATCGATGCTGCACGTGCTCGTGAAGCTGCGCGTAAAGCACGTGAAATGACACGTCGTAAAGGCGCATTAGATTTAGGTGGTTTGCCAGGTAAGCTAGCTGACTGCCAAGAGAAAGACCCTGGTCTTTCTGAAATTTACATAGTGGAGGGTGATTCTGCGGGCGGTAGTGCTAAGCAGGGTCGTAACCGTAAGAACCAAGCGATTCTGCCACTAAAGGGTAAGATCCTAAACGTTGAGAAAGCACGCTTCGATAAGATGTTATCTTCGCAAGAAGTGGCAACGCTGATCACTGCATTAGGTTGTGGTATTGGTCGTGACGAATATAACCCTGATAAGACACGTTATCACAACATCGTTATCATGACCGATGCTGACGTCGACGGCTCGCACATTCGTACGCTGCTGTTGACCTTCTTCTTCCGTCAAATGCCTGAGCTTATTGAGCGTGGGTACGTGTATATTGCACAGCCTCCTCTATACAAGGTTAAGAAAGGTAAGCAAGAACAGTATCTGAAAGATGATCCAGCGTTGACTGAGTACCTAACGACTCAGGCACTAGACAATGCCAACATCTATTCGTCTCAAGGTACACCGGGCATGTCTGGTCAGCCGCTAGAGCGTTTAGTTAATCAGTACCGTGAAGTTGAGGCTATCATCGCTCGTCTTGAGCAGCGTTACCCAGCAAACCTAACAGATTTAATGCTATATCACCCAGCATTGACTAACGAGATGCTAGCAGATGAAGCGCAAGTAAAAGCATGGGCTGATGCATTCGTTGCTGACTTAATTGACAAAGAGACTGGCGGTATCTTGTATAGTGCAGAGCCTGTACTTGATCCTGAGCGTCAATCTTACTTGCCTAAGATCACGATTCGTAAGCACGGTATCGATACGCATTACCTATTCTCTTATGACTTCTTCCAGTCAAATGATTACCAGCGCATCGTTAAGATGGGTGGTGAGATCAATGGCTTGATCGAAGAGGGCGGTTATGTGCAACGTGGTGAGCGTACTAAAGATGTCACCAGCTTCGTTGAAGCATTAGATTGGTTGATGAACGAATCTAAGCGTGGTCTATATATCCAGCGTTATAAAGGGTTGGGTGAGATGAACCCTGAGCAATTGTGGGAAACGACAATGGATCCTGAGTCTCGTCGTATGCTGCAAGTGACGATTGAAGATGCGATTGCTGCTGACCAACTATTTACCTGCTTGATGGGTGATCAGGTTGAGCCGCGTCGTGACTTTATCGAAGCTAACGCTCTGAATGTGGCGAACCTCGACGTTTAGGTTTAGCTTTATTGCTAGATTAAGAAATTGATGAAAATCGGTGCTATAGGCACCGATTTTTTTATTAGCAACTCTATACCCGGTCATAGAAAATTGATTAGTAAAGCCTTTAAAAAGCTGTTTAATATCAGAGAACAAGTTGTCATCGAAAAGCCGAAGAGCTTTAGCGGTTCAATGGAGCAGTTTCACTCTAGGCAAAATGAGCCTGCTACAGCATCCCTGCCAGCAGCTTCAAGCCCTATGGCTGTGGCGCCAATCGATCTATCGGCACTATTTTATAGCTTACTTTTCCCAAGCATTCAGCTTAGCGGTACTGCAAATGAGTTGGAAAAGAATGTATTTAGGCGGGTCGAAGCAGCGTTAACATCCCCCAAGGCGATTGCTGAAAGGGTATTAAAGTTACCTACCCAAGTTGCAGCATTAGATCAGCAGCTTGCAGATGAGAGCACGGATACCAAAGCACTGTTAGCGCTAATTGAGAGAGATCCTGTTTTGAGCGTTGAGGTACTCAAGCTGTGCAACTCACCGCTTTTTAAACGTAACGATAAAGAGGTGACTAGCTTACAAGTTGCACTGGTCCAGCTCGGGCGTGAGCAGATGCGCCGCTTTGTCACGACAGCAATGATGCGTGAAGTTATCGATATTCAGCCCATCTATTTTAGGCGTTTTGGTAGTCAAATTTGGCGCCACTCTATGCAGGTAGCTTATCTATCGAGTGAGCTAACTCAAGAGGACTCTGACACAGCCTTTCTACTTGGTTTACTCCATGATGTGGGCAAGATAGCGATTTTCAAACTCTTGCTAGAAGCCTTTAAACAAGCAGAGCCAGGAGAGCAACCTTGTTCGAGCCTGTTTAGGCAGGTGATGACAGCTAAGTCGCTAAGTTTAAGTGCCTTGCTGGCTCGCTATTGGGAGTTGCCAAGCTTATTTGAGGCTGAGCTTAGTCGTCTTGCTGTTGTGGATTCTAAGCCTGCTGGTGGCCTTGCAGAGGTTGTTTGGCGAGCGAATCTTATTAGTGAGTGCTCTATGTTATTGGAGGCGGGTAAGTTATCGGCTGAGCAATTAGAGCGCTTGTTATTTGATGCGGCAATTGACGCTGAAACCTTTGAACAATTGCATCATAAACTGATGCAGTTTTAGCTATTAATCATCAGCCAACAAAAAACGCGCCAAATGGCGCGTTTTTTCTATTTCATCGCTTAGCAATTACTGAAGCAGTGAAATATCTGCAGCATGTAAGAACTGCTCACGTAGGCTAGATAGTAGTGCTAGGCGGTTGTTCTTCAGCGCTTCATCATCAGCCATTACCATCACATCTTCAAAAAAGGTGTCTACGCTTTCACGTAGGCTAGCAAGTAATGCTAATGCTTCTTGGTAGTTAGCGGCTGCAAATAGCGGCGCTAGTTGTGGTTGTAATTCTGCAAGCTTTTCAGCCAATGCTTTTTCAGCTGGCTCTACAAGTAGCTTGTCATCGATAGCGGCAGCTAGCTCGCCTTCAACTTTAGCTAAAATGTTAGATACACGCTTGTTAGCAGCCGCGAGTGCAGATGCTTGTTCAAGGGTTCTGAAGTGAGCAACTGCTTTAATGCGGCTTTCAAAATCAGCAGGAGCAGTAGGGCGACGAGCCAATACGGCTAAGATCACGTCTACACTCACGCCTTGATCTTGGTACCAAGCACGGAAACGAGCCATAAAGAACTCTAGAACTTGTTCAGCAACATCGGCATTAGTTAGGTTTTCACCGTGTAACTCTTGTGCCTTAGCAATGAGGTCTACAAGGTCTAGCGGTAAGTTGTTCTCTAAACAGATACGTAGCACACCAATAGCTGCACGACGTAGTGCGAATGGATCCGCAGCGCCTTTAGGTGCTTGGCCAATACCAAAAATACCTACTAATGTGTCTAGCTTCTCAGCCAATGCCACACAAATAGAGATAGGTGCTGTTGGTACGGTATCGCCAGAGAACTTAGGCTTATATTGTTCAGACAGTGCAACTGCTACAGCTTCAGTTTCACCATTTAGGCGTGCGTAATGCATACCCATGGTGCCTTGAAGATCGGTAAATTCCATTACCATGTTAGTCATTAAATCTGACTTAGATAATAGACCGGCACGAGCAGCTTCTTCGCTGTTCGCATCAATGCTAGTAGCAATGTAACCGGCCATCGCAGAAATACGTTCAACGCGTTGCTTGATGGTGCCAAGCTGCTTTTGGAATACAACGGTTTCTAGGCTAGCAAGACGAGACTCAAGTGTGTCTTTCTTATCGGTCTCGAAGAAGAACTCAGCATCGGCAAGACGTGGGCGAACCACTTTCTCGTTACCCGAAATGATTTGCTGTGGATCTTTAGATTCGATGTTAGTCACGAAGATAAAGTTTGGTAGCAACTGACCCGCATTATCAAATACAGGGAAGTACTTTTGGTCACCTTTCATAGTGTAAACCAAAGCTTCAGCTGGTACGTCTAAGAACTTCTCTTCGAAGCTTGCAGTAAGTACTACTGGCCATTCAACAAGAGAAGTCACTTCTTCTAGCAGCTCATCTTCAAGATCCGCTACGCCACCAATCTTCGCTGCTGCAGCTTCTGCATCAGTTTTGATAATTGCCTTACGTGCTTCGTAATCCGCTAAAACCTTGCCTTTCTCTTTAAGAGCAACAAGGTAGTTGTCAGCGTGATCTAACTCGAAGCTAGACTCGCCCATAAAGCGGTGACCACGAATAACGCGATCAGACTTGATGCCTAGTAATTCACCGTCAACCACTTCACTACCAAGTAACATAGTTACAGTGTGAACAGGGCGGATAAATTGTGTGGTGTTACTGCCCCAACGCATTGGCTTAGGGATAGGTAACTTATCTAGTGAGCGCTGCGCCATATCGGCTATCAGGCTCTTAGTTTCAACACCAACAACACGCGCTTGATGCAGTAACCACTCGCCTTTGTCAGTCTTTAAGCGTTCAGCTTGCTCAACAGTGATACCGTTGCCACGGGCCCAGCCCATAGCGGCTTTAGTTGGGTTACCGTCAGCATCAAAAGCTTGAGCTACCGCAGGGCCGCGCTTCTCAACCACTTTGTCTGCTTGTGCTAGCGCAAGTTGGTTAACACAAATTGCTAGGCGGCGTGGCGCTGCGTGCCAAACTGCTGACTCAAAGCTCAGCTCTGCTTTAGTTAACTCTTCAGTAAAGTTGGCAAGAAATGACTCAGCCAGTTTACGTAGTGATTTTGGTGGTAACTCTTCAGTGCCGACTTCAATCAGTAAGTTTTCAAAGTTCATCTGTTATTCCTCTACTTACACATTGGGAAGCCAAGCGCTTCACGGGCCTGATAGTAAGATTCTGCAACGCCTTTAGCCATGGTACGAACGCGTAAGATATAACGCTGGCGCTCAGTAACAGAGATAGCGTGGCGAGCATCAAGCAAGTTAAATGCATGAGAGGCTTTCATTACTTGCTCGTAAGCAGGGAGTGGAAGAGGCTTTTCTAGCGTTAATAAACGCTGACAAGCTTGCTCACAGTCGTCAAACATCTTGAATAGTACTTCAACATCGGCATGTTCAAAGTTGTAAGTTGATTGCTCAACTTCGTTTTGATGGAAGATATCACCGTACATGACTTTGCCCATTGGGCCATCAGTCCAAACAAGATCGTAAACGCTATCTACTTCTTGAATGTACATGGCAAGGCGTTCTAGACCGTAAGTGATTTCGCCAGTAACAGGCTTACACTCAAGACCACCAACTTGCTGGAAGTAAGTAAACTGAGATACTTCCATACCGTTTAGCCAAACTTCCCAACCTAGACCCCAGGCACCCAGAGTAGGTGATTCCCAGTTGTCTTCTACGAAGCGAACATCATGGACATTCATGTCCACACCAAGTGCTTCAAGTGAACCTAGGTAAAGTTCCTGAATGTTGCTTGGTGATGGCTTTAATACTACTTGGTATTGGTAGTAGTGCTGAAGACGGTTAGGGTTTTCACCGTAACGGCCATCAGTTGGGCGGCGACATGGTTGAACATAGGCACTGCTCATTGGCTCTGGGCCTAATGAACGTAAGAATGTCATAGGGTGGAATGTACCCGCACCTACTTCCATGTCCAATGGTTGAACGATTGCGCAACCTTGCTGCGCCCAGTATTCCTGCAGGGTCATAATGAAGCCCTGGAATGTTTTCACGTCGTGTTTCGTCGTCATATCCGCTTGTCTACTGCCTGGAAGCCTTAATAGAAAATGGTATCGATTATACCTTGTAGAATAACGCTTATGTAGGTTATTTTTTATCTGGTTAGTTAAAAATTTAGGAATGGCTTTATGGAAGTGATGCGTTGCGGCTGGGTTGGTAGTGATCCTCTTTATCAGGAGTATCACGATAAGGTGTGGGGTAAGCCCGTTTTTAACAGCCAAGAGCTATTTGAGAAGCTGTGTTTAGATGGTCAACAGGCTGGCTTATCTTGGATTACTATTCTTAAAAAACAGCAAAATTATCAAGCGCTATTTGCAAATTTTAATCCTAAGATTATTGCGACATTTGATGCCGATAAAGTGGAACAGTTACTGCTCAATCCGGGCATTGTGCGCAATCGTTTAAAAGTAAACTCGATCATCAGAAACGCCAAAGCTTACCTGGCATTTGTTGAGCAGGGTAATGATTTTTCAGACTTTTTATGGTCCTTTGTCGGCGGTTCACCCAAGGTAAATCATTTCTCTGCTATGAGTGAATTACCTACTCAAACTCCAGAGTCTGAAGCTATGTCAAAGGCGTTAAAGAAGCTAGGTTTTAACTTTGTCGGGCCGACTATTTGTTATGCCTTTATGCAGGCTGTTGGTATGGTTAATGACCACACCACAGATTGTTTTTGTTATAGCAAAGAAGGTTCTAGGAAAAGCTAAGAAAGATCCTAGGGACGATGAAAGAGCAAAGCTGGGCCGAACGCTTTGCTGACGGATAACAGAACGTTCGTAAGCTCACTCACGGAAAAGACGTAATAATTTGATTTTTGTAGGTCGGGCTTTAGCCTGTCACTTAAGTGATATGTAAATTTTCTCGGAAAATCAGAAAAGAAGAGTAATAGTCCGCAGGACTGACACATTCTTAAAATAAAAATGAGTAATGAAGGTTAGGGTTGTTAGCTTGATGCTAGAACCTAGAACCTAGAACCTAGAACCTAGAACCTAGAACCTAGAACCTATTTATACACAAGCCTAGCTCTTAAAAATAAAAAGGATGTTCCACGTGGAACATCCTTTTTTGTACCGTGGAGCTTTTAAGTAACCA
>NZ_JAKEVD010000006.1 GCF_022398325.1 Shewanella sp. Isolate13
CTTTAAGCGCGTTTTTTTATTTACCCAATTTTACTTTTTTTGGTTTTTAGCTAACTTTTCGATATCAACCAAATCTAAAGTGATATACGCCGTTTCATCTAAGAAGGCATCGGCGACTTCAACATCATCAGGGATATCATCCAGAGACTTAACTTTTTCCTGCCCTTCTCTAACGAGTCTATCGTTAGCTCGGGCAAGCTGCTTCGCGTCATTCTCTTCACGTTCTGCTAGGCGCTCGCTCTTCACTAAAGAAACCGTTTTGTCATCATGGTTTTCTTTAAATTCAGCAATATCTTGGAAGATATAGCCAAATTCAACATCAGACTTAATTCGAGCTTTATGCTTACCATCTAAGTTAGCGATCAGCTGCGGATAAATTTCACCGAGCGTACCGTATTGGGCTACAGGAACTTTATCCCAAGGTAGTGCATTTTCCTCTTCCGCTTCGCCATACTCGCCTGGCTCTAACGCACTCGGGAATGGAATATCGGGTGTCACACCTTTAAGCTGGGTACTTCCGCCGTTGATGCGGTAAAATTTTGCAATTGTGTACTGTACGTGGCCAATTGGCTTCTCGTACATATCATAAATACGGCCTAAGCTCTTATGTTGCTGCACCGTACCTTTACCAAAGGTCGACTCACCAACAATCAACGCACGATCATAATCTTGTAATGCCGCGGCAAAAATTTCTGATGCCGATGCACTGTATCTATCAACCATCACTGTCAAAGGACCATCATAGGTCACACGACCATCGTTATCGCGATTTTGTGAAACTCTGCCATTGGCATCGCGAATTTGAACGACTGGGCCTTGCTCGATAAATAAACCAGTCAACAGAGTCGCTTCGGTTAAGGCGCCGCCGCCATTACCACGAAGATCAATGATGACCCCTTCAACTTTGGCTTCTTTTAGCTCAGCTAACTCTTTAGAGACATCTTTCGACAGATCCATATAAAATCCAGGGATCTGAATAACACCGACTTTACGATTCGCATATGGACCGTCTGTCGGTTCAATCACCTTAGACGTTGCAGCGCGATCTTCTAGTCGAATTTTATCGCGAACGATAGTGAGTTCGAAGGTCTTAGCGCTCGTTCCGCCTTTCTTTGGCAAGATCTCTAGTACGACCTTACTGCCCTTCGGTCCTTTAATGAGCTCGACCACATCGTCCAATCGCCAACCGATAACATCGACAATCTCTTCGCCTTCCTGACCAACACCGACAATTCTATCTTCGGGTGATAACTTCTCGCTCGTAGCAGCGGGACCACCAGCAACAAGGCTCTTAATAACGGTATAATCGTCATCCACTTGAAGCACCGCACCAATGCCTTCTAGACTTAAATTCATCTCCATTTGGAAACGTTCGGCATTGCGTGGAGATAGATAACTCGTGTGCGGTTCGACCGTACGAGCAAATGCGTTCATCACACCTTGAAACACATCTTCACTGTGTGTCTGACTCAGGCGTTTGATGGCATTGTTATAGCGCTTTTCAAGCACTTTAACGATCTCGTCCCAGTTTTTTCCGGTAAGAGAAAGGTTTAACGCATCGTATTTAACGCGTTGACGCCAGAGTTCATTTAACTCGGCTTCGTTTTTTGGCCAACTGGCATCTTCTCTGTCGTACTCATATTTATCGCCAGGTACGTCGAATGCCATCTCGTCATCAAGCAGAGACAAAGCGTAGGCAAAGCGTTCGTAACGACGTTTTTGCACCAGTTCATACATCGCATAAGCTTGATTCAAGTCGCCACTTTTCAACATGTCGTCGAATTGAGTCGAGTAAGGCTTAAAGCTATCTATGTCTGACTGCAGTAATACATTCTTACGGTAATCTAACTGTTTTAGATAACGCTCGAATACTTGCTGTGAGAATGCATCATCCATATCAAAGCGATGATAATGAGAACGAGTGAATAGCCCGGTAACACGCTTACTGGCTACCTTATGCTGCGGCTCCTGCTTAAGAGCGGGTAACTCGCTGAATTGAATAGTGGGACTCACCGCCCACGCCGAGAATCCGACAAAAATACCGGCAATGGATACAGCCAGAGAAAGTTTTCGCATCAACAAGTCACTCCTTTATGTGCTTTTAAGCCATTACAGCAGTATGTGTTCAGCTCTAACTTTAATGGTTAAACCAGAGTCTAACTGAACTTGAACATCTTCTTTTTTGATGTCCAAAATCACACCAGCGACTGGTGCCTTACCTAGTTTGACATTCACGCGCTGATTTGGTTTCAATTCAGTTAAAACAGCAGGCGTTAAATTTTCTGCCGCAACGACTTCTTTTACAGGTTTGCTGCTTTGAGCGGCTTTTGGACGCTTAGCAACTGGCTTCTTAACCGGCTTTTTAGCCGCTTTAGGCGCTGGGTTAGCACTCTTTGCCTGAGCCATTCTCTTAGCCTTAGCTTTGTCTTGGCTCTCTTTAAGTGTAGCTGCCGCGTGGTCAATATGCTCTTGCTCAAGCTCACCACAAGCATTGCCATCTAAATCGATACGCTGTGCACCAGGTTTTACGCACTTAAGATAACGCCAGCTGCTGGTGTACCTTCTTAACGCGATTCTAAGCTGAGTTTTACTGACTTTAGAATCATCAGCTAACCTTTCCGCTAAATCTTGAAACAATCCAATTTTTAATGGCTTCGTTTCGCCTTCAGCTATAAAGCATAAAGGAAATGTTTCGTACAAATACGCAAGAATAGCGTTGGTATCGGTCAACTTTTCTGTTGATTCCATCTTTACTTCCACAGTTTAAAAAAGGGACACCGCCGACAAGCTCAAGGGCATGTATCAACTTATGTGTCGTTTATATTCGTTTGATCAAGGCACAAATAACAAATGAAAAATTGTTAACATCTGTTTTCGCCCTTAAAACCAAACCTACCTTAGCAACAACAAATCACAAACTCCATGTATTCAATTCTAGAATACAAATGTGTTCGCTTAATTTCATTACTCAAAGCGCTTATTATAGAGAGGCTTCAAATGATTGCGACCTACAATTAGCGATAATTGGTCGTAGATTAATCAATTAGGCAAATTTCGAGACTTTTAACCAAAGTTTCGATGCCAAGTTGATCAATTTCACTGAATCTTGATAACGAAGGGCTATCAATATCCAGCACCCCAATAACCTTTCCATTTCGACGCAACGGCACGACTAACTCAGAATTGCTGGCGCTATCGCAGGCGATATGCCCAACAAACTGATGAACATCATCGACTCGTTGTGTGCTGTTGGTCACAACCGCCGTACCGCAGACTCCCTTGCCAAGGGGGATGCGCGAACAAGCAACCTTACCTTGAAATGGCCCCAGCACTAACTCATTGTGCTTGAGTAAATAGAAGCCGACCCAATTAAGATCCGTAAGGTTATCATTTAATAGCGCAGAAAAATTAGCTAACGCTGCAATCGTATCGTCTTCGCCAGTCAGTAATGCCTGAACTTGACGATTCAGAGTGTCATAAAAGTCATTCACAATAAATACTTCCTAACAGTTTTATCTACAGCTAAAAATACAATTGCAGCATTCTAACAACAAACCCTAGCCCTTTAACAAGCAGTTTTATTTAGGCTCCTTGTTTTCAGGCTTTTTGACAGCTTTTTTAGGCGCCGCCTTCTTCGTCAGTGAGCCGCCCTTGAGTAATATTTGCAGATCATCCTTGTTCTGAGCGAGGAAAAAGCTCAGCTTCTCCACATCACGTTCATCGAGTTCTAATTCACTCTTACTTAAGAAGGGAATAAGGTTGTCAGCGATATCTAGCATCTTATCGTAGGCATCAGCCTCCTTCTTCGATGTAAAAGTCATCTTTTCAACCCCTTCTCTAACGACAACAAATTGAGTTATAACGGCCATATCCAACCTCACACTGTTTTTATATACAGTGGAGAGTCTCACATATTGAACTTCTTATGCAAGTTTTCTTGATTATCTGATAAACTTATCGGGTTAATGGCTCTGTAATTTCAATCGCATAGGCGCAAAGTACAGCGCGTGCGTATGATTGACGCATGTACTGTACACTTGGATATTAAAACAAATGGGAAAGGAAACTGTAGATAGCAGTATTACTTTGTGCCGTTCCTGTGACTTAGTCATTCGGAAACGAGCACTACCAACTGGCGTACGTGCTGTATGCCCACGATGTCACACCTCGTTATACGATACGCCATACTGCTCAATAAACGGTATGTTAGCCTTATGCTTAACGGCCATTTTCTTTTTTGCCCCAGCCAATTTATTCCCCGTACTAGAGTTAGAGTTCTTAGGAAGTATGAGAACCACGACAGTTATAGAGGGGGCGCTGTCGGTCTACCATCAGGGCTATTGGTTGGTTGGGATTGCCGTTTTAACCTCTGCTGTCATCGCTCCAGGCCTATTACTGCTCTCGATACTGATGCAGATTTTAATCGTCAAATATGGATTAAGCTCCCCTTCTCTGAGGACGGCTTTCAAGCACGCCTTAAAGATACAAGGAGTGCTCACTCAGCTTACCATGTTGGAAATTTTCGTGATTAGCTTCTTAGTGGCGGCTTTTAACTTAGCCGACTTTGCCACAGTTTCTTTTGGGTTCGGCACGTTCTGCTTTACTATGTTATTTGTAATGACACTATTTTTAATGCGGGAGTATGATTTAGAACATATGTGGAGCTATCTCGATGAGTGATAATCACTCGACCATGCTAGGTAAAGATATCGGTCTTACCTCATGCCCAACATGCCATAAAGTGACCTGCGCTAAATCGACCCACTGCAGTCGCTGTGGTGCCGCTCTGACTGTCAGAGACTATTCCAGTGTTCAAAAAAGCTGGGCCCTGCTCATAACGGCGATGATTTTGTTGATCCCTGCCAACGTTTACCCTATCTCTACCTTAACCAATCAGGGGCGGGTGACCCAAGATACTATCTTTTCTGGTATTGCCCACTTAGTCAAAACCGATATGATCCCAATCGCGATCATACTGTTTGTTGCCAGTATCTTAGTGCCCATCCTCAAGATTGTCGGCTTAACAATTTATCTGTGTGCGATCAGTTTTAAATTGCCTATCTCTAAAAAGAAGCTGATGACAGGATTTCACGTCATTGAATGGATAGGCCGCTGGTCGATGTTGGATCTGTTCGTTATCTCTCTTACCGTCGCTGTCGTCAATATGGGGCAGCTATTAGACGCTAAGCCGGCCCCCGCCGCCACAGCGTTCGCCTTAGTAATTTTACTCACGCAGTTAGCTGCAAAAGTCATAGATACCCGTTTACTCTGGGATAGATTGGAAGCAAAAGATGACTCAAGTACAAACGCCTAAAATCGTAAAGAAAAAACTATTTTCACCGATTTGGTTATTACCTATTATCGCCCTCGCATTAGGGGCGTGGCTCGGTGTGAAGAGCATACGCGAATCGGGCGTAGAGGTGACAATTCACTTTCCTAGTGCGACAGGCATGGACATAGGTAAGACTCTGGTCAAATATCAGGGGCTGACTGTCGGTAAAGTCGTCGACATGAGTATCGATGATGACCTGCAAGGGGTAAATGTTGACGTACTCATGGATTATCGCGCCGCCCCATTTGTTAACGAAGGAACAAAGTTCTGGTTGGTAAAACCTAAGGCATCGATTACTGGTGTAGAGGGATTAGATACCCTATTTTCCGGTAATTACATTAGCATTTTACCCGGTGAAGGTGACTCTCGCTCCTTCTTCGAAGCCGAAACCACTGCCCCAGTTATAACCCCAGGTGTTGAAGGCCTAATCGTACACATCACCACTAAAAAATTGGGCTCGCTAGATGTGGGATCACCTGTTTTTTATAGACAGATCCCTGTGGGACAAGTTGTGGGCTATCATCTAGAAAGCGCAGATGAAATTTTAGTTACCGCCTTTATCCAGCATCAATATGCTCAGCTTGTAAAAGTCGACTCCCAGTTTTGGAACGTATCGGGGATCAGCGTCGACGCCTCCCTCTCTGGCGTGAAAGTCAGTAGTGAAAGCCTAGCGTCAATACTTGCCGGGGGAATTAGCTTTAGCTCAAATGATACCGCTAAGTCCGCAGAGAATAAGCATGAATTTACCCTTTATGATAATCAAGAAGACGCATTGGGCGGCGTGCAATTTACTCTTAAGGCAAGCGGTGAAGAATCGGTCGCTCAAAATGCACCTATCGTCTATCGAGGCATAAAAATTGGTCAAATCACCCAAAAGGATCTGAGTGATGACGGCATTACCTTAACTGCAAAAATTGATAACACCTATCAGGAACTCCTGACCGAAACCGCAGATTTTTGGCTAGAGGGTGCTGACATTTCGCTATCTGGGATCAAACATCCTGAGCGTCTAATCACTGGCAGTGTGATCAATTTCGTGCCTGGAACTGGTGCTGCAAAACAAGAATATAACCTATTAACACAGGCGCCTGAGCCTAACAACGTCAGCAAGCTGACGCTAACACTCTATTCAGAGTCAAACCCAGGGGTCGGTGCCGGGGCCGAGATCCGCTATAAACAGATAAAAATAGGCCAAGTGCTTTCTAGTCAACTTAATAACGCGTTAACCCAAGTTGAATACCAAATAGAAATAGCGCCCGACTTCACCGACTTAGTCAGCGCAAATAGCCACTTTATCGCAGAGTCTGCCTTAGCTATTGACGCCAGCCTAGAGGGGATTCAAGTCAAAACCCGCGATTTAAATACCTTAGCCAACGGCGCATTAAACCTAGTGAGAGGCTCAAGCAAAGCTTTAGCGACCAACAAGAGTTCATTACGCGTGTTTGCTAGTAACGATGAGGCCAAGGACTTTTATGCCAGTCAAAACCTCATCAAGAAACGTCTTCTAAGCCAAGACGCAGCAGACTTATCCGCGGGCTCCCCCATCTATTATAAGAAGATGCAAATCGGCCAAGTAACTCGTGTACAATGGCAAGCCTCCGATAACAACTTTGTCATCGATATGACGATTGAGCGGGCCTTTGAAAGCTTACTCAACAGTCAAACCGTATTTTGGCGAAACAACGCTGTATCTATTAATGCAAGCTTATCTGGGGTCGAGGTTGACGTTGCTCCGTTAAAAGGGGCATTAAAAGGTGGCATTAGCCTTGGACTAATCGAAGGCGAACGAGTCGCCGATGGTCGCTACCTATATGACAGCCGATTTTTAGCTCTAAGTCAGGCGCAAGCAATTAGCCTTACCTTCCCCGCTAGTGTAAAACTCGCAGCCAAGGCACCTATTCGTTATCTTGGCCACAAGGTAGGTGAAGTAGACCAAGTCACCTTAAGCCAAGATCTGAAACAGCTAAATGTTACAGCCTACCTGTATGGTCAATATGCTGCCAACTTTAACCAACAGGATGCTTCCTACTCGATCATCGATGCCGATATCTCATTAGCGGGTATTAAGGCACCTGAAACCCTTATCACAGGCCCCTATATCGAAGTGTTCCCGGGACAAAGTGCAGTAAAGTCATCTAGTTTTACTGGCCAGATTGAAAAGCCTTTCCATAATATCGACGACGCCCTAACCTTTAGCCTAAGTAAGGCTAATCTCGGCTCGGTAAAAGCAGGAACCGCTATCTTCTTTAGAGGGGTTAAAATCGGTCAAGTCGATGGTTACCAACTATCTGAGCAAGGAACAGGCGTAATTATGCACGCCCATGTTAAAAATGAGTATCGACACTTAGTCAATCAATCTAGCGTATTTTGGGACCTTTCAGGAGTAAAAGTCGATGTGGGCCTTTTCTCAGGTGCACAGATTGAAACCGGTTCTTTGGAAACCATCTTGGCCGGTGGCATAGGGATGGCCACGAAAGAGAGCACCACTGCAGCTAACGCACTTGCTAAACAACAGACGTTTAAGCTTAACGCCAAAGTTGATCCGAACTGGCTCAGTTGGTCTCCAGTACAGACGGCTAAACCTGAGTAAGTAGAATGAACTAAGCAAGTTCGCACTAAGGGGTCACTTAAAGCGAGTCCGTACGAGTGCTTTGAGTACTCACAAATAAAAACGAGGCTATTGGCCTCGTTTTTATTTGTGCTATCTAAGCCTTTGCTCTAAATGATGCTTAGACATAGAGAAGCTTAGCCATAGAACTGATAGCAAACCATAATTGCCGCGATGATCCCAGCGAGATCGGCAAATAAGCCACAAGCCAGCGCATGCCTTCCATTACGGATCCCGACAGCGCCGAAATATACCGCTAACACATAGAAAGTCGTTTCGGTACTTCCCTGTAGTATCGCCGCCAAACGCCCAGCGAATGAGTCGACGCCATAGTGCTGCATGGTTTCAAGCATCATAGCCCTAGCGCCGGAACCACTGAAAGGTTTCATGATCGCTGTTGGCATGGCATCGACAAAACGCACATCTCCACCTGCAAACGCGACTAAACCGGCTATCAGTTGCAGCAAATAATCTAACGCGCCAGAGGCCCTTAAAAGTGCAATGGCGAGTAACATCGCGAGTAAATAGGGGATAAGCTTAATCGATTGTCCAAAGCCCTCTTTCGCCCCCTCAATAAACTCATCATAGACAGCGACTTTTCGCATCCCCGCAACGAGGACGAAACTAAAGATAAGTAGCAATAAAATGCCATTACCAAGGCCGGTGCTCACCTCACCGATGGCCGCTACTGTCAAGGTACTTAAATAAAATACTAAGCCTATGATAGAAGATAGAATAATGCCCGCATAACCAAGCACAACCATATTGATTAAAGAGAGTCTTTGAACCAAAGCCACAGCAGTTAAGCCAGCAAGGGTTGATGCTGTAGTAGCGAGTAAAATCGGCAAAAAAACATCAGCAGGTGCTGCCGCTCCTTGCTGGGCACGATATAAAAATACGGTCACAGGCACTAAGGTGATCGAAGAAGTATTTAAGACCAAAAACAAGATCTGAGCATTGGTGGCCACACTCTTATTAGGATTTAAGGTTTGCAAGTCCTGCATCGCCTTGAGCCCTAGTGGCGTGGCAGCATTATCTAAACCTAGCATATTCGCTGTAAGATTCATGGTGACGCTACCGAAAGCGGGATGCCCTCTTGGCACCTCTGGCATCAATTTTGACAATAATGGCTCAAACATTTTCGAAAAAACGGCAACGACACCGGCTTTCTCACCCACCCGCATTAAGCCCATCCAAAGCGATAACACGCCGATTAAGCCTAGCGCGATTTCAGCCGCTAATTTAGAGCTCGAGAAAATGGCACTCACGCTTTCAGACAGTATCTGCGTGTGTCCCGTTAGCACTTCAACCAGAATTGCAATGAGTGCGGTAGCGAAAAAGCCAAACCAGATCTTATTTAGCACCCAAGTTCCCTCTTATCATTTAGTTAATCTGTTATAATCCCGCTACTTTACCGCATTATCTTCGACATATGGCTCATTTTAATCAGAATTTTCTCGATAGCATCGAACGTGATCTTCCATCTCACTTATCAATGGAAGACTTTATCGCCTTTAGCAATAAGCCGTTGCGGCTTTCTATCCGAGTCAATACGCTCAAAATCAGTAGCGCTAACTTTATCGACTTGATGACACAAAAAGGCTGGCACTTTGACCCTATTCCTTGGTGCAAAGACGGCTTTTGGGTAACCTTGAGCCAAGACATTCAATTAGGCAATACCATCGAGCACCTGCAAGGTCTATTTTACATTCAAGAAGCCAGCTCCATGTTGCCGCCAACGGCGCTGTTTGATGCCAGCCAAAACCTAGAGCAGCAAGGTGTTTCTTGCGATAGCTTAGTGCTCGACATGGCCTCAGCGCCTGGCTCTAAGACCACTCAGATCGCAGCCCTCATGCAGAATCAAGGCCTACTCGTCGCCAACGAATACTCGGCAAGTCGGGTCAAAGTGTTACATGCTAACGTGGCTCGTATGGGCGTAGCTAATTGTGCCTTAACCCATTTCGACGCACGGGTGTTTGGCGAGTATATGTTCGAGACCTTTGACTCGATTCTACTCGATGCCCCTTGCAGCGGCGAAGGCACCATTCGAAAAGATCCTGACGCACTTAAAAACTGGGATAACAATGACGCAAAAGGGATTGTCGACACCCAAAAAGCACTCATAGAGTCAGCTTTTCTTGCCTTAAAGGTAGGGGGAAGTCTGGTTTACTCCACCTGCGCACTTAGCCGCCAAGAAAACCAAGATGTTTGCCATCACTTAAAAGCCTTATATGGTGAAGCCGTTGAGTTTCTCCCTTTAACGGAGCTATTCCCGCAAGCGGAGAAAGCCTGCACCGAAGAGGGCTTTTTACATGTCTGGCCGCAGATCTATGACAGTGAAGGTTTCTTTGTAGCCAAGATCCGCAAACATGCAGCCGTAGAACGCCAAGTTCCGGAGCCAAAAAAACAGAAGAACTTTCCGTTTACCCCTGCAAAGCCAAAACAAGTTGAAGAGTTAACACAGTACTTTAAAGACAGTTTCTCTATCGATTTACCCGATAGTGCCCAAGTGATGGTGCGAGATCTGGAGTTTTGGCTGTTTCCAAACCCTGTTATGCCATTAATAGGTAAGATGCGTTTTCAGCGAATAGGCATAAAACTCGCCGATGCATTAAAAAAAGGCTACAAAGTCCGCCACGAAGCGATATTAGCGCTATCATCTCCCACCCGTTTTGAGCTCAGTGATGAACAGGCAAAGGACTTCTTGATGGGCCGCGACATCGGCTTGCAAGAAAGAGTTAAACCTCAAGGGGAAGTGATTGTCAGTTACGCTAACAATCCGCTTGGCGTTGCCAAGCATCTAGGCAACAAGTTAAAGAACAACCTTCCTAGGGACTTAGTAAAAGATAAGATTGCGTTGTATCAATAATACACAATTCGTTACATTTGGGTGGGGCTTGTCAAAAAATAACCACCCACAATGCTAAAAGCTGGTCTACACTCTATATCATTAGTCTTTAGCGAAGATGTGATTTAACCTTTTTTTACCAGCAATGGTAAACAACAGTAGCGCACGGCTCCTTGTGAGCCATTCCCCTAGACCCAGAACAATCGGAATAGTTTTGGGTCTTTTTTTGTCTGGAATTTGTGCAACAACTAGAGTTAGCGTCCCGCCAGCCTTGCTGCATCTTTAAATAATCTGAAGAAATTATCTGTTGTGTACTGGGCTAGATCAGGGTACTTCTCCCCTCTTAGCTCTGCCACAAACTCGGCGACATCTCGCACAAATGCGGGTTGATTCTCTTTTCCACGGTGAGGAACTGGGGCTAAATAGGGAGAATCAGTTTCCACCAACAACCTGTCTTTTGGTACCTTTCTGATCACGTTGCGAAGCTCAGCGGCATTTTTAAAGGTCACAATCCCTGAAACTGAAATGTAGAAGCCTAAGTCGATTGCCGCCTTAGCCATCTCCCAATCTTCGGTAAAGCAATGCAGCACGCCGCCGACGGTATCAGCCTTGCCACGCTTTAGAAAGTTAATGGTATCTTCTCGGGCATCGCGAGTATGAATAATGAGTGGTTTATTGACTTTGACAGCGAGATCAATCTGCTGTTCAAAGCAGGTCTGCTGTAGACTTTTAGTTTCATTGGCATAGAAATAATCTAGGCCTGTTTCACCGATGGCGATAACTTTTTCATCACGAGCAAACTGCTCGACCTCTTGAATGTTTAAGCCATCTTGTACATCTAAAGGGTGAACACCGGCTGATAGAAATACTTCATCGAATGCAGCCATTTTCTGCTTCATCTCCACAAAGCCTTGCTGTCTTACGTTGACACAAAGAAAGTAGCCGATATCCCGCGCTTTAGCCGCAGTGATAATCTCTTGAAGTGATGCCTGATCGGGGGCGATTTTTAAACGATCTAAGTGACAATGTGAATCGATAAGCACAATGAAAATCCAACAAACAACAAAAAGGACCGCAAGTCTACCCAGCTACATAGTGCAGGTCAAATCACCCGAGGCAAGTTGTCGTGACAGCAGTTGCTCTATTTGATGCTTATGAAAATCAGGCTCAGTTAGAATTTTCACCCCAATTCCAGCTGGACGCCCGCCGGAGGCGCCTAACGGATTAATCCAAATCACCGAACCTGTAAAGTTATGAGCTTGAATATCACCTGGGAGCTGATAGGAAACCTGTATCTCTTGGCCAAGCGTGAAACTTTCGCTGCAACTGACAAATATACCGATAGGTTTAATAAACGGCATATAGGCGCGGTAGAGTTGCTGTAAAGAATCAAATTTGACAACAAGATTAGTCATAGGTGTTTATTGGCTCATTAGCTGATTATACTCAATGGTTAACCCCTCAAATAACGCTAACGAATTCACGTTTGGCATTACCGATAAGCGGGTTTCTAGCTGCATCACTTTCGCCGCAAAATTAGCGAGATTAGCTCTAATCAGTGGATCACTATCTTGCTTCTTAACTAAAGCCCTGTGTATCACTAGATATAAAACTTTAAGAGCATCAGAAACTTGCTTTTCATTTACATTTATTAAACTAGCACACAGATGCCCTGACGACAAACTTTGTGTCCAGCCCTTTCGGTAGCTAAGCAAGCTTTGATATCGCTCGGTTTCAACCGCAGACAATACCGCCATCGGTCCCCCCACAACAGGTAAACACCAAGATGGATCATCTTCGAAGCGGTACTGCTCTTTTAACCACTGTTTTACCTGCAACTTATTTGGAAGTTCAACACGCAATCTCTGACAACGGCTACTGATGGTGGCTATTAATCGACTCGGGGAATTGGCCTGTAACAGCAAAATAGTGTCCTTGCCCGGCTCCTCGAGTGTCTTAAGTAAGGCGTTAGCCGAAGCCTGATTTAAGCGTTCGCTATTTAAAATAACGGCAACTCGTCTGCCCCCCTGCTGGGCGGTGGTCGTCAGCTTTTGACAAAGCTCTCGAACCTGATCGACTTTAATCTGCGCCCCGTCGGCTTCAAGCCGATAAAGATCGGGATGGTTATTGGCTTCAATCAGTTGGCAAGCCTTGCAAAAGCCACACGCACCGCCGTGACCAAGCTGATTGCAGAGTGACATTTTGGCTAATTCGAGCGCTAATAACTCTCCGCCATAGCCAGCATCCATGCCAATCAGGTAGGCATGACCGACTCTAGCCGTGTTGATCTGCTCAGCAAAATTATCCAGCGAGGGTTGCAGCCAAGGAAGCGTGGTCATATTACCAACTCTGCTCTTGAAGGATTGCGATGATATCTTTATGCACCTGCGCCATCGTTTGGCTCGCATCGACAATCTTTATTGACTCATCGGCATCGGCAAATGACAAGAAGGTTGCTCGTGCACGATTAAAGAAGTCTATTTCCTGCTGCTCAATTCGGTCCAGCTCTCCACGACGAGCGGCACGTTCGAGACCAAGCTTAGGGTCGATATCCAGATATAGGGTTAAATCCGGCTTAAAGCCTTTTAGGGTCGCATCGCTAATTGCCGATACTAGCGGCATCAAGCCTCGCCCACCACCTTGATAGGCAAGCGAAGACAAGTTATGTCTATCACCGAGTACCCACTCACCATTGGCTAAGGCAGGCTTAATCACGTTCGCGACCAGCTGCGCTCTAGCGGCGTAAAACAGCAGGCATTCTGCTTCGTCACACAGTGGGTCTGTGTCGTTGGCTACCTTTACCAGATCTCGCATCTGTTCGGCGAGTGGTGTACCGCCAGGCTCACGGGTGCAGATTGGCGCTTTGCCTGTATGCTTCTCTATAAAGTCTCTAACAAGCGCGATGGCGCTAGATTTCCCAGCTCCCTCTAGCCCTTCGATGACGATAAACTTGGCTGAGTGAGCTGCTTGTGATTGTGTATTCATCGATTTCTCTGATATTTGTTCACTGCACGATTATGCTCGTTCAGCGTTCTTGAAAAAACATGGCTGCCATCATTTCGTGAAACGAAATAAATGTAATCAACATCCGCAGGATGTGCGGCGGCCTGAATAGCCGCTAAACTCGGTGCGGCAATCGGCGTTGGTGGCAAACCATTAATTCTGTAAGTATTAAAGGCCGTGGTTTCGCGCAGATCTTTGCGGGTAATATTGCCTTCATACCTATCCCCCATACCATAGATCACAGTAGGGTCTGTTTGCAGACGCATCCCTTTACGCAAGCGGTTAACAAAGACCGCCGCTATCCATGGGCGCTCGCTGGCTTTGCCCGTCTCTTTCTCGATAATGGACGCTAAGATAAGTAGTTCATAGGCCGACTTTAGTGGCAGATCTTTTTGACGACTCTGCCAAGCCTTATCTAGCTCGGCTTGCATCTTAAGGTAACTCTCGTTGAGCAAGGCTTTTTCGCTGCTGCCTGCACGGTAGTGGTAGGTGTCTGGAAAGAACTTGCCTTCGGGCAGCCCTGAGTCATCGCCATTTTCCCGTAACACTTGGATAAAGACCTGCTCTTGTTGAGTCAGTCTTGGCTGCAAGTCCAGAACCTGACGCCACTCTTTAACCGTTTGTCCCTCTAATAAGGTCACACCGAAAGATTTCTCTCTCCCGCTAATGACTTTATCAAGCAGACTGTTGACGGTGTCCTTTGGTGTGACATCGTATAGTCCTGAGCGAATATTGGCCAACTCAGGTTTTAAACGAACCAACCATTTTAACTTCCAGCCCTCATCGATCAGTTTCTCTGATTCTAAAACAGCAATAAACTGGCTAAAAGTGGTACCACGTTTAATATCGAGCTCCTGTGAAGCCGTTATCTTAATCGGTTGTTCACCATATGCCTGTAGCGTGCTATATCCCCAATATGCGCCAACGGCAGCTAAAGTTAATAGCGTAAAAAGCGTTGCGAAAAGACCTATTATTGCTTTTTTCATAATGTCAGACTGAGATGTTCTCTTATTCTAGAAGTCCAAGATGCTCGGCTAAAGCGCCTATCGGCGATAGCCACAACATCGACGAGCCCAAATAGGCTATTGGTTATAAATACATGCTTAGCGTCAGCTAGCATGCTGTAATGAAAATCGGTGATTTGAACGCTATATCCCATCGCTAGGAGTTGATGGATAACTTGTTCTCGCATCATGCCAGCCACCCCGGCAAAACTGATACGAGGAGTGATTATCGCCTTTTCCACCACAAAAAATATATTGGCCATCGATGACTCAATAACATTGTCATCGGAATCTAGCACCAGCCAATCTTGAACACTCTCAGCTAAGTCCACTGACTTGATCAGTACCTGCTCTAAGCGATTGCAGTGCTTTATGCCAGCAAGCTTAGGCTGCCGGCCTAACCTAACATCAGAAAGCGCTATGCGAATCCCCTGTTGCTGCCACTGTTGATAGTGAGTCGGTATGGCATGAACAGAGACAATCTCAGTAACATTGAGTGGCATAGAGGCTAGAGAACTGGATTCAGCTAGGCCATGGTTACGCTGCGCGCTATCGAGAATGACTGCCGAGTTGTGCCTGACAACGGCGGCACCATAGCCTCGACCGCCTACGCCTCGCGTCAGCAGCAATTTGATACAAGCGTTGGGGTTAGCCTTAGCTAGGGTCTTGAGTTGCAGCGTCAAAGCGCTCGATGGTTGCCATTTGAAACCGAGTCGATAAGCGCCTTGAGTAAGACGCTCAAAATGGGCGTTTATGAATTGAATCTCACCCTGATGTACTCGCATCGTTGCGAATAAGCCATCGCCATAAGCTAATCCCCTATCGAGGGGATTAATATTCTTATCGGGCTGTCCATCGACCCAAACTTGTGTCATTAGCTATCCTGGCTAATTCGGCTAGCAACAGCTTCTTGTTGATCCTTATATTTAGCGCTTTCACGCTTGTTATAAGGTCTGGCAACAGCATGTGCTAAACGCTCGAAGTTAAGTGCGCCAATCGTCATATTAGGTTTCAGTGCCAAGGGTAACTTACCATTGTTATAAAACTCTAATACGATCTTACCCTGCCATCCCGGATCGATGCGGTGAGCAGTCACGTGTACCATCAAGCCCAAACGAGCAAGTGATGAACGACCGTCAAGCCATCCGACGATGTCTGCAGGTAGCGTCACGGTTTCGTGAGTGATAGATAGCGCCAACTCTCCTGGGTGAAGAAAAAATGACTCTCCCTCTTCGATGACGATGGTCTCACTCATCACGCGATCTAAGGCCTCTTGCACTTCGGTGCTCGGGCCGCTCAAATCGATATAAGGGGCGGTGTGATCTTTAAAGACTCGAAATTGATTGCCTAGCTTAACATCGACACTCACACCACTGATCGCCTCAGGTGCGGGACGTGGGTCCATAATGATAGTGCCATTGTCTAAACACGCTTCAATTTCGATATCTGTTAAACGCATGATCGCTAGCGTCCCTTATATTGATAAGTGATCTTATTTTGCTAATAAGTGCTGAATACGCGCCTTTAAGATATCGGTAGCGATACGGTTCTTACCACCACGCGGCACGATAATATCGGCATACTGCTTAGATGGCTCGATGAACTGCAAGAACATCGGACGGACTGTCTCTGTGTACTGTGACATGACCGACTCCATTGTTCTACCTCGTTCAGCAACGTCACGAGAAAGACGACGCATAAAGCAGATATCCAGAGGTGTATCCATAAATACAGACGCATCCATCTCTTTACGCAGAGCCGGATCGGTTAGTAACAAAATACCTTCAAGAATAATGACTTTCTTTGGTGTTAGGGTCACTTTCTCATCGGTACGAGTGTGCTCGTTATAACTATAAACAGGAATATCGACCGCGTTACCCGCTTTAAGCTCACGCAGATGACTGCATAACAACTCATGATCCAAGGCTTTTGGATGGTCGTAATTTGTCAAAATACGCTGGTCCATCGACAGATGACCTTGATCGCGATAATAGGAGTCTTCTGCAATCACGCCAATTTGATCTGTGCCTAGATCGCGGCAAAGTTCTTCATAAATCGTCTTAGCAATAAGACTCTTACCCGATGCTGACGCACCTGCAATACCAATAACAACACAATCTTTAGAGTTCATTAAACTAACCTTTATTCGTCATCAGACATGCTGATTGATACTTTTGGCTGCGCTTGACATAGTGCAAGCTGAGCCCCAACTTTTCTCGCGATTTCTCGATAAATCCCTGCAACTTGGCTAGACTCATCGGCAACGACTGTAGGCGTGCCTTTATCCACATCTTCGCGAATGTTTAACTGCAGAGGCAATTGACCTAAGAGAGGTACATTGTAGCGAGTCGCCATTTTCTGGCCACCCTCTGCACCGAATGGGTGATCTTTATGACCACACTCAGGACATAGGTGGAAACTCATGTTCTCCACGATGCCTAATACTGGAATGTTCACTTTTTGGAACATGCTGACGCCTTTTTTAGCGTCTGCCAGCGCGATATCTTGTGGGGTGGTAACAATTACCGCGCCGCTAACAGGTACTTTTTGTGAAAGCGTCAACTGGATATCACCAGTTCCTGGTGGCATATCGATCACGAGATAATCAAGCTCTGGCCACTCGGTTTCGGTGAGTAGCTGAACTAATGCGCCGGCGGCCATTGGGCCACGCCACACTGCAGCTTGATCGCCATCAAGCATAAAGCCGATAGACTGCGCCGCAATACCATGTGCAGGAGCAAAGGTCATGATCTTGCCGTCTGGTGAGACTGGCTTGAAATCTTCCACACCCAACATCATCGGAATCGATGGACCGTAGATGTCAGCATCCAAAATACCGACACTTGCGCCCTCTGCAGCTAATGCCAACGCGAGGTTAACGGCAGTCGTCGACTTACCCACACCACCCTTGCCAGAGGCAACGGCAATCACTTGTTTGATATTAGGTAGCGGCTCAACGGCACTGATAGCTGAAACGGTATCTGGTTGGAAGTCAATTTCGCATTCAACTTCATCAATTGCATCCAATACAGCTAACGCTTTCGTCACGGCCATCACGATGTCGCGATACTGAGTTTGACATGGGTATGAATAACATAGTCCCAACTGCAGTCGCTTACCTTCAATCGCAAGTTTAGTGACCATACCTGCGCTTAACAGACTCTTATTCAGATACGTGTCTTGAAAGGTATCGAGAATCGCTAATACAGGGCTGAGAAGATCATCATCAAGATGATAATTTGGATGTGTTGAAGACAAAATACGGACCCCCTAAATATAATTTGCGCAATTGTACCAGATATTCTGGCAAACATTAGTCTAGATTTAATCCACTTGTGCGAGCTTTTGATGAAACTATGCATTGGATCGGTTAGTATCTATGCCATTCCAATTAGGTTCCCAGCGATTTTGAGAAAAGATGGCAAATTCACAACGTAAAATCCTAGTCACAAGTGCACTTCCGTATGCTAATGGTCCAATCCATTTGGGTCATATGCTTGAGTATATTCAAACCGATATTTGGTCACGTTTTCAAAAGCTACGTGGACACGAATGTCACTATATCTGCGCTGACGATGCTCATGGCACGCCAATCATGCTTAAAGCACAGCAGTTGGGGATAACTCCTGAAGAGATGATCGCTCAAGTTCAAAAAGAACATGAGAAGGATTTTGCTGACTTCAATATTCAGTTTGATAACTTCCACAGCACTCACAGCGATGAAAACCGTGAGCTAGCGAGCCAGATCTATATCAAGCTGCGCGACGCTGGCTACATCAAAACCAAAACGATTTCTCAGCTATTCGATCCTGAAAAATCGATGTTCCTACCTGACCGTTTTGTTAAAGGTACTTGCCCACGCTGTAAGTCTGAAGACCAATATGGTGATAACTGCGATAACTGCGGTGCAACCTATAGCACGACTGATTTAATCAACCCTAAATCAGCAGTATCTGGTGCGACACCTGTAATGAAAGACACTGAGCATTTCTTCTTCGATCTGCCTGCATTCGAAGGCATGTTAAAAGACTGGATTAACTCAGGATCTTTGCAGCAAGAGATGGCTAACAAGCTAGGGGAATGGTTCGAGCAAGGTTTGCAGCAGTGGGATATTTCTCGTGATGCGCCCTACTTCGGCTTCGAAATTCCTGATGCACCGGGTAAGTTTTTCTACGTTTGGCTAGACGCACCAATCGGTTACATGGGCTCATTTAAGAACCTATGTGACAAGCGTGACGATCTAAACTTCGATGATTACTGGAGCAAAGACTCAACTGCTGAGGTGTACCACTTCATCGGTAAAGATATCGTCTACTTCCACAGCCTATTCTGGCCAGCCATGCTAGACGGTGCAGGCCTGCGTAAACCAACCAGTGTTTATGCGCACGGCTATGTGACAGTAAACGGCGCTAAGATGTCAAAGTCTAAAGGCACCTTCATCAAGGCGCGTACTTACCTAGACAATCTAGATCCTGAGTACCTACGTTACTATTATGCCGCGAAGTTGAGCAACAGAATTGACGATCTAGACTTGAACCTTGAAGATTTCGCCCAGCGCGTAAACTCTGACTTAGTCGGTAAACTGGTTAACCTAGCGTCACGTACCGCAGGCTTTATCTCTAAGCGTTTCGATGGAAAACTTGCAAAAATTGCAGACACTAGCCTGACAGAGAGTTTCTTGGCTAAGCAAGAAAGCATCGCTAACTTCTACGAGACTCGTGAATTCGGCAAAGCAATGCGTGAAGTGATGACACTTGCAGATATCGCTAACGCCTATGTGGCAGACTCTGCTCCTTGGCAGTTAATTAAAGACGATGCGAAGCAAGAAGAAGCGCACCAGGTTTGTAGTAATGCACTTAACCTGTTCCGTATCTTGGTGACTTACCTTAAGCCTGTACTACCTAAGCTTGCGCAAGATGTTGAAGCCTTCCTACAGATGGAACTGAAGTGGGATAACCTAGACATCGATCTTGCTGGTCATGAAATCGCTAAGTTTAAGGCGCTAATGCAACGTGTTGAGATGAAGAGTATCGAAGCGATTATCGAAGCTTCTAAAGAAAACCTTCAAGTTGCTGCAGAGCCAGAGGTGAAGAAGGAAGTGAAATCACCGCTTGAGCAAGATCCAATTAGCGATGAGATCAACTTCGATGATTTCGCCAAGATCGATCTTCGTATCGCACGTATCGCTAAAGCTGAGCACGTCAAAGAAGCCAACAAGCTTTTACGACTTGAGCTAGATTTAGGCGGCGAGACTAAGCAGGTATTTGCAGGTATAAAGTCTGCTTATGCACCTGAAGATCTAGAGGGTAAGCTCACGGTTATGGTAGCAAACCTTGCCCCACGTCAGATGCGCTTTGGTGTGTCTGAAGGCATGGTACTCGCAGCTGGGCCTGGCGGAAAAGATCTGTGGATCATGGAGCCACACGAAGGTGCTCAACCAGGTATGAAAGTTAAATAAACTTCTCACCTTGACTCCTCGTTAAGATACTAAAAAGCCGCTTATTTGATAAGCGGCTTTTTTATTGACTGCTCCGTTATTCCCATTGACTCAAATTAACTTCGGAACATGGGCCCTCCAGCGAGCAATAATCGATGCTAACCAGTTTAATTTGGCTAAACAGGATTTACGATATCGACGAAATGATGCTTAATGCCAAACTTGTCGGCTAAGTGCTCACCTAACGCCTGAATACCATATAGCTCTGTTGCGTGATGGCCCGCTGCATAGTACTGGATCCCCTGCTCTACGGCGCAATGATAAGTACGCTCCGAGACCTCTCCACTGATAAACGCATCGAGTCCCATATTGGCCGCGATATCGATATAATCTTGCGCGCCGCCTGTACACCAAGCAACCGTGCTCACTACGGCATCGCTATCGCCTAAGTGCTGGCATGGACGATTGAGCTTCTCTGAAATCTGCTCGTTAAAGGCTTTAGCCGATAGCGGCGTTGCGAGCCTACCTTGCCACATCAAACCTTGAGCAACATTCTCAATGGGCTCTGGCTCTACAATGCCTAACACCTTTGCCAACTGCGCATTATTACCCAATTCTGGGTGAGCATCTAACGGCAGGTGATAGCCAAACAAGCTAATATCGTTTACCAGCAGGGCTTTAATACGCTTTTGTTTCATACCAATGATAATTTCAGGCTCACTTTTCCAAAAGAAACCATGGTGAACCAAAATCGCATCGGCATTGAGCTCCACAGCCGCATCAATTAATGCCTGACATGCTGTGACCCCAGTAACAATAGTATTAATCTCTGCCTTACCTTCGATCTGCAAACCGTTTGGAGCATAGTCTTTAAAATTAGATACTTGTAAAAAATCGGCCAAGTATTGGCCTAATTCGGTCCGAGTCATAAATCCGCCGAGAGTAGCAAAAAGTCTATTTTAACCTATTGTTAGTATAAATAGACAGTTAACTCATAGATAAGACGCCGAGTGTGTCTGCTTAAAAAGCAAACCGATTTAACTCACTATTTACGCTAAAGTGCTCAAAACGTCATATAAATACAGCCAGTTCCGGCTAAAATTGGACTTTACAGTGCATTAAACGATAAAATCAGTACAAACCTTCAAGTACACACAAAAATAAACAGGTTATTATTATGTCAAAACTGACCAAAGAAGAAGTTATCAGCTCACTTGAGACTGCGCTAACTCAGCGTGATGGCCAAGCTGTTAAAATTGAACAGAAAGGTAGCTGGTACAAAATCGATGGCGGTAAATCTTTACGCTTTAGTGATTTAGAAGCGATGTTAGCTGAAGTCGGTGGCGATAGTGCACCTGTTGAGGCTAAAGCCGAGAAAAAGG
This sequence comes from Shewanella sp. Isolate13, assembly GCF_022398325.1. GTDB lineage: Bacteria > Pseudomonadota > Gammaproteobacteria > Enterobacterales > Shewanellaceae > Shewanella. The sequence continues at coordinate 21,615 of NZ_JAKEVD010000006.1, forward strand.
CTGTTGCAGCTAAACCTGCGGCTAAGAAAGCCCCAGCGAAAAAAGCAGCTAAGCCTGCAGCCAAGAGTGGTGGTAAAACACCAAAAGAACTCTGGCGTGAAAAGCTAGCTGGTAAGGGTCAACTCCCTCGCGGTTTTTAATCCTGTTCGATTAAAACTGTCACAGCGAAGGCACTTAGTCTAAAACTTGTAGGCTTCGATTTAGCTTAGCTGGAATTAAAAATAAAAAACTCCATCGCTTTTTTAAAGCGATGGAGTTTTTTATTTTGAGCCCTTCTCTTTTTAGGCCTCATTTATCTGCTGCTAAAACACCGAGACAATACTCACGGGTTATACAGTTGTTCTCATTGTCCAGTAAAATGGTCCCCCTTGTGACGCCAAGCCATGAATCTACACGCCGCTACTATAAGATGCTTTTGCTTACAAATTGCTTTTCCAACAGTGCAAGATAACCGAGTATTAGGATTGATTCTTGAGTTTAAAACGCTACTATGATTGCATCTGCCTCTTTAAATATTCAGTACATTTAAAGGGGTCCTTTCATTCGCCAAATGGGGTGTTTAACCTTTTGGTCGGCAATGTAAGCACCACTAAAAGATGACACATTTTTTAACCCAAGTTTTGGTTTTCACAAAGCTGTTGCCTATAAAACTAAGTATTTCAACAGCAGCGTACGCTAAAAGGTTAGATTTTATTCGTAGGATAAGCAGTATTGTATTGAGGTACTTTTGAACGACTCTCCCAATAGTTCGGCCGCTAACAAGCAAGCATTTGGTGTTCACTTGGCTTTATTGATCCCTATGTTATCTGCCATTGTCGCCATTACACCGCTTGCTATTGATATGTACCTGCCAGCAATGGCAACACTTGCCTCAAGCTTTGACACCGATATCACCTTAGTGCAGCAATCACTCAGCCTGTACTTAGGTGGCTATGCATTGGGCATGCTCTGTTTCGGCCCCTTAGCGGATAGATTTGGGCGTAAACGACTAGTAGTGCTCGGTTTAAGCGGGTTTATGCTCAGCAGCCTCGCGCTGGCATTTGTGACCTCTATTGAATCATTTTTAATTATCCGCTTTATACAGGCCTTTATCGGAGCGGCAGCTACGGTGGTGGTCCCAGGTTATATTAAAGAGTTATATGGTAAAAATACCGCTAAAGGCATGTCTTACGTCAGCCTTATTATGATGCTGGCGCCACTGATAGCGCCGAGTATCGGCAGTCTTATTTTAGAACTTGGCGAGTGGCAGCTAATCTTTTTTATGTTGGCATTCTATGCCTTTATTTTGTTAATGCTGGTTAGCCTTAAACTTAAAATGCCTAGCGATACAGACAACAGCAACCGAAGCACTCAATCATTTTTTGGCGCCTACGCGACAGTGTTTACTAAAAAAGGCGTCAAGCTCAATATTGCTAGCGGCGTACTGACCTCATTTGCATTTTTCTGCTACCTTACAGCTTCGCCTTTCGTGTATATGGAAGTATTTGGCCTAGACAAATCACTGTTTGCGGTTCTGTTCAGCACCAATGTCGGCGCGTTAATGTTGGCCAATGTGGTTAACAGTAAGATTGTCGGACGCTACGGTTCTAAACGTATGCTTAAAGTCTCGACGTTTTTCGGCGCTATCGCAGGCATTGCCCTGCTAAGCGTCAACCTGCTTGGCTTAAGCTATCACTTTACCGTTATGATGCTTCTCCCCCTCATGGCTTGTCTCGGTATTATGTCGGTTAATGCCGATGCTATCGTATTGATGAAATTTCAAAAAGAAACAGGTACGGCAACGGCTGTCATCGGCACATTACGCTTTGGCTTTGGTGCATTAGCAGGCCCTTTGCTCGCACTGTTTTATAGCGGAACCGCTGTGCCCTTCTCCGCACTAATGCTAACGGCGGTGCTGTTAGTGGCACTGTGCCAGTTTTTAAGCCGTCATGAGCCAGCGACCTTAACAGAATGAATCAAGCCCTTTAAGACCCAGCGCTTTAACACCCTAGCCTTTAAGACTCAGGCAAGCATAGCGGGAAGTGGCGGTTACTTATCTCCATATGAGCGTAATTGAAAAGAGAGGCTGGCGAAGCTTTAAGTTGCGATTAACAAGAAGGCAATGCTTAACTCTGTAAGCCAGCAATCTCTTATCACCTTCTAAGTGAGAAAATTATTACTCGCCCGTTAATTCTTCACTGTTTTTGCTCACTATTTTGTTATCAATAATGAATTTTCTTCATTCAGAACAGTTTTTCTCTTAAAGCACTTGTAATAACACAAGGGTTTTATATGATGAAAACGCACTCATTTTTGAGTGTTTGTCAAGCAATTCGATTGCGCATTAATCTCTACCTTAGATTATTTGGCATTTCGCGAGCAAAGATTACCGTCTGAGCTTAATTATTAGAGCGATTACCGTCGCTGTATCAAGATACTGCATACCGTAGCGGTAACTTAAGAGGAAATACTATGGAGAAGTTATCAGGCGCCAGCATGGTCGTCCGTTCTCTTATTGACGAAGGTGTTAAACATATTTTTGGTTATCCAGGCGGATCCGTACTGGATATCTATGATGCCCTACACGAAAAATCTAATATCGAGCATATTTTAGTCCGTCACGAGCAAGCCGCCGTTCATATGGCTGATGGCTATGCCCGCGCCACTGGGGAAGTTGGCGTTGTCTTGGTGACCTCAGGTCCCGGTGCTACCAATACGATAACCGGTATTGCTACGGCCTATATGGATTCGATCCCTATGGTGGTGATCTCTGGACAGGTTCCAAGCCACCTAATCGGTAATGATGCGTTTCAAGAGTGTGACATGATCGGTATTTCACGCCCTGTCGTTAAGCACAGCTTCTTAGTGACCGATCCTCGTGACATTCCAGCCATTATCAAAAAAGCCTTCTATATCGCTTCTAGCGGGCGTCCAGGCCCTGTCGTTGTCGACGTGCCTAAAGACTGTATGAACCCACAAGTTTTGCACGATTATCAGTATCCTGAAGATATCAATATGCGTTCATACAACCCAACGACATCTGGCCATAAAGGGCAGATCCGTCGTGGCCTACAAGCACTGTTAAACGCTAAGAAACCGGTACTCTATGTCGGTGGCGGCGCAGTGATATCCGGGTGTGATGCGCAAATTCTTGCCCTGTCTGAAAAACTTGGGATCCCCGTTGTCAGCACCTTGATGGGCTTAGGTGCATTTCCCGGCACCCACAAGAACAGTGTCGGTATGCTAGGCATGCACGGTTGCTACGAAGCCAACATGACGATGCACAATAGCGACCTTATTTTTGGTATCGGTGTGAGATTTGATGATCGTACTACCAATAATGTCGAGAAGTATTGCCCCAATGCCAAGATCTTACATATCGATATCGATCCCTCCTCTATCTCAAAGACGATTAGAGTCGATATACCTATTGTGGGTTCGGCTGAAAAAATCTTAGATGATATGCTTAAGCAGATCGAGGCGAACGATTATGGCATCACAGATCCCGCCGCCAATGATGAGTGGTGGAGCGATATCACCACATGGCGAGCTGTCGATAGCCTAAAGTACTCCACCAATGACAAGAAAATTAAGCCACAACAGGTTATCGAGGCCTTACATAAGCTTACCAATGGTGATGCCTATGTGGCATCCGATGTGGGTCAGCATCAGATGTTTGCGGCGCTCTACTATCCATTCAATAAACCACGTCGCTGGATCAACTCTGGCGGCCTAGGCACCATGGGCTTTGGATTGCCAGCCGCCTTAGGTGTAAAGTTGGCGATGCCTGAAGAAACCGTTATCTGCGTGACGGGTGATGGCTCGATTCAGATGAATATTCAGGAGCTTTCTACTGCACTGCAATACGATATCCCTGTAATTATTATCAACTTGAACAATCACTTCTTGGGCATGGTGAAGCAGTGGCAAGATATGATCTATGCCGGTCGCCACTCACAGTCCTATATGGACTCGGTGCCAGATTTTGCAAAAATTTCTGAGGCTTATGGCCATATAGGCATGACTATTAGTAACCCTGCTGAACTTGAAGCGGGTCTTGAGAAAGCGCTTAGCATCAAAGACAGACTGGTATTTATGGATATCCATGTCGATGAGACAGAGCACGTTCACCCAATGCAGATCCGCGGCGGGGCAATGAATGAAATGTGGCTAAGCAAAACGGAGAAAAGCTAATGCGTCGTATTATATGTGTATTACTTGAAAACCAGCCTGGCGCCCTATCACGAGTTGTTGGATTGTTTTCTCAGCGTGGTTATAACATCGAAACCTTAACCGTTGCGCCAACCGAAGATAGCACCCTGTCGCGCCTTACGGTTACCGTTAATGCCGATGAATATATTTTGGAACAGATTGAGAAGCAATTACATAAGCTTATCGATGTCCTTAAGGTCTCTAATATCACCGAGTCCGCTCACGTAGAGCGAGAACTTGCTCTCATTAAAGTTAAAGCACACGGCGATAACCGTGAAGAGGTGAAGCGGCTAGCGGATATTTTCCGTGGCCAAATTGTCGATGTCACCCAAAGCCTTTATACCGTGCAGCTAATCGGTACCAGCGAAAAACTCGATGCTTGTATAGCAGCACTGGCAGATTTTACCAAGGTGGTCGAGATCTCTCGCTCTGGTGTTGTTGGGTTAGCCCGTGGCGAAAAGGCGATGAAAGCCTAGAGCTCTAACAGCGACATAGCAAAAGGGAGCCAATTGGCTCCCTTTTTAAATTAACTTATTAGCAATAACCTATAGGGTTAGCTGCCTATTACTCGCTATCGAGTAATCTTGAGCTACCAATCTCAATTTTACGCGGTTTCATCGCCTCTGGGATTTCACGCTTAAGATCGATATTCAATAAACCATTCTCTAGGTTTGCACCAATCACTGTAACGTAATCGGCAAGCTGGAATGTACGCTCAAATCCGCGCTCAGCGATACCTTGATACAGGTATTTGCGCTCATCGGTTGCCTCGGCTTTCGTGCCCTTGACTAACAGCTTGTCACCTTCGCTTGTGATCTCAAGTTCCTGCATCGAAAAACCTGCTACAGCCATAGTGATACGGTAGCGGTGTTCATTAATCAGTTCGATATTATAAGGAGGGTAACCAGAATTGCCTTTATTCGACGCGGCATGCTCGGCTAGCTGTGCTAAACGGTCGAATCCAATAGCGCTGCGGTATAGTGGTGTTAGATCATAATTTCTCATGGGTATATCCTTGTCTTAAGCAATATTTTTAAAAGTTAGGTGGCCGACAACTGTCGCACCACAACGAAGCGGTTATTCGCTTCTCACCTATCCTTTGCCCCGAAGGCTCAATATTTAGGTGGATTAATTAGGTCCTCATCGAGCGACCTTACAACTAATATGTGGACGCAAAAAACGTTTTCAAGAGAATTGATAAAAAAATTTATTTTTCTCTCTTTATAAAAACCAAATAACAGATAGAAAAGCGTAACTTTAACACTGAGTGTGGCGTGGTCACGTTTAAATGAGCTTTTAAGCCATTAAACACAGCCTACCCTCACTTTCATTCGTTTTGCATCGTCACCTCAAATGATGATAACCCTCTACTGAAACCAGCTGTTTAGGGCTGAAAACAAAAAATCCAGTACTCGCCTAGGCAAGCACCGGATTTTTAAACGAATTACGTCAGTAAGCTTTGGCTCCTACCTTAAACAAATATCACTGCTTAACTCTGGTGCTAAAGCTTGACTATCAAGCAATGTACTGCTTATTTGGCACAGCTCTTAACTTCAGAACCACCACGGAAGAACTTAGGATGTCCACCGTTAGCAGGCGCGTATTCAGCAACCTTGATATTTGGATTCTTCTCGAAGTATTCACGAAGTACCGATGCATCACTACGTTGCGTATCAATGTAGTTCGCGTGAGCGGTAACAACCGGATAATCATCGCCACCTTTAGCGCTGAAGTTAATCAGTGAGAAGGTGTAATTATCAGCAAGATTGAAATCACGGCCACCTAGAGATGCGATCTGTACGATATCTGCAGAAGTCGCGTCAGGGTTGATCTCTATCGCATCACAGGTAACATTCATTTCCATAGGGTAAAGCTGTGGCATTCCGCCGCCCGTCTTCAACGCTACGTTTGCTAGGTAATCTTGAACTTCCGTACCCGTCATGGTCACAAATGCAACATCATTCGCGAATGGCTGTACTGTGAGTACATCGCGGTATGAAATCGTACCTTCCGCAATCGAATCGCGGATACCACCTGAGTTCATCACACCAAAATCAACCGTTGGTTCAAAATTAGCTGTAACCCAATCGGCATAGGCGCGTGTCAGCAACTGGCCTAAGTTTGTTTGCTCGGCGCGAACAACACCACGATCACCTTCTAGCTTACCGTCAGTGCTTGAAATCGCCACATCGAGTAATTCTTGGCCAAGATCTTGGTAGTGCTGCAATGCATCAAGTACAAGCTGGTCTTGTTCAATTTCTTCTGTAATGAAAACAAGCTCTTCGTTTTCATTCTCTTCTTTCAAGTTAATTGGGATCAGCTTATAACTTGAAAGTGATAGTTGTCCGTCAATGTATTCGAAGTCAGCACGGCCAACATACTTACCCCACTCATGGGCTTGCATGATGAAAGTACCATTCTTTTCATCAGGCTTACATTCATCACCAGGGTTAAAGTCAGCGTAACCATCACCTTCCATACAAACTGGGTTTTGTGAGTGACCACCGATAATGGCTTGTAACTTACCTTTTGCGACAGACTCAGCTAACTTAACATCGCCAGGTGCTTCTGTACCATGTTCGCCATTAGCATAGTGACCCATATGAGTAAGTGCGAACACCATATCAACTGTTTCATTAGTTTCGATTTCAGTTAATACTTTTTGAATTTCTTCTTGAGGATCGGTGAAGTGTAGGCTTGCCACGTTATCTGGGCTAACAACTTTTGGCGTATCAACAGTGGTAAAGCCGATGATAGCAACCTTAAGACCGTTGATTTCAAATACGCGGTAAGGCTCAAAGTAGCGCTCTTGCGTTGGATCGCCATTTAAGTCTTTCTTGTAGATGTTTGCCGCTAACATTGGGAACTGAGCAATATTAGCTTGCATGTCTAGCACTGTTAACGGGTTATCAAACTCGTGGTTACCAACAGCCATCGCGTCATAACCCAGCATACTCATACCGATAAAGTCCGGTACAGCATCCTGCATATCCGACTCTGGTACACCAGTATTGATATCACCACCAGATAGCAGGATAGTGTCACCACCAGCGCGTTCTACTTCATCACGAATATTGTCAATAGCTGTTTTACGTGCAGCCATGCCATATTCACCGTCTTTGTTAGCCCAAAAACGGCCATGGTTATCATTGGTATGAATAACAGTGAAAATGGTACAAGCATCGCCCGCATCGGCACAAGCTTGTGAGATATACTTATTGTCATCATTGTTATCGCTACCACAAGCTGTTAACGCAGATACAACAGCCGTTGCAACTAGTCCTTTTAGTAAAATCTTATTCATTACAATCAACCCCTTGATTATTTTTATATTTTATCGATTTAAAATTATCTCGCACAAAATACGACGATTTTTAATCGCGCACCATCTTAGCAAATCTTGACCATAATTTGTGTCACATTTATTACACATCGTGATCTAAGCGACTCTTTTATAAACAAATTATTAGCGCAACCATTCGCTATATAGAACAAGGAGGGTTAAATAAAAAGGCAAGCCAAAGGATTAATAGGCTTAGAAAAAGCTAAGCGAAGAATAAAACACGAAAATACATAAAGTTAAAGTTATACCTAGAATAAATTAATTATCCCGATTACAGAACAGGCAGCAGCAAAAACACCGCCACCAGTTCTGAGCAAAAAACAAGCAAGCAGGATTTTATTTACCGTATGGCAGCACTGACTGCAGCCAAAGGGAGATATCTTGTAGCTGTTCAGGTAAAACATTGTGCGCCATATTGTAGGTTTTCCATTGTGTATTGAAGCCCGCGTCTTGAAGCAATTCAAAGGCCATCTGACCAGCATCCACAGGAACCACATCATCTTCAACACCGTGGTGTTGCAAGATTGAGGTGTCACGATTCACACTTGAAAGCCCCTTAGGCAAGGAATCACCACTTGGCAGATAACAGGATAACGCCATGATCCCCGCCAGTTTGTGTGGCAATCGAAGGCCTGTGTATAGGCTCATCACTCCACCTTGACTAAAACCTGCTAATACAATGTTTTCTGACGGGATCCCAAGTGCTATTTGTTCTTCAATCAAAGCGATGATCTGTTGCTCACTCTGCTCAACACCTTGCTTATCTGCTCGTTCATGCAGATCCATGCTCTTGATATCGTACCAAGCCCGCATGATATAACCGCCGTTAATGGTCACCGCTTGCTCTGGTGCATGGGGAAAGATAAAACGGATGCTATGCTCACTACCTAGCCCTAATGCCGGTACAACTGGAGCAAAGCCAGCACCGGAGTCTCCTAGGCCATGAAGCCAGATAACGCAGGCCTTAGCGGCGACTGTGGGTTCAATGGTAATACGTTCTAATTGATTGGCAGACATATGGTTCCTTTCTTCTTAGTATGGTCGCAAAAGCAAAATAATAGCTAAGCGATAATGCGTACTGGGTATCGAAGCTGTAAAAGATATATTAGCGAAGGTTACACTCGCTAGTTACGCAATGCCGAGCTCGTCTTTGATCTCTTGTAGTTGCTCATTTGAGTCGAGCTTAATGTTCCAGCGCACCGCGCCAGCATCGGCTACGAGCATCAGCGCATCTTGATGCAATTTTATATCGTCAACCATGGCATAGAGCTGGCAGCCATTGTCCAGTCGCACCTGAACTTCAAATGGCGAGAGAATGAGTTTTCCCGCGGAAAATTGAATAATCATAATGAACCATCTTCTTTAACAATCACAAAAAAGCCCAACACTGTTGGGCCTCAATCCACCGACTTAATCCACTTAGTGTTGGTGTCCGCCTTTACCATGGGCATGACCATGTGCAATCTCTTCGCTGGTCGCATCACGCACGTCCATGACTTCCAAATCGAAAGTTAACTCACGGCCCGCAAGCGGATGATTGATATCAACAGTCGCCATGAACTTACCGACTTTTAAAATAGTCACTTGGCGCTGACCTTGATCTGTGTTGATCAATGCACGCATGCCTGGCTTCCAGACACTTGCACCTTGCAGATGCTTTACAGAAACACGCTGCTCGCAATCTTCGTTACGCTCGCCATAAGTTTCGCTCGCAGGCAGAGTCACCGAAAACTTAGCCCCGACCTCTTTGCCTGTTAGCGCATCTTCAACGCCTGGCATCATGTTGTCATGGCCGTGAAGGTAAGCAATCGGGTCTAAACCTTCGTTGGTTTCTAATACTTCACCCTGCTCATCGCGTAGTGTGTAGTTAAACTGCACAACTGAATCGTCTTTAATACTCATGGTATTCCTTAACACTGTTAGCTCAAATTTAATGGCCGCAGCTTAGCAAAACTGACTAGAAGCCTCTAGTTTTATCTGCTGTTATGCCTTTACCCTAAAGGGCTTTGGAGTCGTTATAGGTTCAATGCCTCGCACCTGGCACAATAGCGATATGTTCAATCTGTTGCAGTACCTCTGTGTTCGCCAACGCAAGCTGGCAAACGCCTGAGGTGATCTGGTGTTTAGTTGAACAGTCAACACTCCACTGGCGCAACAGGTACCCCGCTAAAGCCGCTCTTGAGGTTAATGTTAGCTGCTTATCTTGCATTTGATAGTCCAGCTCAATCGCCTCGGGATGAGTCAATGATGGGTGAGGAACGAGTACTAGCTGTACCTCTTTATGCCACATTAAATCATTCTCGCTATGCTCGTTGTCGTTGATCTCAGCGCAGATAAGCTCAATGGACTTAATACGTGTTGCAACGAAGTCACTAAAGACCCCATTAACCCTGTCATAGGCTCTTACATGCCAGCGTTGGCCATTATTCACCAACGCATGGGGAACGATTTCGCGGATTTTCTCCCCAGAGGAGACCGACACATAGGCCACCTTGACCGCCTCCTTATCTTGGATGGCTCGCATCAGTGCTGCAACGACTGAGGTGTGGGGATGAATGAGTTGCACCGCATCTATGCATACCCTGCTGGGCTGTACGGGATGAGAAAGACCGTCACCGAATCCTTTCGCTAATCCGTGCAGAATGGCTTGCGGCTCATGGTCAAATAGCGGGGTGAACTCACCGAGACGGTGGTAGCTCTTAGTTTGATGCACCAGGCGCATGTTATCTGGCGCTAAAGCGTTGTAGCTTTGAAGATCTCGGGTTGCAGCCGCGAGTCCTGTGGCAAACTTCTTAATCAAGTCTTGACGGGAGACTTGGCCAAAATACTGCAAACTAAAGTCGATAAAAGCTAAACGTTGCCGCTGTGCGTGCGTTAAATCATCCATAATATTCCCCAACAAAATTTTATGGATGCTAATCTAAGCGACAATGAATAAGGGTGCAATCGTTTTGATTACACCCCTAGCATTTTGCAACTCTATTTAACTTTCAATGCGTTAAACGTAGCCTCGTCGGGATAGCCATCGGCAACTAATCCTTGGCTCTTTTGGTAGGCTCTCAGCCCTTTCAATGATTTCGCCCCTAAAATACCATCGGGCTTGCCGACATCATAACCTAGGGTATTTAATTGGCTTTGTAACTCTTTCACACGAGCGCGGCTAAGATTTGGCATCTTAGGCGGCGTCACGTTAAGTGCTACGCCGCCATTAATCCTGTCGGCAAGATGGCCGACAGCAATGGCGTAAAAGGTTGAGCGGTTCCAGCGCATGATCACATCAAAATTGTCATAGCCTAAGAATGCGGGCCCGGTATGCCCCGATGGTAGATACAGTGCAGCCTGCATATCTGGCGTACTTAATGGAGAACCATTAGCCTGAGTGATCCCAAGTTCCGCCCAACGAGCCAGTGGCTGCGCTTCGGCCTTACCTAGGTGAGCATAAGAGAAGTTTGCCGGTAGTGTCACTTCTCGTCCCCAACGCTCGTTGCGCTTCCAGCCAAGGTTTTGTAAAAAGTTCGCCGCAGAGGTTAACGCATCTTCAGTACTGTTCCACAGGTCGGCTTTACCATCTCCATCGCCGTCAATGGCGTATTTTGCATAGGCCGATGGCATAAATTGAGTGTGCCCCATTGCACCAGCCCAAGAGCCGACCATATCGGTTTCGGTAAAGTTATAACGCTCTTTAAGCTTTAATGCCTGCATTAACTCAGTTGTGAAATAGCGACTTCGTCTTGGATCGCAAGCAAGGGTCGCCAAGGAGTCTAACACCGACATCTTGCCCTTGTAGGATCCAAAGTTAGTTTCTAGTCCCCAGAACGCTAACAGGTACTGAGGCGGAACCCCATACTCCTTTGCCAATTTTTGTAATAGCACTTTATGCTCGCGGTAGAGCTTACGCCCCTGCTCCACTCGCCAGTCGGTGACACGTTTGCTGAAGTAATTCTCAAAAGAGCTACTAAATTCCGGTTGCTTTTGATCTAGCTCTATCACTCTTGGCACATATTTCACGTTTGCCAAGGTTTGCTCGATAGTTTGCTGAGATAAACCCTCAGATTTAGCCGTCTGTTGTAGACTGGCCACACAACTAGCCCAATTAGGCTGCTCCACCGCGTAAGCAGCAGAGGTCGAAAGAAGAAGCGCTGTAGCCAGGGGGATTGATTTTAACAATTGAAGACTCCCAAAATGAATGACTGTAACGTATAAAATGACTCTGTTTGATTAAACTTTCCTTAAACACACTTAATCTCACCTAAACCTTGAGTATTGTTTAATCAAACCTTTGTAAAATATCATACTATGTTCGCTGCATAATATAGACTAAATTCACTTAAATTTTACGACCAAATGATGTTTGTGTTGCAAGTGCTCAGTTTGCAAACGAATGTCGCTGGATTATCCTGCTTTTATCCACTATCAACTTAGATATATACCTTAAATAACTTGCTAAAATCCGACGCCAACTGCAGACTATTACTCATTAAAGCTCGTCTTTCGATAGCTAATCGATATCTAACCAAACAAGAGATTAATCATGACTGAAGTGACTCCTGCATTAGAAAGTTTCATCAACAACGTAAAACTATCCCAAGTTGTTTGGGGTCTTCAAGATGAGACAGGTGAAGGCTGGGTTGTCTGCGACTCTTCTGAATATGAAGCCACAGACGTGATGCCTTTATGGTCAGAAGAAGCGCAAGCTAAAAGCCACTGTACCGACGAATGGAAAGACTACAAAGCTGTCGCGATCACTCTTGAAGAGTTTCTAGAGTTCTGGGTTAGCGACCTTAACGATGACGGCGTACTGATTGGCGTAGATTGGATTGCCGATCAAGATTGCCAAGAAGTCGACCCTATCGTTCTAGCCACATCGCTTGTGGACATTGAAAAAGAGTAAACCCTAGTCTTAAAATGATGAAACTGCCAAAGCGCACAATCTAATCCGTTGTGCGCTTTGTTTTTATAAAAAGGAAACGTTTCAGTGCAGGATTTAGCCCCCTTAATCGATATCCCCTTTGACCGCAGGCATAGTTGCTGGTTTTGCGGCGAGCCTAGCAATCAGCAGTGGAGTTATCTAAAAGAAACCTACACTCCTCACCCCTCTTTAACGGTCCCCTGCTGCGGTGAATGCTTAAGACTCGCCAAACAGCATAAGCTGACCTCGATTTGGGACTGTAAAATGGCGGTCAAAGATGAGCTAATGCGGATCTACGAGAAACACCTTGCCATCGGTGTGAATTGGACCAAGCAGGAGCTAGAGGAATCTGAGTTCGAGGACAAGGTCTTCGGTGGCTTTAAGAAAAGCGGCTGGATGATGTATGAGATCGCACGAGATAGAGTTAACTATAGCGGCTGGCCTCTGAGTCTTAACGGTGTTGTCATCGACGATTATGGCTATGACGCCTCATTTAGCTTCGATGGCGTGAGTTATCGTTCGGTCAGCCAGGCTATAGCGTTTTATGGCAAGCAATTTACCCTCGACAAACGCTTTCTAGAAGATGTTATCGCTATTGTGGGTAAAGACAGGTTTGGCTTTGCGGTGCGTATCGCCCAGATCAATATTGCTGCAGTGCCTGAATTAAAAAAGCAGGTATTACGAGAGTTAAGAGAAGAGCACGCAGAATAACTTAGCTCTAAATGAGTTTGCGACTCTTCCTTTGCAGAGCTTAGCTAAACAGCTAAGCTCTCTCTTAATCTGTCCTGCACCACCTCTACCAACAGATCCGGCTGAAACTTAGAGATAAAGCGATCGCAGCCGACTTTTTCGACCATGGCATTATTGAAACTACCACTGAGGGAGGTATTTAAGGTAATAAACAAGTCTGCCATGCGTTTGTCACTGCGTACCTCATGGGTAAGCTTGTAACCGTCCATCTCAGGCATCTCGGCATCGGTGATCAGCATTAAAATATGATCGGTTATCACTTTACCCTCATCGCACCAGCGCTTTAAAAGGTTCAGTGCGACTAAGCCATCTGTCGCCTCAATCACCTCTAAACCTAATTGCTCGAGCGTTTCGCGCACTTGTCGCCGCGCGGTTGCCGAGTCATCGACAATTAATACTCGACGACCATGCATCTGAGGTAAAAGACGCTCATCGAGGACCCCCTCTGACAGCTTAATGTCGTAATGAATGATCTCAGCAAGTACCTTCTCCACATCGATAATAGAAACCAGTTCTTGCTTATCTTGATATTCGATACGTGTTATTGCGGTTAAGTAGTTATCTCGGCCTACCGTTTTCGGTGGCGGCATGATATCGCCCCAGGTCAGGTTAACGATATGCTCAACCTTATCAACCAAGAACCCCTGAACTGAACGGTTATACTCGGTAATGATAAGATTACTTTCAGGCTGAATAACGGACTGTCTAAAACCTATCGCCTTTCTCAGATCGATAACGGGTATAGACATTCCACGCAGGTTTGCGACTCCGATGATACTGTTATGGCTGCCCGGCATAGCACTTAATTTAGGAACTTTAACCACCTCTTTCACTTTAAAAACGTTAATCGCGAAGAGCTGAGTGACACTGATCCGAAACAGCAATAGCTCAAGTCGGTTTTCACCAACGAGCTTAGTACGTTGATCGACACTTGCCAGCATTTGAGTCATTACAGTCCCTTAGTTTTTATCATTTTTATCCGATTATAAAGAATTTCCCTTAGAAATCATTTATCCACGCCACAATTCGGCTATTTTATTAAACCTTGATAACTTGCCAACAATACAAAAATCGGTAGCTGAATCATAAACTGATCATTACTTGTACTACAGACGTATAGCAAAACAGGCCACAACTGCAGTGATTATTATGTTATTACCACTTTTCCCACTTTCAGTATGTATTTTACCTGGCGGATTTACGCAACTGAGGATATTTGAAATTAGATATCAACGCTTAGTAAAAGAGTCATTACACAATGAGCTTGGTTTTGGTGTGTGCATGTTAGATGAAGATAAACAAACGCTGCTGCCAATTGGTACCCGCTGTAAGATTATCGATTTTGAAACCTTAGAAGATGGATTACTGGGGATCACTATTTCTGGAATAGAAAGGTTCAAACTTGAGCACTTTACTAATGAGAAGGATGGCTTAAAAAGGGGGAAAGTCACTATTTTGCCAGGTTGGGATCCTATTCCAATAGCAAACAACCAACAAAAGCTTACGCAGGTATTAAGGGAGTTAATGACTCATTACCCCACTCACTTGACTCGCTATAATATAGAAAACTTCAACGACTTAGCATGGATTTGCCAAAGGTGGTTAGAGATCTTGCCTTTACCCGCTATCGACAAACAACACTGCATCGCAGCCAAAGACCATCGTCTTGCGTTAAGCATGTTAGATGATCTGCTGCAAGAAAGTGATCTAAATTAAATTTGCTTTCGTATCACTCACTATATCTTTAGGGCAGACAACGACAGCCTTTTATCAAAGAGTGGTAAGAATGCAAAATATTCAATCACAATGTCGCCAAAGTGGTTATGATAAAGCTTATATCATAACTAATAAGCACTCTATGGACGACACGAACACAGAAGCGATTATCGACACGCTCACTAAAAGTTTGTCGGAAGTGGCCGACAATCGTGACAGGCAGGCATATGCGCTGCTTTTTAGCTACTTCGCGCCAAAAATCCTTAATTTTGGTAATCAAAAACTCGCCAATCAAGGCTTAGCAACCGATTTAGTGCAAGATACCATGACAACCGTGTGGACCAAAGCCCACCTTTTCAATAGAGATAAAGGTTCAATCACCACTTGGGTGTTTACGATTATGAGAAACCGCTGCTTTGATATGCTTAGAAAGGTGCAGCACAACAAAGAAGACACATTTGCAGATGATATTTGGCCAGTGTTTGAAAACTCAACTGAAGAAGAACACCCAGACCATGTCTTCACCGCAAAGTTACTCAAACATGTTGATGCCCTACCACTTGGCCAAAGACAAGTAGTAAAAGGGATTTATCTTCAGGAATTAAGCCAACAAGAACTCGCCAGCAAATTGGATGTGCCTTTAGGCACAATAAAATCGAGACTTAGACTAGGCCTTGTGAAACTGAGAAGTATTTTGGAGAAAGATTATGATTAAGTATCATCCAAAACAAGAGATGCTATTACTGCACGCTCAGGGGCAATTGCATCTAGGTCTTGCCAATGCAGTATCTGCCCATTGTGAACTTTGTGCGGAATGTAGACACAAGCTAAATGTACTTACCGAACAGGTGGCGCAGGCAAGTCTCGTTGACAATAGGCCATCAGTTGAGGCAACAAACACTGAAATGGACTTTAGCGATATGATGGATCAAATCATGGGGCTACCAGCAACGCCCCAAACTAGCCACTCAACATCTAGAAAAATAGTGCAAGTTAATGGCTATCAATATCAACTGCCTCGCGCTTTAAGCCAACAAGCGAATAAGTCATGGAGCGGGTTTGGAAAAATAAGTCGTATGCGACTAGATGCAGATGATGATACTGCACGTGCAAGCTTGTTACATATCGATGCGAATGGGGAAATCCCCGAACACACCCACACAGGACGTGAAATAACCCTTCTACTATCAGGATCTTTTGAAGATGAGTTTAGCCAATATGTGCCAGGTGATTTTATAGAGCTTGATGCTCAACATAAACACACTCCTAAGACGACTAATGGGTGTCTATGCTATACCGTAGTAGATGCACCACTGCACTTTACTAAGGGCATTAGTAAACTGCTTAACCCTATTGGTGAACTCATTTATTAGCTTAGGATGCAGTGCAAACAAAAAAGGTCGCAATCGCGACCTTTTTTCAATGTGGTAAAACATTAAGCCTGTGTTGCTGCAACAGGCACAACAGGCACAATGCGTGAACCATGCTTACTCACTACATTCATGATCCCGAAATGTAGCTCTTCTGACACCAACTGAAACTCAGCAAAATCAGTGGTTCCAATATAAGCGAACACATTGAGTTGTAATCCATATAGACCAAAGCCTTTAAAAGTCACTCTCAGTGGAGCCTCCTCCACTTTCTCATGTTCTTCTAACAGGCTGCGTATATCATCGATGATATTGTGGATCTGCTCTGTCGTTGTCCGATAATCTAAGCGAATATCCGTTTTCAGACGGATTTTTTCCCTTTCGGAAATGTTTTCAATATCCATCTCCGATAATCGTGCATTGGGTACATTGATCACCGAACGGTCTATGGTTCTAATGCGGGTA
The DNA here is from genome assembly GCF_022398325.1 of Shewanella sp. Isolate13. Taxonomy (GTDB): domain Bacteria; phylum Pseudomonadota; class Gammaproteobacteria; order Enterobacterales; family Shewanellaceae; genus Shewanella. The sequence goes on from NZ_JAKEVD010000006.1 coordinate 38,359, forward strand.
CAACGAAGTCCAATCTCTTCTACCGTGCCGGTAATATTGCCAAAACGGCCAATATTTCCTACTTTAATTGGTGCCGAAGAATAGAGGGTTATCGTACCAATAAAGTTTTCAATTGACTGCTTTGATGCCAAAGCGATAGCAATACCACCAATACCTAAACCTGCCAATATCGTTGATGCATCAAAGCCCAAATGTTCTAGCCAGATAAGTACCGATAATGCCACCAGCATGACTCGAGTAAAATTAGCTAGAGGCCTCAACAAAGACGCACTCTGACTATTGCCTCGATTTATCCAACGTAAACGCAAACTGTTTTGAATGACGTCAGTCAAAGACCAGATAAACCAGATCACTGCAATTAAGAGTAAGACGCCTGTATTCACCACTTCAATCACGTTAGCAGACAGCGTAGTGTGCGCCATCCAGGCTCTTACCAGCAATAATGCAACCAGTAAACGAAATGGACCTACAACCAGATGAGCGACATCCTCTTTATACTGGTAATCACTGCGCAAAATGACCTTTTTAGCGATCCAAGTGATCGGTATGACCACCAATAAAGCCAGTACTAGATAGCAAACGAGTAGTGCCCACTCCCAAAGGTTTAACTTAAACAGATGCCCCTGGGGAATATGCTGTACAAACCATTCGACCACGGGGCCATAGCCCAACTCGCTATATAGCAGCGGTACTTTTGCAATCGTCGCGTTAGAGACCTTCCAGATTGAGCCTAGCTCTTTGTCAGGAACCTTTTGTAGTAATAGCGTAATTTCACTGCCTTTCACCTCGACTCGGCCGAAGGCGTCCCGGTAATTGGGCAGTTGATCATTACTGCTTCCGCTGGGTGTATCATCGACCTCTTGCAAATTAACCCAGATATTACGCTCGATAATGGCGATTAATTGCTTAGCATATTCAGGGCCTAGATCGGCATCCATGCTTTCGGGCAGGTAACGTAAGTCTAAATATTTGGCAGCCTTGTCATAATTTTGCTCAAATGCGGCTTCAAAAAGGCCAGCTAGCGTGCCTCTTGGCGTGTCTCGAAATAGACTGTCTTTATAGTCATAGGACTCCTGTTTGGCTAACAGAGGTTCAGACGCTTCGGTAGGTTGTTTGGCTTTATTGGCTACCGATACAATTCCAGTTGCATGAGTAAAAAACGAGGTCGAAAATACCATAAACAGGAGTACGGTATAGATAATTCGCAGCGGCATATAGACTCCATTCAAAAATAGGTTCCCTTGCTGTCACGGCAGCACTACCGCTACCTTAACAAACTCCAACTCCTTGTTAACACTTTATTATGGCAATTATTTAGACAAAAATTCCATTTAGCTTATTGACAAGGCATTTTTACTGAATATAATTCGCCCAGTTTTTAAGAAAGTCCCTTTTAGATAGTCAGTTGTAAAATCCACGATTCGTCGTTCGATCCCCACATAAGCGTTATCTCAACAGGTTAAATCATCTTTATTGACAGTCATATCACTGTCATAACTTTATGCTTAACTTCAGCTGCTTGTTTTATGTTTATTTTGAGATCTAGTAAGCATATTTACAGATATTATTGAACATAAGCTGCTTGTATAAGCATAAAAAGATGAGTACTCTCACATAGAACTTAAAATTCATCTTTCGCAAAAATGCTAAGGATATCTTATTGTTAAAAAACACTACCGATAATAGGTAGCAATAAATATAAGGAGTGTGGCCATATGTCATACCTAGTAAATGGACATGAAATTACCGTTAACTTTCCAGTAGACTCAATTTCAGTCAACAAAACATCAATCGCCTTTACCGACAGTCGAGGCAAAAATAGACAGACCTTTTCTAAGCGTACCGAAGCGCTATCATTTATGAAATGGTTATTGTCTGGTAATAAATAAGCTAGCAACAGCTAAAAACTGACTCTTCGATACACCTCCTCTCACCGTATCGAATGTTTGTCTTCATAGGCAAACGAATAGGACTGAAACATCTACTCAGCTATTTAGTCAAATTCATTTGGGTTAGGCCATACCTTAAAAGGTATTAAGCCTAACCAAATGGAAACTTTCATCCTGTTCCTATTTCCCTTGCTAATAGCCATATTTACGTTGGTACCTAGGCAGCATAGTCGCATTACCCAATAAGCCACCTTGATGAATGTAAAGCATTGGCGGTTTCGAATCGCTCTCGAGCAATTTCTCAACACACATCCAACCTAGGGGATCGTACAGCAGTTCGAACTCAATACCTGATGCACAAACCTTATTATACATCTCGTAAAATGGCTTATACAGTTTACCGAAATGGTACTTCTTATCTAACTCGACAATCTGTGGGTGCAAACTCTCATCCGCAACAAGGTAGGTAAACTGCTGCTTTAAATATTCGCGGTCTCCGACACAAGCACAGGTAAATACTTGGATATGAGGCGCATTCATCGCCAGGAACTCACTGAGAAATACCGCAGTCGTTCCCGTACCAGAGGGTAAGAAGACCCGTAACTGGCTTAATTGCTGCGCATTAGCCCACTCTATAACCTCTTGAGCCAGTTTGTGGACACCATACCTTGCATACTCACAGCGCCCCCCCTCGGGTACAAACAACAATTCATCGTTTGCTGGTAGCACTTTTTGCTCGATATATTCGATGCAACTCAACTCTTCTCGGTCGGCAACTTTAGATAGGTCAATCACATTGGCGCCATTAGCGATAGCCTGAGCATAATTGCCAACTGTCGAAGCGAGTACCTGCTTGGCAATATGATCGACATAGAAATCTAACTGTAATCCCTTAAGTTTGGCGAGTGCCGACATGGAATATAGGGAGTTGGCAACGGGTGAGCCATGACCTACCAAAACCTTTTTCCCTACGACATCATTATCGAGAAAGTAAGCAAATTTGCGGGCTTTATTGCCAGAAAAGGCTTCACTGAGCAGATCGTCACGTTTTACATAGATCTGAATACCATTAAAACTCATTGACTCTACAGGGGTATTAACTAACAAAGGCGATTCACTCACATTCCATTATTAATGCTTTAACGAGGGTCACTTCAAACGACAATGCCTGATGATGAACTCGTTAGCCGTTAATTTATCGTTTGATTCTGACTAATGTCGCCATTGTAAACCTTATCTCTTACTGTGCGTAATCATTTAACGCCGTGATAAATGGCGCGATTGAATTGAAAACATCAATTAGTCAATCGCCATTATTCACGGTGTTTAAATCGCTAACTATTAGTCAAACCCGCTATTCCCACCCGACAGCAATCTAAATAACCCTTTAAAATACAATAAAATACATATTTGGCACGAAAATCGCTAAAGTATGATTTGCCCACAAGGGCGAGTGTAAATATAAGGAGCCGTTAATGGCAGTACTTCGTTTAGTGTTTAATATTGCATGGTTTGTTTTAGGTGGATTTGTGATGGGACTCGCATGGTGGCTCGCTGGCCTGCTCTGCTTTATCAGTATTATTGGCATCCCATTCGGTAGAGCCTGTTTTGTGATCGGCGAAATGACATTCTGGCCTTTTGGACAAGACTCCATCAACAGACGCACACTGACAGGTAACGAAGATATTGGTACCGGTGCATTTGGCATGGTGGGGAACATTATCTGGTTCCTATTTTTCGGGATCTGGTTAGCCATAGGTCATATCGTCCATGCGCTGGCTTGTGCCGTCACCATCATAGGGATCCCATTTGCCTTTCAGCACCTAAAGTTAGCCATTTTGAGCTTAACGCCTATCGGTCAAACTGTGGTTGCAAAAGCTTAAGGTTTTGCAAAGAAACTCTCGATTAGCTGCTGACAAAGCTTTTCGGGACAATCTAAGCTCAAGTCATGTCCTGCGCAGTCAAACTCTACAAGCTTGCTCCGATAGTACCGAGCAAGCTTTTGACTGCAGTCCGGATTAACCAACTTATCCTCCAAACCGCTCACTAGCGTTATCGGTACACCAATCACAGTCGGACAATTGAACTGCCAACAGGCCCAAACTTGCCGTAGTGCATTGGTAAAACGCGTATGGATTTTCACTCGGTATTGAGTCCACTTAAGCGCTAGATGGAAGTTATTTCCTTGAGTCACACTCGTTAAGGCAATAATCGTGGCTTCCAGTAGACTGCTCTTCGGGGCTTTAACTCTGCGACGAAATGCGCTAAATACCGCCCCAATTTGAAAACGCTGATACCAAGGTGACAAATTTGCCGCGCTAGTGTTAAGCACAGCCAGACCTTTTATTTTACCGTCACAGGCAGTGCTCTCCGGCTGCGGCTGAAGACTTGCCATCTGCAGCGCTATCATGCCGCCCATTGATAGCCCAACGAGATAACAGTCATCACTGGTCATCCGGCGAAGGCGTAAAAGGAGTTCCTTGGCATATTCATCAATATTCAATGGGCTCTTGCTATGAACAAAGTCACCATTACCTAAAATATCTAGCGAGATAACCTGCCCGCCATTAGGCATTCTCTTTTGCAGCAAATTAGCAAACTCGCTCCAATGTCGTTTATCCCGCATCAAACCGCGAATTAACACCACAGTTGCCACCCATGCTCCTTTCTCTTTGGTCAAAACCGCACTAAGCCCCCCTATTGGGCCATGTTTTGCTTCAAAATCTTCTGTGTATCTATCTTGGTTATTCCCAGATTAAAGCGATCCCGCCATTTGCGTCCATCCGCATTATTTTTAAATGCAATGAACAGCTCTTTGTGGGTCAATAATTTCTTATTAAATTGAAGTTTGTCTCTAATATGTGCCATGTTCGGTTGGGCAAGCAGATACTGCAGCACATGCTCATCGATAATCGCTGCGTCTATCCGACCGGTAGCCACCTTATTCAAATTATGCTGATCCGATGCGACCGCTTCAAAAGGCTGGCTACCTTGAGCAATCATCTTGTCAAGCTCACTGGTATTCACATAATCTTTAACGACCCCTATCGTATAGTGATTAAGATCGCTTTGTTGCATCCAACTAATAGGGTGTGACTTTTGCTCCACTATACCTAGAGCACTTCTCCCCATAGACACTGAGAAAATAAACTTATCGGTCGGATAAGCATATTCGGGGAGGTAACCTGAATATTTAGAGTCATTACGCGATGCCATTCTAACGGCTCGACTCCAAGGGTAGAAATCTACAACGAGTGTATGTCCTACCGCCTCCAAAGCCGCTCTCGCAACTGCAATGCTGGCGCCTTGGTTCTTTAACTGTGCGCCTGAAAAAGGCGGCCAGTGTAGTGACGTCAAATATAAAGTGTCTGCATAAATGGTATTTGAAAAGCCGATAAACCATAGGCACAAACAGATTCTAGCGAGCCTTCTCCAAAAAGCTCGCCAAACGGTTGAAAACTGAATAGACACGTTAAGAGCGGATCTCACGTTCCCCCCTTAAACTCACAGCAACTGCCGATATACTCTCCCTTGCTACGCTGTCAGCGCTTTGCTTTAACTACTCCAATATTTTAGTCAAAACCTTGGATAACACCAGTCGCAGCCCTGCTCTGTTCAGGAGTTCTGGCCGAAACCCACCTAGGTTTCATCTAAGGAGTCTTTGTTACAATTAAGCCAAATCATCACTTTAACTTTGGTTTACACTGATAGTTAGCAATGAAAAACAGATTACTGAAGAAAGGTGACTATATGATGAAAAAAGCAATTATTACGCTAGTTGGCGCAACGCTGACGCTCGCTGGCACGCTATTAATCATTCTGCCAGGGCCGGCTTGGTTGCTGCTGCCCATAGGCCTTGCAGTATTGAGTCTCGAATATCCTTGGGCACGCCACTGGCTGAAGAAAAGCCAAGATCACCTCAGTCAAACAGCACGTTGGATAGATAGAAAAATACTACTTCGAAAGCTGAACAAATAATAATGAGACCGTTTTGGCTTTTCTTAAACGGTTTTTTACCTCAATAAAGCTCTAATGACGATTAGGACTGCCACTCTCGCTTAATACTTGCTCAACCTACCTAACATTAGGTAGCCTGTCTGCGACCTATATCGCAAAATATCAATCCAAATCCACGATAGTCCTAATCGAAACAAAGCGTTATATTCTTTTTCCAAAGCTCACTATTATTGCCTCATAAATTAACCCTACAAACTGCAATGTTTACTTGAGGCCATTATGAATAAGCTTAGTTTACTTTCCATCGCACTACTTTCTACCCTATCTGTCAGCGCAAATGCCGCGAAAGAACCCATTGAAATTATCCCTGCGGCTGTGATCACCAACCCAGAGAAAGTAGAACTTGGTAAAATGCTATTTTTCGAACCAAGATTATCAAAGTCAGGCTTCATTTCATGTAACTCTTGCCACAACTTATCTATCGGTGGCGTCGATGCACTACCGACATCAATCGGTCATAACTGGCAAGAAGGCCCAATAAACTCTCCTACCGTACTTAATGCAGAGTATGGTCTAGCACAGTTTTGGGATGGTCGCGCCAAAGATCTTAAAGAGCAAGCGGGTGGACCGATCGCCAACCCTAAAGAGATGGGCTTTAGCCATGAGCTAGCCGTAGACACTGTACGATCTATGCCTGCTTATCAGGCACGCTTTGAAAAAGTTTATGACTCTAAAGACGTTAGCATCGATATGATCACCGACGCGATTGCAGAGTTTGAAAAAACCTTAGTCACACCAAACGCTCCGTTCGATCTATACCTTCAGGGTGATAAAGATGCAATTTCGGAGCAAGCCAAGGCGGGTTACCAACTATTCAAAGATAAAGGCTGCGTAAGCTGTCACAATGGCCCAGCTGTTGGTGGCACCATGTACATGAAGATGGGCCTTATTAAGCCATTCCACACCAATAACCCAGCAGTGGGTAGAAAAGGCGTTACAGGTAAAGAAGCCGATAAGTTTGTATTCAAGGTTCCAACATTACGTAATATTGAGCTTACCTACCCGTACTTCCATGACGGCAGCGTTTGGGAGCTTGAAGAAGCGGTTAACACCATGGCCGATATTCAGCTTGGGCAGAAACTATCAGATAAAGAGGTGAAAGAGATGGTTGCATTCCTTAATACTTTAACTGGTGAGCAGCCACAAATCGTGTTACCAATCTTGCCACCGTCTAACAAGAACACGCCTCGCCCTGTGCCATTTGAAGGCTAAGCGCGCTTAATCATAAGCAAACCAAAAGAGCCGCATATTGCGGCTCTTTCTATTTTATAGCTATAAGGGCTTGTGCGGAAAATATCTTATTAAACAGCCTTTTGATAATAGAGGCTTTGAAAACGATCCAAGATGGCAATTAACACCCCTTGGCAACGCATATTGCTTAAGATCCCGGGGCTAAACCTATCGATACGTGCCATGGCGGTTAACAGGATTTGGCACTCGTAAAATGACGCATCGGCTATGTATTCGGGTCTATCCACCATATGGCTATTCTGATACCACTCGCTCCAATTAAATGACTCCAGTAAGATACCAGCCTTCTTGAGATCGGCGACAAACTCTTGCAGCCTTTTATCGGAGACATGATGCTCTCCTAGCTTAAGATCGCTTACATACTTACTGTACAGGCTAGTAACGTAACCTTGCAAAATTGAGTTGTTCATCATAAACCTCCACCTAACCTAGGTAGCTATACATCTTTAATTGACGCCGGCGATAATCGGCTACTAACTTAAGTCTGCATATGCTGTACCAAGCTTCATTAAGGCTATTCTAATAAATATAAACTGAACTCAAGCTTAACGTTTAGAGTTGAGTTAAAAATCTTAAATTCAATTGGTTAATTAATTCCTTAGCCAATTAACATTCGACTCCTAGAGAAAAAAGAACCGCTATGCCAGCTCACCTCGAATCTTGTTACACAGCGGCAATACCAAAGGTCTAGTCGCATTTGTATATGCATTCTGCAATTCTAGCGTGGGTAAAATTGGCAGACGTTCGGCGATAAGCGTTGGTTCTAGCCTCGCTCTAAGCATTTTCCGAAGCAAACTCCTCCATAATTAAGCTGGTAAACAAGCGTCCTGCTCGGCCGAGTGGACGCTCCATGGTTGAAACCAGCTGGGGGGTAAAGCTGTAGCGGCTGCCACCGCTAAAATCCACTTCGACAAGCTCGCCACGGCTAAGCTCCTCTTCAATGAGAAAATCCGGCATCCAACCAAAACCTAGCCCCATCATGAGTGCGTCTTTCTTCATCATAAAGCCTGAGAGGTAAAACACCTTATCTCCCCCAAACTGCAACTCATCTCGGTAATGTTTATCGGCCGAAGAATCTTCGATGGTCAACTCCACATGGTGCTGAAGTTCGAATAAGCTCAGGCTTTGCTCTTTCGCTAAAGGGTGCTCAGCACTGACCACCAATACACTGGTGATCTGCGGCAGTGGTTGAGGTCGATAATTAGGGCCAGTGCGGTAATCTTTAACTAACATCAGATCGGCACTGTCTCGCTCGAACCTATCTTGAACGCCCCCCAAGAACTCCATATTAAGTTGAACCTTTGTCGGCAGCTGTAGTTGCGAGAGCCGTTTCAGCGCCCGCATTATCGGATTCATCGGCAGAGCACCATCGATAATGATCTCAAGCTTAGGCTCCCAGCCTTCACTAAATCGACTGGCGAGATGTTCGATATTGGCCAGATACTGCAGCAACTTTTGCCCCTCAGCCAAGATAACTTCTCCCTCGGGAGTCAACTCGGCCCGATATTGGTCGCGACAAAAAAGGTTTACACCAAGATGTTGCTCGAGCTTCTTCACTTGATAACTCACCGCAGATTGGGCCTTATGCAGGCGCTCTGCGGCCTTAGCGAAGCTGCCTTCTTCGACTAATACCTGTAACACTTTAAAAGCGTCGACATCGATGCGCATAAACTTCTCTCCCGTAAACCAAAGCTGACCATCAAAAAATTCGATTGAGTTAGGTTAATTATTATTCTTTTTTTTGCTCATCCAAGCAACTAAATTGAATCTAGATCACATTATTATCTTAATAAGTGCGCTTGAGCGCCGAAGGAAAGCGAATATGCCATCTTATGTGAAGCAGGGAATGGTGCCGCCTAAGCGCCATATCACATTTAAAAAAGACGATGGAGAACTCTATCGTGAAGAGCTGTTCTCTACCCACGGCTTTTCTAATATCTACTCCAATAAGTACCATCACAACATGCCAACTAAGGCATTGGCGGTGAGTCCCTATAGCCTATCCCATGGTGAAGACTGGCAAGACTCTTTAGTACAGAACTATAAGCTTGACACTAAAAAAGCTGACAGCGGTGGTAACTTCTTCAGTGCTCGTAACAAGATATTCTTTAATAATGATGTGGCTATGTATACCGCCAAAGTCAGCGAAGATTGTGACGAGTTTTACCGCAACGCCTATGCCGATGAAGTTATCTTTGTTCACGAAGGTCAAGGTACGCTGTTAAGCGAATATGGCGCACTAACCGTCAACAAATGGGATTATCTCGTGATCCCACGGGGCACCACTTACCAATTAAAGTTTGATAACTACAGCAATGTACGCCTATTTGTCATCGAATCATCGAGCATGGTTGAAGTCCCTAAGCATTTTCGAAATGAATATGGCCAGATGCTCGAATCCGCCCCCTATTGTGAGCGCGACTTGCGCACACCTGAGCTACAAGAGGCCATTGTCGAAAAAGGCGATTTTCCACTGGTGTGTAAATTTGGCGACAAGTACCAATTGACCTCACTTGAGTGGCACCCGTTTGATCTCGTGGGTTGGGACGGTTGCGTTTACCCTTGGGCGTTCAATATCCAAGAATATGCACCTAAGGTTGGCAAGATCCACCTGCCGCCATCTGACCACTTGGTTTTTACCGCTCACAATTTTGTGATCTGTAACTTTGTGCCACGCCCATATGACTTCCATCCAGAATCGATTCCAGCGCCTTATTACCATAGCAATATCGACAGTGATGAAGTGCTTTATTACGTCGATGGCGACTTTATGAGCCGCACAGGCATTGAAGCGGGCTATATGACATTACATCAAAAAGGGGTTCCCCACGGACCACAGCCGGGTAAAACAGAAGCCTCCATCGGTAAAACCGAAACTTACGAATACGCGGTGATGGTCGATACTTTCGCCCCACTGAAGCTAACAGAACATGTAAAGCACTGCATGAGCAACGACTACAACCGCTCTTGGATTGAAAGCTAACCAAGGCGATTTTTCAAGACTTTAAGCTATCAAAAGAAGCCATCAATAGAATGGCTGGTATGTAGCAACAAATTGACAGAGGACACAACAATGGCAAGCGAACAAAACCCACTGGGCCTACTCGGCATCGAATTCACCGAGTTTGCGACACCAGAACAAGACTTCATGCATCAGGTCTTTATCGACTTCGGATTTTCACTACTAAAGAAGTCTAAATCAAAAGAAATTCTGTACTACAAACAGAATGACATTAACTTTTTATTGAATACCGAGCGCAAAGGATTTTCTGCCGAGTTTGCTAAGAGTCACGGCCCGGCGATTTGCTCTATGGGCTGGCGCGTTGAAGATGCGCAGCTTGCTTTCGATGGTGCGGTAGCACGCGGCGCAAAACCCGCCGATGAAGCCGCAAAAGATATGCCTTATCCTGCCATTTACGGCATTGGCGATAGCTTAATTTACTTTATCGATACCTTTGGTGCAGACGATAATATCTATGCAACTGACTTTGAAGACTTAGACGAGCAGATCATCGTTCAAGAGAAAGGTTTTATTGAAGTCGACCACCTTACCAATAATGTCTACAAAGGCACTATGGAGTATTGGTCAAATTTCTATAAAGATATCTTCGGCTTTACAGAAGTGCGCTACTTTGACATCAAAGGTTCGCAAACGGCACTTATCTCTTATGCCCTGCGCTCGCCAGATGGCAGCTTCTGTATTCCAATTAATGAAGGTAAAGGTAACGATAAAAACCAGATTGATGAGTATCTACGTGAATACGATGGTCCGGGCGTACAGCACCTCGCGTTTAGAAGCCGTGACATTGTGGCTTCACTCGATGCGATGGAGGGCACATCGATTCAGACTCTAGATATCATCCCTGAGTATTACGACACCATCTTCGAAAAGCTCCCCCAGGTAACTGAAGACCGCGAGCGCATTAAGCACCACCAAATTCTGGTGGACGGTGACGAGAGTGGTTACCTACTGCAGATCTTTACCAAGAACCTTTTTGGTCCCATCTTTATCGAGATCATCCAACGTAAGAATAACCTAGGCTTCGGTGAAGGTAACTTTAAGGCGCTGTTCGAGTCCATTGAGCGCGATCAGCAGCGCCGCGGTGTACTTTAACTAACAAATGAAGCACCAAAGCGGCTCACTACTATAGATCTCAGTGTACGCACAAAGGCAACCGCTCAAACCATTAAAGCGCTTGAGCTGTTGCTTTTAACCTTGAATGCTTAGAAAACTGGACAGACTCGATGTAGATTGATCTATGCATAAAATTTCTCAACATGCATTGAGTCATTTAAGCGTTAGGTTTTTTTCCTCTAGTAACATCGCTTTTAGCCTATTCAGCCCTTTACCTTTATTTGTTATTTTCCACGCCATAAACAACTCTTGAGGTGCTGGTTTATCTTCTAATTCAATTGCAACTAACTCTCCAGATGCAATATAGCGGTGAGCCATAGATTGTGGTAAGTGACCAATACCTATCCCAGCAAGAATCGCAGCAACCTTTTGCGTAATAGAACTCACATAAAAATGTTGACTACCTTGGAGCAAGTTAGCTGACCATGGAATTTCATGTTTCGCCGTATCATGCACAATAATGTTTCGATATTGACTGAGTTCACTTGCTTGAACCGGCGCTATAGCGTGCAATACCTTGGCTGCAAGCTCATGCGATTTACTAACAACCAATACACTGTTTAACTCCCCAGTCTTTATTGCTCTGATCCCTTTTTGATTAGGTACCGGAGCTGGCGCGCCAATCACTAAATCGACTTTATCTTCAATTAATGCTTCCCAAGTGCCATTCATAACCTCTTCTTGCACATCAACTTCAATGTTTTGATGTTCAGATAAAAATGCTTGTATGACAGTAAATACAGGATTGATATCAATAATGGAGTCGCAAGCGATGCGAATTTTAGGCTCCCAGCCATTGGCGATAGTTTGCGTTTGCTCTGACAAAGTATTGATTGCAGATAAGAGCTTACGGCCTTCCGCTAATAAATGCTTACCTGCTGGTGTAAGCACTGCTCGCCTTCCTTGTCGTACAAACAAAGTTACGCCTAATTGTTCTTCTAGTTTTTGCACTATGTAAGAAAGTGCAGAAGGGACTTTATTTAATTGCTCTGCTGCTGCGGCATAACTGCCGCGATGTTCAATCGCATCTAAGACCAATAATGCTTCAATGCTAAGCGGAGGTGTATTCATTGTTTCACCCTTCATTACTTGTAAGCCAAGTTTTGTACTGACAAAAGTGAGCTACTTATAGCTCACAGCAATTGTTCAGTATTTTTGAACAAATAAAGCAAATATTAGGGGTTATTCAACAATTATTCAATTTATACAATAGTGACATATTAACAAACAGCCATTATCAATGGCTCAAGAAAACGATATTTAAAATAGGATTAAGGTGGAAACCATGAACATTAAAAGCATTGCTCGCAACATCACTAAAACTGAACAATCAGTATCAGCACTACCACTACGTTTAATTGCTGGAATCATTTTTATGGCTCACGGCGCACAAAAACTATTTGCTTGGTTTGGTGGTTATGGCTTAGAGGGAACGGGACAATGGATGGAGTCTATTGGACTAACGCCCGGTTACTTAATGGCATTAATGGCCGGCAGCGTTGAGTTTTTCGGCGGTATATTATTAATAGCCGGGTTGCTCACCAGACCAACCAGCTTTGTTTTAGCCATCACTATGATCGTCGCTATTGTTAGTGCCCATATTGATAACGGCTTATTCATGGCAAACAATGGTTACGAGTTCGCGCTGACATTGTTAGCTATATCAATTTCATTAGTGTTTAGTGGCGCAGGTAAGTTGTCTGTAGATAACACTGTCGCGCAGCGTTTGGCTTAATCAAGTGTAAAAGCAGAAACCAACTTATAACTCGAGGCTCCTACCATGACATCAGTAAAGAACAGCTGGAACAACAGTATCAAAAATGGCGAGTATCAGCGTAAAGAGTCACAATTTAGGCATTGGATAACCCCAGATGGCAGTGCCGGCATTAGCGGACATGGAGGATTTAAAGCTGAAGCTGACCGTTATCATTTATACGTATCACTTGCCTGCCCATGGGCGCATCGCACCTTAGTTTTCCGCCAGCTAAAAGGCTTAGAGGATTTAATTACCGTAAGTGTTGTGCATCCAGATATGCATGATAAAGGCTGGAGCTTTAAGCATGATGAAGCATCTGCATTGCTTTATGGCACAACGGGTGATGAGTTATACGGGGATCGCTATATTGCTGACAAGTATCTCTCTCAAGACCTCAATTACAGCGGCGTGAATAGCGTACCTATTTTATGGGACAAAAAAAACAACGTCATCGTTAACAATGAATCATCAGAAATCATTCGCATGTTCAATAGTGCTTTTAATGACATTACCGGCAATACACTTGATTTTTATCCAGAGCATTTACGGGAAAAAATTGATATTGAGAACGAGCGGGTTTACCACAACATTAATAATGGCGTGTACAAAACAGGTTTTGCGACGACACAAGAAGCCTACGATAAAAATGTTAGCGCCCTATTTTCGGCACTTGAACAGCTAGAGAGCAAGCTATCGACACAGCGATATTTAACAGGGGATGAGCTGACAGAAGCAGACTGGCGCTTGTGGGTTACCTTGGTACGTTTTGATTCGGTTTATCACACGCACTTTAAGTGTAACCTAAAGCTAATCGAGCAATACAACAATCTTTATCGCTTTATGTTAGAGCTATACCAAATACCTAATATTGCTAAAACAGTTAATCAAGCACATATAAAACGTCATTACTATGCCAGCCATTTAGCGATAAACCCCTATGGTATTGTCCCAATAACCCATAGACAAGATTGGACTGTTCCTCATGCTAGAGATGAGCAATTTAGCTAAAACATACGATCCAACGCAGATATATCAGCCAATATAATATTTGATGCTCGTATCGCTCATTGATAACAAGAGCTACCGCTCTGTTTATCAATGAGATTTATATTTAAAGCGCAAGGAAATCTTATGATCAAACATTATCCCTATAACGGTTTAGGCCATGCTAACCACGGCTGGCTCAAAACTAAGCATCACTTTAGCTTTGCTCATTACTATAATCCTGCCCGTATGGGCTTTGGTAAACTACGTGTCGTCAATGATGACTGGGTTGAAGCTGGCATGGGCTTTCCATCTCACCCACACCGGAATATGGAGATTATCAGCTTTATTCGCTCAGGTGCGATTACCCATCAAGACAGTAGCGGAAACAAAGGCATCACGGCAGCGGGTGAAGTACAAGTAATGAGTGCAGGCTCAGGCATTGTGCACTCGGAATATAATCGCACCAAGGACCCATTAACCCTTTATCAAATTTGGATTGAGACCAATAAGCAAAACGTTGAGCCTCGCTGGGAAAGTCAAAAATTCCCTACGCAGCAGCAAGAGTCACTAACGTTATTGGTATCAGGATATAATGAGGATAAAAGCAAGGGAGAGACTGAGCCGCTTTTTATCAACCAAGAAGCACGGATCTACGGTGGTAGATTAGCCCAAGGGACAATGATAGAGCATCACATTCACCATCAGGCATACATTTTAGCCTCTAGTGGTATGTTCGACATTCTAGTACCCTCAGCTGGCAACATGGACAAAACATCCATGAATAAAGGTGATGGCGCAGAGGTCACTCAGTCAAAGTCCGTTTTTTTAAACGCGGTAACCGATTGTGAAATCATTATTATTGATACCATCGATTAGCCAAGTGATTACAAGGACACATAATCCCCCCTTGAGCGTTTCAAGCTATTAACCAAGCACCAGCATAGAAGACGGTCCTATCATCAGCTCAATTTCACCTTGGGAATTAGCCTTCTAAAGTGATAGCAGCTCACGCTCATTCGTGGTGATATTCTGCGCTTTGAAAAAAGCTCGCTAGAGTGATATTGACTGCGTTAACCAAAGCTTTGCTCCCAGCGTGCTTGATATTACTAAAAACCTGCCTCTCGGCTGATTTTTCTGATCTCAGCTCTACCCTAAGTTAGGTTTATTCTCTACACTGTGCCCCTTTTCTATCCATGCTCGATTAATCTCGATTTAAACTAAATAATGCCAGACTTAACTTTATTAGCGGTGTTTTTACCGACCTTCTTCTTTGTTTCTATTACCCCAGGTATGTGCATGACGCTCGCTATGACGCTGGGCATGAGTATTGGCTTTCGCCGCACCCTATGGATGATGGTTGGTGAGCTGGTTGGTGTTGCGTTAGTTGCCGTTGCTGCGGTGATGGGCGTTGCTAGCATCATGCTTAACTACCCTGAACTTTTTGCCATATTGAAATGGGTAGGCGGACTGTACCTGTGTTATATCGGCGTCAATATGTGGCGTTCAAGAGGCAAGATGGCCATCATTGAAGGTCAGCAAACGCCTAGCGTCAGTAATGTAGAATTGATCTCACAGGGCTTTTTCACCGCTATCGCCAACCCAAAAGGCTGGGCGTTTATGGTGTCACTACTGCCGCCTTTTATCAGTGTCGAGCGAGATGTTGCTCCGCAGCTTATCGCGCTGGTCAGCATCATTCTATTCACAGAACTCATCAGCATGATGGCCTATGCCGCTGGTGGTAAGAGCCTGAGAATATTCCTAAGCCGTGGCGACAACATCAAATGGATGAATCGCATCGCGGGTAGCTTAATGATTGGTGTCGGTGTTTGGCTTGCCCTAGGCTAAGGCTAAGGCTAAGCCTCATACAAAATTAACGCATTAGTTAGATTGAATAAAATAACACAGCTAAAGAGCTGAAACTAAAGGGTAAACTTTATGAAGTCGTTAACAATCCTGTTTTTACTATTGAGCACGTTAGGTTTGTCAGCTTGTACCTCGGTCAAGCTTTCTAATCTCACTCAGGAAGCCATTCCGACAGATAGCAGTCTGTCAGCAGAAAAAGCAATCATTAACGGCTGTAAAGCCAAAGGTTGGACCCCAATCAAAGTAGACAATAACACCATTGATGCCTATATAACGGTAAGGTCCCATAAAGCACATGTGCGTATTAGCTATGACGAACATTTTTATAATATCAACTATGTTGATAGCACTAACCTAGATTATAACGATGGTGACATCCACCGAAACTATAATAAGTGGGTACACAAGTTAGCTGCTTCAATTCAGCATCAGTTCAACCGATAGCGCGAATTAACTCGCTGCTTGACCCACCAAAATGCCAAGCACAATGCTTGGCATTTTTGCGTTTATAGGCATGTTGAATCCACAGGATTTTGATGCTGGCCAGCGCCCTCCCCCATATTCTTCACACATTCATTCACCAGTAAAGCAACTAACAACCACCTATCTAGACACGTGTCTTGCATTGCACTAGTAAACACCTGTATACTCACCCAAACATTACTCGTCAACTGCGTGTCAGGAACATGTCTATATTATCTACTGTACATTTAATGAAAACAGTCACTCAATTAGCTGTGATTATCGGTTTACTTGTATCAACGAGCCCCTACGCCATGACGATTGAAGGTAAAAAAGTATCGGTCAGTGCCAATCGCTCATCTGTCTATGTTGCAGCCTATATGGCCCCAGTTCTTTGCCCTAAAGGTGGAGTGAATCTCACAGCCATTGGTGAGTATGCCGTCGATATAGTGTCACTATACTGCCTTGATGATTCACAAGTGGATACGCTGATTAAAGGGTTACAACAAGCGAGATCTGAATCTGCAAAACTAAAGGCCTTATCTAAGCAATAGTAGAACCTTAGCTAGACCTCAGCTAAACCATAAAAAAATGGCTAGGCAAGCCATTGTTATAACGCGTTAAAACCCAAAGCGGTTACTCCGGCACTGATATGCCTGATAACCACAGGTATAAGCATCAAGGCCTACATATGAATAGCATTATTACCCTAAAAGTAAATCTAGCAAGTGCATTAAACAAGCAGCGTTTAGCCGAGGAGCGGCAACAAACTTTGAACTGGTTTGAGCGTCTATTAGACCACTCGCTAAATAATGCTAACGCACAAGTCGCTACTGCTAGATCAGCTCTGGCTGCAGCAACACATCAAGACAAAGCTGAGGATGCAAGCCTGTACGACACACTTTGCACGGGTAATTATGCCGATACCAGCTTCATCAAGGCGACAGCTGCAGTTATTGTTCGAGCCATTGTCAGATAATGATTAAATCTTCATTAATGAGCACTAAATGAACAAAGTGATTTTGTAGCATGACTGTTTAAAAACATCGCCCCACGACCCACTCTACTTCAAGGATTAACAATGAACTACCTAGTTAACAATAAAGGCAATCGTGACCATATTGCCATTTATGGTGAGGGGGCAATCTTTGACCTTGAGCCACATCAGCATGGCTACGTAGCCTTAGAGCAAGCAAAAATAGGCGACTCGGTATTTGTTATCAATAAAAAACGAATAGTTGAATTTAAATATGAAATAACCGCCATAAAAACAAGCACCAAGGGCATCGTTCTATTTGGCAATCAGGTCGCTAACCCTAATGTTTTTTATCCATTACTCATTGAAGATAAAAATATTCAGTCACCCAAGATCAAAAATCACATGATGCTACGTGGTTTTAACGCCGTAGCCTTCAGCTAACCTATTTGTAACCGATTAAAGGACGAATGCATGATGTATCAGACATATGTAATCACCTCAATGACCACAGGTACTGCACTAGTCAACTGTAATATAGAGCATGAAGGGATGAGCAATAAGCAATATCTAGCCGAAGTGATGAGCTGGAAGCGAGCTGCAGAGTTTAAGCGAGAGCGAGATAAGCTATTGAGCTCTATTGATTGTATCTGCTCAGTCCACCCAATTGAGGATGCAGCAGGCTTTAATACCTTAATTAATACCTTGAAAGAAATTGGTTTCACTATGATAGGCAAACCAAGATTCAAGAAGGGATAGACAAGTCATAAGCAAA
Source organism: Shewanella sp. Isolate13 (assembly GCF_022398325.1). Taxonomy (GTDB): domain Bacteria; phylum Pseudomonadota; class Gammaproteobacteria; order Enterobacterales; family Shewanellaceae; genus Shewanella. The sequence continues at coordinate 56,470 of NZ_JAKEVD010000006.1, forward strand.
AAAGAAAAGTTATTGTCATATATTGTTTATAAAACCGAGCCTATTTAGGCTCGGTTTTATAAGGCAGCTTAGCTTTCAATTGTTGCATATAAATCTTAATATTTTGTGCCTCTTGTTGGGTGAAGCTCTCTATCGCTGACCTAAATTCACCATGAACAACCTCATGATTGGAATAGGTTTCTATCGGCTCAAAGCCTCTTGCCACCTTATGCTCTCCTTGTGCCCCCGCATCAAACACCTGTAATTTATTTGCAATGCAGTATTCAATACCTTGGTAATAGCAGGCTTCGAAGTGTAAAGCATCCATTTCTATCAATGAGCCCCAATAGCGACCATACAGATGAGTTGCAGATTTAAAATACAATGCTGATGCGATTATCTGCCTTTGAGGCTCTCTCACTAGTAGTAGCACAATTTGTTCGCTCAATGTGCTTCCAATAGCCTCAAAGAATCCCAAGTTAAGATAACCATAATGCCCTGATCGTTTCGCGTAGGTGCTTTGGTAGCATGCATAAAAGTGTTGCCACAACTCTGCTGTCACGGCATCGCCTTCAACAAACTCAAAGGTTAAGCCCACCCTACTGACTTTCTGCCTTTCCTTTTTAATATCTTTACGCTTTCTGGAAGTAAGAGAATCAAGAAAGTGATTAAAATCAGCATAATTACGGTTAAACCAATGAAACTGAGTACTTAAACGTTGAAGGTTTTGTTGCTTAGATAACTGAGTAAATTGAGATCTCGGTAAAAACAGACAGTGCCAACTGGAAAAACCATAATCAACTAGGCAGCGAGTCAGAGCCTGATTAACCACCTGCCACAACGCTTGTTGCTGCAAAGAAGTGTGTTCAAATATGCTCCCAAGACGCATGCCTGTAACTGGAGTAAACGGAATAGCAGCAAGCAGTTTAGGGTAATAAGGTATTTGATGGCGCTCATAGGCATCAGCCCATGCCCAATCAAAAATATATTCGCCGTAGGAGTGCGCTTTAATATAAAGCGGCATCACCGCAATAACGCCATCAATTTCATCACCATTAACCTTGCGTACCAGCATATGCATTGGTGTCCATCCTGTCTTTGTACAGACACAACCGCAGGACTCAAGTGCCGCCAAATATTCATATCGATTAAATGGATTACTATCACGCATTAACCTATTCCAGTTCTCTTTAGAAAACTGACTAATGGCGGCGATAAACTCCACTTGATAGAGACTTTCGTCGACAACAATGCAAAAACGAGCGTCATGTTCATTGCCCAAGGCGCACTCCATCGTTAAGTTAATCTTTGTGGTTGATTGGCTTAGTCATTCACAGCTAAGCCGCACTAGCGCCTCAACTTGCATTTGCAGCGAATAAACGTCACATTGCACACAGCTAAACAGTCACAATACTATAACCATTTAGCCTCATGCTATAACAGTCAAACTAAAACAATAATCATGAAGGATGTAAAATGCGCGCTTTTAAGTCACCCTTGTCTAATTCTAGGTCTAGGTCTCGTTCGCTTAAGCCTTGTTCGTTTAAAGCATTGGCCTTCGCCATTTCAATGGCTATTCCCCTAACGCTTACGGCCATAACTCCGCTTACCGCAACCGCTAAAGAAACCTCTATTTATAGCCATATTGCCACCGCTCAGCCTATCTGGGCCAAACACGGCATGGTGTCGAGTCAAGAAGCCCTTGCCACGCAAGCGGGGGTTGAGATCTTAAAACAGGGGGGGAATGCCGTCGATGCGGCGGTAGCCGTTGGCTTTAGTTTAGCGGTAACCCTGCCAAGAGCAGGCAATATCGGCGGTGGCGGCTTTATGCTGGTTCACTTAAGCGAGCCTAACAAAACCATCGCCATCGATTACCGCGAAATGGCGCCCGCTAAGGCCCACCGCGATATTTTTCTCGATGAGGATGGTAACCCCGTTAACAAACTCAGCCGTGAGCACGGTTTAGCCGTTGGCGTTCCCGGCACAGTGATGGGCATGGAGCTGGCACTCGAAAAGTACGGCACCATGAGCATGAAACAAGTGACCGATGCTGCGATTAAAATGGCTAAAGATGGCATTATCGTTACTCCCGATCTACAGGCCTCATTATCGGGACTTAAGAGACGCATCGCACAGTGGCCCAGTTCTGCCGAAATTTTTTACAAAGCCGATGGCAGTAATTATCAAAGCGGTGAGTTATTAAAACAGCCCGAACTCGCCCACTCCTTGTCACTCATTGCCAAGCACGGCAGCAAAGGCTTCTACCAAGGCGAAACCGCAGACAAGCTAGTTACAGCCATTCAAGAGGCTGGTGGCATCATGACCTTAGCCGATCTTAAAAACTATAAAGTGGTTGAGCGCGAGCCTGTGGTCGGTAAATATAGAGGCTATCAAGTGGTATCTATGCCACCTCCCTCTTCTGGTGGCATCCATATTATCGAGATGCTCAATATGTTAGAGGGCTATCCGATTAAGGAATTAGGTCACAACACCGCCGCCACATTGCACTTAATGACCGAATCCATGAAACGCGCCTATGCCGACCGTAGCGAATACTTAGGCGATCCCGACTTTTATGATGTGCCAGTCAACGCACTGCTCAGTAAAGATTACGCTAAACAGCTTGCCAAACAGATCTCCCCCGACAAGGCGACACCTAGCAGCGAAATAAAACCCGGCGAACTTGCCCCCTATGAGAGCAATCAAACCACCCACTACTCTGTGGTTGATAAGTGGGGTAACGCCGTCTCTAACACCTATACCCTCAACTTCAGTTATGGCTCTGGTCTCGTCGCAAAAGGCACGGGGATTTTGCTCAATAATGAAATGGATGACTTTTCAGCCAAGCCTGGCACCCCGAACGGTTATGGTTTAGTGGGCGGCGAAGCCAACGCCGTTGAGGGCAATAAGCGCCCATTGAGCTCAATGAGCCCAACCATAGTGATGAAAGACGGCCAGCCCTATATTGTCACGGGTAGCCCTGGCGGGTCGCGCATTATCACTACGACCATGCAGATCATCATGAACGTCATCGATCACGACTTGAATATTGCCGAGGCGACCTATGCCCCTCGTGTTCACCATCAATGGCTACCGGACGTGCTGCGCGTTGAGCACTCTCTTAACCGTGATACCCAAAGCTTACTAAGAGCTAAAGGTCACGAAGTGAAAGTCAACAATGCCATAGGGTCTACCCAGTCGATTATGTTGACAGAGCAAGGCATATTTGGCGCCAGTGATCCCCGCCGCGCAGGTAGCGAGACCGCAGGTTACTAATAGTGAATTCTATATTGAGCAGTTTGTTTAATGAAGCTTTGCAATTAAGCCACTAAAACATCAGAGCGACACTCGGCCCTTACTAATATGGCTATAGTAAGGGCTTTTTTATGGGTTGTGCAAAAGCTAGACAAACACGTAAACATTAAGCAAAACATCTGCGTAGCAGCCCAAAGCGATTACTCAGTCACAGTTTTCGATTCTATAACTCACTAGGATGCTAAACAAAGCTAAAACAGCCATTTAAATAGTCACTCATTTTGCGGAGCCAAACAATGAGCCCTACTCAAGCAAACCAACAATCCCATAAAGTTACCCCAATTATCCTCGACTGCGATCCAGGCCATGACGATGCCATTTCCCTAATTTTGGCCATGAGCAGCAGCGCATTAATGCCGCTAGCCGTCACCACCAGTGCGGGCAACCAAACCCCAGATAAAACCTTAAATAACGCGCTACGTATTCTAACGCTACTTGAGCGTCACGATGTCCCTGTTGCAGCGGGAGCACCTAAGCCTTTAGCCCGTGAGCTGATCATTGCCGATAACGTTCATGGTGAGAGTGGCCTAGATGGCCCAAAACTGCCCGACCCGGCTTTTGAGCCACTATCAATTTCAGGCATCGAATTGATGGCACAAAAGGTTCGTGAAAGCGATGAAGCGGTTACACTAGTGCCTTCAGGGCCGCTGACTAATATCGCTCTCTTTTTAGCTACTTACCCAGAGCTGCATAGCAAGATTGAGCGTATCGTACTGATGGGCGGCGCAGCCGAAGCCGGTAACTGGACGCCAGCGGCTGAATTTAATATCTTCGTCGATCCTGAAGCGGCAGATATGGTGTTTAAATCGGGCATACCTATTACCATGTGCGGCCTAGATATCACTCACCAAGCACAGATCATGGATGAAGATATTGAGCGCATTCGTACCATTAACAACCCAGTCGCCAAGTGCGTCGCCGAACTTCTGGATTTCTTTATGATCTACCACAGAGATCCAAAGTGGGGATTAGAAGGTGCGCCGCTGCACGACCCTTGCACCATCGCATGGTTACTCAAGCCTGAGCTATTTACCGCTTATGACTGCTGGGTCGGTGTTGAAACCAAAGGTGAATATACTCAAGGCATGACGGTGGTTGATCGTTATCAGTTAACCAACAATCCACATAACACCCAAGTATTGTGCAAACTTGATAGACAAGGTTTTGTCGACTTAATCGTTGAGTGTTTAGAAGCTTACAATTAATAGTTTAGCCTTCGAATGAAGGCTAGTTACATTTTTTGGGCTATCACTATCTGATAGGGAGTTATGAGTTGCGGCTTCATAGTTATCAATCGCCTGCAGCGGGCGTATGTGCAGACACTTCCGTGACACGCAGCGAGTCCATCCTTGGAAGCTCGGCCATGACGTCCTTGTCATGGACAGTCACGGCCGTATCTACACTTGATAATTGGAGTAATCATTAGGTTGTAGAGTTTGAGTTTCTAACTAGGAAATGCCCCAAAGTTGGTTAGCCTTGGAATGAAGGCTGATTACATTGTTATCTGTGCTGTTGCTACAGGGAAGTGTGTTCTGCATTGTAGCTTCATGGTTATCAATCGCCTCCAGCGGCCTTATGTACAGACACTGCTGCAAGACGCTGTAAATATGTCCCTATACGCTCTACGGTTTCATCCCTGAAACCGAAGCCCGCAGCCGTATCTACACGGGATAATTGGTGTACTCACTCGGCTGAGAGGTTTAGTTTCTAACTTGAAAATGCCCCAAAGTGAGTTAGCCATCGAATGAAGGCTGATTACATTTTTTGTATTTGCTGCTACGGGGAAGAGTGTTCAACATTTTCGTTTCATGGCTATTAATCGCTTCCAGCGGGGTATGTGCAGACACTGCTGCGAGACGCTGCAAGTACAATCCCTGTAAGCTCTGCGATGACATCCATGTCATCGAAGCCCGCAGCCGTATCAGCACTAGGTTAGACAAGCACGATTCTGATGCTTAGGAGTAATAACTATACCGCTATGCTGCTTATCTCTGTTGCTCTTCTTCGTGATCTTCGTGCCCTCTGTGGTGAATAGCTTTTGCCCCAAAGCTTGCCAGATGTATGTAATCAACAATTACATAATCTAATCACAATCTAGGTACGAACTTGCCCTGGTGAAACTCCAGTCCATGAACTGTACGCCCGAATAAACGAGTTTGGCTCTTGATAACCCAACAAGAAAGATACCTCAATGAGTGGTAGCTCGGTTTCATTTAAGTAATGTTCGGCTAATTGCAACCGTACTTGCTTTAAGACAGCTTGATAACTAACCCCTTCACTAGTTAGTTTTCTTTGTAAAGTGCGCTTACTTATTGCCATGTGAGACGCAACAAATTCAATAGAGCTCTCACCTTGAGGAAGCAAATCAAACAAAATTTTTGATACCGAATCAGAAGTCGTACCATGATGGGGCACTACCTCCAACCTCTGCTTTAACTCACCATCAAAAACAGACAGCATCATCTGATTATCAGTCAGGAATGGCATTCGAGCGTCCACAGCACGAAACGCAATGCTTGTTTTGAAACCTTGGTGAATGGAACAACCAAAGTAAGCTTGATAGGCATTCAGGTTATTCGGCAGTTCTGGAAGTATAATTTCCACGGGTTGTACGTTTGACCGAGTAGCAAGCCGTGTCAATTGAGTGAAAAAGACTAGCTCCATAAGGTTAAGCATGCTCGGCAGTTCACCGTCATAGCCGTAACAACCGATATCAATACGAGTATGTTGCTCAGTTTGTTCGATAGTGAGTAACATTGGCCCGATTAGAGGTTTATATTCCTGGAGCCGTTTTACTGCCGCGTTAAGGTTCGCGCTGCATATTGCAGCGAATATTGGAGCATCAAATGACTCAAAACTCATAACTTGCGCAAACTTTAGCGCGATATCAATGCCTTTCACCTGAGCGGCAGCTTCTATACCATGCCATAGTTGGAAGTATTGATACGGGGTTAGTTGCACCTTATTTTGTTCAAACAACCTTGGTGGCAGTTCGGCAAAACCTAATATGTGTTGAAGCTCTATTCCCAAGTCTTTAAATAGCACTTTCCAGTTTGGAGGTATAACAAACTTACTCGCTCTTTTCATCGCAACACTTTAACCTATTGACACTACAGATTCCGACTATATCAAATTAGCCCGTTACTTTATTTGGTGCTCTTTTCCATTGCTTGGCGTGAGATTTTTAACACGAGCTTGCGCGGTAAAAACGGGATAATCCAGTTAAGCATAAACTTCAACGAAGGCTCATTAAATGCCACTAGCTCACCTTTTTCCATACCGTTATAGCCACACTCAGCAACGGAGCTTGGTGTTTTTGCATTTTTCCACGCATCAACGCCTTCTAAATTTCCCGCTTCTACAAACCCAGTTGCCACAGTACCCGGGCATAGTGCTGTCACGGTTACACCATTATCTTTAACTTCTTCTGCGACCGCCTGACTGAAAGAGGTGACATATGATTTTGTTGCGTAATACACCGCCTGCAAAGGACCTGGCATAAATGAAGCGGTTGATGACACATTAAGGATTTTTCCTTGCTTACGCTCAACCATGCCCTTTAGATAAAGGTGCGTCAGATTAGTCAATGTAACCATGTTCACTTGCATCATCGCTTGTTCATGGACCAGAGAACGTTCATGGAATTTGCCGTGGCCACCAAAACCTGCGTTGTTAATTAGCGTATCGACTTGTAGAGAACGGGCTTCGGTTTGTTCAAATAGCTCTTGAGCTGAGCTAGGTTGAGATAGATCTAAAGCAATGACTGTGACTTGAATACCATACTGATTTTCTAGTTCTGTTTTAAGGTTATTGAGTTTGGACTCAGAGCGAGCCACAAGTATCAAGTTACCACCTTTGCTTGCGTGAATTTTTGCCAGTTCAAGACCGATACCGCTTGATGCGCCTGTGATTAGTGCCGTGTTTGTCATGCTGAATGCCTCTATTAGTGTGCTTATTATTTGCTAAGCGTCGTACTGATGGAGACATTATAGACTCTCAAATTGCGCTACTAGGCATCCAATGACGACAGCATTCAATCAGATCGTGCCAATTATTCGTTCAGTATTGAAGCGAAGCCTTCATCTTTTGTTTGTCTATCTCATTTTCTATTGGGAATGTAGAGGGGATGTGAATTTGGCTACATTCATGTCTGCTGAGTATATGGTGGCAATACCTGAGGTAATCCGAAGAGGCAGAGTATGTTTTTGTTCGTGACTCACTTTTGTCCAAAAATGAGTTTTAAATACGATAGTGGCTTTAGCTATAACTAAAAGCTATCAGCTCATTACAAACTCACAGAAAACACCCATTCCCCATCGAAGTTACCGAAATACGGAAATGGAAATGCCGTGGAACCATCATGGATGATGGTTCAGGCTCGGGGGGACATGGATATCCCATCTGAGCCGTTAGGCGATTTTTATTGGAGTAAGAGGCCCGAATCTAATGCATGTAACTTCGTCGGGGCGTCATGGTGGATGCAAGGAGGATAAGGACGAGCAGTCCTCCTTGCCCGAGTGTGAGCTGGAAGCTCACGACCTTTATCAAACGCAGTTTGATTGATTTCGATGTAAGGGCTAGTCGAGCTGCAAGCTCCAACAAACTTTTGTCCAAAAGCAATCCCCCTCTTCCTCGTGAGCCCATTGACTCCTAATGCTTAAGCTATAAATGGAGGTACTAGGTAAAATCCTTATCTACAGCAGAATCCTTATCAACATATAATTCAATATAACAAGGTGATTCAAGTCACACTCTTTACTCCCCGCTAATGAGAAAATAGCCGCCTTTCATAGCCTAACCCATTCCAGCTAAACTCATATGCAATCCACAACGTCTGTTAACGCGACATCGTCATTTAAGGGCAATGCACTCGCGGCCTTCTCGTTCCTATTATGGGGCCTGATGCCGCTCTATTATCACTTTCTTCCTAATGCGAATATTAATGAACTACTGGCATTTAGGATCTTGTTCTCCGTCCCCTTTATGGTACTCGTATTTCTGCTAATGGGTCGTAGCTTGCCCACTATTTCACAGCTTAAAGCCGACAAAAGGTCGGTACTACTCTGTGGACTGGCATCCCTTATCATGTGCGTGTCGTGGTATAGCTTTACCTGGGCGATTACCCATGGGCAAGTACTTGCAGCCAGCTTAGGTTTTTTCATTAACCCTCTGTTTGCCATCGGTTTAGGTGTCCTGTTTCTTGGGGACAAACTAACTGCAGCACAAAAAATGGCTGTGGTATTGGGTACTTGTGGCATAGGTTACATGGTCTACAGCTACGGCGAACTGCCTTGGCTTGCACTCAGCATGGGCAGCTTTTTTGCACTTTACGGCCTTTGTAAGAAGTTTATCCGCTTCGATTCACTCACCTCTGTGACCGTTGAAGCCCTCATACTTATGCCATTTGCCGCTATCTATTTATTATGGTTGTGGAGTTCAGACCAAAGTGTGGCGATATCTTCCGCCTTATCGGGAGAGGTTTCAGTTTTGCTACTCTATATCGGCTCGGCGCCTGTGACCTTAATGCCTTTGGTTTTCTTTGCCCTTGCTATCCGGGCGACAAGCTTGTCTATGATAGGACTGATGCAATATATCGAGCCTAGCCTACAATTCTTGCTGGCTGTAGTTTTATTTAATGAGCATTTTGATCAAGTTAAAGCAGTGAGTTTCGCCTTAATCTGGACTGGACTCTTGTTATGTTCTTTAGAAGCACTGCCAGCGCTAAAACATATGAGACATATGAGACATAAGTTTCGAGCAACTCGACACCCGCATTAATAAACCATGCTAAGCAGAACCGTAGCCACTGCGCTACGGTTCATCTCATCTTGCGGTTTAAGAAGGGGCTAGATTCTAGGGCGCTTCACTTCGAGGACGGACTTCGTCCTGCCAGGAAAATCAAAAGCATGACGGCTAAAGCCTGACCTACAACAAACACCGCTTTTCCGTAAGCGCAGCGTTCCGTGAGTGACGCAGTCACGTTCCCTAGGCCACTGGCCGTTCGGCTCTTACCGTCTTAGCTTGTACCATCTCAGCTTGTACCATCTCAGCTTATACCGTCCCAGCTTGTACCGTCTTCGCTCTTCCTAGAACCTAGAACCTGCTTTTCCTAGCACCTTCTTTAAAACCTGCTTTTCCTTGGCCGTTAATTTCAAAATACCAAAAAAAACGCAGCTTAGATAAACTGCGTTTTCATTTCGATACCGCTAAAAGCGAGTGCAAAAACTATATTTTACGCTGAACGCTCTGTTCCCAGAACTGTCTCGACAAGTTATGAGTCTTAGTGGATAAACGTGAAACTTGGCCACCTCGCTCTGCGGCATCCTGTGTCTGCTGAAGGCTTTCGAGTGCTAACTCATTGATCACTTGAATTGAGTGGCTAATATCATTGGCAACCGCCGTTTGCTGTGTCATGGCACTGGCATTTTCATCACTCATAACATTCATCTTAATAATAGAGTCTCGTAGGGCCTCGAACGAGTCATCAACCTTCTTAGCCAGCTCCACCGATTGCTCAGCTCGGTATTGGCCTGCCTCCATGGTCTTAGCCGCTTTTTCCGTGCTTTGACGAAACTTTGTAACTATGGCTTCGATATGAGAGGTTGACTCGCTGGTGCGGCTGGAAAGCTGGCGCACTTCATCGGCGACAACGGCAAAACCACGACCGGACTCACCCGCCCTCGCCGCCTCAATCGCCGCATTTAGTGCCAACAGATTAGTCTGCTCCGCAATACTCCGGATCACATCCAGTACATTATTAATATCGTGACTATCTTGCTCGATAGATGCGACCACCGAGGAGAAGTTACCCACCTCATCTTTGAGTTGATTAATTGATCCAATTACCTGCTCTAATAGTTCATGGCCCTTTTCAGCAGAAACATTGCTTGCGGCCATCTCGGTTGCAGCGCTGTGAATGTTATTACTCACCTCCGCAAAGCTGGCACTCATCTCCTCCATCGCCGTTGCAGCTTGGCTAGTTTGCATGCTCTGGCTATCGGCGCGCTGACGGGTACTATTAATTGTGTCGTTTAAGCTGCCGCTAAGGGATTCGATTGACGCCGCAGAATCAGCCATCCTCCCGACTACGCCACCGGTTTCGGTCAGCAGAAACTGTAATGCAAAGCCAACCGCGCCTAACTCATCCTGACGACCCGTAAACACCCCTGTTGCAAGCGGATCATCTATGGTATTTCTTGCCTGAGCGACTAAGCTATTGAACGGTTTTAAAATAGAATTGAGACCAAGCGCCCCCACTATCGTGAGCACGACGGCAGCGGCAATCGGTGAGTAACTGGCAAGCATCACCGCCATAAGCACAGATACGATTAGCCAAGCATATAACTTAGCGCTAAAACCTAAGATAGGCTTACGTAATTCCTTAGGCTGCTTTCCTGCTTTTACCTTTTGATAAATTGATTGGGCGCGTTCAATTTGCTCTGGTGTTGCCTTACGGCGTACCGATTGATATTCATGGACTTTGCCATTTTCATAGACTGGGGCTACATAGGCATTAACCCAATAATGGTCGCCGTTTTTACTGCGATTCTTAACGATCCCCACCCAAGGCTTACCTGTTTTAATACGCGCCCAAAGAGATTCGAAAGCCGCCTCAGGCATATCTGGGTGACGAACTAAGTTGTGGGGCTGACTATGTAACTCATCAAAACAGTAGCCACTCACATTTATGAAACCTTCGTTTGCATACTTAATATTACCGTCAAGATCCGTTGTGGACAGTAATATACAGTTATCGGTCAATGTCTTTTCTTTTTGTGTGACCGGTTGGTTGTTTCGCATGACTAACAGCCCTTTAACTTGAAATAAACACCGAGCATTCTGACAAATTCATAAAAAGAAAGGATTGATTACTATCACGAAATGACTCTAATAATTGAAAAACATAAATTTTTGCACATTTTTCACGGTTGGAAATCAAGCACACTTGCTACCTACTTGTTACAGTGAAATCATAAGCGCAATACTAACTCATCAATACAAAGGGCTATTAGCCACAAACAGCGATGAGGGATCTCGGCCATAGTTAACGAAAGCAGCCTCACATACGCTGAATTGGCAGCTAAATGAGCAAAAATTAGCTAATCGCACGCTTTGTTACAAATGATGCAATCTCGCGCTGGATTTAACACTTTAAACCGTGATATTTAAAGAGGTTAACGATAACTTAATTAATGAGAATTAAAACAAGCAAACTCGGGGATATAAATATGAAGGGATTAACCCTCAAACCAATCGTTTCTGCCGTTGCCTTAGCACTGGCTCTTAGTGCATGTAGCGCTACCGATAGCAAGATTAACACGGCTGCTGAAACACAAGTCGCACCCAACGTCGTTGCCCAACAGATCATTGAAAACAATGCCAGCAACCCGTTCTTCAAACCATACGATACCTACTTGGGTATTCCTGATTTTGCCAAAATCAAGCCAGAGCACTACCTACCCGCATTCAAGGCCGGCATTGCACAGCACAAAGCCGAGATTCAAGCAATTATCGATAACCCAGCTGCGCCAACTTTCGCTAACACTATCGAAGCAATGGAGTTCTCCGGTGACCTAACCACCAAAGTGGCGAGTGTGTTTTACAATTTAACTGGCGCAGATACCAACGAAGAATTACAAGCCATCTCAAAAGAAGTGTCACCAATGCTCTCGTCAGCTAGCGATGATATTCTGCTAAACGATGCCCTATTCCAAAAAGTTAAAGCGGTTTATGATCAGCGCGATACTCTCGCTTTAAATGTTGCTCAGGCAAAACTACTTGAAGATACCTATAAATCATTTACCCGTGGCGGCGCTAACCTAACTGATGCCGACAAGACCAAGCTACGTGCGCTGAACGAGCAGATCGGCAAGTTGAGCTTAGAGTTTGGTGACAACCTACTGGCCGAAACCAATGCATTTGAATTGGTTATCGACAACAAGGCCGACTTAGCAGGCCTACCAGAAGGTGTCATCGCGACTGCCGCGCAGACAGCAACTAAGCGTGGTCACGAGGGTAAATGGGTATTCACCACGTCTCGTCCATCAATCACACCATTTTTAACTTATGCAGACAATCGCGATCTTCGTGAAGTGCTGTACAAAGGTTACGTAGAACGTGGTAATAACGATAATGCCAACGACAACAAGAAGATCTTGGCTAAGATGGCAGCACTACGTGCAGAACGTGCGCAGCTAATGGGTTATAAGACCCACGCGCATTTTGTACTCGAAGAGCGCACCGCTAAGACCCCTGAAAACGTGTATGAACTGCTAAACAAGGTATGGCCGGCGGCGCTTGCTCAAGCGGAAGCTGAAGTGGCAGACATGCAAGCACTTATCGATTCTGAGGGCGGCGACTTCAAACTTGCGGGTTGGGACTGGTGGTACTACTCAGATAAGATCCGTGTGGCAAAATACAGCTTCAACGAGCAGCAAACTCGTCCTTATTTCTCATTAGAAAATACCCTCAAAGGCGTATTCTATACGGCTAACCGCCTATTTGGCATCACGGTTAAAGAGCGTACCGATCTACCTAAGTACAATGATGAGGTGCGTACATGGGAAGTGTATGACAAAGATGGCGAGCTCATGGCTATCTTTATGGGTGACTACTTTGTTCGCGACAGCAAACGTGGTGGAGCATGGATGAACTCTTACCGTCAGCAGTACAACATGGATGGCGTAGACTCTAAGCCAATCATAGTTAACGTGCTTAACTACCCTCGCCCTGCTGGCGATGAGCCGGCACTACTGACCTTCGATGAAGCGAGCACCCTGTTCCATGAATTCGGTCATGCGCTACACGGCATGCTATCTGATGTCGAGTATCGCTCTCAAGCGGGTACCTCTGTACCACGTGACTATGTTGAGTTCCCCTCTCAGGTGATGGAAAACTGGATGACACAGCCAGAAGTGTTAGCGCAATTTGCTAAACACTACAAAACAGGTGAAGTGATCCCACAAGAGTTAGTTAAGAAAATTCAAGCGGCAAGCAAGTTCAACCAAGGCTTCGCTACCGTTGAATATATGGCTGCAACTAAACTGGATTTAGATTGGCACACAGTCACTGACTTTATGCCAAAAGATGCGGCTAAGTTTGAAGCCGAATCACTCAACAAGATGGGCCTCATTGCTGAGATCGCGCCGCGTTATCGCAGTACCTACTTCTCGCACATCTTCGCAGGTGGATACTCAGCCGGTTACTACAGCTACATCTGGTCTGATATTCTAGGAGCCGATGCTTTTGAAGCCTTTAAGGAAAATGGCATCTTCGACAAAGCTACCGCTGATGCCTTTAGAGATAACATCCTATCTCAGGGTGGCAGCGAAGATCCTATGCAACTATACAAGCAGTTCCGTGGTAAAGAAGCTGGGATAGATCCACTGCTTCGCAGTCGCGGTTTATTGGCTAAATAATCGCTAGCGATTGACCTTAAAAAGACACGCAAAATGCGTGTCTTTTTTTGTGCCATAAAAACGTCGTTCGTCAGAATTATTACTAGCAAAAAACGCCAGCAAGACACAGTAAATCAGAGAGTTAAACTACTTTCAAAGCAAATATTTAGTGGATTTATGTGTCACAAATTGATACAGGGAAAACCCACCATAAGTCACAAACGTCTCATCAATAGTCTCTATAATCGGCAACGCTAATAGTGAGTTATACCAAAAATAAATCTATTAGCAGTTTAAGAAGGGGCAACGCTTCTTGGGGTCTAAACAATTATAAGAGTATGGATATGTTAAATAAAAAACTATTAGCCGTTGTTATTGCTTCATCACTCGGTCTTACTGCCTGTGATTGGATTGATATCGATAACGATGATGACAATAAAAATGTGCTAGTTAACTTACGTATTTTAGAAACCACCGATCTTCATACCAACATCATGGACTTTAACTACTATAGTGGTAAAGAAGATCCAACCATCGGCCTTGCCCGTACGGCCAGCCTTATTGCAGAGGCTCGCAGTGAAAGAGCCAACACGGTATTAGTCGATAACGGCGATCTGCTGCAAGGTAGTCCGATGGGCGATTACATCGCAAGTGAAGGCTTAAGTGATACTCACCCGGCCTACAAGGCGATGAATACCCTTGACTATGATGTCGGTAACATAGGTAACCATGAGTTCAACTATGGGCTAGAGTTTCTAGAGAAAGCCATTGATGGTGCAGACTTTCCTTACATCAATGCCAACGTTATCTGTGCTAAGAAAGATGGCTGCTGGAATGGGGTTGAATTTGCCGATAACATGTTCGCCCCGTACTTAATCACAGATAAAGTCGTCATAGATACCAATGGCGACAAACACACCATCAAGATTGGTTATATCGGCTTCGTGCCTCCGCAAATCCTGCAGTGGGATAAGGCCCACTTAGACGGTGAGGTTGAAGTCCTAGGTATCACTCAAGCCGCTAAGAAGTTTGTTCCACAGATGAAAGCGCAAGGTGCCGATGTGATTGTCGCAATTCCGCATTCAGGTATTGGCTCAAGCGAGAACCCTGGCGATGCATGGGCTGAAAACGCCACTTATGCATTGACTCATGTCGAAGGGATCGACGCTATCATGTTCGGTCACAGCCACTCGGTGTTCCCTGACGCACGCTATGCAGATCTGCCCAATACCGATATCGAAAAAGGCTTACTCAATGGTGTTCCCGCCGTTATGCCTGGCCGCTGGGGCGACAACCTAGGTATTGTAGATCTAAAACTGCGTAAAGAAGATGATAAATGGGTGGTTTACCATGATGAGTCACAAACCGAGGCTCGTCCCGTTTATGACAATGCCAACAAAGTTGAGCTGGTCGATGGTGAGCAATCAATTCGAGATGCGGTCGAAATTGAACACCAAGGCACTATCGAGTTTGTCAGCCAGCCTATCGGTGTTGCTGCGGCAGATATGTACAGCTTTCTGACACTAGTGCAAGACGACCCAACGGTACAGATTGTCTCTAATGCGCAAATAGCCAAAGTTGAGCAACAGATCCAAAATGGCTCTGACGAAGCGCTTAAGAAACTACCAGTACTTTCAGCATCGGCGCCATTTAAAGCCGGTGGGCGTTACGCCGAGGGTGATGCGAGCCAGTTTGTGATGGTGGAAAAAGGCGAGCTAACTTACAGCAACGCGGCCGATCTCTATCTGTATCCAAACACTATGGTTGCCGTTAAGGCGACAGGCGCTGAGCTTAAAGATTGGTTAGAGTGCAGTGCAAACCAATTTAACCAAATCGATCCAACCATTACCACGCCTCAGAACCTGATTAATCGTGCAGGCCATCCAACCTATAACTTCGATGTTATCGATGGTTTGACCTACAAGATTGATGTGACCCAAGAGTCTAAATTTGATCGCGACTGTAAAGTGGTTAATGAAGGTGCTAACCGTATTGTTGACTTAAGCTTTAAAGACAGTGATGGCACCGTTATTACTGGTGATGAGTTAGCCAACAAAGAGTTTATCGTTGCATCTAACAATTACCGCGCCTTTGGTGGCGCATTTGCTGGTACGGGCCCAGATCATGTTGTACTCGAGCTACCAGATGAGAACCGTGAAGCACTTTCACAGTACATCACTGCTGAGTCTAAGCCAAATGACGCTGGCGGCTACGACGGCGCAGTTGACCCAACGGCTGATTATAACTGGGACTTCAAGACTATCGAAACTAATGTGAAACTCGATGTGCGTTTCGAAACCCAAGACAGTGAGCTTGCAGCACAATTTATCGAGGAAAACCAACAGCGTAAGATGGTTAAGATTGAAAATGCGGATGCCGTAGCAGGCTTTGCTATTTATAGCATAGACCTTGTCAACGAGCCTGCTGCTAAGTAATAGCAAGTAAACTCAAAACTGAAACTAAAAAGGCTCCCTTCCGGAGCCTTTTTTATTCGCTTGATGCCTAACTAACAGGGAGCAGCCATTGATACAACCAACGCGCACCATAGAAACCGACGGCGAGCCCCGCGACCATGCCAACAACTAGGGTAAAAAACTTTAATCTCTTGCGATTAAGCTCAGATATCATAGCTTGAAAATCCGGCTCGCTATGTGGTTGCTGGGAGGTTAACTTATCGGGTTCCATTTTTGTATTGACTCCTTGTCGATTACTTAGCGTAAGTTTAAACCATCTCAACCAAAGACTAGCTATAGATTTTGGTATTAGAATGTTTCAACGCTAACGCAAACCCACAGTAACTATCCATAGCTGCTGACAACTAAGCTTGATTGATAAGAATTAACTTTTCGATAAATGCCTTAAGTGCTGCACCGCTATCGAAGCTAAAAGCCAATCCATAATGGATACCATTCACACTCTTTTGCACGCGCTTAGGAAATCGCGTCATCTCGGAGTAATGGCAATACTGAGCTTTGGCATTTACGCCATCAATCGCTTCGAGATCGGCTTTAAACACCTCATAGGCGGGACGGATCACCAACTGGGCCTGCTTACCATCGACGTATAGATAAAATGGCTCCTTTAGCTTAGGTAGCATATATTCGGTGACTTTCTTTATTGAAAAGTTGGTTCTGCACTCAAGTTCATTGAGTAGCGATACGATCTCATTATGCTCAATAGCCAAAATTATGCCTGTTAACCGCAAAATTGAACTTAGATACTAACCGCTTTTATCAAGGGTGCCTAAGACTAATTCTTTTGCGTTCAATTTCATATACAACGTCCAGTATTTCCCCGATTAGCCATTGTCAGTTGAATTCACGCACTAGACAGGGTAAAACAAATAGCCTGACATCAAACAAAAGACGCTATCGTGGATCCACTTCCCTATTCTCAATCCTGTGAAAATAATAAATCAGCCATTGCCTCGGTGTTAGCCCACAGCTTTTGCGGCGCGAAACATGTATTAGAGATCGGAAGCGGCACCGGCCAACATGCAATCTATTTTGCCAAGCTGCTCCCCCATGCAATCTGGCAGACCAGCGATCAAACCTGTTACCACCAAGGGATAAATGCCAGGTTAGCTCAATATCCTAGTGATAATTTACGCAGCCCCATTGAGCTGGATGTGACTCAGCCTTGGCCAGTAGACCAACTTGAGCCTATCGACGCCATCTTTAGCGCCAACACATTGCACATCATGTCTAAAGCCATGGTCGAAGCGTTTTTTGAAGGAATAGGAAGGCATTTGGTGCCCAATGGTCAGTTTTGCGTTTACGGTCCGTTTAATTATCACGGCGAATATACCAGTGACAGTAACCGTCAGTTTGATAACTGGCTGCTGCAGCAAGACCCGCAAAGTGCGATTAGAGATATTAAGTGGATAATGCAGCTCGCAGCGGCGCAAGGCTTAGAGCTCGTTGCCGATCACTCCATGCCAGCCAATAACCGCTTGCTGCATTTTAATAAGAGGTAAACTCAAGCCTCAGCTTAAACCTTACCTTAAACCTTAGCTTAGGCCGACATCTGTGTGGTAAGCAGCGTTCGAAGCTCACACAGAGAGCTCACTTGATAGTGTGGGTCGATATCCTGCGGTTTTTCTGCGCCATGGCTGTTAAGCCAGCAGGTGTGAATACCGGCGTTTAGTCCGCCCAAAATATCTGAATGAGGGTTATCCCCCACCATAAGCACCGACTCTTTCTCTGGGTGGCCCATCATCTCAAACGCGTGATTAAAGATCCCAATATCGGGCTTTGCCACCCCAACCTCTTCAGAGATCACTAACGGCGAGAAGCGGTTGGCTAAGCCCACCTTTTCTAAACGAACCGTTTGTAACTGGGTAAAACCGTTGGTGATGATCCCCATGTTGACTCGCCCAGTAAGGCTATCGATCAACTCCTGTGCGCCAGGAAGCAACTGACAGATCTCGGCCATCGCGTTAAGAAAGTCGCTATTTAGTCTCTGGGTTGAAACTGCTAGTTTCTCGGCCCATGATTCGAAACGAATATTTTGCAACTCACTGGCTGTCAGCTTTCCATCTTGATAATCGACCCAAAGTGGTTGATTAACCTTTTGGTAATGGAGAAAGTCTTGATGGGTAAAGTCCACATCAAAACGGGAAAACATCAGCTGTAAGCCTTGAAAAGCGTCGAAGTGAAACAAGGTCTCATCAGCGTCAAAAAGTACCCATTTATACTGCATATCAATCCTAATTAAATGAATACAGCCATTGCTGCTACAGAAAAGTGCCGCAAGGTTATCTCAGTTAGGCGCTTTTTGTCCAAGTGCTAAGAGCCATTTCCAAGAAAAATAACGGTTAATTCAATCTACATCTGATTTAGCCCAAAAAATTAACCCCTCTATGACAACAAAATAACTCATAGAGGGGGCTAATTTTAGAGCGGGCTCTATATCTTACAAACAGACAAGCTTAGAAGGCCTTGTCGTCAAAGGCGACGATATCTTCACTGGCAGCCTGAACTTGTTTACGCAGACTACGGGTCTGCACCGCCCAATAGCGCATATAAAACTGCGCTGTACTGAGCTTATTTTGATAAAACTCCGCTTCATCTGTGCCATCACTCAGTACCGCCAAGGATTTTTCGGCGATGCGAGCCCAGATCCATGCCAACGCCGTAATGCCGAATATCTGCATATACGCCATAGACGCCGCGCCAATAATGTCGGGATTCTTAGCTGAATTTTCAGCGATGTAGCCAGTGGCTTTCTCAAGATCCCCCGCAGCATCCATCAGTCCGGCGATATAAGGTTTCATCGCCTCATTGCCCATATTGCGCTCAATAAGCTGCTTTACCTGCCCCGACCACGCCTGCAGCGTCTGTGCTTTATCGGAAAGTATTTTGCGGCCAACTAAATCTAGCGCCTGCACGCCATTGGTGCCTTCATAGATCATCGCAATACGACTATCACGCACAAACTGCTCCATGCCCCATTCGTGAATATAGCCATGACCACCAAATACTTGCTGAGCATCGACACAGGCCTTAAAGCCTTGGTCGGTAACAAAGCCTTTCACTATCGGTGTAAACAAAGCTGCTAGTTTCGACGCTGCTTTTGCTAAATCGGGATCGCTGTGCCTTTCGGCTTCATCTATCCACAGTGCCTGCTGGCCCATTAATGCTCGCGTGCCCTCGTTAAAGGCCTTTTGCGACAATAACATGCGGCGCACATCGCCATGCACTAGAATTGAGTCTGCGGCTTGTTCAGCCTGTTTAGCACCACTTAACGCGCGGCCTTGAATACGATCTTTTGCGTAAGCTAAGGCATTTTGATAGGCAATTTCAGAGACTCCTAGCCCTTGAACGCCAACGCCAAGCCTTGCCTGATTCATCATGGTGAACATGGCGCGCAATCCCTGATGAGGCTCCCCCACCAACTCGCCTAGGGCACCATCAAAATTCATCACACAAGTCGAGTTACCGTGGATCCCCATCTTGTGCTCTAGGCTCGCTGCAGTCAGCGCGTTCGCCTCACCAAGCGTACCGTCATCATTAACTAACACTTTAGGCACTGCAAACAGCGAGATCCCCTTTACCCCATCTGGTGCATCGGGAAGCCTCGCCAATACTAGGTGAACAATATTGTCAGTTAAGTCATGATCGCCAGAGGAGATAAAGATCTTCTCGCCAGTGATAGCAAACGAGTCCTTACCTGCAGGCACGGCTTTGGTGCGCAGCAGTGCCAGATCGGTTCCAGCATGGGATTCTGTTAAATTCATGGTGCCGGTCCATTCACCACTGACCAACTTCTCTAGATACTTTGCCTTTAATTTATCACTACCATGGGTATGAATGGCGGCATAAGCGCCGTGGGTTAACCCCGGATACATGGCAAAAGCCATATTAGTCGCAGTTTTCATCTCAGTGGCAAAAACACCGACCACTTCAGGTAAGCCCTGCCCGCCAAACTCGGGATCACAAGTTAGGGTAGCCCAACCGTTATCAACATACTGCTGATAGGCATCGATAAAGCCCTTAGGCGTGATCACTTTTCCCTCTTGTAAGCGACAGCCCTCTACATCACCACTACCGTTAAGTGGCAGCATAATATCTGTGGTGAAGTCTGCTACTCCCTGCAGTACCGCATCAATCAACTCAGGATCAAATTCATCGAATCCTGCTAAGTTATCTTTTTGATAAATATCTAGTAGCTCACCTAAAACAAACTGATAATCACGGATCGGTGCTTGGTAGATTGGCATAGTGTCGTCCCTTCAACTGCTTATTAATCGTTATAAGTTATGGTGGTCAGTGCTCTGACCACCATAACTAAGTTTGAGTAAAAACTCAGCAATATTTTCACTTTGTTTGCGCAAGAGAACAGCATTACCTTAAATAGAGTCAAAAGAAGGCTTATCTCCTTCTTAAAAACGGGTTAAGCTAATTCAAATAATCGTGATAACGCTATGAAAGGACAACTCCAATGGGTTCCGTCACCACTAACAAACATGCTAACGGTCTAGAGTATGTCGAAGTGAACACCGACTTGTGTAAAGCGAGGATCTTTATGCAGGGTGCCCAAATCGACTACTTTGAGCCGGTGGGTAAAAAGCCCCTACTATGGGTCTCCAGTGCAGATGATTACCAGCCTGGTAATGGTATTCGTGGCGGCATACCTGTTTGCTGGCCTTGGTTTGGCATGAATGACAATCCTGACTTTCCACAACACGGCTTTGCCCGTACCCGAATTTGGTCTCTGGAATCGGTAAAAATGCGCGATCAGCAGGTGGATCTTAAGTTCACCCTAAAGCTGACCGAAGAAGATAGGCTCTACTGGCCCCATGACACCGAAGTGGAGTTACTATTTAGCTTGAGTGACACCCTGTCTGTTAGCCTTAAAAATACCAATAATGGCGATTATGATGTCAGCCTAACACAGGCTCTGCATAGCTATTTCCCCATCAATGATATTCATCAACTGAAGGCAACAGGTTTTAGCGGCGCCAAATATATCGAGTTTGCTAAAGGCCCTTTCCCACAGGACGGAGATAGCGTCGACTTTACCCGTGAAACAGATCGCGTCTATACCGATTTGGGGGAATGCCAGGAGCTTCATACTCCCGATGGCGTGATTGAAGTGCGCCGTGAAAACAGTCAAAGCGCGGTACTTTGGAACCCTTGGATTGATAAATCGATGCGTTTATCGCGTTTCAATAGCGATGACTATCTCACCATGGTCTGTTTAGAGGCGGCGAATGTTCTAGAGGATAAACTGACTTTAGCGCCTAACGAAAGCCATACGTTAACCACCCATATTCGCTGGAAGGATTAACTTTGCAGCTACTGAGCCTAACTTTAAGGCTCAGCATCTAACAGATAAATTCTGCTGCAGTGAAAATCTAATAAGATCGTCGCTGCAGTCGAATTCAACCGGCGCTAACTTCAAGCTCTACTCTCAAGAAGCTCAAGTTTCAACACTCAAAGTAATGGCCGCAATTGCATGGCTAATCGCAGTTTTCACATCTCGCGTCGACACCAATATCAAGTTTGTCACCGACTTGATGTACCCCGTATTGAAACACCTCTTCCTGCTCGTGATGGTTACAGTTATGATTTCTCACAGCGGTAATAGAGAAGACAAAGATAATAAAAAACAACAAATTCCCAAAGAGTAGATAAGGAAGATGCCCCGACGTCCTCACACCGATAGCAATACAGCCAAACACATTAATCGCCAATAGCAGGAACATAGTATTTACCACCATGCCACCACTTTCGATAATATGGAAATAGTGGAAAATAACCATGAGTACTAATGAGCAAGTGCAAAGCGCGGGAATAAAAATCAACAGCCAACCCAAGTTTTTCAATGTAAACCTCTTATTGTTAAACGTACTTACTCCTATCTGCAATGCTCCTTCCTTAAGCGAAAGCACAAATCCATTAGCTACAGAAGCGAGCCTAAATCCAGTTCTAGCAACAGTGTTGAGCAGCGACATAACAATTGGTTCAATTTGTATCAAAACAAAAAGCCATTGGCACAAGGATATTTGAGGTCAGTCACAACTCTTTGGTTTTAATTCACTAAGGCAAATATAGAGTCGGTGAGCCAATGAGCCCCCAGATAAAGTCAACTCGGTGTAACCTCGACTCCGTTGTTATTATTGTTCAGCTATTCAGCCCTTTAAATAAGATGTTAGAATCTGCCGACTATACTAAAAGCCAGCAGCCAAACCGCTCCTTTTAGCCAACGACAGATGGGAACTTGCAAGTGCAACAGTCGGTACGGAAAAACAGCAGACGCAAAGCCATACGCTTTACTTGTCTCTCACTGCTGCTCTTAATGGCACTTGTGATCCTCGCAGGTGGTCTCGCCCTGTGGAATTACCAAAAGATCACGCTAGCACTAGCCAATCAATTTCTCACCCCATACAAGACTGAAGTCCATCAACTTAGTTTTCGCCCATCAAGCCTAACAAAGTGGCATATATCGGCAGCCGAGTTAACCGTAGATAACAGTGATATAAAGATAAGCAATGCTGATATTGTATTGGCGCAAGATGCAACGCCATGGGCTTTTAAGATTAATGACTTACTAGGTATTCGGGTTGCAAATATCGATGTTAACCTTGCACCAAGCGCATTGACTCTGTCGAGCCAAAACAGCAACGAAAGCGGCCCCACCATTGGGCTCAACTTTGATGCTTTCCCCGATATAGACCTAAAGCAGATACAGATAAGAATAAAAGGCGCCGACCCTCTTGCCCCTGAAATTAAGCTAAACAACCTAAGTTTGAATAAACTTGGGGAGCTTACAAGCGAGATAAAGCTTAATGAGCTAACGCTTGTTGCGTTATCGGCTAAGCTTCAGTCTAAACAGTGGCAAGCAAATACCTATGTAGATTTAAGCTTACTGCAATCGTTTAGTCGTCAATTAGCCGCTGCTGAGCAATCATTGCGAACTAAACAGCAACAGGCAGCTTCCCCAGCGCTGCAAGAGCAGAGTCTTTTAGCTCCACTATATCAATTAACTCAAGCAATAGATGATAAGCATATTCAGCTTGATGCCAAACTCAGCTCTGCATTAAGCCTGAACCTAAAAAATGCCCAGCTAAGCTCCAAACACAGCTTACAAGATACCAAGCTCACTTTTAACGATTTTGCCAAGCAAACACTACAACCATTTAGCCTTGTTGCTGGCACAAGCCAAACACAAGGGCCGGAAGCAAGCCTAAACAACAGGGCCAAAAGCCTCGGCCGATTAGACTTTGAAATTAACGGTCCAATTATTGATCCTAAATTAATCCTTAAGCCGTTCGAGCTCAGCTTTGCTCTTGAAAATAACTTAGCCACCGACAACCTCTTGAATGCCAGTGCCGATGAAAAAAGTAATGCACAATTACAACGATTACTTCAGCAACTTCAGGATCAGTCGTTCGAACAAGCCTTGTTTAACTTGTATCAACAATTACGTCTCGAAGCTAAACAAGCCAAGGTAACTGAGCGCTCCCCCAATCTGCTCATAAGTCTCAATAAAGGCTTAAACTATCAGATTACACAGCAAAAATTACATGTGCCAAGGCTATCACTGCAGATAGAAGACAGTAAGCTTGATGCCAAACTTATCTTTGACGACTTCAATTACCACGCGCCACATAATGAGGGGGCAGCTAGCGATACAGGAAATTACCAGTTCAGTGCTAACTGGGTCATTGAGGCAAAACACAACCAAGCTCTTACCCTCAACAGCTTGTGGCCGAAACTGGCCGCGCTTCCCTACCTAATTGAGTTCGACAGTGCCGCAGTCACCCTAAACGGTCAGCTCAGTGCCAGCCACAACCCACTACAAACAAACTTTGCGGTTGTCATTGCCAGTGGAGCCAATCAAGTCAGCAAAGGCATAAAGCTAGAGAGCACAGTAAAATCAGAGCCGCAAGCGCTACCCAGAGATAAGCCATCGACAACCCAAGCCGCTTCAGCGAGAAATCAAACTCAGATAAGCACGGCTCAAATTAAAAGCACAAAGTTAACCCTAACTTCGCCTGCCGAATACCGTTACCAGCAGAAGCACTTTCAGCCAAACAATGGCAAACCAAATAAAGACCAGAGCCAAACTCGGCTCATCATTCCATCACTGCATTATGAGATCGGCGCTTTAGAAGGTCATTTTCCCCTCAACAATGCCCTTGAAGAGAAGTACAAGCTTAAGCTCGAACAGATGCATTTGGCGCTACATCATGCAGTTTCGCTACAGTTTAGCTCTGGTGCAAATACTACTAATACAAAAGTTACTGAAGACAATACAGACAGTAGCGCTTCAGCCAAGGCAACTGATGACTCAGATTTAGACTTAGACTTAGACTCATCATTTGCATCCAAACTACTGCAACACACGCTCGAGAATCAGGTCGACATATCGGTGACACAGCTTAGCCTCGACAAGTCTGGCTATAATCGAGCCGCTCATTCAAACAGTCATCAAGACAGTCTGAGCGCAAGTAAGCACAAAAGGCGCCACATTAAGCAGAAGCTGGCTCACTTCGACACTATAGAGCTGAGTCAACAGCTGAACCTCAACCGCGAAGGGCTGCACAGTGATGAAAGCTGGAAAATTAACAATCTATATCTCACCAGCCAACATCAATTTACGCCCAAGCCAAAAGACTTGAGCCAATTTAAGTTAATCGGAGACTGGCAGTTTAAGAGTGAGTTTGCACCTATTCTGGCGTTTCTAAGTCAGACAGACAGCTTACCTGAGTCACTCGATATTGAAGGCAATACAGAGCTTGCCATGCACTACCAGCTCAAGAAAAGTCAAGGGTTGGCTTTCGACATGACCCTCGATCCACAGGTTAGCGATATCCAAGGTAGCCTCAACAACCTCCCCTTCGGTGGCGGTAATATGGATACCCAATGCCAGTTTAACTGGCTACA
Organism: Shewanella sp. Isolate13; assembly: GCF_022398325.1. GTDB lineage: Bacteria > Pseudomonadota > Gammaproteobacteria > Enterobacterales > Shewanellaceae > Shewanella. The sequence goes on from NZ_JAKEVD010000006.1 coordinate 81,554, forward strand.
AGATAGCAGCAATAGACGCGAGAGCGCTTTTAACTGCGATAATATAAAGCTATCCCTGCAAGCCTTTAATCCCGGCGTACTGATCACCGATATCGATGCAGAAGCCGCAGTTTCATTTGCCGCAGGCTCTCAAGTAAGGACGCAAGATAGTAAAGAGCAAGGCTTAAACAATATTGCCGATAATGCAGCAGAGCCCAGCAAAGAGAACCTCGCCTTAGCCCTGCAACTACTCGGTGTTAAGCAGGCATCTGTAGGATTGACAGCAAGAGGCGATCTGCTAGGTGGGCAGCTGTTGATCCCGCAGTTTCAACTGAACCTGACTAAACCATCATCAGCCTACTTTGTACTGCAACATATTGACCTAGAACAACTGCTAGCTATCCAACCCCAAGTGGGGATCTACGCCGATGGTATTTTCGATGGCGTCCTGCCCGTGAGTATCGAGCAAGGCAAAGCCAGCGTGAGCGGAGGGAGATTGGCCGCCCGCGCCCCCGGAGGCTTAATTGCCATCAGCAATAATCCTGCGGTAGATCAGATGCGACAAAGCCAGCCCTATCTTGAGTTCGCCTTCTCAGCCCTCGAGCACCTCAATTATTCAGAACTTTCCAGCAGCTTCGATATGGATGCCCAAGGCGATGCCAAGCTCAAGGTGAATGTAAAAGGTCGTAGCAGAGGTATTGAACGACCTATTCACTTCAACTACTCTCAAGAGGAGAACATGTTACAGTTACTCAGAAGTTTACAGATTGGTGATAATTTACAGGATCAGATCGAGCGCGCCGTTAAGTAATCAGCAGTCTCATCAAATAGTTATTAAGAGTTGGCGTATTGTATTCACCACAACAGTAACTAATAATTCAGTTCAGCCTAACCCGATAAGGAAAAGGATAAACCAATGAAAACATTGCACAATCCAAAAGTACTACTCAGTGTAATGCTTGCGTGTTATGCGTTAGTCGGTTGCAGTCCGACCGTTAAGATTGAGCCACCGGATAAACCGATTGTGATTAACCTCAATGTGAAGATTGAGCACGAGATCAAGATCAAAGTCGATAAAGAGTTAGATCAACTCTTAGCCGATGATGAACTATTTTAAGCAAAGGAATTAAAGGAGAACATGATGAAATCAAAATTACTTGTCCTACTTGCTGGCCTAGTACTTAGCTTTAATGCCTTTGCTATTTCCCTGCAAGATGCCAAAGCCCAAGGACTGGTTGGTGAACAGCTTAACGGTTATCTAGGAGTGGTTATAAGCTCCAGCGACGCCAAATCAGTGGTCAGCTCGGTTAATGCTAAGCGTAAGGCCCACTATGAAAAAATCGCTAAAAAGAACAACATATCAGTGAGTGATGTCGCCAAACTCGCCGCGGAGAAAGCGATTGAGGCGACCAAGAAAGGCCACTACATTCAGAATAAGTCAGGGAAGTGGGTTAAGAAGTAGCTCCAAGCTGCAGTTATCTCGCAATGTTTAGTGGCTGCTATTTTAGCGGCCATTAAACAATTTACGTGGTAAGTTACTCATTTGAAGTTCATAAGCAGATAGGAGTTTAGTCGATGAGTAGCCCACTCGGTGGTTTCTATATCTCCTCGCTTAACCGAGGCAAGCAAGCTAAGTTTGATCTGTCGCGTCGGGTACGAGTCCGACTCGATATCAGCCTAGCGTTTATTGAAAAAACCAATGATAGTCATCTACTGGTTTCTGAGAGCCGCAGCTTTTATGTAGGCGAAACACAAACATTCACAGCTAACAGCTGTAATATCGTTCTTGATAGTGGCTTTATCGGCTCAGAGGGAGCAACACCTTGCCATTCCAGTCTGCTAAGTCTTAAGTGCCGGGTTAACGCCGAGCTAAACGGCAACGCGTTTAATGGTCTACAAGAGATTAACCTTTGCCCCAATGAGCCTGTCACATCTTTAATTAACGGCAATGAGCGACTAAGGCTTACCCTGCTTGGCAAGCCTGTTTAACGAATACAGCCTATTTAACTTATCTGACTAAAAAGTGCAGGTCACAACGGATTAAAGTCTTTATCTAGCAAGGACTCTAACAACAAAGCCCCCTGCCCATCGACCCTAAACTGGCCATATTTCGCCCCTTCATATCGCTTTGCCTGACCCTCTTCGAAAAAGTAAGCGTTGCTGGCAAATTTAATCTGATTGTGGCGCACACGATATTGAATATTCACAATTTCATCCGTTGCACTTATGCCGCTTAGGTTCTGCCCAGTTTCTGTTAACGTAACGCTGGCAGACTCCTGATCAACCGAAACCAATGAGGCAACTCGATTGTTATCGAGCCGCACCTGCACTAGCCCCTGTCCAGTCTCCACCTCAAGCAAAGTGCTCAATGGGGCTGCTATGGCATAGTTTAGCGTCATATAATCCCCCTGCATCAGTGAGCGGGGATCGACCGGAGCGAGGGCTAAACGTACCACCTGCCCGTGAGCTAATTGCTGCTCTTTTTGGTAAATGTCCCAATTCACTATGCCCAATACGCTAACAAGCGTTAACAGCAGCACAGAAATAGAAGCGGGTAACTTAAGCCTCATCTGGATGCACTCCATGCTTATCTTCTTTAGGTACTAATTTAACGAGCAGCAGTCTGACCAAAATCAATAACGAGCCCAGCGCGACTAACCAGATCGATTTTTCAAGCAGCGGCAGCTGTAAACTGTAATAATACCAAGTAATAAAGCTGAATATTCCAACCAGCCCGAGTAAGAAAATAGCCCTTTCTCTCACATAAAAGCCCATAATCATAACCAGTACCGCCGAAGATAACCCCGTCATAACAATAGATAATCCCGCCAACAACAGCATAGCAACGACGCTTAGCAGCCCCGGCTTACTGCTAAAGCTTAATGACAGCGAGCGGAAAATTCTTACAACGAGTACAAGCAAGGTAACTAACGTTATAGCGACCGACAGCCCATTACTCCATTGCGCTAATACTGGAAATTTATCATGGTCTAACAGTAGCGTTTGATTGCCTAACAGAGGTAACTGAATAAGTATGACCCACAAACCGAGCATATGGCCAAGGGCATTCATGCGTGCAAAGTGCTTAGCCGTTTTAGCATGATTCAACCAGACAGCGACAAACAGTAACAAGATAAGCACAGGGAGTAACTCAAGCAGTTCTAATTCATATCCAATCCCCACCAGGCAGGCGATAACGCTAAAACTCATGACACATTGATGACTATAGTGTTCAATCGACAGCCAGTGCAGCAGCAAAATACAAGCTAAAGTAAAATACCAAGCTAGCCCTATTTCCCCACCTAAGCTTGGGCTAAACCAATCGGTCATACCATAGGCCAATGACAGTAGGCCACTCAGGCTTAAAGCAAATGCCATCTGGTTGAGAAATAACGACTTGGTAGCACTCACCCTATAAAGATACACCGCTAAGCCTGCATAAGTAATTCCGACTAATGTGGCGAACCCCGTGTCTAAACCATCGAAGAATAATCCAAAGAAGGTTATGCTAAAGGCAAGGATAAACAGTGATGCAACCCAGGCTGCGAATGTTTGCAGCAGTTGAACATACCAAGGAGTCGTTTGAAGGGGCTTTGGCATTTCATTCTGACAGGTCAATCCCTCGGCGGCTAATCTAGACCACAACTTTGCTGGAGCCCCCTTATTATCTTCGAATACGCTATGCATGGTGCCGCCCCTCCTCTTGAAAAGAGCGATGGCGGGTTCTAAGCCAGATGGTGAGCCAAGTCGTTAAGCCAATGATGGTCAAGCCCACCACTAAAAATAACCCCACCGGCTCACTGGTTTCAAACATTAATCGTATCAATAGGCTATTCATAACCGCGACCAGACTAAAGCCGCCTATAGCCAGCACAAATATCTGCTTCAATACAAAATTGTAAAGCCAATATCCTGCAGCGAGCAGCCCAAAGTATACCGCTAACCAAACGCGGCTCTGCTCATCAAAAATAGCTTCAACTGCAAGCAAGCTCATACATAGCACAGCGATAGCTATGGTGATCTGCTGTAATATAGGGGCCTCAAAGCGCTTAATAAGCGACGTGTGTCCTTCCAATAGCCCGAGTTTGCCACCGAGTAACATAACGCCTAGATGCAGTAAAAGATTTAGTATCAATAGTGGTGCCAAAACGAGATCGAATAAGAAAAGTCGAGCAAACAAGCCCGGAAACGTTTGATAAAAAAGCACGACGGATAGATTGAGCAGTAAACCTTGTAACAGCCATAGCAGCTCGGAGCCTGCCAGCCAAGCAATAGGCAAAGTAAGTAGCGCCCATAGTGCAAATAATTGCCAAGGGTCGGCACCAGTTTGATAAGTCTGCCCCACCAGCGCCAGCAAACTACCTATGATTATCGATACGGCGAATAACGCCGCATTAGCCGAGGTATAACCAAACCCAAGTCTATCGCCATTTTTCACTGCGCGATAACGCAAAATGAGATAAAGAGCCACGACTATAACTAGGCAAGACTCTACCAAGGCAAAGCGCTCAAACCTACCCATACTTTGCCAGTTAGCAGCAATAAAAAACACAAGACCCGAGCCGATAAGGAGCGCAGCTCCCCAAGTGAGCAGCAGCTCGATTAAAGCCCGCCACTGCAATTGGCTTGGCAAATTTTCGCCATCACAAGCAAGCGACAACGCTTGCAAAAGCGACTCTTTAGCTATTGCCTGCTGCTTAAACCAGCCCCAAACCACCGACTTTACACTGTTCAACCGAGTTATCCCTCTCTCATTTTCCTAAAATGGCTAGCCTAATATTAATCTTCAAGATCTGGTTTCTCAATCACATAAGCAGCCGCGCCGACTAGAATCACAAAAAGGTGCACAAAGGCACCTTTTCGCTATAAGAATTGTCGCCTTAGTTTACTTCTCAGGACTGTCGACAGGCTCATCATTCGATGCTTGAGGTAACGCTGCAGGACTCTCTTCGCTATTGAGCCAAGTCAAAAATAGCTCATACCAAATAGCCAAAATAACCGCACCTAAAAACAGCCCGATGATCCCCGCCGTTATCATGCCACCAATCGCCCCGATAAGGATCACCGGCATTGGAACATCGACGCCTCGTCCCATTAACATAGGTTTTAACAAGCTATCGGAAAGCCCTGCGATGATCACCCATACCGTAAATATGGTCGCCGGGGTGGAATCATGGGTTGAAAAAACATAAAAAATAAGCGGCAGCACGACAATAAGTGGCGGCAGCTGTGCGATACCAAAAATAAACACTATGACGGTAAACAAACCTGCCGCAGGAATGCTAAAGGCAAACAACGCCGAGCCGATCAATAGCGACTGGATAAATGCCACCCCAACCACACCCAGCAATACGCTGCGAATTGTGGCTGCAGTTAAACTAGTCCACTCTTCACCATGGGGACCAACAACACGCATCGCAACTGTACTCACTGCGGTCGAACACTTTTCCGCATGAGCCATAAAACCACCGGCAATTGCCAGTGAGATAATAAACATCACTAAGCTACCTAAACTGCTGCCCAACATACCCGCGGCGGCTGACACCCCGGTTTTGATTTGCGGCAAGAAGTGCAACAAGGCTTTTTCTAAGTTAGTGGCGAACAGTGCCCACACTTCAAATAACTTATCGCCAATCAAAGGAATATCGGCAACTTTTTGTGTGGGGCCTGGGATGTCGACATTCCCAGACTGTAGCATCTCAACCGTACGTGACACGCCATCGAAGAGTGAGCTTGATACCATCCAGAACGGCGCGATGAGCAGTATGATCCCCGCCAAGGCCAGAATAGTGGCAGCAATGCCCCTTCGGCCCTTCAAGGCACGTTCAAGTTTTGTTGTCATCGGCATCAGGGCAACCGCAATTATCGCTCCCCATAGCACAGGAATAACAAACGGCTTGATGATATCGAAGGTCCAAACAACCAGTATAAACAACAAGCCTATTCGAATCGCCGACTCCACCATGTTCGCGACGAACAATTTACTTTGATTATGTTGCATAGGGTTTTCCATATTAACGTTCCTGTTGTGGATCTTTTTGAGCCAGCCCAGCGCTCACTAGACTTGCAACGACAATCGCCATGTAAAATACACCTGCAATTGCCTCCATATATACTGCAACCTGAGCAAACGGCGTATTAGGACTAATATCGCCATAACCTAATGTGGTCAGGGTAACAAAGCTAAAATAGGCCATCTGAGAAAAATTTTGTCCCCAAGCACTTTGATCTATCCCGGAAAATGCATTAGGCGATAATGCCAATATTAGGAGGTAAACCAATGCCCACATCAGGCCTAAGAGTAGAAAAAGTGCGATGGAACCCACGACTTGGTTACCGTTTACAGAGCCTGCAAACAGTACTTGCCTTGCAATAGAGCTAAAGGTGCCCCAGAAAAAGGCGAACATTAACCCAAGCATAAATAGATCAAGGTGAGGGATAGTGATAAAGCGTTTGCTGATAGCCGTCACCAGCCAGATAACTATGAGCACTTGCATAAAACGCTTCCAGCTCTTATCGACCCCTAGACTCACCACACAAACCAAAAAGGTAATGGCAATAACACCTTCGAGTAAGGATTCCAGCATGCCCCCCATCAGAGATTTAGCCAAAGATGCACTCAACAGCAACACCACAAGCGCAGCCGTCATGTAATAGAAGTTATTCTGTTTATTGATTCTTCGTTGGGTCAAGCTATCGCTTCCTTTCTGTTACTGTCTATTCTGTAAAAAAATAGCCAATCCATTTGTGAATGCTTCTAATACAATAGCTTAGTTTGCCGCCAAATACCGAATATTTTTAACATGTGCACTACCGATTCATTCGCCCATATGAGCCTAACTCACCCTGCCTTCACTTAAGCGATGATGGAATTCAAGCAATAAAAAGCCCGCGATAAACATCGCGGGCTCTTTGAAAGCTGACATGTTTAATCCCGCTGCAGAGCGATAATTGGGTCAAGCTTGGCTGCCTTATTCGCAGGATAGAGTCCAAAACCAACACCAATTGTCATACAGACCCCAAGTGCTAACAGAATCGAAAAGGGAGACCAAGCCACAGGCCAACCCGCGGCCGAGGAGATAATCAATGCGAGCAATAGCCCAACACCGATACCAATAATGCCGCCCGTACCCGATATGGCAATACTCTCGATGAGAAACTGACGTGCAATATCTTTACGCTTAGCCCCTAACGCACGTAGTAGACCTATCTCCCCGGTACGCTCTAAAATGGTTGCGAGCATAATATTCATGATGCCGATCCCGCCAACCAGCAGGGATATGCCTGCAACACAGGCCATCACGATATTAAAGATTTGCTGAGTTTTCTGGTGTTGGGCAAGCAAGTCCGCTGGAACCACTACATCGAAATCTTTTTCGCCCCCATGACGCCGATTAAGCAAATGTTGTAAGCTTTTTGCTGCCAAGGAAGGCTCAATACCATCGGCGAGCGCTAACTTAAATGAATCGAGTTCATTCTCTAGGGTATTAAAGTGCATCTTTTTGAGCGCAGTGGTTAGCGGAATAAACACTTGATTGCGCTCACCGCCTAACTTCACCCCTTGAATACTCGCCTTGCTGCTCTCTTTCTCCGACAGCACCCCCACAACGCTGAACCATTGATGGTTCACCTTTATTAGGCTGCCAATCGCACTACCTTGGGGAAATAGGCTTCTCGCCGCCTCGGGACCAAGTACTGCAACCTGCTGGTAATAAGCTTCATCCTTTTCGTTAAGGGTGCGCCCCTCCCCTAATGGCAAAGCACTGAGCTCAAAATAACTAGGAGTGACACCTAAAACCTGTGCGTCACTGCGACCTTTAAGACTAAATAGGCTGAATACTTTAACCTTCTTCTCGGCGCTCCAATTCTGAACGAATGGTAAGGTATCGCGGGCACTATCTATGTCTCTAAGACTGAGGCCTATACTGTGTTCTCGAACCGACTTTAGCGCCTCACCCTCGGCGCTACGAGCATTAACCACCAAGTTTTTAACGCCCATCGATTCGATCATCTTTAAGGCTTCGCGCTCGGCGCCTTCCCCCACGCTGAGCATGGCGATGACAGCGCCAACGCCGAAGATCATCCCCAGCAACGTCAAGGACGTCCGTAGTTTATGATGACGCATCTCATCAAAAGCCTGCTTTATGCCTTCCCAGTACACAGCTAAGGGTAAGCCCGCTTTCTTCATCGACTTATTATTAAATCTTTGTTCTATCTTCACTGGCACTCTATTGACGGTCATACTCGATTCCTTTTCGGCGGAGTGGTCAGCGCGATAACATCGCCTTGCTCTAATCCTTCGGTGACAACTGTCCTATTTAAACTGCGATTGCCTAATTTAACCGTTCGCTTTGCAAAGCCTGCCGATGTCTTTATGTAAACCCAGTATTCACCCGATTTTTGAAACAGTGCTTGATTCGGTACGGTAACCACATCGTTCAGATCCAGCGCGTGTACCATGGCATTAACTTGTCGTCCTGGCTGCATGATTTCCGTCAACGTCTTATCCAACGTCACTGTGATCTGAAAATAGTTAACCGGGCTATCTTGCTCTTTGGCTTTTGCCAAAGCATCGAGTTGGGTCAAGGTGCCAGTAATCGGCAATTCAGGATAAGCATCTAGGTGCAAGGTGACAGGTTTGCCTACCGCTAAACCTAAGGCCTCTGACTCCAAGACATATAACTTAGCCTGCATCTTTGAGGTATCGGGTAGCAGACCGATAGTCATCCCCGACCACATCATATCTCCTGCGACAGGTAAGGCGCCGTTCCAGCCAGCTTGCGCCACAAATAGACCATCATGGGGCGCCACAATTTCCATCTGCTTTAAGTTACTGGAGTAGCGGCTCATCTTAGCCTTATGCCCCTTCTGCTTAAGCTTGATTAGCTCTTGCTCCGCCTGCGCTTGTGATCCATGTTGACCTAATCCCCAGTCGTAAAACTGCATTTTAGCTTCTAGGTAATCTTGGTTGCGCATCTGGTCGATAATATCGATTTTTGTATAAACACGTTCATCGTCACTGAAGAAACGTTCGGCTAAATCTTGTTCCTGAGCGGTCACCTTAGTGTCGGTGTTCAAACTCTTATCTATGGTCTTGTCTTTTTGTGTCTGGATTTGACTGTCTAGACCTAAACGGTCGTAATCAAGCTGCTCCATCTCTAACTTGAAGCTCTCTCGAGTCGAGTCCATTTTAGCCACGACATCACCCGCTTTAACTTCACTAAAGTTATCGATAATCCAAGCGAGAGACTGCGGACCACGAAGTCCTGTAGGAACGTTGACTGTCGTCGAGTTGCTTGCCTCTAACTCGCCAGATGCAGGAATATCGACTTTAAAGTCGGAACGATTCACTTCGACAGTTAATACTCCTGCATTATCTGCTCCGCCGCAGCCACTCAGTCCAATCGCTGACACCACAAATACACTGGCTAAAATTTGTCTGCAGGCTTTAACAGGCTTTAGCACCCCCCTTTTGCTCTCTTGTCCTATCATGGCAGTAATACCTCTTCACCCTCTTTTAACCCTGAGGTAATTGTTACCCGCTCCTTACCCATAGCACCTAGCGCAACATATTGTTTTGTACTTCTAAATAACCCAGGCTTCAATACATATGCCTGACCTCGGTCGTAATGAACCGCATCGAGAGACAGTAATAAATCTGGGCTGTTATTGGTTATATCGATGCTGATCTTCGCCGTCATCCCGGGGCGCATAAGCTCGGTATCCGGCTGTGCTATGCTGGCTACGGCATCGAAGATCACCAACGGCACATCTTGATTTTTCACTCTAAATACAGCGCCAAGCTCAATGATCTCGCCGTTAAAACTCTTTTCAGGGTTAGCATCGAGGCGGATCTTCAACTTTTGACCCACTTTAACTCGTCCCGCTTCCACCTCTGGAATGGTCATATTCACCTGCATATGTTGCAGATCCGGAATACTAAGTACCGAATCACCAACGAAGATATTTTGCCCCTCGGCGACCTTATTACCCTGCTGATCGTTGCCATAGACCACCATACCATCACGCGGCGCAATGAGTGTCATCGACTGTATGCCCTTCTCTAGCGTCGACACTTCGGCGGCAAACTTTTGTTGATCGCCAGCCAACATTTTCATTCGCTGCTCGGCGCCTTTGATCTCAAGCTCAATCTTTTGATTGATCAGAGTGACACGATCTTTGGCAATAACGGCATCTCTTAAGTATTTCTGCTTGTCGATGACGGAGACGGTTTCATCAGAGATATCCACTTTCATCTGACTCTTCTCTTGATTCATCTTAGCTTCGGCAAGTTCAAGTTTTAGCTCCTCAAGCTTCTTGGCATTTCTAAGCTTTGAGGTCTCGATATCTTGAATTGTCGTCTCTAATTCTGCAGCCTTAACCGATAGTCTTTGGCTCAGGTTGGAGGTGTCTAATTGAGCAACCCTATCGCCCTTTTTCACCTCACTGCCTTCTGGCGCTAACATTTTCACCTGGTATTGCCATACTCTGCGCAGAGCCGGTGGTTTAAGACTCACAGTATTTGCCGAAACCAGCTCACCTGTCACCTCTATCTGCTGCTCTAACACTCCGGTTTCGGCCTTGGTGATCGCTGAGTCTTGGCAAGCGGTTAGAAATGTGCCAAGCACCAATACACTGATTAGATTAAACTTCATGATGGTGTCACTCCAGCTTCGACTAACACGCTCATTCCAGGAATAATTTCCACACGCTCATCTGGACTGAACTTAATCGACACTCTAAACCAGTTACTGTTGCCCCATGCCGTCTGCTTTTTGGCCTGACGGCTAACCTCGGCCACATTACCACTAAGCACCACTTGAGACTGAGAATCGAGCCTTAAGCGCACCGGCTCGCCTAGCTTAATCCGGTCAACATCGACCTCATTCACCCAAGCGATAATTTCAAGATCGTTTAACGCCGGAATCGTGACCACTTGACGGCCGATTCTGGCGTTGTCACCGACGGCATATTTTTTATCTGTCCATGGATCTCTTGAATAGAGCACAGGCCCTGCAATTTCGGCGCGGATCTCAAGTTGCTCAAGCCCTAACAGCGCCTGTGAAAGCTCCAGTTCGGCGCGTTTTTTATCGATAGCAAGCTGTGAAAGGGACGCTTTACGCTTATCTTGGATCTCGCTTAAGGCTTGGCGCTTCTTGGCAAGTTCCGACTCCGCCTTGAGTTGATTAAACTGATTATCGGCATAGTCTTTTGCAGCGATAAAGTCTGCAGGGATAGCGGCATCAAGCTCGGCTTTTTCAAGTTCGAGTTTAGCCTGTTTGAGTTCAAACTGAGCCTGTAATAACTGTGCATTTAGCTCAATAGACTGGCTTTGCTCCTGAGCTTTGACCCTTAATAAACTGCCTTCCAACTGCTCGATACGATTGTCGATTTCGCTTTTATCGAAGATCACTACCACTTGGCCCGGCTCCGCCAAGCTGCCTTCAGGCATCATCCACTGAATTTGATAAAGCCAGGTATCGCCAGCTTTCGGTACAATAAACGCCTGCGAAACAACCGAGGCAACCTGTCCTGTAAGCAATAAGGGCATCGACTCACTGCTATTGATTGACGCTGTCTCACCTTCCAAAACTGCTGCGATGGGCTGCTCAGAGCTTGCAACAGCCTTAGTACTTAGAGCAGAACTCATCAAAAATGTGACTGATAAGCCCAGCGCTAAGTTAACTAGTGCTAAGTTAAATCGCTTGCAACGGCTCCCAGCCATGACCTTTGGCTTCTTGTTGACATTAAGCGGCATTTTCACCTCTTTCCTCTATCTCAACGATATCGCCATCTCGCATGCGGATAATGCGCTGAGCATAAGCGGCGACCTCCTCTTCATGAGTCACTAAGATGATGGTCTGGCCGGCTTTATGCAGCTCGGTAAACAGCGCCATAATCTCAACCGAAGTTTTACTATCGAGCGCGCCAGTTGGCTCATCGGCCAACAAAATCGCCGGCTTATTCACTAAAGAGCGAGCAATGGCGACACGCTGTCTTTGACCACCGGATAACTGGTTAGGCCGATGATCATGACGGGCTCCGAGTCCAACACGTTTTAGCAGCTCGAGGGCATAGCCCTTATCTTGTTCGGCTTCGGCTGAAAACCTTAAGGGAAGCAACACGTTTTGCAGCGCAGATAAACGCGGTAACAGATGAAAGCTTTGGAACACAAAGCCTATCTCCTTGTTGCGCACAGCAGACAAGGCATCATCATCTAATTCGGCGACCTGTTGATCATTTAAGCTATAACAGCCCGAAGTAGGCTTATCGAGACAACCTATGATGTTCATTAAGGTCGACTTGCCTGAGCCTGATGGCCCCATAATGGCGACGAACTCATTTCTCGCAATAGAGAAACTCACCCCATTGAGCGCTTTCACGCAGCTGTCGCCCATTGGGTACTGTTTGGTTAATTCATGAACTTTAATCATAAAGTGCTCATATGGCTGGATTAACAATCATCATAGATAAGCCCTATCATACAGATAAGCGCTAGTTAGCTAATTGGTTAATCTGCAAAAATTTGTAAATTATCGTCATTTTATCTATCGGACAACGATAGTGACTCAATGTTCGAAAGGAAAGGCTAAAATCGATAAGAGAAGAGCTTTAAGGCGCATTAACATTACAGCAGGGCATGGTATTATCCTTGTTTTAGCGATCCCAATCCTTATGGGATCATCGGCTTAAGCTACATAGACGCATGTCAAAACACAAGTCATGTCATACTGAAATGGCGCGACTTGAAGGATATTCACCTAGACAGTTCATCTAACCGACTTTAGTTGCAAAGGGCTCCGGCTAAGGTAAAACCTGCAAGCAGCACAAAAAACATCCATTGAAATAGTCGCTTAAGCGGCGCCTCAAGATCACTCATAAAACCGATATAGATTTGCCAAATGGCAAACAAGACGAAATTAAGCGCAATAAACAGCAATACCCCAAAACTTTGCATCGGTGAGATAGCCTCAAAACCGCAGCTTAATAGCACCAAGCTAGACAGAACTAAAAAAACTGACACATAGTGAAAGAGACAATGCATCACCGCCTTAGCCCCTGCATCAAAATCTGCATCTAGCACAGGCTTTAAATAGTGAGTACGGCCATAAGTAAAGTGGCCAACTGCGGTTATGACGGCAATGATGCCCGCAGTCAGTAGGTAAAAATTCATCAGCTACTCCAAAACAGATTAACGTACGACAAGACGCTAAGACTTGGAAAACAACTTACTCAAGCCATTAGCTATCAGTAGTAGACAGGAAATTCGTAAAAATTCTTACAACAAAACTCACGTTAAAAACCAAAAGAGCAACCTAATGAATATGATTGCTCTATTGTGATTGCTCAATTATTAGAGGTAGTTGAGTATCAAGGCTTAAGCCTTACATAGTCACCATGCTCCAGTAATCGAGACGCTTTTCTGGCTCAGCCAGTATGCTTTTACACGTCTCTTTATACTTCCCCATCAGAGAACCTAAGCTTTTTTCGTTTGGCATCGCCGCTCTATGCTTCTGTGCAGCGGCCGTGATAGCCGCAGAGACCTGCTCTTCTGTATGAAACTGTTTCGCAAGCTGTTCGGCTTGCTCACCTGATAGCTTTAACCGCTCTACCACAGCCGCCATTTGGGGCGCATCCATCGCAGAAATGGCGTCGGTTGCGATATGGTAATAGGCTGCGCAATCGGCAAGCTCGCTAACAAAGGCGTCTTCCGCCTCCCCAGCCAGGCTATTAAAAGACAGTGCACTGGCACCGAGTACAATGATGGTGAGTGGGATCTTTGCAAACATCGAAGGTTATCCTTTTCTTTTTAGTTGCGAATAGTTAACACTTAACCTTTATTTCTACTTTAGCTTTTAGTGAATATCAAGCCCATGACGAAATAACTCATTCTCTTTTTTAAAAGACGACAACTCAGAATGCGCAAATTAGTGCTATTTTGATAATGAGCCTCACTGCTAGAGCTGCAGTCGAGGCTCTTGGAGAGCGGGGGATGAGTCACTGACTTCTATTGGGAGTGTTAACCCAATAAAAAATATCCGCTATGACTCCTCATAATTCAATAGCTTATCCTTCAAGCCTTGCTTTACTTCTGGCCATTCCTTATCGATGATTGAGTAGATAACAGTGTCTCTGACCGTGTCATTCTTCAAAATTTGATGATTGCGCAAAATGCCATCTTGGTTTGCACCTAGGCGACAAATCGCTTGCCGAGCCACCTGATTGTGAACATGGGTTCTAAACTCTACGGCCATTACATCTAGCGTTTCGAAGGCATAACTAAGAAGTAGTAATTTTGCCTCAGTGTTAACAGCCGAGCGTTGAGCACTCTTTGAATACCAAGTGTAACCAATTTCTAATCGACGATGTTGCTGCTGCCAGTTACAGATCCGGGTGCAACCAACAATCTCACCTGAATAGCGATCACGCACCGCAAAGGCGAGCGCTTCTCCTCTAGACTCAGCCTCTAATGCCGTTTCGATATAGGCTTTCATTTCGTCTGGGTGAGGAACGGATGTGTACCAAAGCTCCCATAAGTTACCGTCTGCAACGGCAATGCTTAACGCCGCTTGATGTTCCAGTGTCAGAGGCTCTAGAACGATATGCTCACCCTCTAGACTGGTTTCTTTTTGTTCAACGTTCACATAACCTCCTGTCTTTTTATTATTCTAAGCTAACATGCTCGATGACGAATTTTAACGAACTATCGATGAAATCGATTCAACTGCCTGTTTATAACTGCCTGTGTTTAACAGTCTGTGCCAATTAACTAAGTTCTGATAGCTAAGTTATGAACTTAACTTTTACGATAACACCTAACTTTACAGCTTAACGCCCTGCTACAGATATCGAGCAAAACTCTTACCGTCTTTCAACGCTTTGGTAGACGCTTTAATCGCAGGTGTTCCTAAGTAAAGAAAGCCGACTATTTGATCACAATTTTCTAGACCGAGTAACCGATGAACATTGGCATCAAAGGCCAGTTCGCCAGTACGCCATATACCGCCCAAGCCTTGTGCAAAAGCGGCTTGCTGCATCGCGAAAAGTGCACAGCCTGCAGCGAGTGACTGCTCGATTTCAGGAACCTTTGGGTGGGGTCTATGCTTAGCGACCACAGTGATCACCATAGGCGCCCTAAGAGGCATATTCTTTGCCTTAGCAATAAACTCCTCGTCGGCTCCCTTAGCTTGCAAGGCTTTAGCAAAAATATCGCCAAGGCGATCTAACCCATCCTCTTGGGCAATAATAAACTCCCAAGGAGTAAGGCCAGCATGATCCGGCGCACGAGTCGCTGCATCGAGAATATGCTGCAACTGTTGCTCATCAGGCGCAGGGGCAACTAGCCTTGGGGTGGATTGGCGAGTTAGTAATAATTCTAATGCGTCCAACGGATTATCCTTAATAAACGTTTTAGGAGAAAAGAATGACTTGAGTCTCAAGTCGTAATCGAGAATATCAAGTGGGTAAAAATAATCCACTCATATTAATGAAATTTAACCCGCAGACACAAGCACGATACAAGATTAACCCGCGCTTTAACAAGAGAGCAAAGCAGAACATCAGGCAGTAAAAATCCCCCTGGCTAAGTGGGATCTGAATTCATTGCCGTAAACAGTGGCAGTGAAGTTTAAGCGATACCATTACGTTTAGCGATATAGTAGTCAAGGCTTGTGTAACGCCCTCCCCCCATAAATAACAGAGCCAACAGCATAAATAGATAAGTCATCGCAAACTCAATACCATTATTCAAGATCACAAAATTCCCCGAACTTGTCAGCCATTCGTAATTACCATTTTCTTGTAAGATCGCTTTAGCCCGCTGTAATTTTTCCGCCGAGGCTAGAACATTCTCATTCGCTAACCAAGAACTCGAGTCGGCGATCGCCAACCAACCATTTTCAATATGTACACTAAAGGCTGCAACGAACATGGTAAAAGCCAGTGGGATTGAGACAAACCGAGTGGCCAAGCCCACCACCAGCAAGGCACCGCCAAAAAACTCCGTGCCCGCGGCCAATGCCACCATCACCTCGGGAAAAGGTAAACCTAGCCCCCAATCAGGGTTACCAAACCAGGCTGCGGTGTCACTAAAATTTGAAAGCTTATTATACCCCGCTTGCATCAACACCGGCGCTAAATACAAGCGTAACGCCAATGGTGCTATTCCCTCACCATGCTTCAATAGGCTAAGAAACTTTTTGTATAGATCCACAATTTGCATTTGATTTCCTCTTCAAAATAATCACTTAAGGGTCCAGGCTAAAGCGGCATTGTGACAATTAAAGTGCCCTGACTATACAGACCCTATTAGTTACGACTATCTTTCATAGCGATACCTCTGACGGCAAAAGGACTGAACTCCCCAACAGGGTTCCTCGCGCTCTGTATACGACTCCCACTCAACTCACTCAGATCGGTAATTAGGCTGGCAAGCTTCTTTTGAAAACGCCGTTTTTGTTGACTGCTCGCCAGTAGGTTAAGCGTGATAAGTAACTGACCAAAATCCTGGGTATTTGCATCGAGTGCCGTTTTATAGGCTGCTGATTTGAGCCTATCGGGCTGACTCATTAGGATGGTAAGGCTATGGGATAGCGCCAGTTGATTTTGTCGATTCTTCAATGCCTGCTCAAAAAGCCGGATCCACTCATGACGATATTCAAGCCACATATCTAATGTCGTGGCTCTACTCAAGTTATATTGATGGATCGCCTGTTTTTGCTCTTGAGTCAACTTGCCTATCCAGCGCTTAACGCGTTTTTCGATACGCTCGTCAGCCATCTCGACTAAGGCTTGGTGATCTTTACCTAGGTATTTTTGATTAAGCCTCTTTTCATCGACTCTTAGCTGAGCAATAACTTGTTGAACCTGCTTGTCGGAAAACGAGCTCATGAGCGCGACAAGTGAAGGGGTAACAAACTCTAAAGTTCTAGCCCAGTGGGACTTAGCTTGTTCAACGTGTTGCGCCCAAAGCTGTGGCGTTAATGTTTGCTTTTCAAATGCGAGGGCAAGTTGTAATAACTGCTTTTCATAACGGGGAAGCTCTTCTGTACGGTGCCAGGTTAAGAACTGATCCAAATCGTGCTGAAACTGCTTCTGCTGCTGATTGTTTAATGTGACATACTCTTCCAGCTTCCACTCAATAAGCCAGTCCAGAAAGTAGTACCCCATCTTTGTTGAGCAGCCCAGAAGCGTCACGAGAAGTAGAGCATATAAGCTTATTGTTCTCATCTCTCCCCCCTTTGATCCAAACAATGCTATTTATCTAGCATAGAACATGGTCACCGATTGGGGATCGCACTGTGCCGATAACAGTTCTGCAAGCGACCATAAAGAGGTGTCAAACGTTCGGAACCGATTTGCGACTTAAAACTAAAGCCTGCAGCCAATTAGAATCTGTTGACGATTAGATTTCGATATTGCTTGGCATAGCCTAAGTACTCTTGGCTTTGACATAGGCCATCTTCTTTAAGCTTGCCATCACTCATCATACAGTCAAACGCCATCTGCAATGCCCAGCACAAGGCAAAAACCCAATACAGATCCACCGCTGCTGGCACAGCCTTATCCGCGTGTAGATTAAGATTTGGATGATCTTTCAAATAATTTGCAATCAGCCAGCGTCGTTGCTCGGACGACAGAGAGTGACTGGCGATAATCGAGGCCAAATCGCATAGTGGATGCGAGCTACAGGTATATTCAAAATCGATACACTTGAGCCGACCACCAACCACCAAAATATTGTACGGATTCAGATCTCTATGACTAAACTGCAGGTTAACGAGGCAAGCGGATAACTGAGCCAGCATGTCATCAACGAGATGAGTTTGCGCCAATAGCTGGTCGTATAAGTTTATCCATCCCTCAGCTGTCTGGCATTTTGTTTTCTCTGCGCTTAACTGCTGTCGCATCTTTGCTAGACGAAGCTGATACACCTGCCACTGCTCATCAACGCCCATCACATTTTGCGGCGAAGGCAACTGCTTTAAGCCATTTAATAACTTGAGTAACAACTCCTCAGCTCCGGGCCATTTCACCTGCAGCCTTGTTATGGGATGTGAACCATTTGCCGATATGAGTTCGCTCCAGCAGTTAGTCTGGTTTTGCTCAAAAAACTCGCTTAAGTAGAACTGCTTATCCGGACTGATATAGACCAGTTCAGGCGCTAAATTGACGTGACTTGCCAGTTGCCAATTTAGCACCTCATGGTCTCGATTACAGATCTGTGAGCTCGCCCAGCTGTTAATTCTCAGAACCCATTCTGAGCCGCTCGGCCTTGTCGGGTGCAGCCCACGAACATAGTAGTTTTGATTGCTTAGCCCTTGAGTCAAAGCCGCGATCATGCTGACTTGTGAAAGACCTGCCTGTTCAAGGTAAGGCAATAGTGTCTTTGTTAACGGTAGCGCCATTTACGCAGCACCAGACGATAGCGTAACATCACTGGAGCCTTGCTGAACTTTCATCTGGTTACGCCACATAACATAACCAAACACCACCATGCCAATGTACAGCACAAAAAGCATCGCGGTTAACATCAAGCCTTTACTGACATAGAGGTAAATTGAGACGGCATCAATCACAAACCAGTAAATCCAGTTCTCTAGCACCTTCTTAGCGACTAAATAAGTGGTCATCACCGCAAAACAGGTTGTCGCAGCATCCAAATAGGGAAACGCTGCCTGTGTTTGAGTCGCCATAAAATGGCCGACCGCGATGGCCAGCAGGGTCGTCATACCAATTAATTTAAGGTGGGTCGATAAACGCCAGGAAACAATGTTGACGCCCTCATGCTCCCTGCCGCCTCGCGTCCACATCCAGTAGCCATAAACTGCCATTGCCATATAGTAGACGTTAAGAACAGATTCCATCAGCAGTGACACTTTCCAGAACAATACGGTATAGATAGCTGTACTAATAAAGGCCGCCGCCCAGCACCAAATGTTACCTTTCATCGCCAGTATTAAATAAGCCACAGCCAATAATACCGCTACGGCTTCCCAAGCTGTTAGCGCTTGTGCTTCGCCAAAAGCCGCTGTAAAAGTATCGACTAAAGTTAGCCAAAATTCAGACATAATCAGTGTCCTCGACTCAGCGCAATGAAGGCCTTATCAAAATTGTTGTCATCTACCGTTCAAATCAAAAAGGCCACAGAAAAAAATAAAGCCTGCGGCCAATAATCAAAATTTTGTTATTCGCTGTGACTTAAATTTAGCTCACCACCAATAAACTTACACACGAAAACGGCCTTGCCCCACTTCTCATGTGCCGCTTGCATCTCGATGGCTAGCATCGACATCACCTCGCTGTACTCTCCACAAACTTGTGTTGCCATGGCATTGGTGACACGCTGGATATTGTCATAAGAATCAACTCGCGCGATAAACCACTTAATTGGATCTAAATAGTTATCTTGCAGTGGGTAGCAACTGATCTCTGCTGTTAATTTCATAGTATTGACCTCAGCCGCACTAAATGCGGCTCAATAGTGTTGTTTGAAAGAAAGGATGATTATAAAAATTTGATGTTAAGCGTCACACCGATCTGGCGCGGATCACCGTAACGGATATATTGTTTATCTGCCCAGTCTAAATCTGGTTCATTACCGAAGTAGAACCCCCGAACGCCGTATTTTTCATCAAATAGGTTACGCCCCCAAAGATAAGCAGACCAGATCTCAGCCTCATAACCCACTTTGGCATTAAAGATTTGATAGGCGTCAGATTTAGATTCATTGCTGTCTGAATAATAGAAATCACTCTTACCGCTGGCATTAACGTTAGCGAACCAACCACTATCACTGCGGTAGGTCGCCCCGAGACTGAAGGTAAAGTTTGGCGAATGAGCAAGCTCTCGGCCAGAAAGGTCCACCACAGTACCGTACTTACCTTCGTACTGATAATCGCCATAGGCGGTTTCGAGCCAGCCAACGCTGCCATAGATGTTCAGGTTATCGGTGGCGTACCAGTTACCGTCTAATTCGGCGCCATAGTTATGGGAGCTTCCAGCGTTTTCTGTAAATAGAATGAAATTGCCCTCTTCACCCGGTACCGTCGATTGTTGCGAAGCCGCCACTTGCTGATCTTGTCTATCCATATAGAACACGGCTAAGTTAGTGTTAGCCTGACCGTCAAGCCAACTCGACTTCAAGCCCATCTCATAGTTATAGAGGATTTCAGTGTCGTACTCTTTCTTGTCGGCTAACTCGTCGGGCAGTGACATATTAAAGCCACCCGCTTTATAGCCACGCGCCACACGCAGGTAAGCCTCATGGCTTTCAGCCAACGCCTTACTCAAAGCGATATGGCCGCCCCACATGGTTTCACTTGGAGCAAAGCTGTCACCGGCGGAGTCACTATAGTCACTGTCACGGCGCTCGACGCGTAAACCGACAGAAAGCGCGTAGCTTGCGCCTAAGTCTGAGTCCAATTGACCAAACAGCGCATAGTTCTGTGCCTCATACTCGGCAGATAACTGATTATAAGTATCAACTGTATCGTTATCTTCCTGCAGATCCATGGCATACACGCCAATCAGCCAGTCGGTACTGTCAGCCCAAATACGCCCCGACTCCGTTGACGATAATCTAAACTCTTGCGTGACTGTCTTTCTCTCGCCTTTTTTATCCCAGTTATACTCATATTCACAGGGACTACCGTCGCAATCTCGACTGGCCCAATAATCGGGGTTAGCCCAGTCACCATCGTAGTTATGGCGAGTATCCGATTGCGCGAAGGAGGTCAATGAGGTTAACTCAAAATTCTGTGCCCCTGTGTAGGTGAATTTAAGTGACGAGCCTGTCGTACGCTGCTTATCGACACCAGGAGCATCGGTTAGGGTATCAAAGCCATTGTTGTCCAGTGTCCAAGCATCATAGCCATTGTCATAATTGGCATGAAGCAAGGTTAAATCTATCTCTAAATCTTGAGTTGCATACCAACGTAATTTCGCGCGGCCAGTAAACTCATCGCGATTATTGGTATCACTGCGACCTAGATACAGGTTATCGCGATAGCCATCCTGCTGGTGCTTCTGTAACGAGACGCGATAAAGCAGATTGCCAGAGTCGGTAACAGGACCAGAGCTGAAACCACTAAAGGTTTGCAAATTATCATCGCCTAAAGAAACCTCTGCTCCATGTTCAAATACATCCGTTGGGTCATTACTCTTAAGGTAGATAAGTCCGGCTAAGGCATTAGCACCGTAGCGCGTTCCCTGAGGTCCTCTTAGCACTTCAACTTGTTGCAAGTCATACATACTTGAGACCATGCCTAAGCCTGAAAGATCGATATCATCGACCACAAACCCCACCGAAGAGTTAGGCGCACCTTGGTACTCTTCCTGCTCACCGACACCGCGGATCTGAAAGTATTTAGGCCTTGAGCTACCGCCAGACCAGTTAAAATTGGCAATACTATTGAGAATATCTTCGAAGTGCTGAGCCCCTTCATCTTCAATCTGCTGTTGATCGATAACGGTGACACTCGAAGGCATTTTTTCGAGTGGACTACCACGAAAATCACTGGTGACCACCATGACTTCAATATCATCATTTGTCGCAGGCAGATCTGCGTTGGCTAAAGTAGCTGTGGAGGAGATAGCGGCAATAACCCCAAGGGCTACTGGTGAGTACGATTTTAAATTTAACATAGGACCTCAAAATTAAAAATTTGAGATCCGGCAACATAAAGAAGCGCTTGGAAAATGAATTGTGGCCCATTCCTACGCCGGTATTAGCCGGATCAGGTTCAAAGGGTTCGTTTTTCAACATCTCAGTCAAAGCCAACCAATCCAACTTTCGTTTAATTGACTCTAACACCCCTTGGCGCCGGCGATTATACATGAAATTTACAACTCCATGACAGACTTCTTTAAAAACAGCGATTTTATGCATAAAAAAACGCCAGCTTGCTGACGTTTTTTTAACAGGTTTTGCTAAAGTGAGTGGTTCAATAGCGTTAGCCAAGGCTAATTAGAAAAAGCTTTCCGAACATAGAGCTCAAATCGAGTCGCTGTCGCGTTAGGCGCGACGGCACTGACCTGCATCTGCTGCTTGCCATGCAACTTTAGCGACTTCCAGCTCACCCCTTCGTCATCAATAGTCATACCATTTAGATCAAACCAAGTGAATTTATACTGCAGTCGTAAGTCTGTTGATACTTGGCTGGCAATGGTCCCTGTCCCACGCAAAAAACCACCTTCGGGGCGCGCCATGATATTGGTCACTTGCACTTCTTTACCAAAGCTGGTGTTATCGACCCGCACCGCCCCATTTGATCCCGCCATCACACCAGCGGTATGCGGAGCGCACGCCGTCACCATCGCCGCGGTAAACAGTCCCAATAAAACCTTTTTCATTTGTGCCCCCTGTTTTAAGCTAAAGCCCTATCCCGTTATACAGTTAATCGTTTAATCGATCAAAAAGTGTGCCCTAGCTGTCGCAATAAGATGTTTACGATTGGTTTGCCAGCAATTGATACTCACGTTCGCAACTCGGCGCCCCTGACGGGTAATTTTGCACTCAGCAAAACTGTCTTTATGGTATCCGGCTCTTAAGTAATCGATAGAAAAATCGACCACCTTAGGTACCTTGGTGGTTTGCATAAACACCATCAACTGCACAATTGCCGACATCTCCATAAAACCCGCTATTACGCCGCCATGTAGTGCCGGCAAGATAGGGTTGCCTATATTGTCCTCTTTGGCTGGCAGCTTAAATACCAGCTCATCACCAAAACGCTCGACGGCCATGCCAATAAACTTGGCATAGGGAACGTGCTCAAGCAGATGACCAAAGTCATTGAGCTCTTTTGCTTTTTTAATGATGCTTTTAACGTCTAACTTGCCACTCTCATCTTGGCCGTAGCTGTCTTGGGCTGAGTCAACAAGCTCACCGGTTTCATTAAGCATACTCATCGCTTTCTCCCATTAGTGCCTGTCTAAACTCGTCCCCCACCATCTCTGGACTAATTCGCATAAATGAGCCAACCGCATGAGCGATGGGATCATCGATTGAATCTTGGTAAGCAATAGCACGGGTAAAAGCCACGCTCGAGGAGAGCTTATAGCATTCGGCAAAACCATATACTGACTTATGGGGCTCTGCCGGCTTCATATAATCGACACGTAGATCCAGCGTGGGCGAGATCTCAAGTAAGCGGAACTTATCGAAGATTGAACATACAACAGCGCAACCACTGGCGGTATCCATTAAAGTGGTAATTACCCCACCATGGATCACGCCTGTATCAGGGTATCCTACAAGTTGTTCGTCATAGGGCAGTTCAATTAACACCCGCTTACCACTCGCTTCTAGCACCTTCAATTTAAGCTTACGACATTGCGTCAACTGGTCGACAAAGCGACTCGCCATGCCGGTTAATGAATAATGCTCGCTACTGGCACTCATTCACTCAGGCTCAACATTGGGCCTAATGGCTTTCCACCCAATAAATGCATATGGATATGGAAAACTTCTTGTCCACCGTGTTCATTACAGTTCATGATTAGACGGTAACCATCCTCTGCAATTCCAGCTTCTTGAGCGAGTTTTGCCGCTACAGACATCATACGCCCCAACGCTTTCTCATCGGATGCCTTAATATCGTTTGCGGTAGGGATGTGATGATTAGGAATAATTAAAATGTGTGTTGGCGCTTTAGGTGTGATGTCTCTAAATGCGGTAACGAGATCGTCTTGATACAAGATATCTGCAGGAATTTCACGTCGGATAATTTTACTAAATATGGTTTCTTCGGCCATTTTTCTGCCCTCAAAAAGGAAATTACTAGCCATAGTATACTCGAAAATGTTGTCAAGGCGACGTAGATTACCGATGTAAATCATCAAATTGAACCGCAAGCTACAGCATACAAAATAAACAGATGTATATACAATATGGTTGACTTTGTCCTGCTTACGACTTCTAATGATGAAAATATTTGCAGGAATTTGACAATGCTAACGGAAAAAGAAACCGCACTACTCGATGCGGCCACCGAATTGGTGCAAGAAAAAGGCATGATTGCACTAAACATGTCTGATGTTCATAAGCGAGCAGGTTATTCTCGTGCCGCTCAGTACCAATCATTTAGTGATAAGAACGCCCTTCTTGCGGCTCTGTGTATGCGAGAGTTAGTAAACAACACTAAGGCTATCGAAGAGCAGCGCTTCGATGATTTTACTGGTGACTTTTCAGTCGTACTCAGACCTGTTGTATACCGTTACTTAAAGCTTTCTGACAGGTTAATGATCGATTCAGCCTTCGGTCTCATGTTAACCCAAGTTCGCTCCTTACCCGATGAAGAACGCTTTCACTTCTTAAAGAGCGGATTCGAGTTCCTAAATAAAGAACGTGAAATGAATAAATAGATTCTAAAATAGTCGGCCTATGCCGACTATTTTTTTAGCTGATTAAACTCAACCCAACCTCTTCATTCCAGAGGTACCACTGAAATTATCAGTTAATACCTGCCCCTTCACTTGCAAAAATATCTTATAGCAATCTGAACAAACGTAACGACCAAATAAGGTATTTTTCGTTTCAAACTGATTGCAAAAAGTACATAAACCAAAACTAGCGACTTTCTTTTGAACATGTCTTATCTGTGATACTGGAGCGGCAGGTTTTATCCGAATATCTTCAGACAGAAGCAACATGCTCCGACTTAGTCCTATCGCCAGCAATTTAAATAGATAAATAGTGAGCGCAATGATTAAACTTGAGATCATGCTCATGATACTTAGTTCTGAAGCATCACTCTTGATGGTAAACACGATTGCCGGCAAACAAATAAATGCAGCTAAGCAGGTTAACCCCCGATCAATTAACGGGAGTTGCCGCTCGAATTTTAACTCGCGAGCCATCTTTAACTAAGCTCTTTGATCAGATAGACCACGCCATCTTTCTCATAAACATTTGTAACCTCACTTCCCTCCCCTAACACAACCACCTTATTGCCCGTGTCTGTAACGGCATTACCTGCAGCGTCTAATACAATTGCCACCCCCATAGCCGTTAAAAGAGGAGAATGGTACGCATGATAATGTCGGTGGTTTTTGGGGACGACTATAACCTTAGAACGCCCATAATGTTTACCAACTTTCTGACATTTGATCCCACCAGCTCGCTCACATCCTACAGTTGCAGCCTGAGTTGAAAACACACTCATAGCAAAAAAAACTGCAGCACAAGTCATCAATTTCATCGACCGCTCTCTTATTAAATAACCAAAATCTGAGCGAATCATAACCCAACAGCTATACATGTGTACACACATAACAACATAAAGCTGACAGGAGGCACAAAAAAAGCCCCAATAATGGGGCCTTAGATCATATCAAATATGTTTTCTAGGGATGCCCTAGCCTTATTTAAGGCTACTTTTACACACTCAAGCGAATCAAATATTACTTAAAAATAGGGTTATCAAGCCCCGTTTGGCTATCGTCTAAGCTCCACCCACACAACCAATCCCCAAAGCAATCAGATGCTAGGAGTTTACTGCGTCACTTCATGTAGATTTGTTTGCGCCCAAGCGATAGCCTGGCCACGGCTGGAGACGCCTATCTTTCGAAATGCTCGATAGAGGTGAGTCTTAATGGTACTTTCACTGACAAATAATCTATTGGCAATATCGATATTGGTGCTACCGCTACGCAGCACCTGTAACACTTCTCGTTCTCTAATTGTCAGTGTTTCAACATTGTCTGATACAGGATCTTTACTAGCGCTGGACTCGATAAAGCTCTGAGGTATAACGACCTTACCCTTTAGGATCTCCGTCATGCCCTCCCCGATACTTTCTAGGGATGCATCTGAGTAAAAAACACCTGCGGTAACTGAAGCATTAACCAGAAACTTTGCATCGATCTGCTTAGGAAAGTGAATAAACACAACCCGTGTAACATTACTCGCTTTATCTATCCGTTTTTGGATCTGATAGGCGGTTTGAACATCGACAGTCGCAAGATCGATCAAGATAATCGTAATACGAGTCTCTAATAGTTCGCTGTTAAAATGCTCGGGAGCAACCCTATGTAATTTAACCAAAAACTCTTGTGGCCATCTTGTATTGAGAAGATCCGCAAATAGATGCGAACGAGTTATCACCACCCAATGTGTCACTTTAAACATAAACTCACTCCATGTTTATTCTTTATCATCATCCGTGTAGGCAACATTGTAATACACTTACGCCACAAATAAACACCAAACAACTCACGTAAGCGCTACAACACATAGTTAGGTTTACGTGCGCCATGGCCCAATGTTACCGATGCTAACAGCCGCTGACCATATTGAACAACCGTTCCATATTGAGCAGGAAGAAAAAGAAGCACCGCTAGTCACATTGTCTGAGCCCATATAACTTCAGTTCGAAAAGAGTTGCTCTTCCCATGACATACTGCCGTCAACGATTGGCTTTACTGCAATAACGCGGTCATTATGTCGTTAAACTCTCTCTGCATCGTCAATCCTGAGTATTAAAAATCACCCAACAAAATGACTAGCTTACGGTCAAAAACTAGACTTTATTACGTAATTGAAGCCTATCGAACCAGAGCAGAGAAACTAACATTAACGACTTATAAAAAAGTGAAGCCCAAGAATTTACCGTTATCCTGTTCAGAATAAAGCTAAGCTAAATCGAGTGATTTAAAGGGAAATATAAAAGGATGACGATTTCGGTGGCAAAACAACTACGACTAAAGGGTAGCGACTTTAGTATTCCTTCCACAAAATACACTATGGGAGCTATAGGTAGTCCTCTAAAACTAAGTGACAGTAACATCCCTCCCGCAGCTAATTTCAGTCCATAAAAAAAGCCAGCTCGATGCTGGCTCTTGTTAGCAAATTGAGTTAACTCAAATTACTTAAGTGCAGACTCTGCAGTACGGCCATCATCATGACAGCTATCACAAGTTGGCTTGTCACCCACGTTCATTTCGTGTGGCGCGTGACAATCGGCACACATTAGCATGCCATCATGCGGTTGGTGAACAGCGTCCATTTCCGCTAGCGTACCGTGACAAGACTGACACTGTTCAAATTCATATTCGCCATCAGCAGATGGAGAACCATCGGCGTGACACGCTTCACAACCATCCATCTCAGCATGCATTTCAGCTAGCTCTTGACCTTCAGCGAAAGCTGATGGAGATAAAGCCAGTGCTGCGAATGCCGCACCGAAGACTAGACTTAGTAGTTTATTGCTCACAATTGTATCCTCATTTGATGTCCGCATAGTGAAAACTTAATAGTCAGGTCGTTTTCATCTTGCGCACAATATTTTTTTAGTACGATTTAGATTAATTTAGCTAAGCATTATCTAATTCGCAACTAATTTAGCTGAAAGATCATATCATTGTGATAATCCCCAAAACGTGCGCTCAGTCAAACTACTCCAGTGAATATGACAATTGTACGTGTTTATCGCCTTGATTTTGAGCAATAAAAAAGCGGTTCGGAGAATTTAACTCCGAACCGCTTATTTTTTAGAAATGGGTAATTTAGCGTGCTCTTAACGCCGCAATACGCTTTTCTAGTGGCGGGTGACTCATTAGTAATTCCGCCATTGATTTCTTACCGTTAATGCCGAATGCCGACATTGAGGCTGGCATTGCCCCCGTTTCAGGGCCTTGACGTAGTCTATCCAATGCCGCAATCATCTTCTCTTTACCAGCTAGACGTGCAGCGCCTTCATCGGCTCTGTATTCACGAATACGTGAGAAGTAAGCAACGATCATCGACGCAAGGATACCAAACAGCATATCTAATACGAACACTACCGCCATATAAGCGAACATGCCAAGACCTTCGCCCTCTTCGTCATTACTTGAAACAAAGTTATCAATGATGCCTGCAACCACGCGGGCCGCGAAGATAACAAATGTGTTCACGACACCTTGAATAAGGGTCAAGGTCACCATGTCACCATTAGCAACGTGACTAACTTCGTGTGCAAGAACCGCTTCGATCTCATCTTGACTCATGCCATACAGAAGGCCACTGCTCACAGCAACTAACGAGTTGTCTTTACTTGGACCGGTAGCAAAAGCATTTAGCTCAGGCGACTGGTAGATAGCAACTTCTGGCATCTTAATACCGGCTTGCTCTGCTTGACGAGCAACGGTCTCAACTAACCAGCGCTCAGTGTTATCACGTGGTGTAGTAATAACCTCACAGCCCATGGTCTTTTTAGCCATCCACTTTGAGATTGCCAAGCTGATAAATGCACCACCAAAACCAAATATCGCGGCGAATACTAATAAGCCGCCCATGGTAGAGGTGTTAACACCTAGAATAGACATCACAATGGATGCCACTAATAAGATCGCCATGTTAGTGGCAATCAGTAAAAATATACGCTTCATTTAAGCTCCTGTAGGATACAAAATACCTGATATACACTCTTGAAGACATAATATGTCCAAAAAACAAGAATTCAAGGGGAGAGATAGAAAAATTATCTATCATTGCTTCAATAATAGCCGCTTCAGCTCCACTTACTATCAAGTAGGATGAGTCTAGGTTTATTTCATTAAAACAAGATTAATTTAATCCGCCAAAGATTAGAATTATATTGAACTGGGATTAATCTTTTTTAACAAAAAGATAAGCCTAATTTTTTGAATTGGCAATTCGCAAGATTAGGCTGGTATTTGAGGTGAAATCGTCTCGATTACACCGACTGTAGTGGCGTTAAATCAAGGTGGCTTGCTGCAGCCTCAGCGGTAGCATCAACAAGGTGAGGAACATAACCTAGGAACGGCGCCGCGAGCTGCGACTTTAGCGTCTCAAGGTTTTGCTCAGGGTACGCCATATCCGAGTCAATTTGGTTTGCTACCCAGCCAACAAGATTCAAGCCGTCAGCCTTAATTGCTTCAGCCGTCAATAATGCGTGATTCAAGCAACCTAACTTCATGCCCACCACCAAGATGACTGGTAACTGCATTGATTGGACAACTTCTGAAAGGTAATGCCCTTCCCCTAACGGCAAACGCCAGCCGCCCGCGCCTTCAATTAGACAAAAATCGGCACCAACAAATTCAGACATCTTTAGCAATGCTTCGATTCGCTTAGGCTCTAACTTTACCCCTTTCTCCGCTGCGGCAAGATGCGGCGCAATGGCAGGCTCAAAGGCAAACGGGTTGATGTCGTCATAAGGAAGCTTAATGCTCGATGCGGCCATAAGTGCTAGCGCATCGCTGTTTCTAAGTCCCATTTCAGTTTGCTCGCAGCCAGAGGCTATCGGCTTAAAGCCTACAGTCTCGCCCTTAGCGGCCGTTAGCAATGCAGAAGAGATCAAGGTTTTACCACAGTCGGTATCGGTACCAGTTACAAAAAATGTCATGTCCACTCCAAATTGTCTCAGCTGCGTTTAGCGCTTTTTCCGCGCCTTAATAAAGCTAATGTTATATGTTAAAGGTAGGCCCTCTGGGGCTCTGCTCAACTCTGCCTTAAGCTGTAATGCTTGCCAATCCTTACGTCCTCTCAATGTGACTTGAGGCTGATTAACTCCCTGTTGTTGCTTAACAATTGACGCCCCCACTCCCTTTATTGACTGCAATAACCCTCTTAAATCCGTGAAGTAAACAGTGACCGCTTTGGTTTCAAACGACTCAAGCTGCCAATCTTCATCGTCAAAACAAGCCACTAACTCCTGCTCATCGATAAACGAATTCACTTTAAAACCAAGCTCAGATAACTGCATAAGGCTATCTTTGGCAACAATACTCATATTCAACTCACCACCTTCGGTGAGTACTCTATTGGCTTCAGACACAGCTTTAGGGAGGTTTTGGCACCACTGCAGGGCGACATTCGAGTAGATGCTGTCTATAGTGCCGTCAGCAATAGGTAAGTTTTGCGCATCACCACAGATAGGTGTGTAATGAGGAAAACGGCCTTTAAGCGTTTTAAGCATGCCGTCGGCAATATCAAGGCAAAAGACTTGGTTTACACGCTCAAAATGGGAAAAACACGTGCCTGGCCCTGCGCCGATATCGAGCAAGCGACCACCGGGGGTCATCTGTGCCAACAAACGGCTAGCCGTCTGCTGCTGTAGCACATCATAGCTGTGGTAATGCGCCGCTGCGGCAGAGAAGCGTTCTGCAACCTCTTGGCTAAGCTTATCTGATCCTGTATTCACTGCATTGGATCCTAAACAATCAATTACTTTGATAATTTCAATTAAAAAAATGAGTTAAGAATGAATCCCTACGCTCATTAATCGTCACTCAATATGCTTGCTAGCACATCCACTAACGCTAGGATATCTTTCTGACAGTGGTTAGCATTCAGTGTCAGCCTTAGCCTCGCGGCATCCTTAGGTACGGTTGGCGGCCTAATGGCGCCCAACCAAAAGCCATGCTCTTTCAATCGTTTGGCAACGGCCATCGTCTTAGCCGAATCGCCAAGTATAATAGGCTGTATCGCAGTCTGTGAGTCGGTCAGCTTAATATCATTTTCTGCACAGGCTTCCCTAAAACAGCTGATATTGTTACTCAGTTTTTCCCGCAACTCTGGCTGTTCTTTTATCACTTTTATCGCCGTATAAGCTGCTGCCGCGCTCGCAGGAGACAAGGCTGTAGAATAGATATATTGGCGAGCGTTGGCGACTAAGAAATCGATCAGTTCTTGGCTGCCTAAAACTGCCGCTCCCTGCCCCCCCATAGCTTTACCAAAAGTAACCAACTGCGCATCAATTTTGCTCCCATCAGATAGGCGTGACGCACCGAGTCCATTTTCACCTAGTACACCAAAACCATGAGCATCATCGACGATGAGCCAGCACTGATGTTGTTTACAAAGTGCTGACAACTCGGCTAATGGTGCTAAATCACCGTCCATACTAAACACACTTTCGGTAATTAAAGCGCTAGGCTTGAAGCGTTCTAAATGGCTCTTAGCACTTTCTAAGTCATTATGACTAAAGCGCTTAAGCTTGGCACCACTGTCTTGAATACCATCTATGATAGAGGCGTGGATCAACTTATCCGCCAATACTAAGTCCGTTTCATTAAACAGAGTTTTCATCAATGCGGTATTAGCACTAAAGCCGGAGCAAAACAGCAGTGCCGCCTCATGACCTGTCGCATCACACAGAGCCTGCTCTAGTTGCAGGTGTGCTTGGCTGTAACCAACCACTAAAGGTGACGCTGTACTGCCTACGCCATAGTCTTTCGCCCCTTGATAGAGCGCCTCTATAAGGACCGGAGATGTTGACAGGCCTAAATAGTCATTGCTACTGAAATTAACATATGGCAGAGCATCAACTTCGAAGTAGTTAGATTGGTTCGAGTCCAAAACAAGGTTGACTCGTCTCCTAAGCAGCCCCTGCTCATCTAATAATTGATTTTTTGTGATCACCCGAGTGTTCAATGACTCTTCTACAGGCGAACTAATGGAACTTTCTGACATTAAGCTAGCTCAATTTAAAAACGTAAATAACCAACAAACCCACTTAAATAAAAGATTAAGTGGGTTTGTATTAACTCCATGTATTTAGTACTAAGCAGCCACTATCAACATAAAGCATGAAACGGCACTCATAAAAATACGCCCCTTGTGACAGACAAGCGCAGACCTAATTACAGTGCCCCAGCGTCATAAAATGCTGCCGACTTTTTATCTTGCTGCGCCGCGGCCTTGGCAAGTATGGCTTCATCTTGCTCTTTAGTCGTTGCGATGCCTTGCTCTGGATGTAGACCAAGTTTTTTAAACAGACTCATGTCATCATTCTCTTCAGGGTTTGGTGTCGTAAGCAGCTTACAACCGTAGAAAATAGAGTTCGCTCCAGCAAAGAAACACATCGCCTGTAGCTCCTCACTCATATTTTCACGGCCTGCCGATAGACGAACCCGTGATTTAGGCATGGTAATTCGCGCGACCGCAATTGTACGTACAAACTCTAATGGATCGAGATCGTCTAGCTTTTCAAATGGCGTCCCTTCGACCTTGACCAACATATTGATCGGTACTGAGTCGGGATGTTTATCCAAGTTAGCCAGTTGCTGAATAAGCCCAGCGCGATCTGTAGCCTTTTCCCCCATACCCACAATACCGCCCGAACACACTTTCATGCCTGAAGCGCGTACATTTGACAGGGTATCGAGGCGGTTTTGATAGGTACGTGTAGTGATCACATCACCATAATATTCAGGCGAGGTGTCTAAATTATGATTGTAATAATCGAGTCCCGCCGCAGCCAACTCGTTAGCTTGTTCGGCAGACAGCATACCCAGCGTCATGCAGGTCTCCATACCCAGTGCTTTAACCTCTTCAACCATCGTCTTGAGGTACGGCATATCACGCTCTTTAGGATTACGCCACGCAGCGCCCATGCAAAAACGTGAAGCGCCAGCGGCTTTTGCACTACGTGCTTCGGTCAAGACGGTTTCCATTGCGAGTAGGCGCTCTTTTTCAAGTCCTGTGTCATAGCGAGCACTTTGAGGACAATATTTACAATCTTCTGGGCAAGCACCAGTTTTTATCGACAACAAACGACTGATCTGAACTTCATTTGGATCAAACTCTTGGCGATGAATACTCTGCGCCTGAAAAAGAAGATCATTCATAGGTAAGGCGAATAAGGCTTCAATCTCTTCACGCTTCCAGTTATTTCTTAGTTGTACTTCAGACATGCTGTTCCCTTTTTACTCTCACATTCAGCGTTAAATACAGCGTTATTATGACGCGATGACAATTCATATCAGCAATATGGCACTTTTACACGCTAGCAGCCCTATTACCTTCACTGACAAATTGACATTAAAAACATAGGATTAACGGAATTTAATTCATTTTTTTAGTAAATTTTTATCTTGCTTAGGATACCCGCAAGCCGTAACCTGTCAATGTCGCACCAATCAAAAGGTTTACTAACGGTTAAATTATGAGCAAAGATATCCAATTTACTACAACGAGTATCGATCTTCAATTTGACAAGGAACACTTGTGGCACCCATATACCTCTATGGCTAATGCTTTACCCGCCTTTGGTGTTGTCGCTGCAGAAGGTGTTGAACTGCAGCTAGAGAACGGTAGAAAACTGATCGATGGTACGAGTTCGTGGTGGGCCTGTGTCCATGGTTATAGTCACCCAAAAATAGTTTCAGCCATGCAGCAACAAGCTGCGACGCTTAGCCATGTGATGTTTGGAGGCATCACACACAGACCAGCTGTAGAGCTAGCTAGGTTACTCGTTAATATGACCAGCGCTAACTTAACAAAAGTGTTTCTCGCCGACTCCGGCTCCATTGCAGTTGAAGTTGCTATGAAGATGGCACTCCAGTACTGGCAAGGCAGATCTAAACTAAATAAACAGAAGATCCTAACCGTTAAGAACGGCTACCATGGCGATACCTTTGCCGCCATGAGTGTATGCGATCCCGAAGGCGGCATGCACACCATGTTTGGCGAGTTAGTCACTAAACAACTGTTTGCCCCGGCCCCGCAATCTCGCTTCGGTGGCGAGTTTAACCCTGAAGAGCTTAACGACATCGCCAACCTGTTTGAAGATAATCATCAGCAGATAGCTGCATTACTAGTGGAACCAATAATGCAAGGCGCGGGTGGCATGCGTTTTTATCATCCTGATTACCTTAGAGCACTGAGAAAGCTGTGCGACAAATATGATGTACTGCTTATCCTTGATGAAATTGCCACTGGTTTTGGCAGAACCGGTAAATTGTTTGCCTATGAACACAGTGACATTGAGGCGGATATATTATGTTTAGGTAAGGCATTAACTGGCGGCTACATTTCACTAGCGGCGACTATGTGTAGCGATGAGGTTGCTCAAGGTGTGAGTGACTCACCTGCAGGGGTGTTTATGCATGGGCCTACCTTTATGGGTAATCCGCTTGCCTGCTCTGCGGCGATAGCAAGTTTGCAATTACTTCAAGAAAGTAACTGGCAGGAACAGATCTTAGCGATTGAGGCTCAGCTCAAGCATGAGTTAGCCGAAGCGGCAGACTACGCACATGTAAATGATGTACGTGTATTAGGTGGTGTCGGGGTGATAGAGATGAATACCACTCTCAACACCGCAGAACTACAGCAACAGTTTGTCGACTTAGGTGTTTGGATAAGGCCCTTCTCTAATCTCATCTATATTATGCCGCCCTACTGCATAACCTCATCACAGCTGAGCCAGTTGACCCATGCGATGAAAACAGTTGCGAAGCAGGTATCCTTACCTCGCGATGAAAGTGCCTTCATCAGTCACGGTTAGTGGCGTTCAGGACAGGTTAAATAAGTATAATACCGGCCGATACGAACTTGATTCGAATCGGTCGGACAATGACTCTCACGCTTTATCAGATTGAGTCCTTCCCCCCTTAAACCTACAAAGCGATACTTGAACTCGGCGCTCGCCCGCTTTTTGTCACAACAGAACTGTAAAAATAAATCGATAGTGACAACCATAAGGGTAAATTTAGACCAAATTAGCGACACCCCAGGAAACACCTCGCCCTAGCGCCTAATTAGCGACCTTAGATTTGGCTATAAAATGTGATTTTTTTATGATATTTCGTTTAATTTAGCCCTGAATGATAAAAATCGATAAAATAAATTGAAAAGTATTGCTATACTTGCGCGGAATTTTAGAACGTAACTCCAATAGAGTAGAAAAATGACTGATTTATCAAAGTACAGAAACATTGGTATCTTTGCTCACGTTGACGCGGGTAAGACTACTACAACTGAGCGTATCCTAAAGCTTACCGGTAAGATCCATAAGCTAGGTGAAGTGCATGACGGCGAATCAACAACTGACTTCATGGAACAGGAAGCTGAGCGTGGTATTACCATTCAGTCTGCTGCTGTTAGTTGTTTCTGGAAAGATCACCGTTTCAACGTTATCGACACCCCTGGTCACGTTGACTTTACAGTAGAAGTATATCGTTCTCTTAAAGTTCTTGATGGCGGTATCGGTGTATTCTGTGGTTCTGGTGGTGTTGAGCCACAATCAGAAACTAACTGGCGTTATGCGAACGAATCTGAAGTTGCTCGTATCATCTTCGTAAACAAGTTAGACCGTATGGGTGCTGACTTCTTACGCGTTGTTAAGCAAACTAAAGACGTTCTAGCTGCTAACCCACTAGTAATGGTACTTCCAATCGGTATCGAAGATGAGTTCAGTGGTGTTGTTGACCTACTAACTCGTAAAGCATACGTATGGGATGATACTGGCGAAGCTGAAAACTACACAGTAACAGACGTTCCAGCTGACATGGTTGACCAAGTTGAAGAATACCGTGAAATGCTAATCGAGTCTGCCGTTGAAATGGACGACGACCTAATGGAAGCTTACATGGAAGGCGAAGAGCCATCTATGGAAGACATTAAGCGTTGTATCCGTGCCGGTACTCGTGACATGACTTTCTTCCCAACATACTGTGGTTCTGCATTCAAGAACAAAGGTATGCAGCTTCTTCTTGACGCAGTTGTTGATTACCTACCAAACCCAGTTGAAGTTGATCCACAGCCTCTAACTGACGAAGAAGGTAACGAAACAGGTGAGCACGCTCTAGTTTCTATCGACGAGCCACTAAAAGCACTAGCATTCAAGATCATGGATGACCGTTTTGGTGCACTAACATTCGTACGTATCTACTCAGGTCAGCTACGTAAAGGCGACACGATTCTTAACAGTGCAACTGGTAAGACTGAGCGTATCGGCCGTATGTGTGAAATGCAAGCGGACGAGCGTAACGAACTAGACTACGCACAAGCTGGTGACATCATCGCGATCGTTGGTATGAAGAACGTACAAACTGGTCACACTCTATGTGATGTTAAGCACCCTTGTACTCTTGAAGCAATGGTATTCCCAGAGCCAGTAATCTCTATCGCTGTAGCACCAAAAGATAAAGGTGGTTCAGAGAAGATGGGTATCGCTATCGGTAAGATGATCGCAGAAGATCCATCATTCCGCGTAGAAACTGACGAAGACTCAGGCGAAACTATCCTTAAAGGTATGGGTGAACTTCACCTAGACATTAAGGTAGACATCCTTAAGCGTACTTATGGCGTTGAGCTAATCGTTGGTGAGCCACAAGTTGCATACCGTGAAACTATCACACGCGAAATCGCTGATAGCTACACACACAAGAAGCAATCTGGTGGTTCTGGTCAGTTCGGTAAGATCGACTACGTTATCCGTCCTGGCGAAGCAAACTCAGGCTTCACGTTCAAGTCTTCTGTTGTTGGTGGTAACGTTCCTAAGGAATTCTGGCCAGCAGTTGAGAAAGGCTTCGAAAGCATGATGAAGACTGGTACTGTTGCAGGCTTCCCAGTGCTAGACGTTGAGCTAGAACTAACTGACGGTGCTTTCCACGCAGTTGACTCATCAGCTATCGCGTTCGAAATCGCAGCTAAAGGCGCATTCCGTCAATCTATGCCAAAAGCTGGCGCACAACTTCTTGAGCCTATCATGAAAGTTGACGTATTCAGCCCAGAAGACAACGTTGGTGACGTTATTGGTGACCTTAACCGTCGTCGTGGTATGATCAAAGACCAAAACGCTGGTGTTACTGGTGTTCGTATTAAGGCTGACGTACCGCTTTCAGAAATGTTCGGTTACATCGGTTCACTACGTACTATGACTTCTGGTCGTGGCCAATTCTCTATGGAATTCGCACACTACAGCCAGTGTCCAAACAGTGTTTCTGAGAAAGTTATCGCTGAAGTTAAAGAAAGAAACGCTAAGAAGTAATTATTACTCCTAACCGTTAAATCTTTAATGAAAAGCCTATAGATGCAAATCTATAGGCTTTTTTTATTGCCTCATTCTAGACAAGGCATAATCTAAAAATACTAAGCCTTGCTAAAACGTGGCGTTATCCATGGGGTTCAAAAACATTAGCCATTCTGACGATACTCTTGAGTGGCACGCGATGCTTATTTCTATCCGCGCAAAGAAGTTGATGCTCCTTATCTTTTGGCTCGCCAATTTGCTGGATCTGCACACGATATCCTTGCGACTTAGCGGCGGCACAATAATCCTCAAACTCCCACTGAGCCATATTGGTATTGTCACAAATAACTAAGGGGATTTTATTTGCTATTGCATGAATAAATCGCGTTAGGTTTAACTGGTGATATTTAGATAACTCTTTCGCATCAAAACAATACTCACCATCTTGGTAGAAGAACTCATCGGTTGAGCAGACTTTATACTGAAGCGTATTTTTCTTAGGTAAACTATTTATAAATTCCTCTACCCAGTAGCTTTTTCCACTTCCGGGTAGACCGCGCATTATGATCGCAAGCCCCTTAAAACCGGTACCATTCACTAAATTATTCACTTAAAGAGTTCTCCTAAAGTAGATCACTTATCACCTTACCACTAAGAATATTATCGACTAACCTAGGCACGAGTTCGCTCGCCTTTCCCTCTAGGTGATATTGAAACTGACTGTGGCGCTCCACTGGCATAATATTGACTTCTACAGTCTGTGCGCCATGGTGGTTAGCAGTATCGACAAAACCTGCTGCGGGATAAACCGTACCCGATGTACCTATGGCAATAAATAAATCGCAAGTATCAAGAGCATGTTGAATTCTGTCTAGGCCAATTGGCATCTCGCCAAACCACACAACATGGGGCCTTAACCTTTGTGCAGGAATACAACACGTGCATGTATGCTCGGGCCCAAACGGCTCTCTCAGTACAAAGGTCTGCTTAGAGCGAGGGCAGCGCCCTTTCGATAATTCACCATGCATATGCAAAAGCCGTTTAGAGCCGCCCCTCTCATGCAGATCATCGATATTTTGTGTCACCACGAGCAGATCACCTTCAAACTCCTGTTCGAGTTTCGCTAAAGCTATGTGGCTGGCATTGGGCTCTATCGATCCATTATGAAACTGTTGCCAACGCTCATTATAAAAACGCTCGACCAACAACGGATTCTTGGCATAGCCTTCGGGTGTCGCGACCTCTTCAATATTATGTTGCTCCCATAGTCCATCTTGATCTCTAAAGGTACGTAAACCTGATTCTGCTGAGATCCCTGCTCCGGTCAATATTACAATCTGCTGGTACATCTAGGGTCCTTTTTGTTTGGCTTTATAATTATTCTGCCTATTTTTAGGCATAGATGACATTAGGCATTAGTATAAATGGACAATAACAATACAAAAGCCATGGTTAAATTGCTTGTTTTATATCTAGTTAATGGCTTTTATTTGTTAAAGGCGCTTTATTGCAAGATCAAAGGTTTAAGTTTTCAACTTGTACACATATAATGGCTTTAATACCCACAAATGAACGGATTAACTTATAGCTAATCGTTCTGCAATCAAGAGATCAATAATGACAGATGGAAATCAAGCGCTAAAAAAAGCGGGTTTGAAAGTGACCTTACCACGAGTCAAAATTTTAGAATTGATGCAAGAGCCCGAGAATCAACACATCAGTGCTGAGGACCTCTATAAGAAATTACTCGACATTGGGGAAGAGATTGGCCTTGCAACTGTCTACCGAGTACTAAACCAATTCGACGATGCAGGTATTGTGACTCGTCACCACTTCGAAAGCGGTAAAGCGGTTTTTGAGCTTTCAACCCAACAGCACCATGATCACTTAGTGTGCCTATCATGCGGTAAAGTTATCGAGTTCTCAGATGAAGTGATTGAGCGCCGTCAAGATGAGATTGCGATGAAGCACAACATCAAGCTGACCAACCATAGTTTATACCTCTATGGTATTTGCACGAACGACAAGTGCGATCATGCTGATAGCTAAAACAATATAAACCAAAAAAACCAGCGTTAGCTGGTTTTTTTATGGCGATTAAAAGCTATAAGACTTTATGAAACACATTCACCTTGTGACCCATAAACTTATCTCTATTGCGCTCAACCATTCCAAGCTTACGCGCTACACCTTCAGAGCCTTTGTTGCCCAATAAAATCAGTGCGATTGCTTCATGAATATCATAATCTTTAAACCGCGCCAAAGCCGCAGTCCCGGCCTCAAAACCGATCCCTTTTCCCCAATACTGAGGCAAGTAGCGGTAACCAAGCTCAACTTCATTAAATTCGGTGATAAGTTTTGGTCCACAAAAGCCGATCACTTTTCCATCGGCCTTATGCTCTACCGCCCATCGACCATAACCGAGCTCACGATAATTAGCTAAGATAACATTTTCCAATATATCACTGGCCTGCGATAAAGAGGTCATGGGAGCACCAGGAATATAAGTCAGAACCTCAGGTAGGCTGTTTAGCAAAAAGAGTGCCTGGGTATCTTTCTCGTCAAAATGACGTAAGATAAGCCTGTCAGTCTCAGCAATAATCACAATAAACTCCTTCTAAATCCGCTTCCTTACTAAACAACTAATATACCCATATTCTGTTTAGTTTAGAAACTATTAAAACATGTTTGCTTAACTCCCCTCAATAGCGTTCAATAAAGTGATACCGCACTGAAGTCTGCAACAAAGGAATGCTTTATGACTATTATGCAGAAGGTCTATTGGATTGTAGCGACCTTAGGTAACCTGCTCGCCATCAGTTTTGTGTTTAATAAAACCGGGATGCTCCCAAGCTTAGTACTGATACTAACCCTTTGCTACACCGCTATTGGGTATTTCGATATCTTCCATAGCCCTCACACACTTAATCGCCTCTACCCCGTAGTGGCCTATCTTCGCTACTTTTTAGAATCTTACCGTGTTGAAATCCAGCAATACTTTATCGCTAACGACACAGAAGAGACCCCCTTCAACCGCGAACAGCGCTCATTAGTCTATCAGCGAGCTAAAAATATAAGAGACACCATCGCCTTTGGCACCCAAAGAGACTTGTTAGAAGATAACTATTTAAGCCTTTGGCAGTCACTTCATCCTAAAGAGATCCATGAAACTGCCAAGCGAGTGCAAATAGGTGGACCGAACTGCTTAAAGCCCTATCAGGCATCCTATTTTAATATCTCGGCGATGAGCTTTGGAGCACTGAGTGCTAATGCGATTGAGTCGCTCAATCTAGGAGCCCTAAAAGCAGGTTGCTACCATAACACCGGAGAAGGCGGCGTGAGCCCCTATCATTTAAAGCATCGTGGTGACCTTGTGTGGCAAATCGGCTCTGGTCTATTTGGCTGCCGCGATGTAGAGGGGAACTTTAACCCCGATGCCTTTAAAGCGATGGCGACTAAACCCCAGGTAAAAATGATTGAAATAAAGTTATCTCAAGGAGCAAAACCCGGTCATGGCGGCGTACTACCGAAAGCTAAAATAACCGATGAGATAGCTGCTATTCGTCATATTCCTAAGGATAGAGATTGTGTCTCCCCAGCAATGAACCCAGAGTGTACAACACCGAAAAAACTACTCAACTTCGTTACGACACTAAGAGAATTGAGTGAAGGAAAACCCATTGGCTTTAAACTTTGCATCGGCAATCCCGTCGAATTTTTAGGCTTATGTAAAGCCATGATAGAAACAGGGATCACCCCCGACTTTATTACAGTAGACGGCGCCGAAGGTGGAACTGGCGCTGCTCCAGTGGAGTTTAGCAACCGCTTAGGCATGATGTGCCTCGAAGCGGTTTATTTCGTTCATAACGCCTTAACCGGTGCAGGCCTAAGGGATAAGATTAAAATCATCGCATCTGGCAAAACAGCCTCTAGTTTCGATCTATTGGCAAAAGTAGCCATGGGGGCCGATACGGTCAATGCCGCAAGAACTATGATGATGTCTCTAGGCTGTATTCAATCTAGACACTGTAATACCAATATGTGCCCCACAGGCATAGCCACTCAAGATCCCGCCAGAAGTAAAGCAATAGACGTCAATGCCAAGAGTGAACGAGTGAAGTATTATCATAAAAATACCCTCCACAGCTTTTTTGAATTAGTGGGAAGTATGGGGCTGGACAGCCCTGAAAAACTACAACCGCATATGTTAAAGCGCCGAACGCCTTATGGTTTATTAATGTCGGTCGGCAGTTTAATCGAACCTCTACAGGCTAACGACCTGATTAATGATAATAAAGTTGCAGGACCTTGGAACGAATGGTGGCGCATGGCACAGACTGAAGACTTCTACTCGGAAGATCTCTATATTCTTAGCCCAGCTGAGTTAACTCGTACATCTAGCAAACAAGCATAACCATCAAAGTAATAACGTCAGCCACAAACTCATAGTGAACACCGACAGTACCGTAGACATGACTACGGTACTAGCAATAACCGATTGCTGCGCTTTTACCTGCATTGCCACCAAATACGCGTTTACACCTAAAGGTGAAGCACTCAATAACACTAATAAGGCTATCGATTCTTGTTGCAGATTAAAGCCAAACTTAGCGACCCCATAAACAAATAACGGCAGTAATAACAGCTTTATGATTGAAGCTAGAAATGCTCGATGCCAGTCCCTCGCCACTTTATAAAACACGAGATTTGCGCCTAGTACAAATAGCGCACAGGCCAAAGCGGGCTCACTAAGCAATCGCAAACCATTGATTAAGTTTCCCTCCAAGGGTATGTGCAACAAGTTTAAAATCAGCCCCGCAGAAATACTGAGCACAATTGGGTTTAGTATTATCCCTTTACTAAATTGCCATGGGCCTGTGACTCCTTTACCTTGTTTAGCACTAAGCATGAAAGTTAGCGAAAACAATAGCGCACTATGAAAAGTAATAATGGCAAACACCTTTCCCATCATCTGCTCCCCGAGAGCGCCCGCGATGATAGGCAAGCCAACTAAAATGGTGTTGGAGTAACTGCAACCTAGAGCGAACACTGCGCTTTCACATCGCCGCTCACTCCCTTTAGGGGTCAAAGCATAGTACAGCGCAGCGCTCAGCCCATATACTGCAGCTACCGGCAGATAAAATGCACCTAAAGTTGCTAGCTCAAAGCTTCGACTTAGATCAGCCTGGTACATATTGATAAATAAAAATGCGGGGATGCAAATATAGAAGGTGAACAAGCTAATTCCGGCAATATGCGCCTTAGTAAAAGGCCCTTTTTCAGTCAACAAGTAGCCTAGGCTAGCCATAAACAGTAAAGGGAAGATAATCGAAAACGTCGACATGAACACAAGATCCTTGAACTCTGATATTTAACCTAGCCCCATTACGGCCTAGTCATGCTTTTTTAATTTGATTTCAGAGTGATATATAAGTGCCGGCATCATAACAGAATATGCAAATGAATTGTTAATATTGGCAGTTGCAAAACTGCTGCCATAACCCCTTTTATCTTAAGAGCCGAAACGGATAAATCAGCCATTAAGATATTGAGGTGTGAAGAGATAGACTAACAGCTAAATAGACCTGAGTTCGTCTAAGCAAACCGCAAGCATATGAGAAAGTAGCCCTTACTTACTGGAAATATTGAGTGGGATAATATTGCAGAAAATTTCTTTTTCAAATTGCTGCTCTAACTGTTCACGCCATGACTGCTTGTTGATCGGCACTAAGTAGAACTCCTCCCTAGAGGTATCAGTGACAAACGCTAAACCGTGGCGCATTAGCTCAAAGTGAATATCATTAACAAAGTCAGCAGAAAAATTTTGTCGGCCAGTTAACTGATTGATATCACTACGCGTAAGTGAAACCCCCTCTTTAAGGCCGCCGAATCTCAGCCTTAACCAATCGGAAAACTCTTTTGCGCTCACCATAGACATAAAAGTTACCTACAAGTTCCCTATAGATAAATTAGGTATAACAGATTGGCTTAAGTCCGCCATTTTTTTGACCAAATATCCCGTTTTTATCGCCAAACGTT
This sequence comes from Shewanella sp. Isolate13, assembly GCF_022398325.1. Lineage (GTDB taxonomy): Bacteria > Pseudomonadota > Gammaproteobacteria > Enterobacterales > Shewanellaceae > Shewanella. Next base: position 124,276 of record NZ_JAKEVD010000006.1, read on the forward strand.
CTAGAAAATGCGGTATAAGTAAAATTAAACTCTAAAAACAATCTGACAAAAACCAGAATTTAGACTCTGTTTCCAATCGCTTGAGCCAATTTACGCAATAAAAAAGGCGCCTTAGGCGCCTTTTTTATAACTAATTGGTGTTTACCAACCAGTCTTAGTGCGTAGTGCACTACCGATATCCGCAAGCGAACGCACAGTCGTAACACCTGCAGCTTCTAACGCTGCAAACTTGTCTTCTGCCGTACCCTTACCACCAGCGATAATTGCGCCAGCATGACCCATACGCTTGCCTTCAGGTGCAGTTACACCAGCAATGTATGAAACAACAGGCTTAGTCACGTTAGCTTTAATGTATTCAGCGGCTTCTTCTTCAGCTGTACCACCAATTTCACCAATCATAACGATAGCTTCTGTTAGCGGATCGTTTTGGAACATTTCCAATACGTCGATAAAGTTAGTACCAGGAATTGGGTCACCACCAATACCAACACAAGTTGATTGGCCGAAACCTTCATCAGTAGTTTGCTTAACCGCTTCGTAGGTTAATGTACCAGAGCGAGAAACAATACCGACTTTACCTGGCTTATGGATATGACCAGGCATGATACCAATCTTACATTCACCAGGAGTAATCACACCTGGGCAGTTTGGACCAATCATACGAACGCCAGTTTCTTCAAGCTTAACTTTAACTTGAAGCATATCTAACGTTGGGATCCCTTCAGTAATACAAACGATTAGCTCGATGCCACCGTCGATTGCTTCAAGGATTGCATCTTTACAGAAAGGTGCTGGTACGTAGATAACAGAAGCGGTTGCACCTGTTACTTCTACCGCGTCTTTAACAGTGTTAAAAACTGGAAGACCTAGATGAGTTTGACCGCCCTTTCCTGGAGATACACCACCAACCATCTGAGTACCGTAAGCGATAGCTTGTTCAGAGTGGAATGTACCTTGACCGCCAGTAAAACCCTGACAGATAACTTTGGTATCTTTGTTAATTAGTACAGACATTATTTGCCCTCCGCAGCAGCTACAACTTTAACTGCAGCGTCTGTTAGTGACTCTGCAGCAATAATGTCAAGACCTGAGCTTGCCAATACATCGCGACCTAGGTCAGCGTTAGTACCTTCAAGACGTACAACAACAGGCACTTCAACACCCACTTCTTTAACTGCGCCAATGATACCTTCAGCAATCATGTCACAACGTACGATACCACCAAAGATGTTCACAAGAACCGCTTTGACGTTATCGTCAGAAAGAATGATCTTAAATGCTTCAGCTACGCGCTCTTTAGTTGCTCCACCGCCTACGTCTAGGAAGTTAGCTGGCTTGCCGCCATGTAGGTTAACGATATCCATCGTACCCATTGCTAGACCAGCACCGTTAACCATGCAGCCAACATTACCATCTAGTGCAACATAGTTCAGCTCGAACTTAGCCGCGTGAGCTTCACGGGCATCATCTTGTGATGGATCGTGCATGTCACGGATCTTAGGTTGACGGAACAATGCGTTGCCATCGATACCAATCTTGCCATCAAGACAGTGAATGTTGCCTTCGTCTGTGATAACAAGTGGGTTGATTTCAAGTAGTGCGAAATCATGATCTTCGAACATTTTCGCCAAGCCCATAAAGACTTTAGTGAACTGCTTCATCTGAGTTGGGTTAAGACCTAACTTGAAGCCAAGATCACGGGCCTGATATGGCTGAGGACCCGTTAGCGGGTCGATGATAGCCTTGTGGATCAACTCTGGCGTTTCTTCAGCCACAGTTTCAATCTCAACACCACCTTCAGTCGATGCCATAAACACAACGCGACGAGTTGCGCGGTCAACAACCGCACCTAAATAAAGCTCGTTTGCGATATCAGTACAGCTTTCAACTAGGATTTTAGCAACAGGCTGACCTTTCTCATCAGTTTGATAAGTCACTAAGTTCTTACCTAACCAATGCTCAGCAAATGCTCTGATCTCTTCTTTATCGCCAGTGACTTTAACGCCACCTGCTTTCCCGCGGCCGCCAGCGTGCACTTGACACTTAACAACCCACATATCACCGCCAATATGGCCAGCTGCTTCTACTGCTTCTTGGGCAGTATCACATGCAAAACCTTCTGACACTGGTAAACCATATTCGGCAAATAAGGCTTTTGCCTGATATTCATGCAAATTCATGATGATCTATCCATTATACTTCTTATGTATTTCAGCAGGCCCAAACGGGCCCGCAGCGAGGGTATTGTCTGTCTTGACTTAAAGGTCAAGAAGCAGACGAGTTGGATCTTCAAGGAAGTCTTTAATAGCAACCAAGTAACCAACTGATTCACGTCCATCTACAATACGGTGATCGTAAGAAAGTGCGAGGTACATCATAGGCAGGATTTCAACCTGACCATTTACTGCCATAGGGCGATCTTTAATGGCATGCATGCCTAAGATTGCGCTTTGTGGCAAATTCAAGATTGGCGTTGACATCAATGAGCCAAACACACCACCGTTAGTCACGGTGAAGTTACCGCCAGTCATATCATCAACAGTTAACTTACCGTCACGACCTTTAATCGCGAGTTCACGAACGTTACGCTCGATATCGGCAAGGCTCATCTTGTCTGTGTCACGCAAAACTGGTGTCACAAGGCCACGAGGAGTCGATACTGCGATGCTTACATCAAAATAGTTGTGATAAACAATATCATCACCATCGATTGATGCGTTTACTTCTGGGAAGCGCTTAAGTGCTTCGGTTACAGCCTTCACGTAGAAAGACATGAAACCAAGGCGAATACCATGGCGCTTCTCGAAAATCTCTTGATATTGCTTACGAATATCCATGATTGGCTTCATGTTAACTTCGTTAAACGTAGTCAGCATTGCCGTTGAGTTTTTCGCTTCAAGCAAGCGATTAGCGATCGTCTTACGCAAACGTGTCATAGGTACACGCTTCTCGCTACGTTCAGCAAGTGGTGCAACAGCAGCTGGCGCAGGAGCACTCGCAGCCGCGGCTGCAGGCTTGTTCTTAACGAATGCTTCAACGTCTTCTTTAGTGATGCGACCACCCACTCCAGTACCTTTAACGGCACTTGGGTCAACATTATGCTCAGCGATAAGACGGCGAACAGATGGGCTCAGTGCGTCATTTGACTCATCAGATGACTCGCTTGTTGGTGTAACCGCTTCAGCTTCAGCTTTAGTCACTTCTTGACCCGCAACCGCGCCAGCAACAAAGTTTGCGATAACAGCTTCACCAAGAACGGTGTCACCTTCCTCGGCTAAAAACTCAGAAATTTGACCATCTTCAGGCGCTACAACTTCAAGTACAACTTTATCAGTTTCAATATCAACAAGGATTTGATCACGAGAAACTTGCTCGCCAGCTTGAACATGCCAAGTAGCAATGGTTGCATCTGCAACTGATTCTGGCAGTACGGGTACCTTAATTTCGATACTCATGGATTACGATCCTTTTTATAAATGTTCTATTACTACAGCTTTAACGCACTGTTGATTAATGATTCTTGTTGCTGAGCATGCAATGTAGGGTAACCACATGCTGGCGCAGCTGACGCTTCACGGCCCGCATAGCTCAACTGAGCTCCTGCTGGAATGACGCTCCAGAAATGGTGTTGACTACAATACCAAGCACCTTGGTTTTGCGGCTCTTCTTGACACCAAACGAAATCTTTAACATGGGCATAATCGGCAAGGGCTGCTTGCGCTTCCTCATGTGGGAACGGATACAACTGTTCAACACGGATTAGCGCGACATTCTCTAAGCCTTCTTTACGACGACGCTCTAGCAGCTCAAAGTAAACCTTTCCGCTACAAAATACGACTCTATCCACTTTACTTGCATTTAATTCATCAATTTCGCCAATAATGTTCTGGAATGAGCCTTCAGCAAGCTCTTCCATACTAGAAACGGCTAGTGGATGACGCAGTAATGACTTTGGTGACATAACCACTAAAGGACGACGCATTGGGCGTACGACCTGACGACGCAGCATGTGGTAAACCTGCGCTGGCGTAGATGGCACACACACTTGCATATTGTGGTTAGCACAAAGCTGTAGGAAACGTTCTAAACGGGCACTCGAGTGCTCAGGCCCCTGACCTTCATAACCATGAGGCAATAACATAGTCAGACCACATAGACGGCCCCACTTCTGCTCACCCGATGATAGGAATTGGTCAATAACCACTTGGGCACAGTTAGCAAAATCACCAAATTGTGCTTCCCAAAGCGTTAATCCGCCAGGCTCTGCTGTCGCATAGCCATATTCGAACGCTAATACTGAGGCTTCAGAAAGCACCGAGTCAGTAATATCGATTGGGCCCTGCTCATCGGCAATGTTGCGAAGTGGCATATAAGCGGTTGCATCATTTTGGTTATGCAGCACCGCATGACGGTGGAAGAAAGTACCGCGACCAGAGTCTTGACCCGTTATGCGTATGCGCTTCTTGTCTTCAAGAATCGATGCATAAGCTAATGTCTCTGCAAAGCCCCAATCAAGCAACTTCTCACCAGCAGCCATCGCAAGACGGTCTTTGTAGATCTTAGCAACGCGAGACTGTAGCTTATGGCTTTCTGGTACATAGCTGATCTTCTCTGCTAGCTGCTTGATTCGATCAATCGGCAGCTGTGCTTGATATGCATCGTTCCAATCTGCACCGATATATGGGCTCCAATCGACTGAATGCAATGTCATTGGACGCCATTCTTTAACTACACAGTCTCCGCCATCTAGCGCATCACGGTAGTCGTTCACCATAGCCGTCACTTCATCGCTCGCTAAAGTCGTTTCAGCAATCAGTCTATCGGCATAGATCTTTCTTGGTGTTGGGTGTTTCTTGATTTTGGCGTACATCAGAGGCTGAGTCGCACTAGGCTCATCGGCTTCGTTATGACCATGACGGCGATAACAAACCAGATCAATCACCACATCACGCTTAAATTCGTTGCGATAATCAACGGCAAGTTGAGAGACAAAAGCAACGGCTTCTGGGTCATCTGCATTGACGTGGAAAATAGGCGCCTGCACCATCTTAGCTATATCGGTACAGTACTCGGTCGAACGCACGTCTTCGGTTAAGTTAGTGGTGAAACCTACTTGGTTGTTAACGACGATTCGTATGCTGCCACCCACTCTAAACGCACGAGTTTGAGACATGTTAAATGTTTCTTGAACAATACCTTGTCCCGTAATTGCCGAGTCACCATGAATGGTAATCGGCATCACTTGGCGACCCGTATCGCAGCCTCGACGGTCTAGACGAGCACGGACCGACCCCATAACCACAGGGTTAACAATCTCAAGATGAGAGGGGTTAAACGCTAGTGCTAAGTGAACATTTCCGCCTGGCGTTTCAAAGTCTGATGAGAAACCTTGGTGATATTTCACGTCACCAGAACCATTGAGTGCATCGCTGTGTTTACCAGCAAATTCGTCGAACAGTTCAGAAGGTTTTTTACCTAGGATGTTTACCAGTACGTTTAAACGACCGCGGTGCGCCATACCGATAACCACTTCTTTGGTACCCGCATCGCCAGCGCGATAGATGATTTCACGCATCATAGGAACAAGTGCATCACCGCCTTCTAATGAGAAACGCTTAGCACCTGGGAACTTAGCGCCTAGGTATTTTTCCATACCTTCAGCAGCATTAAGTCCTTCAAGAATTCGAGTCTTATCTTCTTTTGAGTAGTTTGCAGCACCGAGAGAAGGTTCAAGACGTTGCTGGATCCAGCGTTTCTCATCGGTGTCGGTAATGTGCATGTACTCAGCACCGATAGAACCACAATAGGTTGCTTTCAATGCTTTTACTAAGTCCACCAGCTTCATGGTTTCGCCACCATGAGCAAATGAACCCGTATTAAACTGACGCTGCATATCATCGCTATCTAAGCCATGAAAAGCGGGATCCAATTCAGAAACCTTTTCACGCTTCCAAATTTCAAGCGGATCTAAGTTAGCATTCTGATGACCGCGGAAACGGTGAGCGTTAATTAACTGTAGGACTTTTACTTGTTTTGCATCGACCTCAGGATCGGTCACCTTAGGCGAACCTTTCTGACGTCCTTCTAATGCAAGACTACGAAAATAGTCACGTACTTTAGAGTGGGCAGCTTCTGGTACATCAGCCGATGTGCCATTAACTAGAGGGAGGTTATCAAACACGACACGCCAGTCTTCAGTTACCGACTGCGGATCTTCTTGATAGGCTTCATACATCTCTTCTACATAGGTCGAATTCGCACCATTGAGATGAGATGATTCGAGCCAGGCTTTCATGATGCCTTGGTGCATTTCTATTCCTTTCAAACTGTATACACGTGCTTAGCCAAAGTCATAAATACAGATCGTTTGAGCTAACCCAAATTATCTGTAATCTCTGTAGCCCCTAGAGTTCCAGATTATCGTTATATTCGTCTTCCATGACACAAAAAAGAGCCACTCTCCACAGGGAAAGTGACTCCTATAGAGCTATATCAATATCGGCTCTTGGTACTGCATTTAAACGGCTCTCTTCAGAAGCATAGACTTAATATGTCCAATTGCTTTTGTTGGATTAAGCCCTTTAGGACAAACGTCCACACAGTTCATGATGCCGTGGCAGCGGAAGACGCTATAAGCATCATCTAATCCAGATAAACGCTCCTCGGTTGCGGTATCACGGCTATCGATTAGGAAACGATAAGCATGTAGCAAACCACTAGGACCAATGAATTTATCTGGGTTCCACCAGAACGAAGGACAAGCCGTAGAACAACATGCACACATGATGCACTCATAAAGTCCATCTAAGTGCTCACGATCTTCAGGTGATTGTAGATGTTCACGCGCAGGCGTTTTTTCATCATTAATCAAGAAAGGCTTAATCTTTTCATACTGGGTATAAAACTGAGTGAGGTCGACAATCAAATCACGTACTACTGGCATGCCAGGTAGTGGACGGATTTCAATCTTTTTACCTTGGAAGGTCGAAACGGGGGTAATACACGCAAGCCCGTTTTTACCGTTCATGTTAATACCATCACTACCACACACGCCTTCACGGCAAGAGCGTCTAAAAGCCAGTGTTGGATCTAACTCTTTAAGCTTTAAAAGTGCATCCAGTACCATCATGTCAGTACCTTCTTGAACTTCTAAGCTGTAATCCTTCATATACGGCTTCGTATCTACATCAGGATTGTAGCGATAAACTGCAAATTCCAATTTCATCGTGGCTTCTCCTTAGTAAGTACGCTTGATAGGCGGGAATGCGTCACGAAGCTTAGGCTCCATGTTGACATCTCGCTTCGTCATCTGCTCTGTCACTGGGTCATAGATGCTATGACATAACCAGTTCTCATCATCTCGGTCTAAGAAATCTTCACGAGAGTGAGCACCGCGACTTTCGGTACGGAAGTTAGCCGCTGTCGCTGTCGCAATCGCAGTCGCCATCAAGTTATCTAACTCTAAGCACTCAATACGTTGAGTATTAAATTCAGTTGAGTTATCTGAAAGCTTGGCATTGGCTAGACGTTCGCGAATCGCTTTAAGCTCTTTAAGGCCCTCAGCCATCGCATCACCACTTCTAAATACAGAGAAGTTAAGTTGCATACAAAGCTGTAGGTCCTTACGGATAACTGCTGGGTCTTCGCCATCCTTGTTGCTTTCCCAACGGTTTAAACGCGTCAGAGAAGCATCAATCTCGGCTTGGCTCGCCTCTTTTGGTGTTGGCGTTTCATCTAACGCCTTACCTAAGTGCTGACCAGCTGCTCGACCAAATACTACAAGATCTAACAATGAGTTACCACCCAATCGGTTAGCTCCGTGTACCGAAACGCACGCAATTTCACCAACTGCAAATAAGCCGATTACATCTTCTTCGCTGCCATCACTATTCTGGCGAACAACCTGGCCGCTCACTTTTGCTGGTAGGCCGCCCATCATGTAGTGACACGTAGGAAGAACAGGAATAGGACCATCGGCAGGATCGATATGAGCGAACGTGCGCGACAATTCACAAACACCAGGCAGACGAGCTTCTAGGGTTTCTTTACCTAAATGGTCAAGCTTAAGCAAACAGTGCGGTCCAAGAGGGCCATCGAGACCACGACCTTCACGAATTTCAGTCATCATAGAGCGTGCTACCACGTCACGTGATGCCAAGTCCTTCGCATTTGGCGCGTAACGCTCCATGAAGCGCTCGCCGTCTTTGTTCAGCAGGTATCCACCTTCACCACGACAACCTTCGGTGACCAAAACACCCGCGCCAGCAATACCCGTTGGGTGGAACTGCCACATTTCCATGTCTTGCATCTGAACGCCAGCACGCATCGCCATACCAACGCCGTCACCAGTGTTAATATGCGCGTTAGTGGTTGATGCATAAATACGCCCTGCACCACCCGTTGCTAAGATGGTTGCTTTCGCTTTGAAATAAACGATTTCGCCAGTTTCAATTTCAATTGCAGTACAACCAACAATCACACCGTCTTCATTTTTAACTAAGTCGAGTGCATACCACTCTGAAAAGACTTCAGTTTTATGCTTAACGTTTTGCTGATAAAGGCAGTGAAGTAATGCATGACCTGTACGGTCTGCTGCCGCTGCAGTTCGTGCAGCCTGTTCACCACCAAAGTTTTTAGACTGGCCACCAAATGGACGTTGGTAAATTTTACCATTGTCGAAACGTGAGAACGGTAAACCCATATGCTCAAGCTCAATCACCGCTTCTGGGCCAGTTTTACACATAAACTCAATCGCTTCTTGGTCACCGATAAAATCGGAACCTTTCACGGTATCGTACATATGCTGTTCCCAGTGATCTTCATGGGCGTTACCTAGTGCAACGGTAATACCACCCTGTGCAGATACAGTATGAGAACGAGTTGGGAATACTTTAGATAAAAGCGCACAGCTCTTACCTTCTTTAGAGATCTGTAAAGCGGCACGCATACCGGCGCCACCAGCACCGATTACAACCGCGTCAAATTCGCGAACTGGAATACCCACTTAAACACCCCACACAATCAAAATGCCAGCGGCCAAATAACAGAAGGCGGCGATGACAAAAACAAACTGAAGTACACCACGTAGAGAAACACACTTAACGTAATCCGTTAGCACCTGCCAGATACCGATCCAGGCGTGAACTAATACCGCTACGAGTGCGAGTAGTGTGAAAACTTTCATTGGCAATGTGCTAAACAAACCATGCCATGCGTCATAAGTTAGTGGAGAGCTACATGCGATAAACCCAACCAAAAAAATGGTGTAACAGGCTAGGACTACTGCACTTGCACGTATAAGAATAAAGTCATGGACACCGCTGCGACCAAGACTTGCTGCGTTAGTTACCATACCCAAATCCCCGCAATGATTGAAAACACTACTGCCAATGCAATAGCGACTTTAGCCGAAGTTACACCAGAAGAGAGTTCTTCCCAGTAGCCAGCATCCATCACTAAGTGGCGAATACCCACTATCAAGTGATAACCCAGCGCGGTGAGAATTCCCCAGACGATGAACTTAACGATAAAGTTATCAAAGAGAGATTGGACGCCAGCAAAACTTTCTGGAGAAGCTAATGATTCATTAAGCAACCAGATAAGGATACCGACGGCAAACAGCATGATGACACCCGATACACGATGAAGAATGGACGCGATCGCTGTTGCAGGGAAGCGTATGGTCTGCAGATCTAAATGGACAGGTCTTTGCTTTTTCACGTTCTGCTCACTCTGCTCAATTGAGCTAATTTTTGTTATATGAACCGCTTTCGCTTAAATTCCAATCAGTGATTTAGATCACGGTTTGAAACTTTCACAAAAGAAAACTTGAAACAAACATTTAACAATTTAGCTAGCACTAATTAAGTATGTAAAAAAGTGATAACTAACTGGCAATGTATGCAGCTCTTCTGAGCTGCGGCAAGTATACGTGGGTGAAATGTCAAATACAAACATCACATTATGCAAATTTAGTTTTTTTGGTAAAAAATTCTACCAAGCCTCTGATGCGACAAGTGGTTAAGGCCATTTAAGACCATGGTCTAACAAATTTAAACGCTTATTTAAATTGAAATGTGATCTAGATTCACTGTAAAGTAATCATGTTTGATAAGCCGCACTCAATAAGAATGAAGTAAGGAGAATGGGGTATGGCTGATAATATAGCCACATTAGAACTACCAGGGAATGATTCAATCGAACTGCCTATTAAAGAAGGTACGGCAGGATTTGATGTAATCGACATCAGTAAACTAGGTAGCAAAGGTTACTTTACTTTCGATCCAGGATTTCTAGCGACCGGATCGTGTGAATCTGCAATTACTTACATCGATGGAGAGAAAGGCGTACTGCTGCACCGCGGTTACCCAATCGATCAGCTAGCAGAAGAGTCTGACTATTTAGATTTATGTTATTTATTGCTTTATGGTGAGCTTCCAAATAAAGCAGAATACGAAAAATTCGTATACACAGTTAAGACACACACCATGGTAAATGAGCAACTTGCTAGCTTCTTTAGAGGCTTTAGACGTGATGCTCACCCAATGGCGATGCTATGTGGCGTAACCGGTGCCCTTTCTGCTTTCTACCAAGACTCTTTGGATGTGAATGATGAGCGTCATCGTGAAATTGCTGCATACCGCTTAGTCTCAAAAATGCCAACAATCGCCGCTATGTGTTACAAGTATTCAATCGGTCAACCGTTTGTCTACCCGCGTAACGATTTAAGCTATGCCGGTAACTTCCTAAGCATGATGTTTGGTGTGCCATGTGAAGAGTACAAGGTTAACCCAATCGTAGAACGCGCGATGGATCGTATCTTTATCCTACACGCTGACCACGAGCAAAATGCCTCTACTTCTACGGTACGCCTTGCAGGCTCTTCAGGTGCGAATCCATTTGCATGTATTGCTGCAGGTATTGCGTCACTATGGGGCCCCGCTCACGGCGGTGCTAACGAAGCATGCTTGAATATGCTTGAAGAGATTGGCACAGTCGATCGTATTCCAGAGTTTATCGAGCGCGCTAAAGATAAAGAAGATCCGTTCCGTCTAATGGGCTTCGGTCATCGTGTTTACAAAAACTTCGACCCTCGCGCAAAAGTGATGCGTGAAACCTGTCATGAAGTACTTGCTGAACTTAAAGTGAATGATCCCCTACTCGATGTGGCGATGGAGCTTGAGCGTATCGCACTAGAAGATGAGTATTTCGTCTCTAAGAAGCTTTATCCAAATGTTGATTTCTACTCAGGGATCATCATGAAGGCCATCGGTATTCCTACAAGCATGTTCACCGTTCTGTTCGCCCTTGCGCGTACTGTCGGCTGGATTGCCCACTGGAAAGAGATGTTGGATCAGCCTGGTCACAAGATCAGTCGTCCTCGCCAGCTTTATACTGGTGTTCCTAAGCGTGATTTTATCGATAAAGATAAACGCGATTAATAGGATAACTAAAACGTAGTTAATCTAACCTCGTCACTTAGGCTAAGCTCACGTTCATTATTAAAAAGCACTCATTGAGTGCTTTTTTTATGCTCACAAAAAGCCAATACACCTCAAATAAAATTCATCATGAAATTCGCTAAAATAGAGATCAATAATCGATTTCTGCGCAAAACTCCCCCTCACGAATCCAATAAAGTGGGCTAATAGGTACACAAAAGTACCAATAGTAGCAGTTACAACGACATCAGCATTGGCTTTCGTCTGATAACCGTTTCGCTAAACAAGCCTAAACATCCCGCTTCAAGATAACGGTGAAGATCATAATAGTGCCCCCGCCACACTTGTTAAAAAAACTAACATCTGTAACTTTTCGCTACATTATTCGTAATAAATACCACTCCACTATCAAGCGCAACAGTAAGTCATTGAATTTAAAAGATATAAATATTGGCACACATAATGCTTTATCAAGCCTATCGGAAAATCGAATAAAGGTCGGCCTACATGGAAGCGTTAACTAAAAAAACAATCATTCTACCTCTGCTGCTAGCAACACTATTAACCGCCTGTGGCGAACAAGAACAAGCTAAAGAGGAGGAAAAGTACGCAGTGCCTGTGGAAACAGCCACTGTGATCCAAGGCGATGTTTCCTCTTTCTATAGCACCACAGCAACACTGGAAGCACCTCAAGAAGCAAAAGTTGTCACCCGAGTTGCAGGACTTATTCAAGCACTTGAAGTCGAAGAAGGTGACAGAGTTAAGAAGGGGCAGCTGTTGGCGGTTATCGACTCTAAAAGGCAGAAGTTTGAGTTAGACCGCTCTCAAGCCGAAGTTGAGATCATCGAGCAGGAATTAAATCGTCTTAAGAAAATAAGCAATAAAGAATTCTTCAGCGCCGATTCGATGGCGAAATTGGAATATAACCTACAGGCCGCCATGGCTAAACGCGATCTAGCCGCACTTTATGTCCAAGAGAGCATGATCCGCTCGCCTATCGATGGTGTTATCGCGACCCGCTTCGTCAAGTCTGGCAATATGGCGAAAGAGTTTGACGAGCTATTTTACGTAATCAATCAAGACGAACTCTACGGCATAGTGCATTTACCGGAGCAACAACTTCAGCACCTTCGCCTAGGTCAAGACGCCGAAATTTTTGCTAACAAGCATACGCAACAAACGACCCACGCGACTGTATTGCGGATAAGTCCGATTGTTGATGCGCAAAGCGGTACCTTTAAAGTAACGCTTTCTGTACCGAACCAAGATGCGACTCTAAAAGCGGGCATGTTTACCCGAGTCGAGCTCAAGTACGACACTCATAACAACGTAATTACCGTGCCTTACAACGCAATAATAAACCAAGATAATGAGTTTGCGCTCTATGTTATCGATGGTGAGAACGCCAACCGCCGCGCTGTCTCCCTCGGTTATCGAGAAGCCGATACTGTAGAAGTCGTTGCGGGGATCGAACCTGGCGAACAAATTGTGATCCGCGGTCAACAAAACCTCAAAGATAAATCCTTAGTTGAAGTCATCAACTCCGTAGACCTAGCGTCAGCTAAATAAGCAAAGGAATACGTTATGTCTATTATAAAAACGGCGGTTAATCGACCGGTAACGGTATGGATGTTTATGTTTGCGGTGATCCTTTTCGGCATGGTGGGTTTCTCCCGCCTTGCAGTCAAACTACTACCCGACCTGAGTTACCCCACCATCACCATTCGTACTCAATATGTGGGTGCAGCGCCAGTAGAAGTCGAGCAGTTGGTCTCGAAGCCAATCGAAGAAGCGGCGGGTATTGTAAAGGGGCTTAGGAAAATCAGCTCAATTTCTCGCTCTGGCATGTCTGATGTAGTGCTGGAATTTGAATGGGGCACCGACATGGATATGGCGAGCTTAGATGTGCGAGAAAAGCTCGATACCATAGAGTTGCCGCTCGATGTTAAAAAACCATTATTACTAAGGTTTAATCCTAATCTCGATCCTATCGTTCGTTTAGCGCTATCGGTCCCTGAAACCACGGAAGGTGCAAGCGATGGTATGAGCGAGACAGAGCTAAAACAGATGCGAACCTATGCCGAGGAGGAGCTTAAGCGTCAACTTGAGTCTCTTACAGGCGTTGCCGCAGTCAGACTTTCTGGTGGTCTACAACAAGAGGTGCATATTCAGCTTAACCAACAAAAGCTAACTCAGCTTAATTTAAGCGCCGATCTTATTCGTAACCGCATTGCCGAAGAAAATATCAATCTGTCGGCGGGTAAAGTGATCCAAGGCGACAAAGAGTACTTAGTCCGCACCCTTAATCAGTTCAACTCTTTGGACGAGCTTGGCCAGATAGTGATCTACCGTGATGAGCAGACCTTAGTACGCCTATTTGAAGTGGCGCAAATTGTCGATGCCTATAAGGAACGCAATGACATCACCCGTATTGGAGATAAAGAGTCCATTGAGCTGGCGATCTACAAAGAAGGTGATGCCAATACCGTTGCCGTGGCTCAAAAAGTCACAGCAGAGCTTAATAAGCTCAATGAGCATAACGCCAAGGCAGAGCTGAAAGTCATCTATGATCAGTCAGAGTTTATCGAAAGTGCCGTCAACGAAGTCACCACCGCAGCCCTGATCGGTAGCCTGCTATCTATGCTCGTCATCTACCTGTTCCTTAGGGATATTGTACCAACCCTGATTATCTCAATCTCTATTCCGTTCTCGGTCATTGCCACCTTTAACATGATGTATTTTGCCGATATCAGCCTTAACATCATGTCGCTAGGAGGAATTGCCTTAGCAGTAGGTCTCTTGGTCGATAACGCCATCGTAGTGCTTGAAAATATTGACCGCTGTAAATCCCTTGGCATGAACAGGCTCGAAGCCGCCGTGACCGGCACAAAAGAGGTCGCTGGCGCTATCTTCGCCTCCACCCTCACCACGCTTGCCGTATTTGTGCCTCTCGTGTTTGTCGATGGCGTTGCAGGTGCATTGTTTTCAGACCAAGCATTAACGGTGACCTTCGCCCTGCTCGCTTCATTGCTAGTGGCGTTAACCACCATCCCTATGCTTGCCTCTCGTGAAGGCTTTAAGGCACTGCCCCCTTTATTGGAAAAGACGGCAAAACCGAAACCTGAAACCAAGATGGCTAAACTCAAGCATTACAGTGCCACCGTATTCTCTTTCCCCTTTGTGCTGCTGTTTAACTATCTACCAAGCGCACTATTGACCTTAGTGCTGCTCATTAGCCGTAGCCTGTCTTGGTTGATGGGGCTTATCATGCGCCCGATTAGCGGCGCCTTTAATTGGGCTTATCACAAGTTAGAGCGCTTCTATCACAAACTGTTGGCTGCGGCGCTTAAGTTTAAGGTACTGACATTATCAATTGCGATTATGGTGACCGCAGGAGCGGCCCTGTTAATTCCACGCCTTGGCATGGAGCTTATTCCGCCAATGAATCAAGGAGAGTTCTATGTTGAGGTACTATTGCCGCCAGGAACCGAAGTCACCCAAACCGATAGAGTCCTGCGCACCCTCGCACTGTCGATTAAAGATAGAGATGATGTCAAACACGCCTATAGTCAGGCGGGTAGCGGCGGTTTAATGACCTCTGATACTTCACGAGGGGGTGAGAACTGGGGGCGCTTACAAGTGGTGCTTCGCGATCACAGCGCTTTTGATGCCGTAGCCGATAAGCTACGTACCACAGCAATGCGCATTCCAGAACTTGAAGCCAAGGTGCAGCACCCTGAGTTATTTAGCTTTAAAACGCCGCTGGAGATTGAGCTAGTCGGTTATGATTTAGGTCAGCTTAAACAAACTGCCGACAACTTAGTCGATGCCCTGTCTGACTCAGACCGCTTTGCCGATATCAATACCAGCCTACGTGACGGTCAGCCAGAACTGAGTATTCGCTTTGATCATGAACGATTAGCAGCACTGGGTATGGACGCACCAACGGTTGCGAACCGCATTGCTCAGCGTATTGGCGGCACGATTGCCAGTCAGTATACGGTGCGAGATCGTAAAATTGATATCTTGGTACGCAGTGAGCTCGATGAGCGTAACCAAATTAGTGATATCGACTCGATGATCATCAATCCCAATAGTAGTCATCCGATCTCACTGAGCGCCGTTGCAGATGTGAGTTTAAAGCTAGGTCCATCGGCAATTAACCGTATTAGCCAGCAACGTGTGGCCATAGTGTCTGCAAACTTAGCCTACGGTGATTTAAATGACGCCGTACTCACCGCTCGTGAGATCTTGGCTAATCAAACACTGCCAACCTCAATTCAAGCTCGCTTCGGTGGTCAAAATGAGGAGATGGAGCACTCATTTAAGTCATTGCAAATCGCACTGGTACTAGCGGTATTTCTCGTATACCTAGTCATGGCGAGCCAGTTTGAGTCCTTACTGCATCCGCTACTGATCTTAATCGCCGTCCCTATGGCGGTCGGCGGCAGTATTTTAGGCCTTTATATTACCCAGACCCACTTAAGTGTAGTGGTATTTATTGGCCTTATTATGCTGGCGGGAATTGTGGTCAACAACGCCATCGTACTGGTCGATAGAATTAACCAACTGCGTCAAAATGGCGAAGATAAGCTTACTGCAATCTCTAACGCGGCTAAATCGCGTCTGCGCCCGATCATCATGACCACCATGACTACCGCACTTGGCCTATCTCCTATGGCACTAGGCCTTGGTGATGGTAGCGAAGTGAGAGCGCCGATGGCGATTACGGTGATTTTCGGTCTATCATTATCAACGCTGCTGACTTTAGTTGTGATCCCTGTGCTTTATGCCCTCTTTGATAGAAAGGAGTTTGATAGAAAAGACTCAGACATGGGTCTTGAAGGAGGCCAAGCATGAATATCACCCGCTTCGCCATTGCAAGGCCTGTAACGACCACGATGTTTTTTGTGGCAATACTGCTGTTTGGGCTCGCTTCTAGTCGATTATTGCCGCTAGAGATGTTCCCTGGCATCGATATTCCACAAGTGATTGTTGAGGTGCCCTATAAAGGCTCCACCCCTTCAGAGGTGGAGCGTGACATCACCAATGTACTGGAGGAGTCGTTAGCCACCATGGGCGGCATTGAGGAGCTACGCTCAAGCTCCTCACAAAATGGCGCTGAAATTGAACTAAGAATGAAGTGGGGAGAGAACGTCGCCACTAAGAGCTTAGAGGCCAGAGAGAAAGTCGATGCGGTGCGTCACTTATTGCCTAAAGATGTGGAGCGAGTGTTTATCAGGCAGTTCAGTACCGCCGATATGCCGGTGCTTAATTTACGAATTTCAAGCGACCGCGAGCTATCCAGTGCATTCGATCTACTCGATAAGCAGCTTAAAAAACCACTGGAACGTGTAGAAGGGGTATCGCAAGTCACCCTTTATGGTGTCGAACAAAAGCAGATTGAAATTCGTATTAATGCCGACAAACTGGCATCGAGCAATATTTCGGTTCAAGCCCTTAACCGCCGCTTACAGCAAGAAAACTTTGTCATTAACGCTGGCGTGCTAAAAACCGACTCTCGCGTCTATCAAGTATCGCCCAAGGGGGAGTTTAGAAATTTAGATGACATCGCTGCGTTGGTGTTAGCGCCAGGGATCACCTTAGGCGATATCGCCAATATCACCTTCTCTTTGCCAGAGCGCTTAGATGGTCGTCACTTAGATCAAAATTACGCCGTTGGTTTAGATGTGTTTAAAGAGTCGGGTGCTAATCTGGTCGATGTATCCGAACGGGTGATGAAGGTTATCGAAGAAGCTAAGCAGGACTCACAGTTTGAAGGTATTAAGCTGTTTGTCATGGAAGATCAGGCCTATGGGGTGACCTCTTCCTTGCGCGATCTACTTGCCGCGGGTCTGATAGGTGCTTTGCTTTCTTTCATTGTTCTATATCTGTTCCTTCGCGACCTTAAGATGACCTTAGTAATCGTGTCATCGGTGCCGATTGCTATCTGTATGACATTAGCGGCAATGTACTTTTTAGGTTATAGCCTCAATATTTTGTCAATGATGGGATTATTACTTGCTGTGGGCATGCTGATCGACAACGCGGTGGTGGTCACCGAAAGCGTACTTCAAGAGAAGCAAGCTAAAGTCGATGGCCTAAACAATCTTGAGCATGTAAGCCAAAGTGACAACACGGCTATACTGCGAGGGGTCGATAAGGTCTCATTGGCAGTACTGGCCGGTACCATGACAACGGCAATTGTATTTTTACCTAACATATTTGGCGTAAAAGTTGAGTTAACGATTTTCTTGGAGCATGTGGCGATTGCTATCTGTATCTCCCTCGGCGCTTCATTGTTAGTCGCAAAAACATTGCTACCCTTGATGCTAAGTAAGATGACATTCTCGTTAAGTAAGCGAACGAAAGAAAGCTCACTACAAACTCGCTACCAAACGAGCCTAAATTGGATCTTGGCTCATCCGCGAATTTCAGGTGTATTAGCTATCGTCCTCTTAGCTTCCACCGCCCTACCATTAAGCATGGTCAAACAGGACCAGTCTGATGGTGAAGGCAATAATCGTCTATACATCAACTATCAGGTGGAAGGCCGTCACAGCTTAGATGTCACAGAAGCGATGATCACTAAGATGGAAACTTATCTCTATGCCAATAAAGATAAGTTCCAGATAGACTCGGTATACAGTTACTTCTCGGCCGACAGAGGTCAATCGACTCTGATCTTAAAAGAGGACACCGAAGTCGATATGAAGGCGCTGAAGAAAACCATACGGGAAGGTTTTCCAAAATTTGCTATCGCCAAGCCGCAATTTGGCTGGGGCGGAGAAAACAACGGCGTTCGCGTCTCCCTCACAGGTCGCTCGACCACAGAGTTAATTCACCTTAGCGAACAAGTCATCCCGCTGCTCAGTAATATCGATGGCCTCACCGATGTGCGCTCAGAGTTAAATGGCGCCCAGCAAGAGGTGGTGATCCGTATCGACCGCCAAATGGCAGCAAGACTGGATTTAAAACTCAGTGAAGTGGCCTCTAGTATCTCTATGGCGCTAAGAGGCACACCGCTACGCTCATTTCGTCATGATCCTAGTGGTGAACTGCGGATCGAGATGGCGTTTGAGCAGCAATGGCGCTTATCACTGGAAAAACTAAAACAGCTGCCAGTGATCCGAATCGACAATCGAGTCTATACCTTAGACAGTTTAGCCAAAGTCGAAATTTTACCTAGGTTTGACACCATTCGCCATTACGACAGACAGACAGCTCTATCGATTGGAGCCAACTTAGATGAGCTAACCACAGAGGAAGCACAGGAGAAGATCACTCAAGTGATGGATAACGTTAACTTCCCGGCAGGTTACGGTTACTCGCTAAGAGGCGGCTTTCAAAAGCAAGATGAAGATGAAGCGGTCATGGCCACCAATATGATATTGGCTATTGCGATGATCTACATCGTCATGGCCGCCCTGTTTGAATCACTGCTGCTGCCCACGGCGATTATCACCTCGATTCTATTCTCTATTACCGGCGTATTTTGGGCACTACTATTTACTGGTACCCCCATGTCAATAATGGCGATGATAGGCATTTTGATCTTGATGGGGATAGTCGTGAATAACGGTATCGTATTAGTGGATCAAATCAATCAGCTTTCACCTGAGCTAGATAAGCTATCTGAAACCATTAGTGCCGTGTGTTTCACTCGATTGCGCCCAGTGCTTATGACAGTAGGAACCACAGTACTAGGCTTAGTCCCCTTAGCTATGGGGGATACGCAGCTCGGCGGTGGCGGTCCATCATACTCGCCGATGGCGATTGCGATTATCGGCGGCCTCACCTTCTCAACCGTCACTAGCCTGTATTTGGTGCCCTTGTGTTATCAAGCCCTTTATAGAATACGCCACAACAGCGCGATTCGCCTTGGACAAGCCGACAGGTTTTCAAGGAGGCTATTACCTTGGATGAGCTAGTGGTGATTGCTGCAAGTGAGCTCCTGCCCGTTAGCTCGGGCTAGCTCTTGACTATTATTAGGACGCAGCTCATGGCTATTACTAGGGAGCAGCTCATGGCTGTTATGAATACGCTGTGATCTATGGGAGCCAGCTTAAGACTTTTAAACTTGAGCTGGCGATTCTCTAACACATTACCATTTATAGCCAAGGTCTACTCGATCCTTGGCTCTTTTCATTTATTTTCCGCTCTTTATCCGCAAAACAGCACAGCTACGCCTGCCCTTCCTTGCAAGTATTTTACTCTCTAAAAAGTGTATCACTTTTGAAACAATATAAGCCTCTGAAAACACTCAATATAAATCCAGACAGCCGATACCTGTTACACCTTTCGCGACCAAATGAATATAACCAATTGAATTATAAGGAATAAATTGTTGGCACTATATATGTATTAAATCAGTACAAACAATGCGATGAATGAGGTATCTATTATGAAAACTCGCAATAAACCTCGATTCTCACTCTTACCTATGTTCGCTGCTTTACTCGCGGTGGGGCTTCCGATGGCAGCTAATGCATTATCGGGCGCCATTTTCACCACCACAGAAGATGGCGGCATAGTCAATGAGAATGTGAGGTATGGCAGTAAACTCGAAGTCTATCTTGATGGTGGACCTCGGATGAATGCGCCCGCCTCTGCCGCAGCACTTCCTGACGGCAATTACTATTTCCAAGTCACCGACCCTAGCGGTAAAAAACTCCTCTCTCTAGACCCTGTTATCTGCCGTGAGGTAAAAATCACCAATGGTGTCATCACCGAATACCTAGGCGATGGGCGAAGCTACCAGAATAAGGGAAAAGAGGTCTCTTGTACTGAGTTCCCGACCAATGGTAACAAAACCACAACAGTTCACGCATTTAATCCCGACATGGATCACGGTGGTGCCCCTCTCTACGCCATGGTCATTCAGCTCTACCCCTATGCAGACACTCCCAACAAAGGCGGCGTCTATAAGGCATGGATGACCCCCGTCGATAACTATGGCGCAGTAAATGAAGGCTTTCATGGCTTTATCCCGCGCTACTCCAAAACCGACAACTTTAAGGTCAAAGAGAAAAAGCCTCAGTACGGTATTATCGCACTGCGTAACTACCACGATGCTAACTTAAACTGTCGTTTAGACCTAGGCGAGAAGTTTATCTGGCAATGGCAATACGGTATTGAAGATGGCCTAAATGTTCGTAATGACGATAACACCAATGATGAGTCAACGGGCGACCCAACCACTATCTTACTTAAAGAAGCCTTAGGACAGCTCAATGATCTTTGGTCTTTAGACCACTTCAGGTGGACCGAACATCAAGATAAGAACCTTAATAGTCAATACTTCACTACCTCCGGTTATGTCCATGACTACCAAGCATTTAGCTCATTAAATACCGGACCTGAGGATCCTAGCCTTTGGGATGGCGATGACCCGAACGATTTTATTCAGCGCTTCGTGATGGAGATGCCTTGTCCCGATCTGTTTGATGACGGCCTAGCGCCACATACCAGTAATGAGTTCTCAGACTTTATTCCTACTGCCTTAGGTGTCGAGTCTCTAGTGGATAGCGACCCGCAAATCACTATCACCTTAAGCCAAGTTGGTTTTGCCAATATCAAGGTGAAGAAAATCTTTGATACTAACAATAACGGTATCCAAGATGGCAATGAAGTTGGGCTAGCCAACTGGCCAGTTCGACTAAAATATGCCCCAAGCTTACTGGAATCTAATGGTGGCCCTATCCCGGATACAATCAGCAGTACGGTTAATGCCGATGTGTATGCCGAAGTGGTTGCACGTTTTGGACTCACTGCAGATCCGATCCTAGAGAACGGCTATGCAAACCGAATGACAGATGCCAACGGTGAAATGACCTTTAGCGTATTACTACCTAATGGTTATGGGGATGCACCGCTAACTCAGTACCCTTCTGACTTCTATCAGGTAGAAGAAGCCACGGCGCAAGGTTGGATGGCGACATCAAGTATCACCATAGAGTTTGACGTGCGATCTGAAGCCAGCGGTCCAGACGGTCGATTACCACCTATTATGGGTAACGCTTATCTAGACAATAGCAACAACCCACTCGATGATGTGGTATTTACCAATATCTGTTTTAATGAGGCGAGTTTCGGTACTAAGGGTTATTGGCATAACAAGAATGGCCTAGGCGAAATGGAGACAGCCTTTGTCACAAGTTATATCAATACGTTAGATCCTTATGACAGTGAAACCAGCTACTTTGGTAAGGGCGATGAGCCATTTGACGGTGAATTTTCCGACGGAACAGATGTCGATCCCGCCTACAAAAATGACTCCATCACAGACGGGATCTCAGCAGGTGCGGGTACGGTCAAAGCCGAGGTGTCACATTTCTTAATTGATAGCAATGGCGGCGGCGATCCAAGAGAGCAGCTCGCACAGCAACTACTGGCATTCTTATTCAATATTGAGTATCGCCTAGGTGGGGATGCCGTGTTGATGATGCCAGGTGGTGGCACTATGTCTACCGCAGATATCGTTTCAGCTGCAATTAGCGCATGGCAAGGTACAGATGCCGCGGCGCAAAATCACTACAAGACCTTGCTAGATACCTTTAACAACATGAAAGTTGCCGATGGTAACGGTGTTAAGTACGTACCAAGCGATCCTAGTCAGTGCCCAGCACTTCCTAGTCCATACTAGTACCACCTATAGCTCAAGGATGAGCTTTACTTCATGCTCGGTCCGAGTCAGATAAGCTAGGCTCCCATTCTGACCAGACACCAAAAATGACAAAATATTGCCACGTGTCAACAACGTGGCACTTTTAGCTCCCTATCGGCTTGCGTTCCGCCAAATCCTACCTAAAATTTATACAACAATAGTTCGCCATTGAGGGCACTGACACTGAGTTTCTCTAAGGGAGAACCGTGAACAAATTCCAACATAAAAAGCCTATTGCTTGTAGAGAGCTCCTCGTACTTGACCTCACTGGTGAGTTTTTGGGCTATGAACAAGAGCTCAAAGCGTATCATTGGCACAGCATCCTCGCCACAACCCTTCCGAGCGCAAATAAAGCTGTGCGAGATTATAATTTTCATGTTGCCATTGCAGTGTTATCTAAAAAAAACCAGCAACGGGTGCTCAGCAGCATTAATGAGATAAACCAGCGTCAGCAAAACATTATCTGGGTAGCCGTGTTAATAGATATCGATGCGGTGGACACAAACCTCACTTCTAGTCTCCCCTACTATTTTACCGACTATCATCATCTTCCCATCGACTGGAACCACCTTACCCAAACATTGGGTCATGCGTACGGTATGGCACTATTGAAACAGAAGGATCAAAGTAGTTGCTGTCATATAAGTCAGAAAATGCCGCTGTTGGGTGACTCTCATTTGATCAATAAACTAAGAGATAACATTACTAAGGTTGCAGCATCAGACGAAGCGGTATTGATCAGCGGTGAAACGGGGACAGGCAAAGGCCTATGCGCTCATCTTATTCATAGCCTATCTGATCGAAAAAGAGGCCCTTTTATCACCATCAACTGTGGAGCCTTACCTCAAAGCTTGATCCATTCAGAGTTATTTGGTCACGAGAAAGGCGCCTTTACCGGTGCAGACAAACAATACATAGGGCATATAGAGAGAGCCAATAAGGGCACGCTATTTTTAGATGAGATAGGCGATCTGACATTAGAGTCTCAAGTGAACCTGTTACAGTTTCTCGAAGAGCATATCATCGAGCGTCTCGGTGGCAACAGGAACATTGCCATTGATTGCCGAATCATCTTTGCTTCCCATGTTAATCTTGAAACCGCTGTCGAAGAGGGAAGATTTCGAGAAGATCTCTATTATCGTATCAATATACTACGCCTACACGCGCCGAGCCTTAGAGAGCATAAAGAGGACATTCCACTGCTAGCGAATGAGTACCTTGAGCTGTTCGCTCCAGAACATCACAAATTCACCTTGGGCTCAAAGGCGCTGGATACCATGCTCAGTTATGAATGGCCCGGTAACGTGAGAGAGCTTAAGAACCGTATACATAGAGCCATTATCATGGCAAACAGTAATCAATTAAGCGCAGCAGATTTAGGAATTAAAATCACCAATTTAAAGCCCGATGAAAACGATGTGGTTGATTTGGCTCAGCATAGAGTGGTGATCGATACCGAGCTGCTACTCGATGCTATCAAGCGTAATAACCACAATATCTCTGCGGCGGCACGTGAGCTTAAGATATCAAGAACCACCTTTTACCGTTTAATTAAGAAATGCAAAATTAAACTCTAGAGATGGCTTCTCGAGACCATTTGATTAGCCGAGGAACCCCACGATGTTAAGATATAAACGATTACCGATCGCGTTATTACTGACTCCCTTGTTACTTACAGGCTGTCAGCCTCAGGATAACGCAGAATTGCAAAAGGAAATGGCATCACTCAAGCAGGAAATAACCCAGCTGAAAAAAGAGGTGAGTACGGTAGGGAACCAAGTTAAAGACATTCATACCATTGCGATGCGATCGCAAAAACCGCAATACAAAACCTTACCAACACAGCCAAACTTTAATGAAGATGGTAAACTGCCTTCACTTGGGGATGCCACAGCTCAGTTGGCAATTATCGAGTTTTCTGACTACCAATGCCCTTACTGTAAACGTTTTATCGATCAAACATTCACTAAGCTAAAATCCAATTATATCGATACTGGCAAGGTCCAATATCTAACTCGCGACTTTCCTCTGAACTTTCACCCTAAGGCAAAGGGCGCCGCTATTGCTGCAAACTGCAGTCTACAACAGAATGCCTACTGGCCAATGCGCGACTCTCTGTTCAAGAACATGAAGCAACTCGATGATGAACTCTACCAACAAACCGCCAGCAATCTCTCATTAGATATGACTAAGTTTGCTGACTGCCTGCTCGATGAGACCATCTCTAGCAAAGTGCAGCAAGATGTCGCTTACGGCTCCTCTTTAGGGATCCGGGGGACACCAAGCTTCGTAATTGGTAGAGTCGAGAACGGTCAATTGCTCTCACCCAAGCTGGTTGTCGGTGCCCAGAATTATCAAACTTTCGCGATATTGCTCGACGAACTACTCGCCAATTCTCAAAAAAATAACTAGCAAACCTTAAATTCATAAATCTATCGCAACACTCAACAAATCCAGCTTAAAACATATAATACCAATATTGGGCCACAGCCCATTATTGGTATTAGCTCCTCACTGGTAACAGTTCCTTACGAGTCATAGCGCCTATAACTAAGCAAGATCTTTATACACTCAGCTTTAACTGTTTGCCTTACTAGGCTCCATCCTCCTACCTACGTGATTCCCTAATTAAATTAATGACTTAGACGGAGTGAAAGGCTAAGCGCTATTTAGCTCTGCTTTTTCATTGCTAAACACTCTGATTCTCAGACACTAAGCCTAAGGTTCAAAAGAAAACTGCACCAAGTGTAACAAGCGTTACAGCAGCAACTTGAACACTATCTAAAAATAACCCCCTAGCAAACAAGCAGTTAGAGAAACACTCAAAATCTTTCTGTTTCACCTCTGAAACATCTCATTCCAGACTAGGTGCTAAAAAATAAAGATTACTCTTAATATTCAGCCACATACATCTATGGCTTGGGGTTTGCTTACTCTCTTAGCATAAGTTTGAATTCGCCCTCACTGAAGTTAATTGCTAGCGCTCTTTTCAGTCAGGTAATCAGCCTTATCGGCAAACTGCCGACAGTGGCGTGACCATGGGGCCACGTCAAATTTTGATACACAACAAGTAAAGATTTTATTGGTAAAAATTGACAAAAACTAAGCACGTTTTATCCATATTCACTTATTAAGATGGTAAATATTATGAAACGATTTAAATGCAAACGACTTATCGGCGCGCTAGGTATTGCGCTTATAAGCTCTACCACCCTCTATAGTGTGACGAGCCTGTCAACCGCAGATGCCGCAGCCTATGACTGGCTTGGCATGAGCGAAGACCCGACTAAATTCTGTATGGCCGATGCCTATCTGATGAAAGACGGTAATAAACTGGCACAAGACTCATTAAACTGTACTGCGAATGATGTGGAAATCACTCGAGTCACTCCAACCGACCCTAACGCCGAATGTAACTTAGGTGAAGTGTTCACCTTCAACGCCGATGTAACGGTACGGACTAATGCGAACGAACGTTGGGATACGACTTTCTATCTACCTTTGACCGAGCAAAGCCCACAAGTTGTACAAGGTGCAGGCCTTCGTAACTGTAGCATGATCTTGCCAATCCCAGGTGACAGCGGTCAGGCAGCCGATGTTCAGCTAGACGGCGACCAATGTGGCGATATCACCAAGGCGTTAGGCCCAGATGAATATGTGCTAACCAACGAGCCAATCACCATGTTATGTGCCGACGCAGATGGTAATAATCAGGCAGACTTCACCTATTGTGCGGCTTGGGACAACATAGATAGAGATAATTGTACCTATGAAGAAGACCCTTACGCCGGTCAGATCCCTAACAACAAATCAAAATGTAACTGTGACACCTTTAATATTGATGTCTTTATTAAACCTACCCCACCGGTCATCACTAAAACACTCACAAGTGTCTCAACCCGTAGTGAGCCAGGTGGCACCTTTAGCTATACCGTTAGCTTTACTAACCCTAATGCCCAAACTTCGCTATTTATCAAATCGTTAAGTGATGAAATTGATATCGGCGCAGAAGGTGGTTTTGATACATCAATTGATCTTTGGGGTTCACCTGTCAGTGTCAATCCAAACGTTGATGGACTGTATCTAACGGCGACTAACTGTTCAATGCCAGCTAACGGCGGTGAAATTCTGCCTAGTGCCACATACAGTTGTGCCTTCACGGTACATATTGTCGACCGGGACTTACCTAATGACCAAAGTCCTGAACTCTATGATGACTTAGTCATGCTATCACTTGAGGATAAGAATGGTGATGCCGTTGTTAATGGCGATAGCTGTTCTGCTATTTCAAGCAGTGTTGCAGGCGATCATTGTAGTAACGAGGTCAGAGTGCAGATCACCAACCTACCTCCAGCAATTACCGTGACCAAGACGGCTAATCCAACTGAGGTTTTAGAGCCTGGAGCTAATGTTGAGTTTACCATTGAAGTCCAAAATGATGCCGCATTCTGGGATTCTCCACTCACCCTAACCGTGTTAGATGACACCGACTTTGGCGATCTTCTTGCCGATGAGTGTTCTGCAGTCTCCAAAACTATTGCCTTAGGTGGTACTTATACCTGTAAGTTCACCAAATTTATTGGCGGTGATGCTGGCGATAAGCACTCTAATACCGTGTCCGCAAAAGCGATTGATGATGAGCATGATGAGGCGATGGGTAATGATTCTGCCATGGTCGATATCCGTGACGTACCATCGTCAATCACTCTTGTTAAGACAGCAAACCCAACAGAGGTATTAGAAACCGGTGACGATCCAAATAACTACAGCAACGTTAGCTATAACTTTGAATTTAGTGTCAATGCTGCGGGTGTGGATGACGTGACCTTCACGAGTCTAACAGATATTCCATTCGGTACCCTAACCGGTGACTGTATGGTTGATAGCAAAAATGGTAGCCCTATCACTCCAACAGCACTTAATGGCTTTATATTACAGCCTGGCGAGTATGCAAGCTGTGATATCATCAAAGGTCTACAGGGTAATGCGGGTGATACTCACGAAAATACGGCTACCATCAGAGGTGTCGATGAAGACGGTCAAGATGTCGATGCATCTGATAATGCACTTGTGACCTTTACACCTCAGGCTCCAGATACAGATATGGCATTCGCAACTAGCATGCTAGTCGTGTTAGAACTGACTAATGCCGGTGTCGAGGATGTGACCTTAACAGAACTCACAGTGAAGGGTGTAACAGTTGCCCATAATAATATCCACTCAGAGTTTATCATCCTCAATGCTGCCAACGGTGAACATGCAGGTGTCTCTTACTCACCTTGTGCTATCGGTACGGTACTTGGCTATAACGGTTCAGGTAGTGAACACTATACCTGTGCCTTTACCATAGAACTTAAACCGGGTGTGGAAAACACTGACCCAATCACATTCCTATCTGCAGGGGTCGATGGTATCGTCGCTGTGGTAGAAGATGATGAAGGTTCGCAGATTGTCAATGGCGTGACTGTTGAAGTTAATACCGTTGAGTAAAAAACTGAACTCAGCCATTAACAGTACTTATATTTACAGTACTTGTATTTACTGCACTATGATTAACAGTACATAAGCTTGAAATGACAAGAGGGCAACGGTAAACACCGCCGCCCTCTTTATTTATCATTCTCTAGGAGGATAAACTTGATAGTAAAACCCTATCACAGGTTATTTTTTACCGTTACCATGGCCGTTGCCATTACCGCCACCGCCAGAGCCTGAGCTAGTTAGACTTAAGCTAACAGACGCCGTTGCCGTCTTATCACCGTCGCTGATGGTATAGCTGAAACTATCACCACTCTTGAAGCTCTTTGCCGGTGAATAAATCACTTGACCACTGCCACTAATCTGCACACTTCCCTTTGACCCCTGACTCACTGAAACAATCGTCAGTTCATCATTCTCAGCATCCCAGTCATTGGCTAGCACATCGATAGCCACTGATGTTTTAGATGACATAGTCACACTATCGCTAACCGCCACCGGCGCAGTATTCACAGCAGACTTAACCGTATAACTTACACTGGTTTTTCCTAAATACTCGGCTTCACTCACATTCTGAGCATTAAGGCCAATATTAACTGCTCCAGCTTCTGCCTCGGTATCCGATGTCACGCTAATATTGACTTTAGTACTCGCTCCAGGCGCTAACGTCACTCGTGTAGAACTAGCACTCCAGCCACTTGGCACATCGGCAAACAGAGTAAATACAGCCTCAGGACACGCTTCACTGTCTTGGCTCGTTACTGTAGCGCTATAACTCACCTGAGTCCCTGCTGTAACCTCGCCCCCTTGAGGGTTTGATACCACAATCGATGGCGCGGCCAGTGTACAAGTAGGCAGTGGCTTTGCAACCGTATAGCTTGCGATATCATTGCCAATATAGCGATTATCGAGACGGTTTGTCGCGCTCATATCGAAATCATACGTGCCATCTTGCGCAACTGTCGATGACTCAACGTTCAAACTAATATTGCGGCTCTCACCAGGCGCGAGACTCACCCCAAGGCTATCTGCACGCCAACCAGCTGGCACATTGGCTGTCACATCAAAGTCACTGCTTGCACAACTGCTGCTATCTTGACTGGTAATAGTTCCTCGATAAGTTGCAGCCTCACCGGGAGCCAGCTCACCACTATTATCAACCGACAAGACAAATCTTGGGCTTGCCATGACGCAGGCCTCGATAGGCGAGTCAACAACATAGCTTACGATACCAGTCTGAGTGTACTCACTGTTACTACTGTCAACCGCAGTGATGGCGATATCATAAAAGCCATCGGTAGCAGCCGCTGCCGAACTCACATTCAAGCTCACAGTACTGCTCTTCCCTGGCGCCAAGCTGAGACTATTTTGTGTCGCCGCCCAGCCACTCGGCACTACAGCTGACACCATATAATCAGATATCGCACAATCAGCACTGTCATTATTGGTTACCGTTGCGCTGTAGGTCACAAGCGCTCCTGCTTCAACCCATGCACTTTCATTAGGCTGTAATGACAAGCTCGGACTCGCCTTAACACAGCTTAAACCCGAATAGCTAACACTGACGCTGGCACCTGAAGCATCGGCCCACTCAGTAGTAATCGTTACGCCGGCATCTGGATCGGTATAACTTGTTCCCGCCAACAAGGCTGCATCATCAAAATCATAAATACCACTATTTGGTGTCATATCGATGAGCAGGTTACTCTGCATATCATTTTCAGTCGCTAGGTGTAATACCACACCATCAGTAATACCACTTTTGCCCGCAAGAAAATCGTCGAAACCTATCGCCTGACGATACTCAATGTAATACCACAGAGGTAAGCCAGTATCGGCATCGGTACCGCGTCGTACCTTAAGTCCCTTAGCGATGCCTGCTGGCAAAGTTTCATAAGGCTCAAGCTGATAACTACCGTCACCTTCGGCAGTAACTATCCCTCCAGTAGCAGGCGTTATCCAACCAAGCTGCTGTTTGCTAAACGCATTGAAATGTCCCGTTACTCCAGATTTACCCATGATATCCATGGTGTCGCCATACTCAAATGACATACAACGGCCCGTTAATACGCCTTCAGAGCAGTCATAATCCTTAGCATGATATAACCCAAAGTTGTGTCCCAACTCATGGCCAACGGTACGCAGCGTCATTGAGCCGTTGATAAAGGCACGAGAAGGTTTTCCACCGATCGTCCCCTGACCTGTCCAGCCACAATCTGAATTCTCCGGATAGATATACACTAGACGATCATAGTCAGAAATGTTGACGCCACTATCGATTATCGCTTGACGGCCATAGTTATCGATATCGTTGGTTCGACATGTCGCATCGATTGGCAGTGTAAAGTAACCTTGCACGTCACCGCTTAACCAAGTCTGACCGTAAGATGCTTCTAGGTAGTAGTCGTTGACAGTCCCAAATACCAGTTCCTGCGCTTCTGCTGTCGTCCAAGGCTGACTAGTGTTGTTCTGAAAGTTAACCAGTGCAACTAGTGTACGCTGCTCACCAATAGTATTAGGCAAGCTAGATGTCGAAACGCTCATTACATCCGTGCCAGCGACAAGCTGCAAACTATCGCTTTCATCGTTGAGCACTAACGCGCTAGTTTCTGTTTGATCAGTATTGCTCCCTTTAAACATCCAACCTTTAACTTTAATGTGAGCGCCTGTTTTCAGCTGCTCAAACTTAGCTCCTTTAGGAAGATGTAAGTCTACCGAGCCATTCTCAGTTATTAACGAGTGACGCAGCTGGCTATGGCTACCATCCTCATAATCTACATATGACTGCTGCAACTCACCTCTAAGCTCACGCTTTTGAGTCAGCATAGCCAATACATCTTTTGGCATGCCAGCTCTGGCGGACTCTGGCAATACAGCACGAACTGCCGCTTGAGGATCGGTTTTAACCAAATCGTTGAGCAATCCCTGACGGGTTTTGGCCTGTTCAACTAATTGCTGTTTAAGCTGCTGCTTGTTTGGCTTACTCGCATGACGAAACTCAGCCATACTACTGGCAAGCAGCAAGGTCTGATCTTCAACCCGTTGTTTATGGGGATTTGCTTTCCAGCCCTGAGCATGACCTTGCTTTTGAGCATATCCATGAACATGGCTATGACTGGCCGAGCTATTATTGTTTGGGGTGCTAGAATATCTGGCATCGGCAGCCGATGCGGCAGTAGAAGCGACTGAAAAAGTGAAGGCAGAGAAGGCCAATAATGTTGTGACCGATAGCTTCAAAATTGTGGCAGCCGAATGCGATGCCAATTTGACATTTTTGTTATTCAAATATCATTACCCCTAAGAGTCGAACGTACTTATTTAAACCTGCCTAACGACAGATTTCTCATTTTGGTATTATCGGTATGAAAATTAATAAATAATCATAATGCAAAGGACGAAAACCCTTGCTGGCTCTGGGTTTGACCGGAGCAACCTGGCGGCATACTAGCAAAGAGGCAGATTGGATTACAAACATGAATTGATCATTTTTTGATCGATCGAACACTTTTTAACCGCTTATTCCACTAAGTAATTGATAAGCGACATTCGATCAAAAAAGTAATTTTCTGGTGATAATTTATACAGAACTATAATTGGGCTTTTATAAGACTTGAGTTTTGACAATCGCAGCGCTAATAGCAGCACTCTGCAAACCTATGATATGAAATCCGATAAACGGCATTAGCTATCCAATGTAAAAAAAGCGCCATTTAGGCGCTTTTCGATGATAGTAAAACTTACTCGACTAACGGCTCTGCTTTGTTTTCTAATAGCACTGGAATACCATCATTAATTGGGTAAACAAGCTTATCTGCTTTACAGATCAGCTGTTGGGCGTCTTTGTTGTATTCAAGCTTGCCTTTACATACTGGGCACGCAACGATTTCGAGTAGTTTTTTATCAAATGCCATTTCGAATACCTTTACTTATCTGCTACTAACCGATCTATTTTAGCGAGTAGTTGTTGATCAAATGAGGCGGATAGCTTCGCATCTACGGCGAGATACCACCAGTTATCTTTTGCAAAATCGCGACATTTCACCGCATCTTTTTCTGTCATGGCCAAGATACGACCACGCGCGAGTTCATTTAGCACTGATTCACTGTAAGTACTATGGTCGTCAAAGACTTGGGTTTGCTCCAATTGGTAACCTTGGGCAGTTAACGTATCGAAAAAACGCTGTGGATTACCAATCCCTGCCATCGCGACCAGTGGCGAGTCTGTAGTCGGACTCCCTCCAGCATCATACTGACTCGAAACAGGTAACCATGCTGATGGATGCAGTGTCATCTGCACCTCTCCTTGCAAAGCCCTGCCGCCATTAACGATGATGTGGTCCACACTTTGTAAGCGCCAAGCCCCTTCTCTAAGTGGGCCTGCTGGCAGTAACATGCCATTACCGAAGCGGCGTTCACCATCGAGAATAACCAGCTCAATATCTCGAGCCAATTGATAGTGTTGTAGGCCATCGTCACTGATGATGATATCAACATCAAATTCAGCTAATAGCTTATTTGCCGCATCGACTCGTTTAGCCCCAACCACCATAGGCACCTGCGTACGCTTAACTATCATCGATGGCTCATCGCCTACCGTATCAGCGGAATCTTCAGGCAGAACCGCTCTGACACCATCAATCTCGACCCCATAGCCACGGCTGATCACCCCAGGCTTTAAGCCGTGCTTTCTGAGTAACTCGATAAGATAGATAACAGTTGGCGTTTTACCGCTGCCGCCAACGGTAATATTTCCGACGATAATCACTGGCACGGGGAGTTTTATCGCCTTCTTGAGTCCTAAGCGGAACAGTAGGCGTCGAAACCCTGTGATAGCGGAAAATAGTAAGGCAAGAGGCCACAACACAAACCTAAGCGGGTGGCCCTGATACCATAACTTATTAACCCAAGACTGCATCTAGCTACCAAACTGCATCTGATACAGATTAGCGTAAACGCCGCCTTTAGCCAGCAAGGCTTCGTGGTTACCACGTTCAACAATCTGTCCTTGATCAACCACCAGAATTTGATCGGCACTTTCAATAGTTGATAAACGGTGAGCGATCACGATAGAGGTACGGTTTTGACGCAGATTATCTAAGCCCTGTTGAATCGCCTTCTCTGACTCGGTATCGAGTGCAGAGGTCGCCTCATCAAGAATTAATACCGGCGCATTACGCAAAATCGCGCGTGCAATCGCAATACGTTGTCTCTGACCGCCAGAGAGCATCACGCCATTTTCACCAATTTGGGTGTCTAAACCCTGCTCCATCGGCTCAATAAACTCCATCGCATGGGCAAGCGTGGCCGCCTCGATGATCTGCTCTCTTGTCGCGACACCTGGATAGGCGTAAGCAATATTGTTGGCAATCGTGTCGTTAAACAAGGTCACTTGCTGGGAAACCAGTGCTACCTGACTGCGTAACGTCTTAAGCTTATAATCATCGATATTTTGGCCGTCGAGCGTAATCTCCCCCGCCTTAAGACCGGTGTAGAAGCGGGTCACTAGACTGGCAATAGTCGACTTGCCCGAACCTGAGCGGCCAACCAATGCAAGAGTCTGCCCCTGCTCAACTTTAAAGTCGATATTGTTAAGTGCTAACTTTTCCTGTCCAGGATAACTAAAGTCCACATGGTTAAAGGCAAGCTCGCCTTTAACGCGCTCAACTTCCACTGTACCTGTATCACTTTCAGGCTCGGTATCGAGTAACTCAAATACCGTGGTACAGGCGGCAATACCGCGCTGAAATTCAGCGTTAACACGGGTGAGGTTTTTAATCGGCTGCAGCATAGCAAGCATGGCACCTAAAATGGTGGCAAAGGTACCAGCAGTAAGCTCGGCTTTCATGCTGTCGATGCTGGCAGCATATAGCACAAATGCCAACGCAAAAGAGCCGATAATCATCACTAGCGGCTGACTAATGGCCTGCGCCGTTGCCAGCTTCATGGTTTGATAACGGTTTTGACCATTTACTTTAGCGAAACGCTTGGCTTCCGTTTCTTGACCGCCGAAAGAAAGCACATTCTTATGGCCTTTGATCATCTGCTCGGTAGCTGCTGTCACACCGCCCATGGCTGTTTGAATCTGTTTAGAGACCTTTCTGAAACGACGGCTGACGACGGTGATCACTACGCCGATAATGGGGCCAACAACCAAGATCACCAAAGATAATTTCCAAGAGAAATAGAACATGATTGCAATCATGCCGATGACTGTGATGCTATCACGAACGATAGTGATAAGCGCGCTGCCCGACGCGCGAGCAATTTGTTCGGTGTCATAGGTGACGCGAGAGATCAGGTTACCCGTGTTTTCTGAGTCCATATAACTCACAGGTAGAGTCAGATAGTGCTCAAACACCTCTTGACGCATATCCATGATCACCCGTGCACTCATGTAGGAGATGCAATAGGTCGATAGAAAGTTGGCAAGACCACGAAGCGAGAATAATCCGATAACCACGAACGGCGCCATCATTAGGACATCACTCGATGAGTTGAAACCACCGCTCGTGCCTAAGTCTATACTACTGATCCCACCAGCAGCTTGAGCCGCCTGTCCAGCTTGGCCGCCAAAGCCTTCATCGATGAAAGGCTTAATCACCGCAATAAAAGTGGCATCGACAAGGGCGTACATTGCAAGGCCAATGATGGCAAAAGCTAATACTGCTTTAAGAGGCTTTAAATACCCTAGTAGGCGCTTAAAAACAGTCCAGACTTCATTTTTAGAAGATGTTGTCATTGAGGAATTAACATATTGGCAAAAGAAGCATTCTACTCTGGATTTTTAATCAGGCCAAACCTAAACACTTGGTTATACCAAAATGGTGCAAAATCTGACCGACAAGTACGAATTTTCATAGTTTTTCGATTAAATAAAATACTTATCTGTCCTGAATCTCCACTAGTTAAAGTCGAAATATTTCGTTTTTGGTAACGCTCAACGACCTCTTTTCTAGGAAATCCCCAACGGTTTCGAAACCCTGCAGGAAAAACAACCAAATCTGGTGATACCGCATCGATAAACACTTCGGTGGATGAGGTCTTACTACCATGGTGCGGCGCAATTAACACTTGGCTTTGTAAGTTAACACCGCGATTATGCATGTTAGCGATTAACTTCAGTTCAGCGCTTCTTTCTATATCGCCACTGAGTAACACACTGTTGCTCATATCACTCACCCTAATCACACATGAACCGTTGTTACCCGGTGTTGCCTCACTCGGCGCTAACACCTCTAATGCGAGACTTTGCCATTGAAGCGTCTTAGGTCTACAGCTAACTTGCTGAGCCCGTGTCAGTTCAACCCCAAGCTCAGTAGGCAGATCAGAGATCACCTTGACCTTAGGATAATGCCTGATAATCACCTCTGCCCCACCCGCATGATCATTATCCCCATGACTCACGATTAAATAGTCCAGTTGCTGGATCCCATGACTCTTTAGAAATGGCTGCAGCACGCGCTCTGCATAACTAAAATTGTTGCCATAACGCGCACCGGTATCATAGATAATGGCTCGCCTATTCTGCTCTATGACGAGCGATAATCCCTGACCCACATCAAGCAGATGAACTTGCCAGCGCTTATCGTCAATGGGCAGCAACTTAAACATGATCGTGAGTAACAAGGGAATGAACATCACCGACAGTATGGCTCGCCATCGCCCTTGTTTAAAATTGACCATAAGGTAAAGGCCTATTAATGCCATCATTAAAGCGGCAATCACGTCGCTGGCAAGATCGATCCACATAAAGCCAACAGAACTGCTGTAGTCCAATATACTGACCACTGGCGACATAATATAAGCCGCAAGGCTAAATACGCCCGCAGCCGATAAACCTAAGTGGGTCAGCAGAATAAAAAGCAATAATGACAACAGGCTTATAGGAATGAGCAACAAGGTAAACCAAGGGACTAGTAGCAGGTTCACAACCAAGCTGGCGAGTGATGCACCAGAAAAAAAGATCGCTTGAACCACACACAGCCCAAGGGTTAAGCGCCACTGCACCGCCCAAAAAGAGAGACCTGCCGTACGAAGCTTATTCCACAAAGCCAAATGCCGACTTGGGGCAAGGCTCACATCGGTGGAAAAGCCCATATTGGCGCTGTAAGCCTCATCGCTAAACCGATACTGAGTCACCGTGAGTAAGATGATCGCCAAAGCACTAAAAGATAGCCAAAAACCTGCACTAAGCATACTCAAGGGGTCAAGCACGAGAACGATAAAGAGTGCATAAAGTAGCCTCTCCCAACTTGAGGAGTGTGTTTTCAATACACTCGAACAGATAAATGCCAGCAGCATGATCAGCGCTCTTTGTGTCGAAACGGAAAAGCCTGCAAGGTATGCGTACCCTATCGCTCCTAGAGCTGATACCGCCAAACACAGCAGCCAATTTCTGCGACTATTGACAGCCGAGTATCGATACAGAAAAAAACGAGCCAAGATCAACAACCAAAGCGATACCACCGAAAGGTGTAAACCTGAGATAGCAAACAGATGGCCCGTCCCCGTATTTCGAAGCTGCTGCCAACGTGTAGAAGAGATAAGACTCCTATCTCCTGCCACCAGCGCAAGTAATAAGTCGCCACTTTCCTCTTCGACCAACGCGGATTTCAATGCCGTAATTAACCTTGTACGGTAGCTTGGCGCGCTAGTTAGCATCTGACCACTAACAACCCAGCCTTTTCCTATAATATGTTTGGCTAGCAAATTCTTTTGTTGGTTAAAGCTGCCTTGATTTAACGTGCTGGTGATGGGCTTTGGCTTTATGGTTAACAACCAGCGCTGGCCCGGTGCCACGGGAGGCGCATCACGCCAAGTTAACCTAAGCTTTCTATTAAGAATATGGGGGGAAATCGGATCGATAAGCGTAATATCCATGCTGATCCGGTCGCCGTTTGTATGAACAAATGATATGATCTCTGACTCGACGTTCAATGTATCGACTCGTTCACCTGTATTCCAGCCCATTAATAATGCATAAAACAGGCTAATCCAACTAATCGCAATCAGGCTTCCAGCGATAAATGGCACACGCTTACAGGCGGTAATAGCCACAACGATAAGTACTGGCAGAATGTAGAGTGTAGGTAGAGCAGGCCAAAGCAATGCTGAAACTATAGTGATGCAGTAGCCGCACATAAATCGATTCATAGTAAGTAAGTTAAGACAGCAAATTGAAGTTATGCCAAAAAAAATAATTGAAAAGTTTATGCCTAAGCCGGAAACACTGCGCGAACACAAACACCTGCGCATGTTTGGCGATCTACTGCTAAAGCCCAATTTATGGACCTTAAATCGCCGTTCAGCCCCCGGCGCCTTTGCCGTTGGCCTGTTTGCGGCGTGGATCCCGATGCCCTTTCAAATGGTGTTGGCTGCCGCATTGGCAATCTTGTTTAACGTCAACCTTCCCCTAGCCGTTGCGCTGGTCTGGGTAACGAACCCGATCACCATGCCATTTATGTTCTATATCGCCTACCTTTTAGGCGCGACACTTTTAGGACATGAACCGCAGGCGTTTAATTTCGAAGCGAGCTGGCAGTGGGTCCAAGCCTCTGTTGAAACGATTGGCCCACCCTTTTTGTTAGGTTGCCTAGTGTTGGCTGGTATTTTTTCAGCTGGGGGCTATTTTGTAATTAAAAACCTCTGGAAATACTCGGTACTATTCAAATGGAAGAAGCGTTATAAATAATACCCATTTGAATTTCCCAATAAAAAAAGCAGCCATTTAGGCTGCTTTTTTATTGCTTAGCATCAGCCCTTGCAGGCAGCGACTAGCTCTAATTAGCGTCTTGCTTAGCTAAAACACTTTTCATCGAAGGCACAATTGTGGTTGGATCCAATCGCATCTGATACCAGTTAACTCGCCAATCGAGGTGCGGGCCAGTAGAGCGACCAGTGGAGCCCACCTCAGCGACTTTATCGCCCTGTTTCACCACATCGCCCTGTTTGACATACAGCTTACTCAAGTGCAGAAAAGTCGAGTTAACGCCATAGCCATGATCAATAATCATGGTGCCACCGGAATAGAACATATCTGGCACAGAAAGTGATATCACGCCATCGGCCGGAGCCACGACAACGGTTCCGGTCTTCGCCGCTACATCTACACCGTAGTGTGGCGTACCAGGCTTACCGTTATAAATACGCTGACTACCATAAACACCGGAGATCCTGCCTGTTAAGGGCCAAATAAACTGCTGATTGAAAGCATCACTTGCCGTAAATTGCGCCCTTGCGGCCTTAACCTGCTTAGAATCCTTTGCTGCACGCGCTTGCGCCTTAGGATCCGGCTTCATGATTTTTTTGCTGATCCCATTCACTTCCTGAATTCGGTATTGACGCTTTGTCAATTTTAGCGGCTTCAGTTCGGTTAAACCATCGGGGTAGATCAGTTTGAGCATCTGCTCAAGCTCAGCTTCTCTAGCAAAACCAAAGGCGAGCTGACCTTGAGCATTCACCTTTACCGGCTCATCATTTAAGAACACTTGTGTCCCAGGTTGCACCTTAGCTCGAATAAGCGCCCCCTGGGATAGCTCACCGTTTAACTCAATCGCAGCGCTGGCTTGAAAAGCCATGCTGGTCAACACACAGGTCAAAACTGTCCGAGTAAAAGCTCTCAAAGCCACTCCTTATATGCTTTATTTACTTACAGCAACATTCGCTGCTTTACTAACAATCGCGCCTTTACCAACGCCTTCATAGGCAATCACTTTAAAGTCACTGCTCGGTACCTTTTCAACCAAGGTTTGCGCCATATAATCAGCCAACAGCTCCACCGTCGTATCATGTGGAAGAATGTCACAACACCCTTTAGGCATAGCTAACTGAAAGTCACCCTGTGGTGCCTGATAATGAAATCCATAATGAGTGTCATCATTGACGACGGCTTGAGGAGACAAGGCTAGTGAACTGACTAACACCTGATCTTCTACCGTGGCTAAGTAGATATCCTGCCAACGCTTAGCCCAATACTCATCCCACTTGGGTGCCGCAACGCCATTTTCAAATACGGTAACCGGGCTACGATGACCGTGAGCGATTCGCTGGCAGTTACCATCATGTTTTTTCAAACCATGGCTGTAATGATAATAAGGCGCCTCGTGAATTTCATTTCTGAGAGTCAGCGAGATCCCTTCAACATTAGCGGGTAATGCCTCTTTTAATGCTTGCTGCAAAAATTTATTCACACTCTCAAAGTCGATTAGCTCGCTTGGAATAAGTGCAAAAGCCTCTGACGGACAAGCAAGATGTATATCGCCTTGTTGACTCGTAA
Organism: Shewanella sp. Isolate13; assembly: GCF_022398325.1. Taxonomy (GTDB): domain Bacteria; phylum Pseudomonadota; class Gammaproteobacteria; order Enterobacterales; family Shewanellaceae; genus Shewanella. The sequence goes on from NZ_JAKEVD010000006.1 coordinate 163,136, forward strand.
AATCCATCCACACTCTGTCACCCTGCTGTTGCCAGCGAACTTCACTACAGGCTGTAGGGATCAGAAGACGATGGTCAGCCACGTTATCGATGGTGCTCTTAATGGTTCGTTTCACTTTCGCGAAATCGAGTACCATGTTCTGCTCATCTAAACCACCATCGAGTAGCACATCGACGATCCAGCTTTCTCCCACCATGCCTCTAATAGGACAAAGGTAAGAAAAATCGATAACGGTTAAATCTTTAACAAAGAGTTGCATTTGTGCTCCTAGGTAGAAAAACAGTCTACCTGCCTTAGTCCACGCAGCAATGGCCGCAGGATAAATGTACATAAATTGAGTCAAACAGGTATGACTCTTTTAATCATAGCCGTAGCTTACATTGAACAGAGATAACATTCGACTTTTTTAGCCTGAGTGCCTATCTATTCCCCTGTGAAACGATTCAATGCAGAAATAGGCTGCCAGAAACCTAAAATATAGCGACCAATCCTATATATTGATAAATATGACGCTACACAAGCTTCGCTCTTAACCATCAGGTAAGACTTAGTATGATGCTATACAAAAACAAAAAAACCGAGCACTTAAGGCTCGGTTTTTGTTACAACCATTGTCATGCTAACGCTTGAAGGGTTACTCCCCTTTTAGACGACGATCTAACTGATCTTTAAGGTTTGCTGGTACACCTTTAATGATAATGGTATCTGAGACAGGATCGTAAATAACTCTCTCGCCTAGGTGCTGGCCATCGAAACTTAATGTTACCCCGCCACCTGTACCAGAGAACTTTTTCAGCTGTCTTAGCGTTGGCTTATCCCCTGGGAACTCCTCTTCTAATCCATAATCACCGCCTTGGGCGAAATCATAGAAAGAGTCCATACCTTGATCTGCAAGCTCATCGGCTAAATCTTTAATTTGAATAGACTCACCTTCATCACAACGCTCTGTACAGTATTCAAATACGCGTTCACGGGCTTGTTGACGCTCATCTTTAGTCAGCTCGCTATTACCCACAAAATCTTCAACAGCATTCATCAACGACTTGTTCTGTGCCTTGGTATTCACACCTTCGACACAGCCCATGAAATCGAGGAAGAAATCGGCTACTTTACGCCCCGCACGACCGCGAATAAACGAGATATACTTTTTCGAATCAGGATCGGCTTGCCACTCAGTCAAATCGATTCGCGCAGCAAGTTGCACATTATTAAGATCTAAATGGGTATTTTGTGACAGCTCCATATCATCGAGTACTGTCATCGATGATTTTGCATTCAGTAATGAAACAAATAGGTAGTCACTCGTCATATAGGTATAGCAAGACAACAATAGGAAGCCGCCAGTACTAAAGTCATATTTAGCCAGCTCTTCTTGCAGTAACTTACCGGCGATGCCGGAAAACTCAACGAAGCCCAGCTCGCCACTACGGTATGTCGTTAGCGCTTCTTCAAATTTAGTGTTGGCTTCGCCGTCCTCTCCATTAATACCAAAATGACCAAACCCTTTACCCGCTTTGGTGGTATAGGTTTGATGCAACTCTTCTAGCATCGCCTCAACCGCTTGGCTGTTTAGCAGAGGTTGTGGACGTAATCGACAACTAAGTTGACCTTCACCATCTTGAGAAATGGAGTGGATAATTGCTTGTTCGACGTTAATACTCATTGAGCCTCGATAAATTTGGCAAGGAGCGTTAGCTTTTGCTCACGCTCTTATTGTAAGTAATTGATATTCAGTCATTGATACAGGTAGATATATCCGCCCTAAATCAACCACATTCTAATGCTCGCTATCATACCAGAGAGGCGTTAAAAATCTATATATCTTCAATCACGACTCTCACCTAAAAATCCATTTTCAACCACGATGCCCACTATCTAGCCTCGCCAAAAGCAGCAACTAGATGAGTTCCAATGCAGGCTGGAGTCTTCATAGAAACGCCAGTAAATATGCCACACAAACTCGGCTTTATGAGTAGCCGTGTGGCTCGATCAAACTGTTACGTTAAAAAGGGGAACAAAAAGTGCGGAGCTTCTGCAAAAAATCCGTTATTATATGCCGTTAATTAAGATTTTAAGTGAACCTTTATCATTATGGCTATTCAATCCAAATATTCTAACGCTCAAGTAGAGTCAATTATTGCAGAGTTACTTGCTGTTTTAGAGAAGCACCAATCTCCAACAGACCTAAGCCTAATGGCGTTAGGTAACTGCGTCACTCACCTTTTGCAAAACAAAGTTCCAGCAGAAGCTCGTGAAGTGGTTGCAGAGCAATTCGCTAAAGCATTATCACAGTCAGTAAAAGCTAACTAAGATAGAGACAGTTAAGCTGAACAAGTTAAGGCTAATCAACAAAGGTTAGCCTTCATAAAGCCTAAACAATAAATGGAACAACATGGTCGAGCGACAAAAACAGATTGGACGTGATCGCGTTTCACGCTTAGTAAGCTGGGGACATTGGTTTGCCTTTATTAATGGCCTACTCGCCATTATCGTTGGCTATCGCTACCTCGACACCATTGGACTTCCTGAATCTTTTATTGGCTGGGGCTACTTATTGATCAGCACCATAGGCCATTTCAGCTTCTTGGCTTTTATGGTCTATTTGGTTTTTGTGTTCCCAATAACCTTAATACTGCCTTATTCCAAGATCCTCAGGGGATATGCCGCAGTAGTAGCGACATTGAGCCTATGTCTATTGCTCTATGATACGGTTATCTATGATGACTATGGTCTTCACTTAAGCCCCTTTGTTTTTGATCTCGCATGGGCTGATTTAAATGCTCTGCTTCGAGGTACCTCATACATTATTACCCCTATTGCCATCTTGGTGATAGAGCTAACGCTGGCCAATTTCCTGTGGAAGCGAATCGAAAAAATCCGTAAGCGCAACGTCGGCAACAAGGTGGTTGCGATTGTTGGGATCTGCTTTGTCTCCAGCCACCTCATTCATATCTGGGGCGATGCTGCCGATGTCACCGAAATTACCCATTTTGATGACGCCTACCCGCTATCTTACCCAGCAACGGCAAAGAGCTTAATGGAAAGCTACGGCATCGAAGGTATTCAGGAACACCAAAGCCTGACTCCTCCTAAGTCTAGCCTGCAGTATCCGTTGGAGCCGATGCAGTGCAATGCCGATAGCCAACCCAATATATTAGTCATTGCGGTAGACAGCCTACGCGCCGATCTTGTTGATGAATCAACGATGCCGTTCCTGTCATCTTACGCAAAGAAAAATGTAAACTTTACTCAGCACCTCAGTGGCGGCAATCAGTTCAATAGTGGTATGTTTAGCTTGCTTTATGGTTTGCAAGGCAGTTACTCCAACGCCGTAGATTTACACTATCAAAGCCCGGTGTTAACTCAAGAGCTCGCCTCTAAGGGCTACAAGCTAGGGCTATTTAGCACTCAAGATACGCTAGCCGCGCCTCTAGCAATATACAAAGATTTTGAACGTGTCGATGCCGAGCATCTAAATAGCTATGCTAAGTCGGATCTACAGTCTATTGCCAACTGGCAACAATGGACCCGCTCCACTCACCAACCTTGGTTTAGCCTACTCAACTTAAAGTCCCCCGATAGCTACGATACGCCTATCGGCTTCCTCGGCATTAAGACAGTACAATCGGCGACCAAACTAAAACCGGCGCAAAAAGTGTTATTTAACCAATACCGTCAATCACTTAACTTTATTGATAAGCAAATTGAACAAGTCGTAACTAGCCTACCCGAAGGCACTATGGTGGTTATTACAGGTGTGAACGGCAAGATGTTTACCAGTAATTCAGATGAAGCAAGGGTTAACCTGTCTCCAGACAGTGTGCGTGTACCTATGATCATCCACTGGCCAAATGAAACCTTGCCCAAACAGATCAATTATCGTACAACGCACAACGGCTTAGTCCCAGCTATTTTGACCCAAATCCTAGGCTGTACTAATCCAGCATCAGACTATAGCTCAGATCAAAGCCTGATGCAGCCAAGCGACAAAACTTGGGTCTATGTTGGCGACCACCGCATATTTGCAATTTATCAGCCATCTGAAATCACAGTTATCGACCGCCACGGTAAATACCGGATCTACGACAGTGAGTATCGTAAACGCTTAAAGAAGAAAATGAGCGCCCCAGAGTTGATTGAGGTTATGCGTGAAGGACGTAGGCTTCATATCCACTAAAGATTATAAACTAAGCAAATGAACCGTTTAAAGCCATGAAGGGCTTGCACTAACAAAAATGACTTGATAAAGTGCTGGCTCTTCAGAACGCTCCCCCTTTTTGTTATAACAGGTTCTGTAGAATATCTCGGGATATGGCCTAGTCCGGTAAGGCGCTTGTCTGGGGGACAAGAGATCACAGGTTCAAATCCTGTTATCCCGACCAAATATAAACAAAAAAGCCAGCTAATCAGCTGGCTTTTTTGTGTCTGCGCTTTGTCGATTGCTAAATTTCAAACATAAAAAAAGCGCTGATATTACAGCGCTTTTAATCTTGCCTGAGCATTTACTCGTGACAGTCAGCACACTCTTTCATTGTTAGTTCAGGAGTGTGGATTTCTTTATCTAACTCGTGAGCACTTGCCATATCGTGGCAATCGTTACAGGTAGCAATGGTCGCTTCCATTTCAGTATGCTCTTCAACATTAATTGTCTCATGGCAATCTGTACAGTTTACAGCCATAGCTGAAGCAGAAAACGCTAACGCAGCAACCAAAGTTAAATATTTCATATGCATTCCTTAATATCGGAGTTATCGCACTTAATGTTTGTGTTATTACAAAACTGTTAAGGCTTATTTTTGTTAGTTCTGCCTAATAAATGAAAGACTTAATTTCTCAGCAGACTTGCCTACCATGATATGACTTAACCTTAATTGAAACTTAAATTTGGCGGTAGAGTTGAACAAAAGCTGAATAGCAGGGCGATGACTTTTAAAGGATGTGAGCAAGGTCTGACATATAGCCAAATTTGCCATTTTATTTTTCAAAATATCTAAAACTAAACCATCCCCAAATTTTATGAAGTAATAAGA